>SVRR01000014.1 GCA_015064745.1 Oscillospiraceae bacterium | reverse complement strand
CCCCGCTCCGCCTCACGGAAATGACGGAAATAACGACAATAACGGCGATGATTCGACCGAAAATTCGGGCGATACAGACGAGCCGTTAGGTGAGGATAGCGAATGAGATCTTGATGTTTTTCCGCGCACAAAAAAAATACGCGTGCGAGGTGTCGTGGGAGGAAACCATTGACATAGACAAGGACGGAAATCCGTTAACGTATGGTGATATCATTTGCTGTGATGATACGGTCTTTGAGGATCTTGACTTAAAAATGCATACGGAACGAGCATTTTTTTACATTCGTACTCTCCTCTCGGAGCGCGAACGCGAAATCATCGTTTTGCGGTATGGGCTCGGAAAGCACCCGCCAAAAACGCAGCGCGAGGTGGCAAAGATGCTTGGTATATCGCGTTCTTACGTCAGCCGCATTGAAAAAAAGGCTTTGAATATCTTGCGCGAAAAGTTCGGCGCGGAGACACCGGAATTTAAAAACTAAATTTTTCCGCCTTCGTTATGTCTGCGTATTATTTAAAAAAAGCGGTGCAAACTATAAGAAACGGAGCAATCCGTATTACCTCGGAAAGGAGCAAACCATGATCATTTTGGATCGTATTGCACTCGCTCTTGTAATTATTGGTGCTTTAAACTGGGGCAGCATCGGTCTTTTCGGCTTTGACGCGGTTGCTTGGATCGGCGGCGGTCAATTGGCTGTGTTCAGCCGTATCGTTTATACCATCGTTGCGCTTGCAGGTATCTGGTGCATCTCCATGCTGTTTCGCCCCGCAGACGAAACTGTCGTGAGCCGCGACTGATAAAACAGAACGGAAACGTCGAAAGATGTTTCCGTTTTTACATAGTACAAATCTCATCGGCGAATTTCTTCTTCCGCTCTTTCGTCATATGATAATTATGGAAACTTCTTTTTTTGTTTCCACAATTTGCATGACTAAACAGATGTGAAATGAGGCAAAAATAACCATGAAGACCGAAAGAACGGTAAAAGAAGGCAGAGTAAAAGGAGAAAAGGATATGAACATAAAAAGAGGAGATATATATTACGCGGACCTCAGCCCCGTAGTGGGAAGCGAGCAGGGGGGACTCAGACCGGTATTGATCGTGCAAAACGACGTTGGTAACCGTTACAGTCCCACGGTGATCGCCGCGGCGATTACAAGCAAGATGTGCAAAGCGAGGCTTCCAACACACATTGATATCTATGCCAAAGAGGTGGGGCTTGCTAAGGATTCCGTTATTTTGCTTGAACAGGTGCGAACCCTTGACAAGAGACGTCTGCGTGAAAAGATGGGACACCTTGAGGAAGGGACGATGCAGCGCGTAAACGAGGCGATCTCCGTCAGCTTTGGTCTGGTCAAGGACGAAGAGCGAGAGCGACGCGTATACACAGGTCATCAAACAAATCTTGGATAATCAAAATTTACAAAATAATGTAGAAATCCCGTCACTTTTGTGGTAGACTCAAATCGCTATAAAAGCATTTATCACAGAAGGGACGGGTTTTATGAAGTGGAGAAATGAATACACAGTCGATTCACACGACTTAGACTATAACGGCGTGGCACGCGCATCTGTTTTGATGCGTTATATGCAAGAAAGCGCCAACGCACAATGCAGAAGATTTGGTCCGTCTCTTGAAAGTCTGCGTGACGAAAAAGGACTTGCTTTCTTACTTAGTCGTTTTTCTGCCGGGTTTTATACTACCGTTTATCCCTACGATAATATAATCGCCGAAACCTGGGGTGTGGAGAGCCGCGGCTTTTCCTTTAACCGTTGTTACCGTCTTTGGCGCGGAGATTGCGTTGTTGCCGAAGCAACAGCCGTCTGGGCGTTAGTGGATATCGAAAACCGCCGTCCTATACGTGTCACAGAATACACACCGGGCTTTTCTTATGATGAAATGCTGACGCTAGATACACCGGCAAGGATCGTTTTCCCAAATACTCTTCCCTTGCGCCTGGTGAGTGAACACACCGTTTCTTATGCTGAAACCGATCAAAACATGCATTTAAACAACACGCGATATTCTGATATGCTATGTAACGCCTGTCATATGAAAGGACAGCGTATTTATCGCATGAACTTAAATTTTTTAAACGAAGCCCGTCTGGGCGAGACGATCAATATTTATTCCGTTCATCATGGCGAAAGCGATTATTTCCGCACCCTCCGCGCCGACGGGAAGGTCAACGTGGAGGCGCAAATCATTTTTGGAGAACTTTAATGTCATAGGAGCTGCGAATGTATTCGCGGCTCCTTTTTTGTTCTTTTGTTTTTTCTTTCTCATATACTGTAACAGTATAAAAAAAGAGGTACGCAGAATGAAAGGATTTTCACCTGAAGGAAGCAAAGAAAGCTACGCCATCGGTCTTTCCCCATCTCAAATCACGCTTTCCGCCTTAGAACGCGCAATGGAACGCGGAAGCATACTTGAAGGTCCGGCACTTCTTTGCGATAACGAAATGAATTTACACGTAGCGCTTGGCAGATTTATGGGAATCATTCCTAAGGAGGAGGCGTTATATCAACCCGGTGCCTCTCCGGTAAAAGAGATCGCTATTCTGACACGAGTGGGGAAAATGGTTGCCTTTTGTGTCAAAAGCATTACGCACGAGGGAGGGCAACTCAAAATTCTCCTTTCCAGACGAGACGCGCAAAAGGAATGCTTCAAAAAATATATCTCTACCCTTCGCCCCGGGGATGTTGTACCCGCAAAGATCACACACATGGAAAGCTTTGGGGTGTTTCTCGATATTGGATGCGGTACGACGGCCCTTTTACCCGTGGATGCAATTTCAGTTTCGCGCATTTCGCATCCCAGACTTCGTTTCTCGGTCGGAGACGAGTTTTCTGTGGTAATACGCAGCATTGACGAAGAGGGACGGATCTACGCCTCTCGAAAGGAATTGCTCGGCACTTGGAACGAAAACGCTTCCCTTTTTACGGCGGGACAGACGGTTGCAGGCACCATCCGCAGCATTGAGCCCTACGGTATATTTGTAGAGCTGACGCCAAATTTGACGGGACTTGCAGAATATAAGGAGGGCGTGAAAGAAAACGAAACGGCATCCGTTTACATCAAAAGCATTCTTCCCGAGCGTATGAAGGTTAAGCTTATCATCATCGATTCGCACCGTTCCCTCTCGGAAATGCCGAAAATTCGCTTTTTACCGGATGAAACACCGCGCCATCTTGACAAATGGTGCTATTCACCCGACGAATGCCCCAAGCGAGTGGAAAGCATTTTTTAATACTTGCTTTTTTCTTTAAAACGTGATAAAATAAAGAAAACACGTAAGGCGGTGACATCGTGGTAAAGCTTGGAAACGAATGGGATATGATCCTGAAAGAAGAATTCGAAAAGGAGTATTACATAAAAATTCGTAAAACTCTTGTCTCGGAATATAAAAATCATACCGTTTACCCGGATATGTACGATATTTTCAACGCCTTAAAGTACACTTCTTTTTCTGATGTTAAGGCAGTTATTATCGGGCAGGATCCGTATCACGAGCCCAACCAAGCCCACGGATTATCCTTTTCCGTGCAAAAGGGAGTAGACATTCCGCCATCCCTCCAAAATATATACCGTGAGTTGGAAAGCGATCTTAACATCAAGGCTCCATCTCACGGAAACCTCTCCGCATGGGCAAGGCAAGGCGTTCTTTTGTTGAATGCCACACTCACCGTGCGCGCGCATTTGGCAAACAGCCACGCCGGTATCGGCTGGCAAATTTTTACCGACCGCATCATCTCCCTTTTAAACGAAAGCAAGCAGCCCATAGCATTTCTCCTTTGGGGCGCCAACGCGAAAAGAAAAAAAGAGCTTATTACAAATCCGCGCCATTATATTCTTGAATCGGCGCATCCGTCGCCCCTCTCCGCGTTTCGCGGTTTTTTCGGCAGCCGTCCTTTTTCAAAAATCAATACATTTTTAAAAGAAAACGGCCGTCCTCCCATTGATTGGCACATCCCCGAATAAAGGTTTCAAAGCATTGCGTGAAGGAGATGATAACACCCGTGAAGAAGGAATGTCTTTTTCCAAAAATTGATAGCTTCTCTTTCTCCATTTTTCACAATGAGTCGCTTTGCGATACCGAAAGCGATGCTGCTCTGCTCGTGGCTGAGGAAGATTCGGAAATCCTTCTCGGACGGCGCGTTTATCTCCTATCAAAAGGCAACGCATTACTCGCTCTCCCCTACTCTTACCTCCGCCAAAAGGAGAGTAGACTCCCCTTTCCGGGGTATCGGCTTTCTTTTCCTTGCAGTACGCTCCGTGCGTTTGCGCCGCGCCTTCATCTTTACAGTGCTGACGGCGGTATGGCGCTTTCCTTCCACCGGGAGCACGCCCTTCGCTTGCTATCTCTATGCGCAGCGCTGTCTGACGACACAGCTTTATGGGATATCCCCTTGTTCTTTTCCATTTTGGAAAATCAAGCATTGCCACAAACGGATATATCGCTCGAAATTGCTCTTCCTAAGCTTTTAAGACGCGCTCTTGGCTACATAGAAGAAAAAGCTCCCTATGAGGTTGGGGTCGCCGAGCTTGCGGCGCGGTATGAGGTCAGCGAGAGTACGCTTTTGCGCGCCTTCCGCAAATACCTCGGCACAACACCGCATAAATACGCCAAAGCATTACGTTTACTGTATCATAGAAAAAACGGAGTCGATTGACTCCGTTTTTTAATGCAAATATAAGCAAACGACGGTAATATCCGCATTTTTTTTGCCAAGATCCTTATCCTTTTCAACCTGAGGGAAAATATTCAAGAGATACTGGGTCGATTGATCATCGGGGTGAAAATCCTGTCCCGGAATGAAAAAGCAAATTCTGCCCTGCTCCTGAAGCTTGCGCAAGGAGCGACGCAAAAGAAGTGCCGCCGTTTCCGAACGGGTAATAAATTTAATCAGCTTCTCTCCGTAGCAGCGCTCGGTTGCAAGAGTAAATTCCATTTCCCTGAGCATTGGCTTATGGAGCACGATCGAGCGTAGGTCCTTAACAAGCACGGCGACTCTCCTCTCTCTTTTTATTTGCAAACGAGATCAACGCGATTGCGCGTTTCTCCGTCTAAAAAAGCGCGGATATTCATGCAAATCTCCGCAAGACAAAGCGTTCTTGCCTCGTGTGACCCCCATGCCATATGCGGCGTGAGAATAACGGAGGGGTGGTTTAAAATTGCGGTATAAGGATGGTTTTCCCCAAAAGGCTCTTCCGTATAGACGTCACAGCCGAAGCCGCCAAGATTTCCGTCCAAAATCGCATCTGCAACCGCCGCTTCGTCCAACACAGCGCCCCTGGCAACATTCACGAGAATGGCATCCTTTTTCATGCGGGCAAGACGCGTACGGCTGATCGCCCCTCTCGTTTCTTCGTTTAAGGGGGTATGGATGGTAATAATATCCGACTCTTTACAAAGGGTGTCAAGATCGACAACCGGGAATTTCTCATCGGTTTTTGTTCGCTTGCAAACGACGACACGACATCCCATAGCATCGGCAACGCGCGCAACCTTTTTGCCAATATTTCCGTAGCCGAAAATTCCCCACGTTTTGCCCGAAAGCTCATGGAACACAGGTGCGACCTTATTCGCCGCGCCGCTTTTTGTATAGCTTCCGTCTGCCACGTAGGCGTGAAAGATTTTGAGATTGGTAGCAAGAGAGAAAACCATCGAAAGCGTCAGCTGTGCCACGCTTTCGGTAGAATATCCCACCACGTTGCAAACGGCAATTCCGCGAGAACGGCAATAGGCAACATCAATATTGTCGTAACCCGTTGCGGCAACGCAAATTAGGCGCAGGCGTTTCGCGCATTTCAGAGTGTCCGCGTTACAGCGAATCTTATTCAGCACGAGAACGTCCGCGTCTCTAACGCGAAGGTCCATTTGCTCAGGCGCGGTCTTATCATAAACCGAAACCTCACCTAAACGGTAAAAATCCTCTAAAGAAACGTCGTCTCCGAGCGTTCCCGCATCTAAAATCGCGATCCTCATGCTTGATTTTCTCCATCCTTCCAAGCAGCGCCTTTGTCCGTATACGCCAAAGAGCGAGAGTAGTAGCATTCCGCCATTTTACTTAGATATTCGACGTCTTTAACACCGCCCGTTTCGCACGCGGAATGCATCGCAAGCTGGGCGAGTCCGATATCCACCGAGGGAACGGAAACGTGCTTGGCGGAAATAGAGCCGAGCGTGCCGCCGCCCGGAAGATCTGCGCGGTTTCTGTATTCCTGAACGGGTACGCCCGCCACGTTGCACAGTATGCGTATCATTGCATCGGTAAAGGCGTTGGTGGTGTAACGGCGAGACGCGGTGTGCTTGATCACGATACCATCGTTAAGATAGCATGCCGCTTGTGCGTCGTATAGCTCGGGATGCGCGGGGTGAACAGCATGCGCGTTGTCTGCCGATATCATGAAGCTACGCGCAAGCATCTCTTCATAAGAAAGCCGCAGGGCCTCACACACACGGAAAAGTGTATCGGCAAGGAAGGTGGAGTTTGCCCCCTCCGAAAGCGCGCTGCCTACCTCTTCCCCATGGAAAACGGAAAGCACGGAAACGGCTTCGCTTGGGTCTGCCTTTAAAAAGCCGCCAAGAAGCCCGTAAACACAAGCAAGGTCATCAAGGTGAGGCGCGCTGATAAAGTCATCGCCCCAAAGCGTCGGTTTTTCCATGGCATTAAGATACAGGTCAAAGGATAAAATATCGTTGACGTTTACGCCGATATGACCAGCGACAGTTTTTTTAAAGACGTCCTTTTCGCCGTTGTCCTTGCAAAAAACAGGAAGAAGATCTACGGCAGGATTTGAAAGCAGCTTTGTCTCCGCCTCTCTGTTTTGATGCGGTGCCACTGTGGGGATATAGACGGGCGAAGGACTTTCATAGAGCACGGAGCGAACACCCTCTTCATCCTTTACGAATACCCGTCCCGCAATTTTTAGCGGACGGTCAAACCAAGTTGCGGAATGCGTGCCGCCGTACCTCTCTACGGACAAACGCACGTAATGTCCGTCGTGCTTTTCGCCCGTAACGAAAAGTGCGGGCGAATCACCGTGCGCGGCAGCCATTTGGAAGCCGATGGGAGTGTCCGTCGGAATTTTGAAAGCAATAAGAGAAGCGTCAGCGCGCGTAACGAAATATTTTCCGCCAAGCGTCACTTTATAAGCATCTTCTTCACGAAGCTGAACAAAGCCCTCCGCGCGCAAAACCTCTTGCAGCGCGGCAGTCACGTGATAAACGGTGCTTCCCTTTTCCAAAAATTCGCTTAACGTCATAACGCGCTCCTCTTTTGTTATCAGTATGAAAAAAGCACCTCAAATGAGGTGCTTTGGTGCTCCTGCGGAGATTCGAACTCCGGACACCTTGATTAAAAGTCAAGTGCTCTGCCAACTGAGCTACAGGGGCTTATCGGCTCTCTCTTGATACTAGAATATATTACCACATATTTCCCCATTTGTCAAGTGGTAATAGGGATTTTTTTGAAATAATTTATCAAAGAGAGCCGTATGCTCAAAGGCCGTAGAAGGCATTTCCTCCAAGCATTTTTTCAATCAAGAGCAATCGGTTGTATTTCGCCACACGCTCCGAACGGCAGGGGGCTCCCGTTTTAATGAGAGGTGCTCCCATTGCTACGGCAAAATCGGCTATATAGGTGTCCTCTGTCTCACCCGAACGGTGGGAAATAATATACGCATAACCGTTTTCTGCGGCAAGGGCAATAACGCGCTGTGTTTCGCTGACGGTACCGATCTGATTGGGCTTGATCAAAATGGCATTGGCGGCACAAGCCTTGATACCCTCTCTTAACCTTGCTACATTCGTAACGAAAAGATCGTCACCCACGACCAGCTTTCCGTCAAGGGCGGCGGTGATTGCGCGGAAGCCTTTAAAATCGTCTTCTCCCAAGGGATCCTCCACCGAAAGAATGGGATAGGCGGAAGCCAACGTCTCTATGCGCTTGCAAAGCATTTCTCCTGAAAAGTGCGTACCTCTCTTAGGCAAACGGTAGCCGCCCTCCGTGACCCATTCCGATGCCGCGACGTCAAGCGATATCTTGACGGTCTGTTCCGAATATCCAGCCGCATGAATTGCCTCCACGAGAAGATCCAACGCCTCCTCTGATGTTGCGATCTGAGGGGCAAATCCACCCTCGTCTCCCACACCCGTGGAAAGCCCGCGCTTTTTCAAGATTCCTTTTAAGGTATGGTATATTTCAACGCCGATACGAAGCCCCTCAGAAAAGGAAGAAGCACCGCTTGGAACGATCATAAACTCTTGCACATCAAGCGGATTGTCGGCGTGCGCACCGCCGTTCAAAATATTCATCATCGGCACGGGAAGGCGTTTTTTAGCATCTGCCGAAAGATATTCCCAGAGTTCCACACCGTTTGCCGATGCAGCCGCGCGGGATACCGCCATTGAGACACCGAGGATCGCACCTGCGCCGAGACGCGATTTGTTGGGAGTACCGTCCAGAGCGCATAAAAGCGCATCGATCTCGCTCTGTCTATCTACCGGCATGCCGAGAAGAGCTGTCGCGATCTCTCCTTCTACTGCGTTCACCTCACATAACCGTCCCTTGCCCAAAAAGCGTGAAGCGTCGCCATCTCGCTTTTCATAAGCCTCATACTTTCCTGTGGATGCTCCCGAAGGAACCATCGCGCTCCCCGAAGCACCGCCTTCTGTTTTGATCTCAACGTAAACGCTGGGATTTCCTCTCGAATCAAGGATCTCGCTTGCGTGAACGCTTTGAATCGTTGTTTTTCCCATTCTACCTCCAAAAAAAATGCCGCGCAAGCGAAAACCTGCGCGGCAAAATAAAGCCGTGAGTGCTTTTTCATTATTGTTTGAAAAAGCAGGAAAAATATGCGTATTAGTCCTCGGGATATCCGTCGGGATTCATGCGCTGCCAGCGCGCGGCATCCTCACACATCTTTGTGAGGTCACGCTCCGCACGCCATCCGAGAAGCTCATAGGCGCGCGCGGGGTTGGCATAGCACTCTGCTATATCACCGCTGCGTCGCTCGGTGATCTTATAGGGAATCTCCCCACCCCACGCTTTCGAGAATGCTTCCACCATTTCAAGAACAGAGTAACCTGTACCCGTACCGACATTATAATATTCAATGCCGGTGACCTTTTCCGTGCGGTCGAGGGCACAAAGATGCGCAAGCGCTAAGTCCACAACGTGAATATAGTCACGAACGCCCGTGCCGTCACGCGTAGGATAATCGTTACCAAAAACACGAAGATAATCAAGCTTGCCTGCCGCAACCTTAGCGACGTAAGGAAGCAAATTATTGGGAATACCGCGAGGATCTTCGCCAATCAAGCCACTCTCGTGCGCGCCGACAGGATTAAAGTAACGAAGCACACAAACGGAAAGCGAGGGACGCGCCACGCAAGCGTCCTTCAAAATACGCTCGATCATCAGCTTGGTCTCGCCATAGGGGTTGGTGGTGGAAAGAGGAAAATCTTCGGAGATCGGCACACTCTTAGGCATACCGTAAACGGTGGCGGAGGAGCTGAAAACGATACGGTTTACACCGTGCTTCTCCATACAATTCAAAAGATTAAAGGTTCCCGTAAGGTTGTTGTGATAATAAAGGATCGGAAGCTGTACCGATTCGCCGACAGCCTTCAAGCCCGCAAAATGGATCACGGAATCAATTTCGGGGTGTGCGGCAAATACAGCGTCAAGCCCTTCTGCATCCAGCAGATCTACCTTGATAAATTCAGGACGGCGACCGGTAATGGTCTCAATGCGGTCAAGTACACATTTTTTGCTGTTTTTAAGGTTATCAACGATAATAACGTCGTCACCCTTGGAAAGAAGCTCGACTGTCGTATGCGAACCGATAAAACCTGTTCCGCCGGTTACAAGAATTGCCATATCTTCTTTTCCTCACTTATTTCCAAAGTCCTGCCTCGGGATATACGCCTGCTTCGGTAAGCTTTTTAATGTTCTCAACGACAACAGGGCGATCTTCCTGATACGTAACTCCGAACCAGTTATCAGGCGTAACAAGCACCTTCAAATCACATTCGCCATCCTTAATGGAAACACCCGCCACGGTAGGAAGGTAGCATTCGCCCTTCATAAGATCGCTTGCGGGGTCGTGAAGGAATCTGTCAAGCTCCTTTTCGGCATACTCAAAGATACGCTCGGTAAAGCCGAAGAAGTTCATCGAAGCGATAGAGTCGCCGGGAAGGTAGTTCCATTCCTCACCGTCAAGATATTCTGCGCCGTCGCCGCACACACGAATTTTGGTGCGCTCTACGATAGAAGAAAGGAATCCTTCCTCGGTTGCGGTGCAGATACCGCGCGAAACGGTACCGTTTTCGGTAAGGGTTGCGGCAAGACCGTAGCCAACCATGCAAAAATGATTGTCTTCATCACGGTTTGCGGAATTTAAGTATTCGGCGGCGAGACGGAACGCCTCAACACCGTAGTAATCATCTGCGTTCAAAATAGCAAAATTGCCTTCAATGTAGGGGCGAGCGCAAAGAAGAGCGTGCGTTGTGCCGAGGGGCTTCACGCGGTCAGCAGGCAAGCATGCTGCCTGTTCCTCTGTCAGTTCTTGGAAAGCGTACTCCACCTTGATAGCGTTTTCAATACGTGCTCCGATGGTAGAACGGAAAATCTCGTAATTTTCTCTTTTTATAATAAAAACGACCTTATCAAAGCCGGCGCGCACCGCGTCATAAACGGAATAATCGATAATAAATTCTCCGTTGGGTCCCAATGGGTCGATTTGCTTGAGTCCTCCATAGCGCGAACCCATACCTGCCGCCAAAACCACAAGTGTCATTTTGTAAATCTCCTTATTTTAAAAAAATGCTTTAAATAGACAAAAAAGAGCAGATGCCTCCACTCTTTTTTGACATCATTAATCGGCGTATACGCTCACGCACTTCTTACCTTTTGCGACGTATTCGAACTTAACCTTTCCGTCGATAAGTGCGTAAAGGGTATCGTCAGTACCGTGACCTACGTTCTGACCGGGACGGATCTTGGTGCCGCGCTGTCTGACAATGATGTTGCCGGCAGTTACGTAAGAGCCATCACCCTTCTTAACGCCAAGGCGCTTAGATTCGCTGTCACGACCGTTCTTGGTAGAACCTACACCCTTTTTATGAGCAAAGAACTGTAAACTCAGCTTAAGCATGGTAGTTACCTCCATAAAAATTTGGTTGCTTATTCGGCAAGCTCTCTTTCAACAGCCTCCACGGAAAGATATTCGTAATATTCCTCCGTGAGCTCGCGAAGCTGCTCGTAATAAGCGAGAATAAGTCCCGCGATGGCATACCGCTTCTTCTCGTCCGACTCAAAACGTTCAAGTGCGCCGCGCGCAATCAGCTTGATATCGGTCGTCTCTTCATCAATGATGTAATCCGCATCGGAGCCGTAAGAGACCTCAATGGCGTTGATGATGAGCATGGTCATCGCCGAGATCGCGGAGCAAAGGATATCCCTTCCCGCTTCCTCATAGCCTGTATGACCCTTTTCCTCGAAGCCGTAAAAAACACCGTTCGACTTATAAAACGTAATGCGTGTCATGATCAACCTACGATCTTAGTGATCTCGACCTTGGTATAATCCTGTCTGTGACCGATCTTCTTCTTCTCGTTCTTCTTGGACTTGTACTTGAAGACGTAGATCTTCTTGCCGCGGCCGGACTTTACGACCTTTGCGGCTACGGTAGCACCCTCAACATAGGGAGCACCAACGGTAAAGGTATCGCCGCCGATAGCAAGAACCTTATCAAAGGTATACTCTGCACCGTCCTCGACACCAAGCTTCTCAACGAAGATCACGTCGCCTTCGCTGACTTTGTACTGCTTTCCACCCGTTTCAATAACTGCGAACACGAAAAGCACCTCTCTTTCTTTCAAATAATCGCTATGGAAAGGCGGTGGCAAGCCACACTTTCGTAGCCTATCATAAGCGTCATATTATTCTATCACGACTTTTCTCTTTTGTCAATAGAAAAACAAAAATTTCCCGAGATTTTTTTCAAATTCTCGGGAAATTCGGCAAAATTTCGGTTATCTTACCACAAGGTTTAGGATTTTGTTAGGAACAAGAATCTCCTTAACCACCGTTTTTCCTTCTACCATAGAAGAAACTTTCTCTTCCTGCATAGCAGCGGCAATAACGGTATCTTTATCGGAGTTTACGGGAACAACGACGGTAGCGCGCAATTTACCGTTGACCTGAACTGCCATCTCAACGCTCGCGTCAACCGTTTTACTCTCGTCATAAGAGGGCCACTCGGCGAGAGCGCAAAGTCCCGTATTGTCAAGCACAGTAGCATAGATCTCCTCTGCAATATGCGGCGCAAAGGGAGCGAGCAGACGAACGAACACGGAAAGCTCGTCAAGCGTCAAGGAGCCCGCATCATAGACCTCGTTGACATAGCCCATCATCGCGGCAATGGCGGTATTGAACTTCATATTGTCAATGTCGGAAGTAACCTTCTTGACAAGCTTGTGTGTAGCAGTGGCAAGCTTCTCGCTTTCGCCTTTACCCGAAGCGAGGTCGGTAAGCCCCGCAACGCGTTCGAGGAAGCGCTTACAGCCACGCACGCTGTTTTCGGACCAAGGCGCAGATTTCTCGTAATCACCCATAAAGAGGATGTAAAGGCGGAGCACGTCAGCACCAAATTCCTCAACCACCACGTTGGGATCAACGACGTTGCCGCGCGATTTGCTCATCTTTTCGCCGTCGGGACCGAGAATAAGTCCCTGTGCCGTACGCTTGGCGTAAGGCTCATCACAAGGGACGGCACCGATGTCGTAAAGGAATTTGTGCCAAAAACGCGAGTAGATCAGGTGACGGGTAACGTGCTCCATACCGCCGTTATACCAATCAACGGGAAGCCAATAATTCAACTTCTCGCGATCGGCAAGCGCCTCGCTGTTCTTGGGGTCGATATAGCGCAGGAAATACCAAGAGGAGCCTGCCCACTGAGGCATGGTGTCGGTCTCGCGCTTAGCGTCTCGACCGCACTTAGGGCACTTGCAGTTGACGTATTCGGGAAGTGCCGCAAGCGGGCTCTCGCCTCCCTCGCCCGGCTTAAAGTCCTTCATATCGGGAAGTCTAAGCGGAAGCTCCTCGTACGGAACGGCAACCATGCCGCACGTCTCGCAATGAACGATCGGAATAGGCTCACCCCAATATCTTTGACGGTTGAACGCCCAGTCCTTCATTTTGTACTGCACGCCGCCTTCGCCCACGCCCTTTTCTTCAAGGAAGCTGATCATGCGGGCGATGGAATCGGCCTTATTGGTAAGACCGTTAAGAAAATCGGAATTGATTACTTCTCCGTCACCCGTATAAGCGGCTTCTTCAATGTTTCCGCCTTTGATAACGGGAATAATATCAATACCAAACTTCTTAGCAAAGTCGTAGTCACGCTCGTCGTGTGCCGGGACTGCCATGATGGCACCCGTACCGTAGCCCATCATCACGTAGTCCGAAATGTAAATGGGAATTTCTTTGCCATTTACGGGACTGATGGCAGAAAGCCCTTCAATGCGGACGCCCGTCTTATCCTTAACGAGCTGGGTGCGCTCAAACTCGGTCTTCTTCATGCATTCCGCACGGTACGCTTCAATAGCATCCATGTTGGTAATGCGGTCAGCATACTTATCGATCAAGGGATGCTCGGGTGCCATGACCATAAAGGTGACACCGAAGAGGGTATCGGGTCTCGTGGTATAAATACGGAGTTTTTCATCGGTACCGGCAAGATCGAAGCGAACGAACGCACCCGTGGACTTGCCGATCCAGTTTCTTTGCTGCATCTTGACGTTGGGAAGATAATCCACCCTGTCAAGACCTTCGAGAAGCTTGTCGGCATACTCGGTGATGCGCAGATACCAAACGTCCTTGGTTTTCTGAACGATATCGTTGTGGCAAATATCGCACTTGCCGCCTTGGGAATCTTCGTTGGAAAGGACGACCTTGCAGCTGGGACAGTAGTTGACCAGCGTCGTATCACGGAAGGCAAGTCCGTTTTCAAACATTTTGAGGAAGATCCACTGCGTCCAGCGATAGTAGTCCTCGGTGGTGGTATCGATCACGCGCGACCAGTCAAAGGAAAAGCCCACCTTTTTCAGCTGTGAGGTAAATTTTTCGATATTGGTATCGGTCACCTGGCGCGGATGAATGCCCGTCTTAATGGCGTAGTTTTCGGTCGGCAGACCGTAAGCGTCAAAGCCGATAGGAAAAAGGACGTTATAGCCCTCCATTCTCTTTTTACGGCATATCACCTCCATGCCGGAATACGCCTTGATGTGTCCAACATGCATTCCCGCACCGCTGGGGTAAGGAAATTCTACGAGGGCATAAAACTTTTTCTTGCTAAAATCGTCGGTTGCCTCAAAAACGCGGGCATCCTCCCATTTCTTTTGCCATTTTTCCTCGATGGCTTTAAAGTCGTGTCTCATGATTCGTTCATCCTTTTAGTATTTTCATTTTTTTGCACTTCACAGACGTCGTCGATGTGCAAAAAGGCTTCCGGCTTAAAAAGTCGTTCAAAGCGATAAAATTCACTTGCTTCCTTCCCAAACACGTGTAGGATCACGTCGCCAAAATCGACAAGCACCCAATCCGCGGTATCAAGCCCCTCCGTACGCCTTGCGTAAACACCGGCGGCGGCAAGCCCGTCCTCGACATCATTTGCGAGCGCCCTGACGTGGGTGGAGGAACGTCCGTATCCAACCACGTAATAGTCGGTGAGGGCAGACTCTCCCGCAAAAATTAATTTAACGCTGAGTGAAAGCTTTTCCGATAACAGACGGCAAACCGTCTTGGCCACCGTTAAAGAGCTTGCGTCCGACAGATCCAAGCGTGTTTTTTGTGTTTCCACGGTACGCTCCTTTCTATGGTCTTTTAACCGCGTAAAATCCGTTTGTTTGCCACCTCATCGGGCGTATATACCCGATAGATGGTATCTTTTGTGAAGTAGATGTTTGAAAGCGCCACCCTCTTCGTGTCGGTAAAACGACGTTCGTTATCAAAGGGGACCGAAGCACCAAACTGTTCTTTGAGCATTGCCTCGGTAGCGCCACGATAAAGAACGTAATACCACGTGCCGTTCGTATAGCACGCTTCTCCCGGCAAACGCATAAAGGTTACCGTATAAGAGTTGCGATTTTTAAGGTACGCCATCATAACTTCCATTATATCTTTTTCGGTTAGATTAGTCAATAGGTTTGGAAGAATTTTTTGATAAATCCCGACGATGCAATCAATTTTTTTGAGAGAAGGCGCAATCGTGGCAACACCCGATAGAAAGCGCAGCTGCGCATCAAGTCTGCCGAGATCTCCCTCTGCATAGCTCTTCCGATGACGCACGAAGGCAACCGCCTCTTCCCCGTTTAATATCCGTTCCCCGGCAGGGATAGTTCGTTCCACACCTGCATTACCGTCAAAATAAGAAATCACATGCGGTACGTTGACGGGAACGCCTCCTACGGTATCAACAAAGCTTTTCACCGTTTGAATATCAAACACCACATATCCGTCAACCGAAACGGACAGCGCGTTTTCCATTTCCTTCGTAAGTTCTTCTGCCGCGCGTTTTTTGCCGTATTTTGACAAATTAGAGCGATATATTCGATTGATCTTCCCTATTCCTTTGTCGGTTTTGTAAAACGTGTCACGCGGAATTTGAAGAAAACGCACGCTTCCATTTTCCTTATCTACCGTGCAAAGCATAAGCATATCCGTATTTTCGCCCGCTTCGTCAACGCCTGCAAGCAGTATTGTTTTATATGAGTCAATACCGCTTGCCGTAACCTGAGTTTCCGCATCATCATATAAGAAAAGCTGCGCAAAAACTGCCAAGGAAAGCAACAGAGCGCCTATTGTAGGAAGCCATATAGCTATTTGTCTTTTTTTCATAAAAACACCGCCTTTTGCATTAGTTTCACAAAAGGCGGTAAAAACTATTCATAAGAGCGAGAGGGGATATTTGGTCAAAGCAAATTATCATTCGCAAGCAAAGCGTTCCGTGCTTTGACAGTTTTAAGAGCAATCGGACGGCCTTCGTTAAGAAGCTCGGAAAGCGAGAGATCAAGGGCAGATAAAACGACTCTTTTAAAATGTCTCATTCCCTCTTCCCCGGTTAAGCTTCTTTGATATAGAAGCTCTCTTAGTGCGATACAGTCCGGATAATCTCTTCCCTCCTCGGTAAAGTCCGCAACGAAAAGCATAGCCCCCAGCAAGGATAGCGGCGGCTCTGCCGTAGTATGGCTTGCGATAGCAGATGCGATCTCGTCGTCGACAAGGGCTTTAAAATGCGTTTTAGCGTAATGCGCCCCTGTTTTCGCATGCAAAAGCGCAGGAGCGAGAAGCTCGTCTTTGTCTACGGTAATACCGTTTTCCGCGCAATACGCCATCTGTTCCTCGTAAGATAAGCACTTTGTCACATCGTGCAACAGCCCCGCCACGGCGGCACTGTGCAAAAGAGAGGGGGACAGCGCTTCGGCAAGGCGGCGCATTTCCTTTTCTACGCCCAGCGTATGGGTATATCTCCGTGCATCCATATGAAGGCGCATTTCCTCGCGGAGGGCTGTAATTTTCTTTTCAATCATAAATAGAGCCCCCTTTCGCGAATATAGTCCAGCACCGATTGATCAAGATATTCTCTGCAATCCTCGCCTTGCAAAAGCCGCATACGGATCTCCGAGGAGGACAAAGTAAGAGGCGGCGCATTTAAAAATTCAACCGTTGCCCCAAAGCGCACGCGATATTCTTCCGCTTTTTGCGCAAGCAATTCTCCGTTCACAGCATCATTTTCGCGGCGCATGCAAACGATGCGCGCTAAACGAAAGATCGTTTCGGGATCGTGCCATTTATCCATAGTGAGCAGCATATCCGTGCCGCAAAGGAAGGAAAGCTCCACCGTAGGAGAATGAAGCACTGTGATGGTTTCCGCTGTATAGCTATGTCCCGCGCGGCACACCTCAATATCCGAAACGGTAATGCGCGGCGAAAAAGAAAAGGCGAGTCGGCACATCTCTAAGCGATCGTGTGCTGAGGTTTGTTCATTTCTTTCCTTTAAGGGCGTAACAAAGGTAGGAATCACCATTAAGGAATCAATACCGCCCTCCCTAAGAAAAACACGGGCGGCGTGCATATGGCCGATATGCGGCGGAGAAAAGGTACCGCCGTATATACCGATATGCTCTGTTTTAGGCGTTTTCTCCTTTATTTTTTCCATTTTCGGTAATTCCTTTTTGTAATTTTTGATTATTTGGGAAGTTCGATAACCTTTTTTGTTTTCGATTCGCGGTAAAGCACGAAGCGGCTGCCGATAACAGCAACGACCTCGGATGCGGTTTGGGCGGCAATCTCCTCCGCCGCCTCGCGTGCCGTATATCCGCTGTTTTCCAAAACGCGAAGCTTGATAAGCTCCCGCGCCTCAAGGCAATTGCCAATCTGCAAGCACATTTCCTCGGAAATACCGCTTTTCCCTACTTGAAACACAGGGTCAAGCTCATTCGCCATTTTACGCAAAAAAGCGCGTCTTTTTCCGTTTAACATTTCCTCTTAAATTCCTCTTTTCCGATATTCTTCCACAAAGGCACGGAGAGCCTTGCCTCTGTGACTGATGGCGTTTTTTTCTTCGGGGGTCACAGAAGCAAGCGTTTTCCCGTATTCCTCTACGTAAAAAAGCGGGTCATAGCCAAAGCCGCCGCTTCCCTCCTCGGCGTGGAGAATACGTCCTTCGCAAGAAGCGCGCACGGTAAATTCCTCGCCGTTTGGGGTTGCGCATGCAATGGCGCAGGTAAAGCGCGCGGTGCGCTTTTCATCGGGAACACCGGCAAGATTTTTGAGAACAAGCAAATTATTCTCGGCATCGTTGCCGTGACCTCCCGAATAGCGTGCGGAATAAATTCCAGGCGCACCGTCAAGCGCATCTACTTCAAGTCCCGAATCGTCCGCGATACAAAGATAGCCAAGGCGGGCGATGGTTCTCGCTTTGATCAAGGCGTTTTCCTCAAAGCTATTACCGTCTTCTACGATATCCTCAAAAAAAGCGATATCTTTTAAGGAAAGGATCTCAATATTCTCTCCCTCAAAGCATTCGTTTAAAATTTTAGCAACCTCTCGAATTTTCCCCGCATTGTTGCTTGCAAATACAAGACGCATATTTTACTCCTTATTCCTCGTCGCTTTCAAAGAGTGCCTTAACGTATTCGGCGCCGTCAAAGGGCTTCATATCGTCGATCTGCTCACCAACCCCGATAAATTTCACCGGGAACCCAAGCTCACGCTTAATGGAGAGCACAACACCACCCTTGGCGGTACCGTCAAGCTTGGTCAAAATAAGACCCGTAATGTTCGCCGCGTTCTTAAATTCCTTCGCTTGACTGATGCCATTCTGTCCCGTAGCGGCATCGAGAACGAGAAGCGTCTCAACGTCCGCGTCAGGCAATTCGCGTCCAATTACGCGATTCATTTTGGAAAGCTCATCCATAAGATTCTTTTTGTTATGAAGTCGTCCTGCCGTATCTACGATCAGAACGTCAGCGCCACGGCTCTTCGCGGCACCGATGGCATCGTACACCACCGATGCGGGATCGGCACCGGGGGCTTGTCTTACAAGGTCTACCCCCGCACGATCACACCATACGGCAAGCTGATCCGCCGCTGCGGCGCGGAAGGTATCTGCTGCCGCGACCACGACCTTTTTGCCTTGGCGTTTAAGTTCTGCCGAAATTTTTCCAATGGAAGTCGTCTTTCCTACACCGTTGACACCGATAACGAAAATGACAGAGGGCTTGGTCGCCAAAGACAGTCCTTCGTTTTCGCCAACCGTTTCAAGTAGGATCTCATAGAGCATCCTTTTAATGGCTTCGGGATCCTTTTCGCGCGCATCCTTAATTTGCTCACGAAGCGTGTCTAAAATATTCTCGGTAGTCTCAACTCCCACATCAGCTGAGATCAAGAGCTCCTCAAGCTCCTCGAAAAAGTCCTCATCGATGCGGACGAAGCTCTTGAAGATGTCGTCTATCTTGCCGAAAAAGGCATTTTTGGTCTTCAAAAGACCCTGCTTTAATTTTTGGAAAAAGCTCATGTAAGAAGCTCCTTTTGCTTGTTTTCAATCTCGGAGGCATCAAAGGGCAACGCGCGCGAGATACCGCGCTCAGGCATGGTGATACCGTAAAGACGGTCACCGATCTCCATCGTACCGCGGCGGTGTGTGATAAGGATAAACTGGGTGTGTGCGGAATAATTGCGCACGTACGCGCCGAAGCGGTCAACGTTGACCTCGTCAAGCGCCGCCTCGATCTCGTCAAAGATACAGAAGGGGGTCGGGTTCGCTTTTAAGATCGCAAAGATGAGCGCGATAGCGACAAAGGTCTGCTCACCGCCCGAAAGAAGCGAAAGACTCTTGATGATCTTTCCGGGAGGCGCCGCCTTAATCTCGATACCGCTCGTCAAAACGTCGTCGGGGTCGGTCAAAGAAAGCTCCGCAGAGCCGCCGCCAAACAATTCGGAAAATACGGTCGCGAAGTTGGTGTTGATCTCGTCAAAGGTGCGGCGGAAATTCTCCTTCATTTCGTCCTCAATGCGAGAAAGGATGCCAAGCAGCTCTTCCTTGGATGCTGCAAGGTCGCCAAGCTGTGTTTTTAGCTCCTCGTGACGTCCCTTGACCTCCTCGTATTCCTCGACAGCGTTCGGATTTACGCTTCCGAGCTCGCGGATTTTCGCACGGCAGGAGGTGAGAAGAGTTGCCATCTCCGAACGGTTTTGAGCAGTTACGGGAGGATAATCAAGCGCGACGGCCTCCTCATAGGTGATCTGATACTCATCCCAAAGCTTGTTTTCTATGCGCTCATTATCCTCACGCAAGCGAACAAGCCTTGCCTCGGTGCGGGTATACTCTCCAAAGACACGCTCTCTGTCATCGTTCGCGGTACGGATCTTTTCGCGAAGCTCATTTTCGAGCTTCGTAAATTCGTTCCCCTCTTCCTCCTTGTCTGTACGGGAGCCTTCGAGATCGGCGAGTTTCTTTTGTTCCTCGGCAAGGGTGATACGGTTTTGACGCTTTTCTTCTTCCAGCGCCTCGGTTCTTGCCGCGTATTCCGCAATTTGACGTAGCGCCGCCGCACGGTCGTTCTCGTGCGCTTCTTTGGTATCGCTCAAAGAAGCGAGCTGCGCCTTTTTCGTCTCGCGCTCGGTGGCAAGCACCGCAAGACGAAGCTTCGCATCGTTCACTTCTCCGTTCTTCTCTTCCTTTTGGTCGAGAATACCTTGACGGCGGATTTCATCCTCGGTGCGCTTTGCCTTTAACGCCTCGATCTCTTTTCCCGTTTCGTCTAAGAGCGCGCGCAGATCGCGGATCTCGCTTTCGTAGCGATCGCTGCCCTCAGAGAGACGTGCAAGGTCCGTATTCAGCTTTTCCAAAAGCTCCTCATTCGCCGAAAGCTTTGCCTTTGCGGTATCAAGCTCCGCAAACTGGGCGCGCGACATGGTATAAAGAAGATCTCGCGTTTGCTCGGCATCGTGAAGCTTGTCTTTGGTCTTCTCCATGTCGTTTTCAAGAGCGGTAATGGAGGTCAAAAGCTCTTTCGATGCTTTTTCGCGCTTCTTGCACTCAGCAACAAGGGCTTCGATTTCCGAATTCCTTGTGAGAATGCCGCTGTCGCGCCGCACGGAACCGCCCGTAAACGAACCGCCCGCATTGATGATCTGTCCGTCAAGCGTAACGATGCGTAAGCGGAAGGATAGCCGCTTTGCAGCCTCGGTTGCGTTATCAATATTGTCAAAGACCACCGTGCGTAAAAGAAGAGACTGCATGATCTCTGTATATTTTTCGTCATAGGAAACGAGCGTATCCGCACGCCCTACGTATCCGTTAAAATCCTTTGCGCGGCGAATTTCATCCGTTTCGCTTTGCGCGCGCACGGATGAGATGGGATAGAAGGTTGCGCGGCCCGCGCCGCTTTTCTTCAAAATCGCAATGGCGCTTTTTGCCGTTTCTTCGTTTTCAACAACGATATTTTGCAGATTTTGCCCCAGCGCCGTCTCAATTGCGGTGATATGCTCCGCCCCTACCGAGATGAGCTTTGAAATGGGGCCGTAGACCTTACCGATGAAGCTTTCCGGCGCTTTGGTGTATTCCTGCATAACAAAACGCACGCTTTGACCGTAGCCCTCAAAATGCTCCTCCATGCGGCGCAACGAATCCACGCGCTGGCGAAGACCGCTGATACGTCCTTCCTCGTCATTGTGCGCTCTTTGTGCTTCCTCACGCTCCAAAGCATATTTTTCAAGAAGCTCGTTTTGTGTTTTAATGATTTCCTCGGCAACGTTGATCTTTTCGCGATATCCTACCGTATTTTTCTCACAACGAGCCACTTCGGCGCAAAGTTCTTCTTCTGCCCTACGATATTTTTCGATTTCTTCATTAATGGAGCGGCTCTTGTCACTGTCGTCTGCCTTTGCCTTTTCGCTGACGTCTAGACGGACACGCAGATCCATTGCTTTTTGGTTTAGCTCCTCGATACGCGCAAGGTCCTCGGCAAGCGTCGCTTCGAGCGTTGCCGCACTCTTGGCAAGCGCGTCAAGGGCGACAAGCAAGTCAAGCTTTTCATCCTCGATCGCCTTTTCCTTTTCCGAAAGCGCGGCGATATCGGAGGACAGCTCCTCCTTTTGTGTATCGATCTTGCGATCGTCCTCATCAAATGCGGAAAGACGCTCACGGCAGGCGGCAGCAAGCTCGGCAAGGTTGCGAATGCTTGCCGTTGCAAGCGCATAGCTGTTTTCGAGCACGCCGATACGCTTCCCCGTATCGTTGATCTGCGCCAAGAGCTGCTCGGAGGCAAGTCGGCTTCCCGTTAGCCTTTCATGAATGAGATCGCTCTGTTTTTCAAGCGTTTCAATGTGTTCCTTGAGACGATCGTACTCCGCGGCTGCAAGTCGGTACGCGTTATCGGCATTTTGAAGATCGGACTTCAGCTTTTGCGTATCAAAGAGCCAAAGCGATACGTCAGCACGCTTTTTGTCTTCGAGAAGCACACGGTAGCGCTTTGCCTTCTCCGCGTCCTTGGCAAGCGGACCGACGCGGGCGTCGAGCTCGTTAAAAATTAAGGTCAAGCTATCGACGTTCTGTTCCACCTGGGAAAGCTTCTTTTCGGTCTCCTCCTTGCGTTGACGGAACTTGGAAATTCCGGCAGCTTCCTCAAAGATATTACGGCGATCCTCGCTCTTTTTCGAGAGGATCTCCGCAATTTTACCCTGACCGATAATGGAATACCCTTCTCTTCCGACACCGGTATTCATGAAAAGCTCATGAATATCACGCAAGCGACAGTTTTTACGGTTGATCATGTATTCACTCTCGCCCGAACGGTAATAGCGTCTCGTGACGGTAATTTCATCGTAGGCGGAGTCGATACGGTGCTCCGGTGCGCTGTTATCGAAGGTCACGGAAACCTCGGCAAAGCTCATGGGACGGCGAAGATCGGTACCGCCGAAGATGACGTCCTCCATTTTCGTACCGCGGATATTGCGGCTGGAAATTTCACCGAGCACCCAACGCATCGCATCGGAAATATTAGACTTTCCGCTTCCGTTCGGTCCTACGACGACCGTCGTTCCCGGCTCAAAGGTAAGAACCGTCTTATTCGGAAAGGATTTAAAACCATGTAATTCAAGAGATTTTAAGTACATTCGTTCTCGTCCTTATTCTTAAATTTCGTCTGTTATTCGTCATCAACACCAAAAAGCGTCAACGCTTCTCTCGCCGCCGCCTGCTCTGCTTCGCGCTTCGAGCGTCCGCGCCCCCGTCCGACGGCGTTGCTGTTCAACATGGCACAAACCTCAAAGGTCTTATCGTGATCGGGTCCCGCTTCGGAAACCACAACGTAATAAAGTTGCTCGTGCCCGTCCTGTTGTACCAGCTGCTGTAACCGTGTCTTATAATCGCCGCCACGGTTTTTTTCACAAGCGGCAATCTCATCGCGCATCAGTCCAATGAGAAAGACACGCAAAAATTCCATACTATGACCGTCATCGAGGTATATCGCCGCGAGAAGAGCCTCAAAAGCATCTGCCAGGATGGCGACATGTGCTCTGCCGCCGTTTTGCTCTTCCCCTTTGCCAAGAACTAAAAACTCACCGAGTGACAGCTTTTGCGCAAGCTTCGCCAGCGTTTGTTCGCAGACGAGATGTTGGCGCAACTTGGTCAAGACCCCTTCGGCACTGTTTTGAAAATGCGAAAAAAGATGGTCGCTGACAATAATCTGTAAAACAGCATCCCCTAAAAACTCAAGCCTTTCGTTGCATTTTACGGGGAGATCCTTTCTACATTCGTTGGTGTAGGAAGAATGCGTGAGTGCGGTTTCCAAAAGAGAGATATCCTTGAACCGATATCCCGTATACGCTGAGAGCTCTCTCGGATTTCTGCCTTGTGCCATGATCTTTTCCTGCCTTTATGCTTTGCTTTTATCGGAAAGCTCGTTTACTACTCTTTCGATCTCACCGTTGATGTCGTCCTTTACGAAGCCGACTGCTTGGAATATCGCGTTTTTAATCGCTTTTGCATCCGAACCGCCGTGTGCCTTGATCACGGGCTTTCGAATGCCGAGAATAGGAGCGCCGCCGTGCTCGGAGGAATCAAAACGGTGCTTTAAATCGTTGATCCTCGTTTTCATCAGGCTCGCGCTAAGCATAGTGAGAGCATTCGCATAGAAAAGATCCTTCATGGTATGAAGCATCATTTTCCCCATGCCCTCGGTTAGTTTAAGAACAACGTTGCCGGTAAAGCCGTCCGCAACCAAAACGTCGCAGGTATCGAAAGGAATATCTTTTCCCTCGATATTACCCACGAAATTGATATTTTCATTTTTGGAAAGGCGCTCATACGCCGCAATCTGCAACGGAAGTCCCTTTGTCGGTTCCGCACCGTTGTTGATCTGTCCGACGCGCGGACGCTCGATACCGTAGATCTTGCTCATATATACCGAGCCCATAACGGCAAACATTTCAAGATTTTCCTCGGTCACAGTAATATTTGCGCCCGAATCAAGAAGAAGAACGGGATTGAGAAGAGGCAAAATAGCACCAATACCGGGGCGCGCGATTCCCTTTAAGCGACGGACAATAAGCGAGGCTCCTGCAAGAAGCGCTCCTGTATTTCCGGCACTGACAAAGGCATCCCCTTCCCCCTGCGAGAGCAGCTTAAGTCCAACTCCCATGGAGGAATCCTTTTTATCGTGTATTACGCTAAGCGGCGCGTCCTCCATCGAAATCACGGAAGAAGAGGCGTATATTTCCATTTTTTCGATATCAAGACCGTCCTTCCGCGCCACGGAAGTGATCGTATCGGGGTCACCGACAAGAAGAATATCGATCTCCGGATATTCCCCCTTTGCCTGCGCGGCACCGCGTAAAATTTCAAGGGGAGCGTAATCGCCGCTCATCGCATCCAAAATAATTTTCATACGTTCTCCTTTTGGTTTTCAAAAAGAAAGCTTTTAAGTTCTTTCACGCAAGCGAGGGATCTTGCGGCGTAAGCATCGTTACGCGCGGCTTTTCCCCCTTTTACTTTTTTGTCAAGCGGTGCGATAATACCGAAATTTGCGTTCATCGGTTGAAAATCCGTCGTGCTGCCCACGCTCACATAGTTCGCCATTGCGCCAAGCATGGTAACGGGCGGGAAGGAAAATCTATCCAGCCCCAAAGCAAGGCGCGCCGCGGATACGCCCGCAACGAAGCCGGAGCCTGTCGACTCAACGTATCCTTCCACCCCCGTCATTTGACCTGCGAAAAAGATGTTTTCTTTATCTGCCAAGGAATAAGTTTCACTTAAAAGTCCCGGGGAACAAAGATAGGTGTTTCGGTGCATCACACCATAACGCAAAAATTCCGCATTTTCAAGTCCCGGAATCATGCGAAATACTCGTCTTTGCTCAGGAAAAGTCAAATGTGTTTGGAAACCGACGAGGTTGTACATAGTTTTTTCGCGGTTTTCAGCGCGGAGCTGTACGACCGCATAGGGCTCGCGCCCTGTTTTCGGGTCGGGAAGCCCTACGGGTTTAAGCGGGCCGAACAAAAGCGTCTCTACGCCGCGGCGCGCCATCACCTCCACGGGCATACACCCCTCGAAGACACGCGGCTCTTTGCCGTCGGGAGCATCAAACTCGTGCAGCTTTGCCTCCTCCGCATGCACGAGCGCGTCAAAGAAGAGTTCGTATTCTTCCTTGGACATAGGGCAGTTGACGTAATCGTCACTCTCCCCTTTCCCATAACGAGAAGCAAAATACGCTTTTTCAAAATCAATGCTTGCGGCGTCTATAATAGGAGCTGCCGCGTCGTAAAAATGAAGCGTATCCCTGCCTATAAGCCTTAAAATATCCTCAGCCAATGCTCCGTCGGTAAGAGGTCCGCTTGCGACAACGGTAACACCGTCGCGCGGGATCTCGGTCACTTCCACCCCCGTATGCACCGTGATCATTTGGTTTTGAGTTATTTTTTCAGTAATATAATCCGAAAATCTCACACGATCCACGGCGAGTGCCGTCCCTGCAGGAACAGCCGTCGCATACGCCGCCTCCATAACAAGAGAGCCAAGAAGGGAAAGCTCCTCCTTCAAAAGTCCCACCGCGTTATAAACTTGATTTGAACGCAATGAATTGGAGCAAACAAGCTCCGCAAACCCGTCGTATTTGTGCGCAGGTGTATACTTTGTCGGCTTCATCTCGTAAAGGTCAACGGAAACCCCCAGACGCGAGGCGACATATGCCGCCTCACAGCCCGCGAGACCTGCCCCGATGACCTTAATTTTCGGTGTCATCGGACACTTCCTCGTCTACGGTATATTCTGCCTTATAGCTACAAGATTTATTGCGACAAATAAGCATTTTTTTGCTCTTGCGCTGCAAAAGCATATCGCCGCAAGCGGGGCATTTTTCTTCGGTAGGCATATCCCATACCGAGAAGCTGCACTCGGGGTATCTCTCACAACTGTAAAAGAGGCTCTTGGTACGCGCGCGACGCACCAGGATCTGAGCTCCGCAATCCGGACAGTGCGCACGAAGCGGATTTGCCTTGGGCTTGGTAAAGTGACATTCGGGATAGCGAGTGCAAGCATAAAACTGACCGTGTCTGCCCGAGCGAAGAACGACATCCGCGCCGCAAAGCTCACACTTGAAATCCGCAAGCGTCTCTATCTTTTCCTTCTTTTCCACAGGGGCGCCGTTTTTGTCGATTGCCTTGGTATTCTTGCATTCGGGATAGCCTGCGCAAGCAAGAAATCTTCCAAAGCGTCCCGTCTTGTAAATAAGCTTCTTACCGCAAAGCTCACAGGTATATTCCGAGACGTCATCGGGGATCTCAACCGTTTCACCGTCAAGCTTTTCCTTTGCTCTCGAAAGCTCTTTTTCAAATGGAGCATAAAAATCGGTGAGAACGTCGGAAAGCTTCGCACTTCCCTGCTCGATCTCGTCGAGACTGCTTTCCATCTCAGCGGTAAATTCATAGCTGACAATGTCGGGGAAATTTTCCTCCATCAGCTTGTTGGTAACCTCACCGAGCGGCGTGGGAACGAGGGCTTTTCCGTCACGCTTGACATAGTTGCGCTTCAAAATCGTCGTAATGATGGTGGTATAGGTGCTGGGACGGCCGATACCGTTTTCTTCCAAAAACTTGATCAAGGAGCCCTCGGTATAGCGCAGGGGCGCCTCGGTAAAGTGCTGCTGCGCATTGACGCTTTCGGTCTTCATCACGGTGTCCGCGTTGACGGTAGGAAGATAGGAGAGCGTTTGCTCATCCTCGTTTTCGTCACGCTCGTCACGATAAACAGCCATGTAGCCGCGGAATCTGAGAAGGTTACCGCTTGCCTTGAAGACGTAACCGTTGTTTTCAAAATCGATGGCAAGAGAATCATACACGGCAGAGGTCATTTGGCTTGCGATAAAGCGCTCCCAAATGAGCTTATAAAGACGGTACTGCTTAGGCGTAAGATGGCTCTTGATTTTAGAAGGGATAAAATCTGCGTTTGCGGGACGGATCGCCTCGTGCGCATCCTGTGCGTTTTTCTTGGTTTTATAAACGTTCGGGGTCGCGGGCACATATTCCGCACCATACATACGGCCGATAAGAGCTGCCGCTGCTTCGGCTGCTCCTTGGGAAACGCGAAGCGAGTCGGTACGCATGTAGGTGATAAGACCCTGCGTGCCACCGTTCTCAGTGCCGAGATTGATACCCTCATACAGCTCCTGTGCCACCTTCATGGTGTCCTGCGAACGGAAATTGAGCTTGCGGTATGCCTCCTGCTGCAAGGTGGAAGTTGTGAAGGGGGCGGCAGGCTGACTTTGCTTTTGTGCCGTACGAACGTTTTTCACAATGAAGCTTCCCTTTTCCACAGCCGCCTTGACCGCCATGGCATCCGCTTCACAGGAAAGACGCATTTTGCCCTCGGCGTTACCGAAGAACTTAGCCTCAAATTGCTCACCGTCCTCCTGCGAAAGGCGGGCACTGATGCTCCAATACTCTTGGGGAACGAAGTTCCGTATCTCTTCCTCACGCTCGGTAATAATGCGCGTTGCGACTGACTGCACACGTCCTGCCGAAAGACCGCTTTTCACACTTTTCCACAGCAGAGGGCTAAGCTTATAACCCATGATACGGTCGAGAATACGTCTTGCCTGCTGTGCGTCCACGAGGTTTTCGTCAATCGCGCGGGGGTTCTTAACAGCCGCCTTAATGGCACCCTTAGTGACCTCATTGAAGGTTACACGGCAAGCACTTCTTTTATCAATGCCAAGCACCTCCGCGATGTGCCAAGCAATCGCCTCGCCCTCGCGGTCAGGGTCGGTTGCGATAAGAACGCGAGATGCCGCTTTCGCTTGCTTTTTGAGCTTTTTAATGAGCTCTCCTTTGTTGCGAATGTTAATGTAATGCGGCTCAAAATTGTTTTCAACGTCAACACCAAGGGTGCTTTTAGGCAAATCCCGAATATGTCCCTCGGACGCCTCAAGCTGATAATTAGCGCCAAGATACCCCTTGATGCTTCCCGCCTTTGTCGGAGACTCAACAATGACAAGAGTAGTCTTTTTCTTAGTTTCTGTAGTTTTTGTGGTTGCCATATATCTTCGTTACGGTACTATCTGTACCGCCCTTTCATTAATTTTCGTTTTTAATGTAGCAGCCGCCACTTACAAGCGTCACGCACCCGGTGATCTCCATCATAACAAGCATAGAGGCGACTTCCCCCACACCGCGTTCGTCTGTCAGCTCATCGGGGTGCTTGGGGTCATCGTAGCTTAATTTCTCGTAAAGAGCGTACTCCGCATCCCCCAAAAGCTGTCGCCTCGTCTGGTCAAGCATTTGACGGCGTTCTGTCGGGTCATCGCTTTTGGCGTCACACATTTTTTCGGGTAGCGCATCCTGTTCCGTCTTCGCCGCGCCGCCGAAAAAGCCGCGTATTCTTTCCATGAGAGGTGATTTTTCCTCGTGGGGTGTATTTTTTGCAAGAAGCTTCTTTTCCTTCGGCTTATCTCTTCCCGAGGCGACGCCGTATTTGCGCAGCACAGTCTCAACGCTTACGTTCGTTTTCGGCAAAAGCGCGAAAGGATTGATCGAGGCAAAATATTCCTCCTTGAAGCTATCATAAATGTCGTCCGCACACGTAAGTACCCTTGCGTCCGACTTTAAAAGAAGAAGCGGCGCTTCGCTGTTTTTGTCGTTAATTTTACCAGGAACGGCGAAAACGCACTTTCCTTGCTTTTTGGCATACCTCGCCGTAATAAGAGAGCCGCTGTTCGCTTCACCTTCTACGAGAATAAGCGCCTTTGAAATTCCGCTTATAATACGGTTGCGAAGCGGAAAATGGAAGGCATCCGCGCCTTCATAAGGCGGAAATTCCGTAACAACGACACCACCGCCCTCTAAAATCCTTCGGTAAAGCTCCTTATGCTCCTTCGGATATAAACGGTCGATTCCACTGCCGAGAACCGCAACCGTCTTTCCGCCCGCCTCCAAGCTGGCTGCCGCCACAACACCGTCAATCCCAAGCGCCATACCGCTGACCGTAATGCATCCCATGCGCGCAAGGTCATAGGAGATCTCACACGCCGCCGAGGCACCGTAATAGCTCATGGATCGCGCACCGACAACGCCAATGCACGGAAGTGTATTCCAAGCGGGAACCGTGCCGCGCACGTAAAGCACGGCGGGAGGATTGGGGATCGCAAGAAGCGCTTGCGGATATTCCTCATCCGCAACCGTCAAAACACGCACGCCTGCGTGCATGCAATAATCGGCGACCTCCTCGGCACGGCTAAGGTCGTGCAAGGACAGCTTCTTGCGTTCTGCCGCGCAAAGAGCCTTGATCTCCGAAAGTGCCATATCCGAGGCGTTAAAAACGCCCTCTGCATCGCCAAAGCATTCAAGAAGCGGCAAAAGCGCGGGCGAGCCATAGCCGAGAGAGGCGCCAAGCCATATCCAATATCGTATATCAGTCACCGACCGCTTCCCCTCTCTTTTTATACAGCTCCCAAAGTAAAACGGATGCCGCGACCGAAGCGTTGAGAGATTCTACCCCATCCGCAATCGGGATATACACCGAGCCGTCGCACACGGCAGAGAGCTCGGGGGAAATTCCGTGCCCTTCGTTTCCGATCACGAAAACATCATCGTGACACATCGAAAATGCGGAAAGTGAAACAGCGTTTTCTCTAAGCTCGGCGGCAAAGAAACGGCGTCCCTTTTCCCTAAACGCCCGAACAAAACCGATTTCATCCGAGACGATAAAAACAGAGACCTTAAAAAGCGTTCCCATCGCGGCACGCAACACCTTAGGATGATATACGTCCGCAGAATCGGCGGAAAGAATGAGAGCCTCTGTTCCAAACGCGACGGCAGAGCGAACGATGGCACCGAGGTTGCCCGGATCGCGTACCGAGGAAAGAAAAAGCGCGCGCGACGGCAGTTCTACACTATTTATTTTATCAATTCTTTTGAAAAAGTCAAGATATTTTACTACCGCAACAACCCCTTGAAAAGCTTTTTCAGTAGAAATTTTTTCGAAGCACGCATCCGAAAGGAGATAGACCCTTGGCACTTCCTCCCTTTCGGTCAATGCTTCCCATGGAAGCTCATCCCACACGGAAGCCTTTTTCCCTTCGGCAACAAAAATATGCGTGATGGGAAGATGAGAGACAACCGCCTCATTTACAAGCTTTGTCCCTTCCAAGAGAAAGGCTTGATGTTTTTCCCTATACTTCTTTTCCTTCAAGGACGCAGCCCACATCACGGTCGTATTCTGCCGTGAAGTAATCTCGGTGATTTCCACGCTTTTTCTCCCTTACACGAACGGTATAAATAAAGCAAAATTCAAGAAGAGGATGAGTTTCCAGCTTCTTGAATTCTCCCATAAAACCCGAAAAAGGGGTTGCTACGCTTTTGCGCAACAATCCCTTTTTTCTTAAAGAGCTGCCTTTGCCTTTTCAGCGAGGGCTGCAAATGCTTCCTTGTCGGAAACGGCGATCTCAGCAAGCATCTTGCGGTTCAGATCGATACCTGCCTTCTTGAGACCGTGTACCATGGTGGAATAGTTCATGCCGCATACCTTAGCCTGCGCGGAGATACGGGCGATCCAGAGAGAACGGAACTCTCTCTTCTTCATCTTGCGGCCTGCAAAAGCGTAGTTTCCGCTCTTTGCAACAGCCTGCTTAGCCATCTTAAAATGCTTGCTCTTTGCACCCCAATAGCCCTTTGCGGCCTTCAATACACTCTTTCTTCTCTTGCGCGTCATCATTGCGCCTTTTACTCTTGCCATTTCGATATCCTCCTAATTTCTTTCTTTCGTCGCTTATTTCAAAATAAGCTTTCTGTAAACAGGCGCCATGCTCTCGCTCATGGTTGCAGCGCCACGAAGCTGTCTTTTGCGCTTTGCGGTCTTGATGCCGAGCTTATGACGGCGGTTGCAGTGATTGATCTTCACTTTTCCGGATGCGGTGAGAGAAAATCTCTTCGCAGATGCCTTATGCGTCTTTACTTTTCCCATTTTTGTTTCTCCTTTAATGTTACGGTGAAAACCGAATTTTAACCTTATGAATTGCCGGACTTGGCAGTCGCCTTTAAGGGCGAGATCACGACGGACATATACCGTCCTTCCAGCACCGCACCCTTCTCGGCGGCACCAAACTCGGCGCAGGCAGCCTGAAACTTTTCAAGAACCTCTTTACCAAGCTCCATATGCGACATTTCGCGTCCCTTGAAGCGAACGACCGCCTTGACCTTGTTTCCGTCCTTGAGAAAGCCCTTTGCGTGATTGACACGAGTTTGAAAGTCATGAACATCAATGCGACAGGAAAGCTGAACCTCCTTGAGCTTCGAGACCTGTTGCTTCTTCTTAGCTTCCTTCTCTCTCTTATCACGCTCAAAACGGTATTTACCGTAGTTCATAGCGCGGCAAGCGGGAGGGGTTGCCGTAGCAGACATCAGGACAAGGTCGAGGTTTCTCGAATACGCGTACTCCTTGGCGTCGTTCAGCGGCATGATGCCAAGCTGCTGACCGTCTTCTCCAACAAGGCGAACTTCCTTTGCTTTAATGTCGTCGTTAATGAGTAATTCCTTCGTGCTAATCTTTCTGCACCTCCGAATAAAAAATAAAGCATGCAGTCAAAGTTACCGCATGCACAAAAACCCACCAAAAGGCGGGATATATGTTGACCGAATGCGCACGATTGCGATACGGTGAGTGCGGCAAGCAACTGCTTTACTGCGCTAGTATAGCACGTTTTTCTTCGGTTGTCAAGTGTTTTTGCAAAAAAAATTTGTTTTTTTCGGGATGTCGAAAAAAGAGGGGAAAAGTTTTTGTTTTTATTGCTCAAAATTCTTGATTTTGATGTAATGATATGATATAATAGTATGAAAATGTGTTTTTACGTGCCATCGGCACAGCGTATACACGAGAAAATCAAAAGGAAACCTATCATGCCAAGAACCATTGAACGAGCTAAAGAACTTTCTCTACCCATGATCGCCGTCAGAGGAACGGTTGCCTTCCCCGGCGTACAAATGAATTTAGACCTGATCCGTGACGCTTCCCTGCACGCCTTCTCCTTAGCCAGCGAATCGGACGGACGGATCCTCCTTCTTTCACAAAAGGACGCGGAAATCGATGCTCCTACCGAAAAGGATTTTTATCACGTCGGTACCGTTTGTCAAATCAAGCGCGTTTCCCGCGTCGAGGACGGCGGTCTCGCCGTCGTTTTCGAGGGTATATGCCGTGCCAAGGTGTCTTCGATCCGTTATGAGAACGATTGCTTTTTCGCCTCCGCTATCTGCAAAACGGTACACGTTGAAGAGGATGCAAGCAGCGATGCCGAAGAAAAAATGCAAGCTGTGCTTAAAATGGTCGAGGACATCCGTCCCATGCACCCCATCTTAAACGACGATATCGTAAAAGCCGCCACCGCCCTCAGAGCCCCGGGCGCGTTTTGCGACTTTATTGCCTCTGCTGCGCTTCTCAATTACAAGAGCAAGCAACGCATTTTGGAGGTTTTCCACCCCCTCACCAGACTTGACCGTCTGCTTTTTGTGGTCGAGGAGGAATTTCAGTTTATCGCCCTCGAATACAGCATTCACCGTCAGGTCAAGGAACGGATCGACCAGCATCAAAAGGAATACTTTTTGCGCGAGCAGGCAAAAGTCATACAGCAAGAGCTCGGTGAGGACGATGACGAGATCGCCGAGTATCACACGCGCATAGAAGCGGCAGAGCTTCCCGAGCAGGTGAAGGAAAAGCTTCTCAAAGAACTCGGACGCCTTTCCAAGACCCCGTTCGGTGCCGCGGAAAGTGCCGTGCTTCGCTCTTATCTCGACACCTGCCTTGAGCTTCCCTGGTGCAAGAGGACGGATGCTGCAACGACCGTGAAAGCGGCAAGAGCCGTTCTCGACGCCGACCATGCGGGGCTTGAAAAGATCAAAGCTCGCATCCTTGAATACATCGCCGTCAAGCAGCTGGCACCCGATGTCAAAAACCAGATCATTTGCCTTGTTGGTCCTCCCGGTGTCGGAAAGACCTCTATCGCCGCGTCCATCGCACGTGCCATGAAGCGCAAATATGCCCGCATCTCGCTCGGCGGTATTCGTGACGAGGCGGACATTCGCGGCCACAGAAAGACCTACGTAGGCGCTATGCCCGGTCGCATTGTCGAGGCGATTACCTCAGCCGGCGTTTCTAACCCCGTACTCGTCCTTGACGAGATCGATAAGCTTTCGTCAAGCATGCACGGTGACCCCGCATCCGCGCTCCTTGAGGTGCTTGACCCCGAACAAAACAAATATTTCCGTGATCACTTTTTAGAGCTTCCCCTAGATCTTTCCGACTGTGTGTTTATCGCGACGGCAAACGATTACGACAGCATTCCTTTGCCGCTTATCGACCGTATGGAGATCATTCGTCTTTCCTCCTATACACGCACCGAGAAATTTACCATCGCCAAAAAGCACCTATTGCCGAAGCAGCTTTCAAGACACGGACTTTCGAAGCGCACGCTCCGCTTCACCGACGAAGCTCTTTATGAGCTGATCGACTACTACACACGCGAAGCGGGCGTTCGTACCCTTGAGCGTGAGATCGCTTCTCTGTGCCGCAAAGCGGCAATGAAAATCGCCGAGGGTGAAGCCAAGAGCGTACGAATTACCCCGGCTATCGTTGCCGAAATGCTTGGCAAGCGCAAGTTTTTGCGCGAGGATCTGGAGAAAACCAACCCCGTGGGTGTGGTCAACGGTCTTGCCTACACGCAAAGCGGCGGCGACCTTCTCAAGGTGGAAGCGCTTGTGATGGATGGTACAGGCAAGGTGACCTTGACCGGAAGTCTCGGCGACGTGATGAAGGAATCGGCGGGACTTGCCGTCAGCTACATCCGCACCGTGGCAAAAACACTCGGTATCGCGGAAGATTTCTACAAGACAAAGGATATCCACATTCACTTCCCCGAGGGCGCCGTTCCCAAGGACGGGCCCAGTGCCGGTGTTGCGATGAGCTGTGCTCTTGCAAGCGCGCTTTCGGGCGCCCCCACTCACCGCGACGTGGCAATGACGGGTGAGATCACTCTGCACGGTAAAGTGCTTCCCATCGGCGGTCTTAAAGAAAAGACCATGGCGGCGTACGCCTCGGGTATCCGCACCGTCCTTATCCCTAAGGGGAACGAAAAGGACCTTGACGAAATTGACAGCGAGGCAAGAGCAGGACTCCGCTTTGTGCTGTGCGACGAGATCACCGACGCCTTCCGCGAGGTGCTTCTTGACGTGCCGCACAGAGAACCTGCCCCCGAAAAGCCTCTCTTTACCGCCCCCGCCGAGCAAAAGCAAACACAGCTTTGTCGCTGAGGAGCAATTATGCAAAAACCTAATTTAAACAATCTGCGCCTTAAAGTCAGTGCAGGCACGCCCGCACAATTTCCGCGCGACGCAGTTCCGCAGATCGTCTTTTCGGGGCGCTCAAACGTGGGAAAAAGCTCACTGATCAATACCTTGCTTGGGCGCCGCGCTTTTGCGCGCGTATCCTCCGCGCCCGGAAAAACGGTTACCGTCAATTTTTTTGATATTGACGGTAAGCTGACCTTTGTCGATCTTCCGGGCTACGGTTACGCCAAGCGCTCCAAGGAAGAGCTTTTGGCATTCAGTCGTGTAACTGACGGTTTTTTCACAAAAAATCCCGCCATAGGGCAGCTCAAACTGGTCTTACAGTTGATTGACGCGCGTACGGGGCCGACAGACGACGATCTTGCCATGATACAGTATCTTGTCGATGCCGCCCTGCCCTTTGTGATTGTCGCTACCAAGGCGGACAAGCTCAGCAAAACTGCGCTCGCCGCAAGCCTCAAAGAAATGAAGGAGACCTATTTCTCCGAAATTGATAACACCATTCTCCCCTTTTCCTCGGAAACGAGGGAGGGCAAGGATGTGCTATGGGGTGAAATTCTTCGAGCGCTTTCATAGGTAAAAAGGAGTTTTTATGAACACGATCGCAAGATATCTTATTACCGTTCCCGCCGTGCTTCTTGTCATTATGCTACACGAGCTTGCGCACGGCATTGTAGCGTATAAGCTCGGCGACCCTACCGCTAAACGCATGGGACGGCTCACCCTAAATCCTTTGAAGCACCTTGACCCGATTGGCGCTGTTTGCATGGTACTCTTTCACTTCGGTTGGGCAAAGCCCGTACCCGTAGATACACGCTATTTCCGAAACCCTAAGCGTGATATGGCTTTAACCGCTTTGGCAGGACCGCTTTCAAACATCCTTTTTGCCTTTCTTGCCGTACCCGTATATCTCCTTGTTTGGAAGGGATACGTCTCGGTGGCTGTTACAAGCGGTATGGAGAGCTTCGCGGCTAATTTCATTTTGACCGTTTTCTATTTTGTTTACTATTTTCATGCCGTCAGCCTTGGGCTTTCCCTTTTTAACCTCATCCCCCTACCGCCCCTTGACGGCTCACGAATTTTATTTGCTTTCTTACCGCCAAGATATTATTTTTCCATTATGCGCTATGAGCGTATGATCTCCTTTGCCCTGATGCTCTTTCTTCTCACAGGTGCCAATTTTGGCTTTCTTAACGGGATAGCATCGGGAATTTCGGGGTTGATGGAATCCGTTTGGATGCTTCTTCCCATTTTTTGACGAGGTGACACCATGTCCGCAGAGAATGCTTTAACCTATCGCCTTGACGAATTTGAGGGACCGCTTGATCTTTTGCTGACCCTCATCGAAAAGAACAAGGTCGACATTGCCGATATCCCCATTGCCAAGATCTTCGAGCAATACATGGAATACATTGCCGAAGCGGAGCGGCTTGACCTTGAGATCGCTTGCGAATTCATCGTAATGGCGAGCACCCTTATGCTCATCAAAAGCAAAATGCTTTTGCCGCGCGATCCATCCAAGGACGAGGACCCGCGCCGTGAGCTTGTGGATGCCCTTTTGATCTACCAAAAGGCAAAGGAGGATGCGGAAACGCTTCGCCCGAGATACAGCGAATTTTCGGGACGTCTTGCCAAGGACAACGAGGAGATTCCCGCAGAAAAAGGCTTTCCCCTCGGTCTTGACGCCGCCCTGCTGACCAAAGCGTTAAACGTCATGGTCGGCAGACTGAAGCAGGCAAACGAAGTCCCCGTTACCATGATTAATCCTCTGATCAAACGCCGTGTCGTTTCTGTCGAGACGCAAATTGACGGTATTATCGAAAAGCTGACACGCAATGAAAGTGCATCCTTCTTCTACCTATTGAAGGATGCCGAGGATCGCAGTGAGCTTCTTGCCGCCTTCATGGGCATTCTTGAGCTAATCAAGATTCGCCGCATTCTTTTCTGTGAGGAAGACGAGGAAGCGCCGTTTTCTATCCTCACAAAATTTCGCTTGAATGAAAACTACGAGCCCGACGAAGACACGGAAAACGCTACCCGGGAATTAGAATAAGAAAAGGACACGTCCCTATGATCAACACCGAACAGCCTAACGAACAAAAAAGCACCCTTGCCCCTATTGAGGGCGCACGTGAGCACTTTGAAGAGATTCTTGAAGCAATTCTCTTCGCCGCCGGACATCCCGTTAGCTATGAAAAGCTCGGTGAGCTTTTTGAGATGTCCCCTTCCCTTGTCAAGGAACGCGTCGTGGCATATTCCGCCGTCTATAACGACACGGATGCACCGCGCGGCATTCTGCTGTTGCCCTATGACAACGCATGTCAGCTTTGCACCAAGGAGAAATACCTCCCGCATATTCGCGTGGCACTCGGCATCAAACGCAGCGGCACCCTTTCCAATTCTTCCATTGAGGTCTTGGCGATCGTTGCCTATCACCAGCCGGTCACCCGCGCCTATATCGACACGGTGCGCGGTGTCGACAGTGCCTACGCTGTGTCCTCGCTCCTAGAGCGTGGACTTATCGAATCGGTAGGACGCCTTGATGCCCCCGGAAGACCCATGCTTTACGGAACAACATCGGATTTTCTGCGTTGCTTCGGGCTTTCTTCTCTTGCCGAGCTTCCCGGGGTGTCTTCCGAAGAAGCCGCAGACATTCTCGCAAGAATGCGCAAGAGCGCCATGGAGCCGAACGTGCTTGAAAATCAGATCTCCTTTGAAGACGGAGAATTGGGGGTTGCACTTTTCCCCGATTCCCCGGAAGAACCTGCCAAAGAATAAATATCGTTTTCAATCATTGAAAGGAGGCACAGCGTGACAGCGCTTTATATAGTTCTTGGCATTTCGGCGCTTCTTTTTGTTTTATTGCTTGTCCCTGTGCGCCTTTCTCTCATTTTTAAAGACGAACTTTCCCTTACGCTTTCTTACCTTTTTTTTCGTTTTTCCTTATATCCGCGTGAAAAGAGAGTAAAGCTTTCAGACTATACGCCAAGAAAGCTGCGCAAGAAAAAAAAGAAGCTGCGCCAAAAGCGACAGCTTGAAAAGATTTCCGAGGCAAAAAAAGCAAAGAAGCCTCAAAAAACGCTTACACAGCGTCTTCGTCAGCTTCGCTTGATCTTAGCCATCTTAAAAAACACCTATAAAAACATTCTCTCTGCCGTACGCATCCGTGTAGTGCGTCTGTACGTAACCGTGGCGACGGATGACGCGGCAAAAACCGCGCTTCTCTACGGTGCCGCCGCGCAAAGCACGGCGTATTTGCTCTCTCTCTTGCGCTCCTACACAAAAACCACCGTTAAGCGTGGCGGCGCTGACGTTTTTGCGAATTTCTGCGAAACGGAAAGCACCCTTGACGCAAGCATCGTCTTTTCCGCAAGACCGCTCGCGCTTCTTTGCCTTGGTCTTCGCGCATCCTTCCTCTTTCTTAAACTGAAACAAAAACAACCCGACAAAAATACAAAAAACGGAGTGAACAGCCATGAATGAAAACAAAGTAAACGACTTGATTGAGAACTCCCTCGCTAAAATTCGAGAATTAACAGGCACGGATACCGTCGTAGGTGATCCCATCTACACCCCCAACGGCACTCTCATCCTTCCCGTTTCCAAGATCTCCATGGGCTTTGCCACGGGCGGTCTTGATTTCGGGAAGAAAAAGGACACCGAAGGCAAGAAGCCGAACAACTACGGCGGCGGTGGCGGTACGGGTGTTACAGTAACTCCTTTGGCTTTTCTTATCCTCGCTCCCGACGGCAAGGTGGACCTTATTCCCGTAACCGATGCGAAAAACATTGACACTGTGGATAAGATCAGCGCGCTTATCGAGCGTTCTCCCGAAATTTTAAAGCGTTTAAAGGACGTTTTGGTCAAGAAAAAGGAAGAAAAGGACGAAAAAAAGGATTAATTTCCCTTGGAAAAAGATAACGCGCCCCTTTTCGTATAGCTAAACCGATAACTCGGAAAAATAGCAAAAACGAAAGTCGGAGGCTTGCGTTGAAACGTCCATTTTTCACCATTTTTCTTGCGATTCTCTTTGTTCTGCCGCATTTATCCATAAACGCCACAGCACTTACCGTTTCGGCAAAGCATGCCATCCTTTTGGATGCTGTGAACGGAGAGGTGCTATGGGAAAAGGATGCGGACACTCCCGCCCCTATGGCTTCTACCACAAAAATCATGACGGCAATCACCGTCATAGAAACGCTTCCGCTTGATACGGAAGTAAGCGTTCCCAAGGAAGCCGTGGGAACAGAGGGCACGTCCGCGTATTTTAAGGAAGGCGAACGCCTTACGGTGAGCGATCTTCTTCATGCGCTCCTGCTTTCCAGCGCAAACGACGCGGCTGTCACGCTTGCTATCGCGTGTGACGGAAGCGAAGCGGCATTTGCCGCGCGTATGAACCGCTTGGCGACGGATCTATCATTGAAGGATACCCATTTTGCCAATCCGCACGGGCTTCCCGCAGAGGAGCATTACACCACAGCAAGGGAGCTTGCGCTCCTTTCGGCATATGCAATGAACAACCCCGCGTTTGCGCATATCGTCGCCAAAAAAAGCTACACCTGCCATACCTCTCTGGGCGTGCGCACATTTCAAAATCATAACAAGCTCTTATCCTTCTCGAAGGATGCCGTCGGCATCAAAACGGGCTTTACGAAAAAAAGCGGTCGCTGTCTCGTTGGCGCGGCGGAAAGGGACGGCGTACGCCTTATCAGCGTGACGCTCTCCGCACCGAACGATTGGAACGACCACATTTCACTCTTTCATTACGGCTTTTCGCTCTTCGGGATATCCGAAAAATCATAGCAAGCCAGCAAAAGGGACTTTTATGGAAAAAATCAGACTGCAAAAATATTTTACCGATTGCGGCGTGCTTTCACGCCGTGCCGCCGAGAGAGAGATCGAGGAGGGGCGTGTTAAGGTCAACGGACACCCCGCCACCCTCGGTACGAAGATCGATCCCGCGTCGGATATCGTGCTTTGGCAGGGCAAGCCCGTCCTACCAACTGCGACAAAGCATCACTATATTGCCCTAAACAAGCCGCGCGGCTATATCACGAGCATGAGCGACCCGCAAAACCGCAAATGCGTGACCGAGCTTCTTACGGACCATCACAGCCGTGTTTATCCTATCGGACGGTTAGACTACATCTCCGAGGGGCTTTTGCTCCTCACCGACGACGGCACGCTTGCCAACCGTCTGACACACCCCAAGCACCACCTTCCCAAGGTTTACCGCGTGAAGGTTGCGGGACATATCACCGACGGGCAATACGAGGCACTCACCTCTGAAATGGAGCTTGACGGCTATAAAATTCTCCCCGTGCTTGTAGACGTTGTTTCCAAGGACGAAACGGGAACCCTCTTAAAAATGACCTTAAGCGAGGGCAGAAACCGACAGATCCGCAAAATGTGCGAAAAGGTCGGTCTTACGGTAAAAAGACTCTGCCGCGTCTCAATCGGCAATATTAAGTTAGACGGTCTGCCCGTCGGTAAATGGCGGTATCTCACGGAAAAAGAGGTCGATGAGCTTTACCGCGCGACGGGAAAAACACGGGAGTAACGGCTATTTCGCGTTCTTTTCCTTTAAATATTTGATTCTTGTCGCCTCGCCGCCACGCAGATGTCTTTCCGATTTATTTTCATCCAGAATCTCTTTCACAGCGGCGTAAAGCGCCGGATTTTTCTGGTAGAGACGCTCAGTCACGTCCTTATGTACGGTGCTTTTGCTGATCGCAAAGCGCGCGGCAACCGCCCTTACGGTGGCGCGGTTGGCTACGAGATATTCTCCTAAAATTTCACAACGCTCTTTTCTTTCTCTTCGCATCGCTTGCCCCTCCCAACATTCTTTGCTACAACATATGAAAGGCGTGTCTTTTTCATGCAGAAAGAAGAAAATAAATTTGCTTGTTCCTCGGTTCTTGAGGGGATGGTCTCTATCCGCGCGCTTCTTGAAGCGGGGCGGTCAGGCATTTCCGACCGTAAGATAACGCGGATCCTCTATACCGCACAACACGCGAAAAAAAATCCGAGAGAAATCGCCTTTCTCGGTCATGAGGCAGAAAGGCAGGGCTTTATTCTCACGGAAGCTGACGAAGAGACGCTTCTCTCCATGACTGTCGGCAACACCCACGGCGGCATTATTGCTGTAGCCACAGAGCGCACAGTTCCCGTTTTGACCGAGGATGCACCGCTTGACACAGGCAGCTTTTACGTGATGATAGAGGGCATCGAAGACCCCTACAATTTCGGCTACGCGCTTCGCTCCTTGTACGCGCTCGGTGTGTCAGGCATACTTCTCCCCGAACGAAATTGGCTATCGGCGGCAGGCGTGGTCGCGCGTGCTTCCGCAGGCGCTTCCGAATTGTTTTCGTATTTCACATCATCTGCCGAGGATGCCGTGCATATCTTTAAGAGGCGTGGCTTTCGCATCGTTTGTGCGGACGTGGATACCGAACAAACGCTCGAAGATACACCTCTTCCCTATCCCATCCTGCTTGTCGTGGGGGGCGAGAAGCGCGGCATCTCCCGCGCCGTTTTAAACGAAGCGGATACCGTTGTAAGGATCAGCTACGGAAGACCCTTTGACGCGGCACTCTCGGCGGCGTCCGCTACGACCATCCTTGCGTACGAGATCGCAAAGCAAAACAGAAAATAATATTGCTACGAACATAGAAAGGCACTTTCATGATAGATCCCCTTCTTCTTTTAATACAGGTCGCTATCCTCGTTTTGATGATCGTTCCCGGCTTTCTCCTTGCCAAAGCAAAGCTGATGCCGGAGGGTGCGGGAAAGGCGATATCCAATCTTATTCTTTACGCCGCGCAGGTGGCACTCATTATTGCGGGCTTCTCCGCGGTTGACCCGACAAAGGAAATTCTCCTTCGCATGCTCGCCGTGTTTTTACTTGCCGTCATTTCGCATCTGATGTTCTACGGAATTGGTCGGTTGTGCTTCCGTCGTGCCGACGAAGCAAAAAAGCGGGTGCTTATCTTCTCCACCGTCTTCACGAATGCGGGATACATGGGCATTCCGCTTCTCGTCGCCCTTTTCGGGACGACCCATCCCGAGGTTGCCATCTACGGCTCCGTGTACGTTACTGTCTTCAATCTCTTCCTTTGGTCGCTCGGCGCCTTCCTTTATACGGAAAACAAGGAATATATCTCCATCAAGAAAATGGTGATAAATCCCGCAACCATCGCGACTTTCGCGGGACTTATTATCTTTGCACTTGCCGCTATTCCCACTGTGAACGAGCATTTTATTCTTCCCATCGTGCGCAACCCGAACGGTATCGTAACACCGCTTTTGAACAATTTTAAGGGTATGGTCGCACCGCTTTCGATGGTGATCATCGGTCTGCGTCTGACGGAGTTAAAACTCGGGCGCGCGTTAAAGGACAAATATCTTTATTTGAATATTGCCGTGAGCCTTTTCATCGTTCCGACCGCGACCTTCCTCGTTCTCAAAGCGATCTCTCTACTTGGTATTTATTACGACGAGCTGACCGCATCTGTTCTGATGATCTCCGCCTCCGCCCCCGCCGCTACGGCAACCAGTATGTTTGCCGAAAAATTTGACGGTGACAGCGTTTATTCGGGACTCATCGTTTCCATTACCTCCATCCTTTGCGTCGTTACCATGCCGCTTGTGTGCACCTTGACGCAGTTTTATTGAGACTTGTATATTATAAGAAAAAACGAGCCATTTTCGGCTCGTTTTCTTTTAAAATTTCAGCGCATACCTCGGACTTCAAGGCATGCGCTTTCGGTATAGCTTGGGGTTATTTATCGTCGTCGCTTGCGGTGGGGAAATCACGCGTTTGACGCATGCGGGGCAGATATAAAAAGCCGATTTTCTTTTGAAAATCGGCTTTTTGTTGTTTTACTTGAGCTTCAGGGTATCGCCGATGACGGTGTATTCCACCGCCGCAGGAGCGGCGTCGGTCATTTTCTCGACGGTGAGGGCGAAATCAAGGGTGCTTTGACCGCTTGCGGGCTTGAAGGTGAGCTTCAAGACGTTCGTTGCCTTCGTCGTGTTGGTGACGGTGAAATAGCTGATGCGGCAGGCGTCGCCCTGCAGATTGACGATCGCGCCCGAAAGACCTTCTGCGGTCACGTCGGTGGCACCTGCGGGAATCGCAAGGCTTGCCTGCAACACGGCAAAGCTCACGTTGCCCTTGACGGAAAGGGTCATTTCAACCGTGCCGTCTGCCTTGACAGCGTAATCGTAGTCGATCAGGTTCGTGCCGCTCGTAAGGTTGTACTTTGCCGTCACGGTCTTGCTTGCCGTGATGTTTGAAAGACTGCCCGACCAGCCCGCGAAGGTGTGGCCGCGGCGTGCAGGCGTAACGGGAGCTTGGACTGTGCCGGTTTCCTTGACCTGTGCCGTGCCGAGAGTCACGCCCGTGTAATCCTTGAAGGTGACGGTGTAGGTCTCCTTCTCGCGGTAGACGGCTCTGACGGTCAGATTGTCCGTGACCTGATCAAAGGCGGTGTCCCATTCCTTAAAAATGGTATCCGCGCGGAGCGGTGCTGTGGGTGCTGTCGCCGCATGTCCGTGAATGACCGTTTCGGTCTTCAGGGTCGCGCCGTTTTCGTCAAGGAAGGTGACGGTGTACTCTGCCGCCTCGATATAGATCGGGCGAACGGTGAGATCGTTTGCAACGGCTGTGAAATCCACGTCCCATTTGTCAAAGGACTTATCGGTAATTTCGGGAGCGTCAGGGGCGGTTGCCGCGTCGCCCTTATATACCTTTTCGGTCTTCAAGACCGCGCCGAAGGCATCAAGGAAGGTGACGGTGTACTTGGGCGGGATAACCTCTTTTTCCACCTCTACGCCGACGTATCCGAGGTCCTCCGTCGTGCCATCCGAATATTCCGCGATGGCGTGCATCTCGTCATTGACATAGACACGGGTGACCGTCTTCGCGTCACAGGACGCGAAGACGAGGGTGCAAAGCGAAAGAACAAGAATGAGTAACAGGGCTTTTACGTGCTTCATGTCAGCCCTCCTCCTTTACAAGATAGTATTTTTTGTCGGTCGTGATGGCTTCAAATGCGGGAGCAAGATACTCCGTTTCGCTTTCCGACCAAAGGTAGCCTTCGGGGGCTTCGGGAATCTGCGTGAGTGCCTCCCCGCTTTCAACGGTGTAGCTCTTCTCTTCCGTTTCCTCTACAAAGGTAACGGTGTGTCGGTCGCCGAGGGTGACATCCATACCAACCACGTATTGCTGTACGCGGAGTGCATCCACGGTATCGGTCGCGCCGTCCACAAAGGTCTCGGCATAGGCGAGCTGTACGGCGGAGAGCGTCTTGATGCCGACCACGTGCTGTTGGATGAGGAGCGCGTCCACGGTATCCACCGAGCCGTCCATACTCACGTCGCCCATCTCATAGATCACGATGGGAGCGAAGGCGGCGGTGTGAACGCTGTCTTGCGCAAGTGCTACGAATGCGGTCTCACCGCACGCAAGAAAGTCGGACGCTTTCATGGTAAGCATCAGGAGGGCTTCCCCGTCCTCGACTGTGCGGTCAACGGTGACGGTGAGGATGTTGCCCTCTTCTACAACGACGATGCCATCTGCCGCCTCATAGGAGACGAGAGATGCCGCGAACGGATCAAGCGTAAGAGTGAAGACGCCGCCCGTGCCTGCGGATTGGGTTCCCGTGATCGCCGTCACAAATTCAAAACCCCATGCAGTCTTAAAGGTGGTGCTTGTCAATACAAGCACGCCCGTTCTCTCTGCGGTATAGGTTGCTGTAAAGGTGATGTCCTCAGTCAAGGTCATGCCTGCGGTGAAGCCATCCCAGCCTGCGAAGGTGTAGGTGTACTGTTGCGTTGCGGCTTTGGAAGGATCGGCGGGTGCTACAATGGTCGTCCCGTAGTCAACCGTCGCCGTACCGAGGACTTTCGTACCATCTTCGTCGAAGAAGGTGTAGGTGTACTTGTTGAGGGTAGTGTTATACTTTGCGGTGAAGGTCACGTCCTCGGTCAAGGTCATGCCTGCGGTGAAGCCATCAAAGCCTAGGAAGGTGTAGGTGTACTGTTGCGTTGCGGCTTTGGTGGGGTTGGCGGGCGCTACAATGGTCGTGCCTTCAGGGCAGTTTTCCTGCTTTAACACTGTACCGTCTGCATCAACGAAGGTATAGGTTGAAAAATAAACAATATCAGCCGCAGCAAGTACGTCAACATTCGCACTTAAAGTCGCCCATTCGGCTTTGCTTCCGTGATAGTATACCGTTTTGAGGCTAGAGCAAAGCCCGAAGGCATCATTGCCGATGCTCGTGACACTATCGGGGATGGTAATCGACGTAAGGCTCGTGCAATTATAGAAGGCATCATCGCCGATGCAAAGCGTTCCTTCTTTAATAGAATACGCACCCGAGAGCGTATTCTCTGCTTTGATCAAATGCTTTCCTATATAAAGAACGCCGTTTTCCCAATTAGACGAGTTGTTATAATACCCGGTATTATAGAAGGCAGAAGAGCCGATGCTCGTTACACTATCGGGGAGGGTGATCGACGTCAAGCCCGTGCAACCCGAGAAGGCATAATTGCCGATGCTCGTGACACTATCGGGGATGGTGATTGATGTCAAGCCCGTGCAACCCGAGAAGGCATAAGAGCCGATGCTCGTTACACTATGGGGGATGGTGATTGATGTCAAGCCCGTGCAACCCGAGAAGGCATAAGAGC
>SVRR01000013.1 GCA_015064745.1 Oscillospiraceae bacterium | reverse complement strand
TCGTAGATGGACTCAACGTACTCCACGTCCTCCTTCGAGGGGTTGGTGTCGTCGTAGCGCAGGTTGAAAAGACCGCCGTACTTCTTGGCAGTCATTACGTTGATCCAAATTGCCTTGGCGCTGCCGATATGCAGGTAGCCGTTGGGCTCGGGAGGGAATCTGGTATGGATCTTAAGCTCGGGGTTTTCCGCAAGATCCGCATCAATAATGTCGTGAATAAAATTCGACTTGATCTCTTCCATGGATATGCCTTTCTTTATCGAATGTAATAATTTTTTTCTTCTTTCAATGTGCTCTCGCGTCCGTGTCCGGGATAGAGGTCGTATTCCTCTTTTAGGGATGCAAGACGAAGGAGCGAGGCGTACAACGCCTCTGCCGAGCCGCCCGGAAGGTCGTATCTGCCGTACGCGCCGTCCGACATCATGGTGTCGCCCGTAAAGATGGCGCCGTCACCCAAGAAAGCGCAAGAGCCGGGCGTATGTCCGGGCGTCTTAACAACGGTAAGAGACGCATCGCCAAAGGAAACGACGTCGCCCTCATCCAGAAGACGGTCAGCAGGAGGATATATCTCATCCGTACCGAAAAACATACGGTTGCAGTTGAGATAGGCATCCGTTAAGGCGGGCGCGTCCTCGCGCGTGACGCAAATGTCAGCCCCCGTTTTTTCCTTCCAAGCGGCAAGGGTCAGCATATGGTCAAAATGACCGTGCGTAAGAAGCAATGCCGTGATTTTGGGCATAGGCACCACGCGCATCATTACTTCTTCATACGAAACGGCGGGGTCGATCAGAACGGCGTGTTCCCCCGTGCCGTCCGTGACCAAATACGAAACGGCGGCAAAGCCGCCGCCATAAAAGGCTTTTACCTTCATTTTTTCCTCATTTACGGCTTTAATTAATTTATTTTAGCACAAAAAAGAGAAAATGTCTAGCGTTTTGGCAAGTTTTTTTCATTTTTTATACGAACGCCGCGGCTTTTTTCACATATACTGACGGCAGAAGGACATTTGGAGGGACTGACTATGGAACAAATATTTAAGCTTGGCTCCGTCTCAAACGCCGCGAAGGCAAGACGGATACTAACAAACAAGGGCATCCGCGGACGGCTTACCAAAACAGAGGAGAAGGACGAGGGCTGTGCTTGGGGGATCGCCGTTGTCGGCAAGGATGCCCAAGCGGCGGCAAGCGCTTTGCGCGCGGAAGGCATCCGCTATGAAGCGTTATAAAGGCGTATATTTCGACCACGCCGCCACCTCTTATCCGAAGCCGCGCGCCGTACATCGTGCGGTAACACGCGCGCTCACGGAGGAGGGGGGAAATCCCGGCAGAAGCGCTCACCCGCTTTCGCTGCGTGCCGCGGAGCGCGTTTTTACGGCGCGAGAAACGATTGCCGAATTTTTCTCCCTCCCCGACGAGCGCGGTGTGGTCTTTACCAAAAACGCAACGGAGGCACTAAACCTTGCCGTCCATACCTTTGCAAAAAAAGGCGGTCACGTGCTTTGCGACGATATGGCGCACAACGCGCTCCTTCGCCCGCTTTACGCATTGGAGGACGAGGGAGCAATTACCCTTTCCTTTTTTTCGGGTAGGGAGAGCGCAGACGCTATTTCCACTCAAATTCGGAAAAACACGGTGCTTCTTTGCGCGACCCACGCTTCCAACATCGTATCCCGCGTCTTGGATGCCGAGGGGCTTGGCAGGCTTTGCAAAAGGCACGGCATATCCTTCGTGCTTGACGCGTCTCAAAGCGCGGGACATTTCCCCATTGACTGCCCCAAAATAGGGGCAGATGCCGTCTGCCTGCCGGCGCACAAAGGGCTATTCGGTATGATGGGAGCAGGTGCCGTTCTGTTTTTGGATCCGCGCGATGACTATCCCGCTTTTCTCACGGGCGGCAGCGGCTCGCTTTCCTTATCCCGTGGGATGCCGAAGGAGCTTCCGGAGCATTTTGAAGCGGGAACGCTTCCCCTCCCTGCCATTTCCGCCTTTGAAGCGGGGGTGAAATGGGTGAAGGAGATCGGCATCGATGCCATCGCATACCGTGTAAACGCGCTTGAAAAGAGCTTGAAGGAGAGGCTCGGAAATCTGAAAGGCATCGCCCTTTACGGAGGGGAAACGGGAAGCGGTATTCTTTCCTTCACGCACGAAAGCCACGCGCCCTCGCGCGTGGCGTCGCTGTTAGGGGACAAGGGCTTTGCCGTTCGGGCGGGGCTTCACTGTGCCCCCTTGGCGCACGGAACGCTTGGAACGTTAGAAAGCGGCACCGTGCGCATAAGCCTTGGGTACACCAACACAAAAGCGGAATGCGAGCGTTTCTTAAAGGCAATGCAAGAAATCGCAAGCGAGACGTAGCCCCCTCTCTTATTGACATTTTGTGGGAGGTATGATATAATCGCCGTATGCAAAGAAAAAGGAGTGTCTCTCATGACGGAACAGGAAATACACGCGATACTTGAAAGGCAAAGGGCATATTACGAAAGCGGCACCACGCTCTCGCTTTCCTTCCGCGATAAGCAATTAAAGCGACTGTATGACGCCGTCAAAAAATACGAATCGGAAATTACGGACGCTCTTTGCGCCGATCTCGGGAAGAGCCGCTTTGAGGGCTTTATGTGCGAAGCGGGGCTTGCCTTAACCGAAATCAGCCATATGCGGAAGAATTTGAAGCGCTACGCGAAAAAAAAGCGTGTGAGAACCCCTCTTTCGCAGTTTCCCGCAAAAAGCTACACCCTCCGCGTGCCGTACGGAAACGTTCTTATCATGAGCCCGTGGAACTATCCCTTTCTCTTAACGATAGAGCCGCTTGCCGACGCCATTGCCGCAGGAAACACGGCGATATTAAAGCCGAGTGCTTACGCCCCCGCAACGAGCGCACTTTTAAAAAAGCTGCTAACCGAATGCTTTTCGCCCGAATACGTGGCTGTCGTTACGGGCGGACGGGCGGAAAACCAAGCGCTCCTTGATGAGAAATTCGACCTCGTTTTCTTTACGGGAAGCGGCGAGGTGGGCAAGGAGGTCTTACGGCGCTGTGCCGAGCATTTAACCCCCGCCGTCCTTGAGCTTGGCGGAAAAAGCCCTTGCATCGTAGATGGAAGCGCCGACATTTCACTTGCCGCGAAGCGCATCGTGTTCGGCAAATATCTCAACTGCGGACAGACCTGTGTCGCCCCGGACCATATTTTTTGCCACGCATCGGTCAAGGACGCGCTTCTTTCCGAAATCAAAAAGCAGATCACCCTTCAATACGGTCATGCACCGTTGGAAAACCCCGATTACGGAAAGATCGTGAACGAAAAGCATTTTGACCGTCTTTTGGGACTTATCGACAAGGAAAAGACGGTATTCGGCGGTGAATACGACCGTGCGCGCTTAAAAATCGCGCCCACGGTGATGGACGGCGTCACCCGCGGCGATGCGGTGATGGGAGAGGAAATCTTCGGCCCTGTTCTTCCCCTTTTGACCTTTACGGATTTTGACGAACTCATAACAGACCTCAAAAGCAAAGAAAAGCCCTTGGCGCTTTACCTCTTCACGAAGGATAAAAGACAAGTGCAAATAGTCACAAGCGGGCTTCCCTTTGGCGGCGGCTGCATCAACGACGTCATCATTCATCTCGCAACGAGCGAGATGGGCTTCGGCGGTGTGGGAGAAAGCGGCATGGGCAGTTATCACGGACGGCGCGGCTTTGAGGCGTTTTCACACGAAAAATCTATCGTTGACAAAAAGACGTGGCTCGACCTTCCCATGCGTTATCAGCCCTACAAAAGCAAGCTTTTTGAAAAGCTTTTACACTTCTTTTTAAAGTAATTTAAAACAGATATTTCACTCCGTTCCGCAGTTGCGGGGCGGAGTTTTTTTGCAAAAAAACGATTTTCGCGCGCAATATGACAAAAACCGCTGTCATATCTTTGCTATACTGTGCTTGGAAAAACAAGGAAAGGAAAAATTAAGGATGAGGGAAACGAAGTCAAGTGTGCGTTTTTCGCATATCGGTACGATCCTTCGCGCAGAGCTCTTCGGTGAGATCGACCACCACACGGCAAAGCACATCCGCGAGGAGTTAGATAAACAGATCTACACGCTGTTGCCGAAGGAGATCGTCCTTTCGCTCTCTGACGTGGGATTTATGGACAGCTCGGGGCTGGGGCTTATCGTCGGAAGGCTGGTGACCGCCAAGGAGGTCGGCGCGACACTTACCCTGACGGGTGTCGACGCGCGCACGATGAAGATTTTTGAAATGGCAGGGCTTGAACGAATGCGAGGTCTTGTCATCTGTCCCCAAGAAGAAAAGAGGTGTATTCCATGAAAAAACGCTGTATCAATCGCCTTGTCTGCACGCTGCCTGCCCTTTCGTGTAACGAGAGTGTGGCGCGAAGTCTTGTTGCCGCCTTCGTATCTTTGCCGGATCCGACGATCGAAGAGCTGGCGGATATCCGCTGTGCCGTATCGGAGGCGGTTACCAACGCTATCGTACACGGTTACCGCGGAAAAACGGGCGAGGTTTACATATCGGTGAAATTATTTGACGACCGTTCCGTGCGCATTGAGGTGCGTGATAAGGGTGTCGGAATTGCCGATATAAAGGAGGCAAGACAACCCCTTTTCACGACCGACAAAAGCGGCGAACGCAGCGGTATGGGATTTGCCGTGATGGAGGCGTTTACCGACAAGCTCCGCGTATATTCCACCCTCGGGCGCGGTACGCGCGTCGTGCTTGAAAAGCAGTTGTCGAAAACAGATAATGGATGAAAAATACAAGGAAAACGCGGCACTTCTTTTAAAGGCACAGACGGGAGATGAGGAGGCGGTCACTTCCCTTTTGAAGCTGAACGCGGGACTCGTGCGCAGTATCGCTCTAAGATATACGGGCAGAGGAACGGATTTTGAAGACCTTGAGGCGCTTGGCAACATGGGGCTTTTAAAAGCCATACGAAGCTTTGACGCGGCACGCGGATGCGCCTTTTCGACATACGCTGTGCCACTCATTTTTGGGGAGATACGGCGCTTTTTAAGAGACGACGGTCCGATCAAGGTATCCCGCGTGCACAAGCGCACGGGCGCTATGCTCTCCGTAGCACGAGAGGCGCTTGCCGCCGAGGGAATCACCGATCCCCCACTCTCTCTGCTTGCCGAGCGTGCGGGCATCACGGCGGAGGCGGCAAGAGACGCCTTAGAAGCGCTGACACCGCCGCGTTCCCTAGGCGAAAGTCCTCTTGGCGAAGAAGGGGGGGCCACGCTCGAAGAAATGCTTTCCGACGGAGACGGCGGGGAGGCGGCGCTTGAAAAAATCGCTCTGCGTGCCGCCATCGAAAAGCTCCCCGCACTCAAGCGAAAAATTCTGCTTCTACGCTACTTTCGCGATCTCTCGCAGGTGGAGACAGCAAGGATGCTGGGACTGTCGCAGGTCAAGGTCTCAAGAGAAGAGAAAAAGATCCTTTTATTCCTGCGCGAGGAGCTGTCGTGAAGGGCAAATTTTGCCCTTTTTACGCACATTTTTCCGTGGGTTCACAGACATCTGTTAATAAAATGTGAATTATGCGAAAAAGGCTTGATTTTTTGGAAAGTGTAGGCTAAAATGGTTTTAGCACTCAAAAGGCGCGAGTGCTAAAACCATGTTTTATATTTCACCCGAAGGGGTAAGAAACGGAGGATATTTTCATGACTATCAAACCGCTTGCAGACAGAGTCGTTGTCAAAGCAGTAGAGATGGAAGAGACCACCAAGTCGGGACTGATTCTTCCCGGCTCCGCAAAGGAAAAGCCTGAGGTGGCAGAGGTCGTAGCAGTCGGCCCCGGCGGACTTGTTGACGGCAATGAGGTCGTAATGAACGTTAAGGTCGGCGACCGTGTCATCACCTCGAAATATTCCGGCACGCAGATCAAGTGCGACGGCGTAGAATATAACATCGTACGCCTTGCCGACATTCTCGCTATCGTAGAGTAATCAAGTACAATACCGAAAGGAAGAAATTAACATGTCTAAGGTTATTATTTACGGCAACGATGCCAGAAGCGCACTGCTTCGCGGTGTAGATCAGCTTGCCGACACGGTAAAGATCACCCTTGGTCCTAAGGGCAGAAACGTCGTTCTTGAAAAGAAGTTCGGCGCTCCCCTCATCACCAACGACGGTGTAACCATCGCAAAGGAGATCGAGCTTGAGGATGCCGCCGAGAATATGGGCGCACAACTCGTTCGCGAGGTTGCCACCAAGACCAACGACGCGGCAGGTGACGGCACCACCACCGCAACCATCCTTGCACAGGCAATGATCCGCGAGGGTATGAAGAACGTCACCGCAGGCGCAAACCCCATGGTGCTCCGCCGCGGTATCAGCCGTGCAGTCGATGCAGCGGTTGAATCCCTGATGAGCCATGCAAGAGCCGTCAGCGGCACCTCCGATATTGCAAGAGTCGGCACCATCTCCGCAGGAGATGAGGTCATCGGTACGCTCATCGCAGACGCTATGGAAAAGGTCACCTCCGACGGCGTTATTACCGTTGAGGAGTCCAAGAGCGCAGAGACCTACTGCGAGGTAGTTGAGGGTATGCAGTTTGACCGCGGCTATCTCTCTCCCTATATGGTAACCGACACCGATAAGATGGAAGCTGTCATCGACGATGCTTTCATCCTTATTACCGACAAGAAGATCTCCAACATTCAAGAGCTTCTTCCCCTGCTTGAGCAGATCGTACAATCGGGCAAGAAGCTTCTCATCGTAGCAGAGGACGTCGAGGGCGAGGCTCTCACCACCCTCGTGCTCAACAAGCTCCGCGGCACCTTCACCTGCGTTGCAGTAAAGGCTCCCGGCTTCGGCGACCGCCGCAAGGAAATGCTCCGCGATATCGCTATCCTCACGGGCGGTACCGTTATCACCGACGAGCTCGGTCTTGACCTGAAGGAGACCACCGTGGATCAGCTTGGTCGCGCACGTCAGATCAAGGTCACCAAGGAAAACACCATCATCGTAGACGGTGCCGGCGACAGCGACGAGATCAAGGCTCGCGTGGGTCAGATCCGCACCGCTATCGAAACCACCACCTCCGACTTCGACCGTGAGAAGCTGCAAGAGCGTCTTGCTAAGCTTGCGGGCGGCGTTGCCGTCATCAAGGTCGGTGCCGCTACCGAGGTTGAGATGAAGGAAAAGAAGCTCCGCATTGAGGACGCACTCAACGCAACCAAGGCTGCTGTTGAGGAGGGTATCGTCGCAGGCGGCGGTACTGCACTCATCGACGTTATTGCCGACGTGGAGAAGATCCTTCCCTCTGTGGACGGCGACGAGAAGACGGGTGTTCGTCTCGTGATGAAGGCTCTTGAAATCCCCATGCGTCAAATCGCTGAGAACGCGGGACTTGACGGCTCTGTCATCGTTGACAAGGTAAAGACCTGCGGTGTTGTCAACTACGGCTTTGATGCCGCGAAGGAAGAATACACCGATATGCTGGAAGCCGGTATCGTTGACCCTGCAAAGGTAACGAGAAGCGCGCTTCAGAACGCTGCTTCCATTGCGGCAACCGTTCTCACTACCGAGAGCGTTGTTTCCGACAAGAAGGAAGAAAATCCCGCACCGATGCCCGCACCCGGCGGCATGGGCGGCGGTATGGGCGGTATGTACTAATACCCCCACACACAGGAAAAAGCCTCTATCTTCGGATAGAGGCTTTTATTATTTGCTTTGTTTCTTCAAGCTTGTACTCCGCCACCGCTTTCGCGAGCTGATTTCGAAAAGAACATAAAGCGACGGCACCCGTCATGCAGGTGCCGTTGCGTTTTTTTACTTGTTTTCGTCGCTTGCGGCAACGGCGCGAGATTTTCCAAAGGAATTAACGACCTCGCCTTTTGCTGCGTTGGGCTTCGGAAGCTCTACAACGTCGCGAGGCTCGCGAAGCATCCATGCGCCTCTCGTAAAGTCGGGAACTGGCTGAGGCGTGCCACCCATGGCAATGGATTGCTCGGAAAGCGGGGTGATCGCCATCCATGCGGCGGCATCGTAAACGTCGATGGGCATTTCTTCCCCGTTCAAAGCCGCGCGGAAGAAGGCTTTCAGCTCAATGTAGTCCATACCGCCGTGACCAAGCAACTTTTCTTCCTCGGTGATGTTTTTCCAAGCGTCGGGGAGATATTCCTCGGCATATTTCTCGGCAGAGTCCATGTACTTGGACATCATTACAGCGGGAACGAAGGTCTCGTGCATGTTGTCGGTTTCTTCCAGCATTACGAGATTTTGATCCTGCTGACAGAAGCCCGCCGTGCCGCGCAGAGTAAACTCACGCGAATAGGAGCGAGGAAGCGTGGTATCCAAACGGAGGGTAATGACCTCACCACCAGCACAAGTGATGGTGGTAAGAATGATGTCACCCTGATTGAATTTCGTATCACGAAGCGAAGGATCGGGGTTTCTCTCATCCTTAGCAAAGGTTTCAAGACCGACACCGCTACGGGTAGAAACGGAAGAGAGATGCAGCATCTTGTTACCGCGGTTGATGCCGAGCACCTTGGCAATCGGGCCAAGCTCGTGCGTGGGATAGTTCTCACAATTGCGGTACATGTAATTTTCAAGGCGGTAATGGCGCTTCACGTGGCCGCCAAGCACCTCGTCACGCAATTCGTGAGCATATGCACCGTGGCAATAAACGATCTTTCCAAAGCGACCGTCCTTTGCCATTGCAGAGGTCAAAAGCTCAAAGCGGTCAAAGCAACAGTTTTCGAGAAGCATGATGGGAGTGCCCGTTTCCTCGTAGGTACGGACAAGCTGCCAGCAATCCTCGATATCGTAAGCGCCCGCAACTTCAAGCGCCGTGATCTTCCCTGCCTTCATGCTCTCCACAGCCATACGGGTGTGCATGTCCCAAGAAGAAATGACAAAAACCGCCTCGACGTTTTCATCGGCGATCAAGTCCTTATAATTTTCATAAACGGCGGGAGATTTGCCAAGCTTTTCCTCCACCATTTTTTTGCCCTTTTCACGTCTGTCCTCGTAAAGATCGCAAAGAGCGACCACCTCGGATTCCTCGCAGGCGAGAATGGTCTCAAGTAGCTGAGAGCCTCTGGCGCCAAGGCCGATAACGCCCGTTTTGATAGTTTTATTCATAATGAAGTATCCTCCGTTAAGCACATTTTTTCATATCAAGGAAATTATAGCACACAGGAAAAAAAAAGTCAAGAAAAAAAACAAATTTTACCCTTCGCAATCCATCTTTGCCTTCCCCGCGTTTTGCAGGACTATAAAGAGGGGCGGAAGCAGTATGATCTGTAAAAGAATGCCGGGAAGCGCGTCGGCAAATCCGCCGATAAGGAAGGTGGAAAACGGAAATTCCGTTCCCTTCACGCCAAGCAAAAGCGCCTTTACCACTCCCCATACGATGCGTCCCGCGAGTTGCGCGCCGATAAGGGCAAAATAAACCCTGCCGCGTACGCGGATCAGATGATATAAAAGACCTATTACCGCGCCGTAGGCGGCAAGCTCCGCCGCCATCCAAACGGCGTTCGGATAGATGGGAGGCATACCGAAAACGATCGATCGCAAAAACGGCAGTACAAGCCCCACGGGAAGCCCAAAGCGCCATCCGCAAAGAAGTCCGCAAAGAAGCACGGGAAGGTGCATGGGCAAAAGCGAGTCACCGATCTCCTTGATCTGTGCCGTCGCAAGCGGAAGCACCATGCCGAGGGCAAGAAGCACGCCCGAAAAAACCAGATTTCGAATATGTTTGTTTTTCATGTCCCACGCCGCTTTCTTCACTTTTTTCTTTAACAGTAGTATAACATAAAAAAAGCAGAGAGGCAAGCCTCTCTGCAATTATTTTTAAATTATTCGCCGTAAATGTCTTTCCGTGCGCCTTCAATCAAGTTGTTGGCGTTGTTATACATGACGTCCTCGACGTCCTCCTTGGTGAGTCCGAGCGTCTTAGAGGCGCGCTTGAAGGCGAGAAGCTCCTCATAAGCGAAGAAGGTGATCTTCTTGCCCTCTTCCTCGGAGACCTCACGCAGATGCGGGTCGCCAAAGGGATCGTGATAGAGTCCCGGAGGCACGAGGTTGACGTAGGTGCCGTTCTCCTCAATACGGTGAGTACGCATACGAAGAATGGGCATATCCGTACCAAACATGAGATGCTTGGGACCAACGCGGCGCAATGCCTCGGTGATAACGCTCTCACAGCAGTTCGCGGAAAAGTCGTACATAGTCTCCGGTTCTTGCGTGAGGTAATCAAAAGCGTTACCCATCTGTTCGGGCGTGTATGCACGTCCGATGTGTGCAACGATGAGACGAAGTTTGGGGAATTCGCGGCGGATCTCAAGGATCTGGTTGTAATTCACCGGATCGGCAAGTCTGCCGTCTCTCGGAATGTGGCACATACAGATAGCGCCCATCTCATTGAGGCGAGCGAGCTGATGCTTCGGGAAGAAGTCAAAGATGCGGATCTCTTTCGCGGGAATATACTCGGGTGCGCGGTTCAGATAGCACTTCACGCCGAGAAATCCGCCTGCGCGGATCGCTGCTTCCAGCTCATCGGCAGTTTCCGAGGGATGCGAATAGTAAAGCGCGGGCCAACCCCACGCATGGGATTTTTCGGAAAGATACGCATTGTTCTTGGCAAGACCTGTCTTTCCCATAACAAACATCAAAGCCTTGACATCCTTACCGGGAAACATCAGCTTATATGTCTCATCAAGATCCTCTATCGGATTTTCGGACGCAATTGTGGCCGTCCAAGAGACAAGTCCGCGGCGGTTTGCGCCCTACTTGGGCTGATCCCAAAACTCTCTTTTGTAAACGTGAGTATGTACGTCAAGAATTTTGTCGGGGAGAAAATCACGAAGTTCTTCTCCCCATATCTTCTTATCGTATTCGGTAACTTCAAAAAGTGCCATTGTTTTCTCCTATTCCAAGCTTTGCGCTTTCAACGTAAAATAGGCAAAGGGGACACCCCCCTTTGCCTTAGCATTATCTTAAAGGGCGTAGAAGTCCATCGGCTCAATGGGTCTTGCCATCTCCTCGCTGACGTAGATGGTACCCTTCGTCAGCTGATAAATAGATGCGGGAACCTCGATACAAACAGGACCGTAGAGCTGGAGGCGGGAGATCATACGCTCCCAAGAAGCGTAGCCGCCGACGCTTTGCAGGTCGTGGCGCTCCAAATGCTCACGCGCGTGGATCACGTCCCAAGGACCGATCGATACGGAATATCTGGGCGTTCCCCAAAGAGAGCCTGCGCCCGTGTTCTGCTGAATGGTCAAGCGGTGGTTATCCACGAAGCCTGCCTTGATTTCAAGGAATTCTTCCAGCGTATCCGCCTTGAACGCCTTGGTATGGGGGTCGATGAACGCGGTGTGACCGATCCAACCGATTGCGGAAACGATCAGGTCCGCGCCGCCGAGCATTACCGTACAAAGCGTTGAGGAATATACTCCCCTCACGCGGATATCGTAGGTTTCACCGAGGATGGAGGTGCGTTCACGGTAATAGAGGTTTTCGCCGATACGAACGATGTTGATCGGACCGTATTCTCCGCCCGAATCCCTGATGTTTTCAATGTAAACACGGTAGATCTTCGCGCCGTCGGTGTTGCGAAGCGCAACCAAGGAATAATGGGTATGGGCGCAAACGTTTCTGATGGTAACGTCGTGAATGTCAGGTGTCATTCCCTCCACGAGGAATTTCTCGCACTCCTTTGACGCCTTAAACGCCGAGAGCGCAACGACATCGTCGCCGCAACGCCCCGTGATATTGTTGATATAAATATTAGAACAACCGATGCGCAGGTCGATACCGTCCTGATTGCGGGTAAGCTTGCCGTTGAAGAAATGGATATTCTCAAGTCTTCCGTCCGTGCAACAGATCTGATTGATTGCCCACCACCGCAAATTTACGCAGGAAATGTTCTCTATGACGTAATTGCTTACGTTGTGCAAAAGAATGAAGTTATTAAAACGAATGTTCGGTCTTCCGTCCTTCAAGCTCGTGGCTTCGGTAAGGTCATTTCCTTCGCCTCCATCAAGAACGGCGTCACCCACGCCGATGATGCGAATGCCCGTTTGTTTTCCCTCGCGCTTTGTAGAAACGTCGGTGTACATATTTTTGTTGCGGAAAATATTTTCGTAAACATCTTTTTTGAGAGTCAAGTGGCAATCGTCAAGAATAACGGTGATATTAGAGAGCAAAAGGATGGATTTATCAATAATCCACTCCTCCCTACCCATTCTCTCGCAAACACGTGGGATACGGACGGTGCGAATCGGTCCCTTCTCTGCCGCGTCAATGGCGTTTTGGATGGACACCGCATCAGAGTCTGCTTGAAACCTCGGATCGTTTGGAGAAAGATAATTGGTCATAACGGCACCTCGATCGATTTTAGATTAATACGACTACTATGCATACCGTTTCAAATTTGTACATGGAAAAAAGCCTTAAAATATTGTTTTTTTCTGTTTTACGGCGATGTGAAGTGCAAACCGACAGGCTTGCATGAAGCGGTGGCACAGCCCCGGGAAACGAAGCGCATCCATCTTCATCCTGTGCGGAAGCCACACCTCATAGGGCGAAGCCCTGCTTCATTTTTCGTGCACCGCAGGTGCACTTCATTAAAAAAAGCACTTGCTTACGCAAGTGCTTTTTTCTGGTGGGGGAAGGTGGATTCGGACCACCGAAGTCAGTGACAACAGATTTACAGTCTGCCCCCTTTGGCCGCTCGGGAATTCCCCCATATGAAATTACGTTGTGGAGCTGGTGGACGGATTTGAACCCCCGACCTGCTGATTACAAATCAGCTGCTCTACCAGCTAAGCTACACCAGCACGGTTTCTCACAACGTCAAAGATTATAGCACAGTTTCCTTCGAATGTCAAGAGGTTTTTTAAAAAAACTCGCAAAAAAATAAAAGTTTTTTGCGGCGGCGAAAAGGCGGCAAGGAGCGCCGCCTTTTCGGGCGTTTTTCAGTCCTCATCGCCGTTTTTTTTGCATTTGGCGGCGATACGGTCAAAGCAGGGAAAGAGGATGGGACAAACACCCGCCACGGCAAAGAGCAAAAAGTAACGAATGGCAGACGCCGATTCGTGGCCGCCCGTGAGCGCAAGAAGCGGTGCTTTAAGCAGGCTCTTGATCACCACTACGACAACGACGCCGAGAAGGATCCTCAACGCTTGCGAAACGAGTGGCGCGCGCGTTTCGTACTTCCAAAAACGCGTATCAAGGTAGTACATAAGAAGGAAGCCGAGCATAGAGCCGAAGATCTTATAGGCATTGGACATCGCGCTTTCAAGATTGTGGGGGTCGATATCTGCGGGAAAGGTATTCGTCTCCATAAAGATGAGAAAAGCGGCAGAGAGAGCGAGAATGACACCCGCAGGAATATAGAAAAGATTAGGCTTCTCCGCAAGTCTGCGGAAGAAGGGGTAAAGTGCAAGCACGATCGCCGTACCGACGGCAATACTGACAAGGACGTCCGCAAGCGTGTGGACGCCGAGATACATGCGTGTGATGGGAACGATCACACAAAGCGCGATCATGGAGATGCGAACCCATTTCCGCTTATGCCACACGGCAAGACTGCCGTAAGCGCCTACTGCCGTTTGCGTGTGTCCGCTGGGAAAGGAGTAGCCCGTCGCTTCGGCACGCGCGCTTTCGACGATGGTGAAGCCCGGGTCCTTGACCCAAGGGCGGGGAACGCGGCAAACGATCTTTAAAAACTGATTGACGACCAGCCCCGCAAAGCTGACGGAAAGAAGATAATACCCCTCCCTTTTGTCCACGCACCAAAGGAACAGAAGGGCGAGTGCGACAAGCACCGTTTCTTCGCCAAGGTGCGTTAAGGTGCTCATGATAAAATCAAGCACGGGGTTTCGTATGCTTTCAAAAAAATACAAGACTGACATAGCATTCTCCCATCCGTTTTTCTCCATTATAGCGCATTCGCGAGAAAAAGTCAAGGAAGAAGCGAAAAGCGGTTGCTTTTATAGGAAGAATATGCTAAAATGATATCGAAAACAAATGAGTGGAGGACACAAGCATGCAAGCTCCGTGGCAGGTATATCCGCGTCCCGAAATGCGGCGCGACTCCTTTTTTTCCTTAAACGGCGAGTGGGAGCTCGCTTTTTCCGAAAAGCGCGAAATTCCCGAAGAATTCCCCATGTCCATTCTCGTTCCTTTTCCGCCCGAATCCTCTCTTTCGGGGATAACGGAGAAAAGGCGAAAAAACGAGCTTCTTTTTTATAGACGTACCTTCCGTCTGCCCGAGGGCTTTCACAAGAAAAAAACGCTTCTTCATTTCGGGGCGGTCGACCAGGTGGTAACAGTCGTTTTGAACGGCTCTCCCATCGCGACCCACGAGGGCGGCTATCTTCCCTTTTCGGTGGACGTAACTCCCTATCTGGAAGAAGAAAATACGCTCGTGCTCGCCGTCACGGACACCTTGGATCACGACTACCCTTATGGGAAGCAAAGGGAAAAGCGAGGCGGCATGTGGTACACCCCCGTTTCTGGCATATGGCAATCCGTTTGGATGGAAAGCTACCCCGAGGGCGGCATTTACGACGTGCGTGCGATGGGTGACGATAAAAGCGTGACGATAAGCGCAAGGAGCGACGCGGAGGAGCTTACTCTTATCTATCTTGACGGTGACACGGAAAAGACGGTCAGGTTTCAAGGCAGCGTGACGCTCACGCCCGAAAGTCAAAGGCTTTGGTCGCCCGAAACCCCCAATCTTTACGAATTTACGGTAAAAACCGAAACGGATGAGGCGCACTCCTATTTCACCCTGCGCAAATTGGAAGCGAAGCGCGTGGGAACGCACACACGCTTTCACCTCAACGGCAAGCCGTATTTTCTGCACGGTGTTTTAGACCAAGGATATTTCCGCGACGGCATTTATCTGCCAAGCGACCCCAAAGAATACGAGCGCGACGTGCTTCGCACCAAGGCGCTCGGCTTTAATATGACGCGAAAGCATATCAAGGTGGAGCCGTCGCTCTTCTATGAGGCGTGCGACCGTTTAGGGCTTATCGTGTGTCAGGACGCGGTCAACAACGGCGCGTACTCCTTCTTCTGGCACACGGCGCTCCCGACGGTCGGCATGAAGCGCTTTCCGAATTTTTTGCACCGCAAGAGCAAGAGAGCGAAGGAAATTTTCCTCTCGCACGCGAAAGAGACGCTTGACCGCGTTTCGCGCTTCCCTTCCGTTTTGCTTTTCACCATTTTTAATGAGGGCTGGGGGCAAAAGGATGAGAAAATCGCATATGACTTTTTGAAGCGTGAGCATCCCGAGATGCTGTTTGATACCGCATCGGGTTGGTTTCGGACGAAAAGCACCGATATGCGGAGCGATCACGTGTATTTTAAGCGTGTGAAGCCCTATTACGAAAAGGAAACGATGCCCATACTTCTTTCGGAGTTCGGCGGGTATTCGTTGCCGCTTGCGGGGCATATTTTTATTGAGGGAAAGAATTACGGTTATACGCTTTGCAAGGATGAAGCGGAGCTCGAAGCGCGTGTTTTGCGCCTTTACCGCGAGGAGATCGTCCCTGCCGTTCGCGCTGGTCTCGGCGGTGCCGTATATACGCAGATATGCGACGTTGAGGACGAGACCAACGGCTTCTACACCTACGATCGCGAGCTTTGCAAGATCGACGCCGCGAAATTCGCGAAAATCATAAACGAGCTGAATGCAGCTATGGAGGAATAAAGATGGAAAATTTTGAAAGAAAATTAAAGGAATACGCAGAGCTCCTTATTCGGGTGGGACTTCATATCAAGCAAGGCATGGAGCTGATGGTATACGCCCCCGTGGACACCGCCAACTTTGCCCGTATGTGCGTTTCTGCCGCATACGACGCGGGTGCGCGCGAGGTTACTGTGATTTGGAGCGATGACTACGTAACGCGCGAGCGTTTCTTGCGTGCGGAGAGAGGTGTCTTCGACAGCGTACCCGCATGGCGACGGGAGCTTATGAACGGCAAGGCACGCGAGGGCGCGGCACACCTCTTTATCGAGGCTGCCGATCCGATGAATTTAAAGGATGCAGAGCCCGAGAGAATGCTTGCGAACGCCAAGGCAAGAGGCAGAGATCTTGAAGAATTTCAGCGCCTTGAAACGACCAGCGCCTTTCCTTGGTGCATCGCTTCCGTACCGATCAAGCCTTGGGCAGATAAGGTGTTTCCCGACAAGGAAGACAACGTTGACCTTTTATGGGACGCCATTTTTGAGGCGGTTCGTATCAAGGGCGACGGCACGGCGGTCGCGGCGTGGGAAGCACATCTTGCAAATCTGCGCACCCGCACCGAGAAGCTGAACGCCTACAATTTCGCTTCCTTGCACTACAAGAACGCGCTTGGCACCGATCTTGAAATAAAGCTTCCCGAAAACCATATTTGGATGTCGGGCGAGGAAAAGACCCCCACGGGGCATCCGTTCGTCGCCAACATGCCTACCGAGGAAATTTTCACTGCACCCTTAAAGGCAGGGGTCAACGGCATTGTCTACGCCGCCATGCCTCTTGTGGAGGACGGCAACGTAATCCGAGATTTTCACCTTGTTTTTAAGGACGGCAAGATCACGGAGATCCACGCGGAGGAAGGCGAAGAGGTGCTTCGCAACTCCATAGCGGTGGACGAGGGCGCGTGCTATCTCGGCGAGGTAGCGCTCATCCCCTACGATTCCCCCATTGCCAACCAAGGCATCCTCTATTACGAAACCCTCTTTGATGAAAATGCCTCTTGCCATCTTGCCTACGGCGCGGCGTATCCCTGTATCGTGGGCGGAAACGATATGTCGGAGGAGGAGTTAAAAGAACACGGGCTAAACGTTTCCAGCCAGCACACGGATTTTATGATTGGTACTGCCGATCTTTCTATCGTCGGCAAAACGCACGACGGAAAAGAAGTCGAAGTATTTAAAAACGGAAATTTCTGCTTTTAACAGAAAAAGGCTGTCAAAAGACAGCCTTTTTCTATTGCTTCTTTCCGATAAAATGCCGTTTGATATACACCACCGAGGTGTTGACGAGGACGACACCGAGAGAGAGGGCAGCGGCGAGGGAAAGCGTGCTCGTGCCGCGCTCGATGAAGCCTGCGAGGTTGCCCGACAGGGCGTTCGTCATGGTGTAGTAAAGTCCGCCGCCCGGCACGAGGGGGACGAGGCAGACGACGCTGAAGAGGGTGGTGGGAGTTTTTAAGAAGCGCGCCATCAATTCTCCGTAAAGGGAGACCGCAACCGAAACGATAAGGTAACGAATGACCTCACTTTCGAGAAAAAGCCCAAAAAGGAGAAACAGCACCCAACCAAGGAAGCCGCCGAAGGCGGCGAAGAAGACCTTTTTGCCGCGGATATTGAAGGCTATCGCGAAGCCGAACGTACCGATGGCGGCGGAGAGGATCTGTATGAGCGCATCCATGCCCATCACGCAACACCTCCAAACAAGACCATCGTCAAAACGAAGCCGACGGCAATAGCGACGGCAAGCAAAAGCGCGCCCAAGATCCGCACCATACCCGTAAAGAGGTCGCCGACAAAGAGGTCACGCATCGCGCCCGTAAAGCCAAGCCCCGGAATGAGGTTCATGATATATCCTATGATGATATGATCGGGTGTGGCTATCGCGCCGAGGCGCGTGACGGTAAAGGCGAGCATAGAAGCGAGAAAGGATAAAAGGAAGGATTTCAAGAGAGCATTTGCTTCCAGGCGCTCAAGCACGCATCCGAGAAAGCCGAGGGCAAGCCCGATAAGAAAGGCGAAAAGGAATTCAAGGGCAGAGCGACTCCCGAAGAAGAGACAAAAGGAGGACGCAATGATGCCTTGCGAAAGTGCCATGACATAGAAGGGATATTTCCGTCTCGGCAATTCAGCGATGGCTTTCCTTATCTCGTCCGCCGAGGGGGCTTCCGTGCTGATGCGGCGCACAAGGGCGTTCGTGCGGTCAAGAAGCTCAAAATTGTTGTTTATATGCTTCGGACGCTTGGTTTGGGTATACAGCCCGTCGGGTGTTTCCACCGTTACGGTGATATGTGCCGTGGTAGCAAAGGCATTGGTCGCCACAGCGCCGTAGGCACGGCACATATGCGAAATACTGTCCTCCGCACGGCTGATCTCCGCGCCCGATTCAATGAGCGTCGCGGCGATCTTCAAGATCAAATGTATGATTTCTTCCATTTTTTCCTCAATTTTTACACAAAACAGACATTGAATTGCAACCTTCAATGCACGTCAGTGCAATTCATGGTGAAGCCAATTCATGAGCACTTGTGCTCAATTCATGCAAGCGCAAGCTTGCAATTCATTGCACGCTCATTGAATGAGCATGCAATCGCCGAAGGAGAAAAAGCGATACCTCAAAGAAACTGCTTCTTCGTACGCGCGCAGGATCGTTTCTCTGTCGGAAAGCGCGCTGATCAGCATAAGAAGCGTGCTTTCGGGTAGATGAAAATTGGTAATAAGCGCGTCGACCGCCTTAAAGCGATAGCCGGGGTAAATGAATATCTTGGTCTGTCCCTCCATGGGATGGACGATACCGTTTTCGTCGGTCACGCTTTCAAGGACGCGGGTGGAGGTCGTACCGACGGCAACAATCCTGCCGCCGTTTTTTCGACAACGGTTGATGCGCGCGGCAACCTCCTCGGTGATCACGAAATACTCCGCGTGCATATGGTGCTCTTCAATCTTCTCTACCTTGACGGGGCGGAATGTACCAAGTCCCACATGAAGTGTGACCTCGGCGACCTCAACGCCCTTTTTCCTTAAAGTGTCCAGAAGCTCAGGCGTGAAATGGAGTCCCGCCGTAGGCGCGGCGGCAGAGCCCTCTGTCTTCGCGTAGACAGTTTGATAACGATCCTTTTCTTCGAGACGCTTGGTGATATAAGGCGGTAGCGGCATGTTCCCAACCGCGTCAAGCACGGCGTATATATTACCGTATTTTTCCGTATCATATTCGAAACGAACGATACGATTGCCCTCCTCGCCCATACCGACGACCTCTGCCGAAAGTACTCCGCCAAAAACGAAGCGAGCGCCAAGCTTTGCGCGCTTACCGGGACGCACCAGTGTCTCCCACGTGCCGTCCTCTTGCATTTTAAGAAGCAAAAGCTCCATGGATGCTCCCGTTTTTTCGGTCGTTCCGAGCAAGCGCGCGGGAATGACCTTGGAGGAATTGACGACGAGAACATCGCCGGGATTTAAATAATCGACGATATTATAAAATCTTCTGTGCGTGAAGCTGTTATCCTTTCTGTCAAGCACGAAAAGGCGCGACTCATCACGCTTTTCTGCAGGGGACTGTGCAATCAGCTCCTCGGGAAGCTCATATGCAAAATCGGCGGTAGACAAAGAGGTTTTCGGTCTCTCGTTTATAATTTCCATCACGTATTCCGTTCCCTTCATATACTGATACTATCATATCATATTCTTTTGCTTTTTGCAAGGGAGAACGGAGCATATTATGGGGAAATCTTTTATTTTTCGCGGCGTTGGAACTGCCATTGTTACCCCCTTTTATGAGGGGGGGATCGATTACGAGACGCTTGGGCGGCTTATCGACATACAAAGGGAGTATGCCGATGCTTTGATCGTTGCGGGAACGACGGGAGAGGCACCTACGCTTTCAGAGACGGAGCGTGACGAGCTTCTTGCTTTCAGCTTGGCGCGGACGGATGGAAAAATACCCGTTATCATGGGAATCGGGTCGAACGATACGGCGCACGCGGTACGCTTCGCCAAGCGTGCGTCGGAGCTGGGAGCGAACGGCGTGCTTGCGGTCACCCCCTACTACAATCGCGGAACGCAGGAAGGAGTAAGACGGCACTTTTTAGAAATTGCCGAAGCATCGGCTGTGCCCGTGATCCTTTACAACGTACCCACACGCACGGGGGGCAATCTCACCTTTGCCGATTACGAGGCGCTCCTTCCGCACCCAAACGTCGCGGGAGTAAAGGAAGCGGAGGAAAACACGGAAAAGTTTTTTGCCTTGTGTGAAGCATTTGGGAATAACAAAGCCATTTATACGGGGAGTGATGCCTTTCTCTTGCCATCGCTCGCGCTCGGCGGCGCGGGGGTCATCTCGGTGATCTCGAATCTTTACCCCAAAGCAGTACATACCGCCATTCGTGCCTTCGTGTGCGGTGATATCGCGGGAGCAAGACGGAGCTTTGGCGACTTATTTCCGCTTTGCCGCCTTCTTTTTGCCGAAACCAGCCCTGCCCCCGTCAAAGAGGCACTTCGTCTTATGGGGTACGGAAACGGTGAATGCCGCTTGCCCTTAACTGCACCCTCAAAAGAGCTTTCAAAGCTTCTGTCTGCCCGAATTTCCCATCTTTCGACTTGACTTTTTTTTCGTTTCTTGGTATACTGGTAAGGTAAAATCAAAAGAAGGAATACGATATGACGAACGAGCAAGCCAAAGCACGAATCGAAGCATTACGCAAAGAGCTCCGCTATCATGCCAAGCGCTATTATGAAGAGGATGCTCCCGAAATCTCGGATTTTGAGTACGACACCCTCTTTCGCGAGCTTTCAGAGCTGGAGACGGCATACCCCGAATACGACGATCCTGCGTCGCCCACCAAGCGCGTCGGCGGTGCGGCACTTGACAAATTTGAAAAGTTCACGCACCGAGTACCGCTTGGCAGTCTCTCGGACGTCTTTTCCTTTGAGGAGCTTGACGATTTTCTTTTGAAAAGCGACGAGCGCGTAAAGAATATTGCCTACTCGGTAGAGCCGAAGATCGACGGTCTTTCGGTGGCACTGACCTATGAAAACGGTGTTTTTGTGCGAGGCGCGACGCGCGGCGACGGAAGCATTGGCGAGGACGTGACGGAAAACCTCCGCACCATTCGCGACATTCCTCTCTCTCTCTCGGAGAAGCTTCCCTATCTTTGCGTACGCGGCGAGGTTTATATGCCGCGCGCCGTATTTGCCGACCTCAACCGTGACCGCGAGGAGGCGGGGCTTTCCCGCTTTGCCAACCCACGCAACGCCGCGGCAGGGTCGCTCCGTCAGCTTGATTCCCGTATTACGGCATCCCGTCGCCTCTCCATCTTTATTTTCAATCTCCAAGAAGGCTCACTTTACATGGACGGCAGGGAGCCGGAAAGCCACACTGAAACGCTTTTGCGCCTTCGCGAGCTTGGCTTCGTGACACTTCCTAACACAGCTCTCCTTTCGGACGGTGAATCGATCAAGACACACATTAAAAAGCTTGGCGAGATGCGTCCTTCCCTTCCCTTTGACATTGACGGTGCCGTAATCAAGGCTGACGCTTTTTCCGTGCGTCGCACGCTGGGAGAGCTTACCAGCACGCCTCGTTGGGCGGTTGCCTACAAATATCCGCCCGAGCAGGTAGAGACGACCTTAAAGAGCATTACCGTGCAGGTTGGACGCACCGGTGTGCTTACGCCAACGGCGGAGCTTTCTCCCGTTTATCTTGCGGGAAGCACCGTTTCGCGTGCTACCCTCCACAATCTTGATTTTATCGCAAGCAAGGATATCCGCATCGGTGACCGTGTAATTTTGCAAAAGGCAGGCGACATCATTCCCGAGATCGTTCGCTCCCTGCCGAACCTCCGCACGGGCGCGGAGAAGGTCTTCGAAATGCCGACGCTTTGTCCTTCCTGCGGTCACCCCGTCGTAAAAGATGATGCAGGCGAAGGTGCCGCTGTGCGCTGTGTCTATGCGGGCTGTCCCGCGCAGCGCGCAAGAGGTATCATTCACTTTGCCTCCAAGGGGGCGATGAACATTGATGGGCTTGGCGAGCAGGTGGTCGCGTTGCTTCTCGAAAACGGGCTGATCCGTGACGCCGCCGATCTTTATACGCTTCGTGTCTCTGAGGTTTCACGCCTCGAACGCATGGGTGAAAAATCGGCAGATAATCTTATCCGTGCCATCGACGCCTCCCGCTCAGCGGGGCTTGAGCGCTTGCTCTTCGCGCTTGGCATTCGTCAGGTCGGAGAGAGTGCCGCAGAGGCAGTCGCCGCACGCTTCCGCACCCTGGATGCCTGTATGTCCGCCACCTTTGAGGATTTCGCCTCCGTCCCCGATATCGGTCCTATTACCGCCTCGGGGCTTTGCGAATTTTTTGCTGACGGAGAAAACCGCGCCTTAATCGAGCGCTTGCGCGAGGCGGGCGTTGGCTTTACCGCCGTGAAGGACGCCCCTGCCGATACGCTTGCGGGGCTGACCTTTGTTTTGACAGGAACGCTTCCCACCCTCTCGCGCGATGAGGCGAGTGAAAAGATCAAGGCGGCAGGTGGAAAGGTTTCCGGCTCTGTCTCCAAAAAGACGTCTTACGTTGTGGCAGGAGAAGCGGCAGGCAGCAAGCTCACCAAGGCAAATGAGCTTGGCATTCCCATCATTGATGAAGAGACGCTTCTTGCTATGCTTTAAATGAAAAGCTCCGCTTTCTTTTGGAAGCGGAGCTTGTTTTTATATTCTGCCGTACCGTTGTGAAAGGGTACGAAAATAGTCCTTATCGATAGAATACAGTTGCTTCTCGGACACACGGAACGCCCAATTTCCAAGCGCGCGTCCCGGGGTATTAAAGCGCGTATCTCCGCCGAAAAAAAGAATGTCCTGTATGGGAAATATCACAAGCCCCGCATGTGAAGCATAAAGGGTTTTTATCGCGGCGCGGCAGCCCTCGCGCAGGTCATTTCCCTCATACCCACAATAGCGGTAAAAGGCTATGCGCTTATCTTCGGGAAGCTCATGAAAAAAGCCAAGAAGGGTGTTATTGTCATGCGTACCGCTGTACGCAACGGTATTGTGCGGATAACGGTAAGGAAGGTGATCGGAAGCCTCTCCGTCAAAAGCAAAGGCAAAAACACGCATTCCCGGGAAACCGCTGTACGCAAGCAGCTCTCCCACCGAGGGAAAAAGCTCCCCAAGGTCCTCCGCAATGAAAAGAGCGTCGCCCGCCTCCTCCTTTAACATATCTACGAAGGAAAAGCGCGGTCCTTCGCGCCAAACGCCCTCTCTTGCGGTTTTGGCATGGCTCGGAATATCGAAGTATGTGTCAAAGCCGCGAAAATGGTCAAGTCGCACGCCGTCAAAGAGCGAAAGCATGTGCCGAATACGGGCACGCCAAAAGGAAAAACCGTCTTCCTTCATTGCTTGCCAATTGTAAAGAGGATTTCCCCACAGCTGTCCGTCGCTCGAAAAATAATCGGGCGGTACTCCTGCAACACCCGTGGGGTATCCGTTTTCTGCAAGCAGAAAGAGGGATTGATGGAAGAAAACGTCGGCGCCGTCAAGAGAAACGTAAATCGGAATATCACCGATGACGGATACCCCCTTTTCGTTTGCATAGGCGCGCAGACGAGACCACTGCTCCCAAAAAATATAGGAGAAAAAAGCATACGTGCGGTAGGTCTCCTTGTCGCACTTCTTCACGGCGAAGCTCTGCCACGGAGCGCCGCCGTTGGACGCCTTCAAGCCCTCAAAACGGCAGTATTCCTCCACATACGGATGATCGGCAAGGAACCTGTCAAGCGCCGCGTCGTCGGTAAAGCGCGACGCGGCAAGCGCCAAAAGGGGGAGCCTTTCTTTTAGGAGGCGATCGTATTCACAGGCATACGAAATGAGTTCTCGCGCCGACGCGATCTCCTCCTCGCGCAAAAGACCGCGACGTACAAGGTCCTCAAGATCCAAAAAGAGGGGGTTGAGACTAAATGCCGAGGGCGAGGCATAGGGAGAATGAAAGTGGTCGGTGACGGTAAACGGCAACACCTGCCAATAGGAGAACCCACTCTCCTTCAACAGATCGACAAAGTCGTAGGCGCACCGTCCAAAATTGCCGGAGGAATATCCGCTCGGAAGTGCGAAAATGGGCATAAGCACCCCTGCTGCTCTTTCTTCTATCATTTTTACTCCTTTATGCGTTTTTTTGCTCACCTATTATTCTTGACATTTTTTCTTTTTTATGCTATCATTTTTTTGAAAAAGCAAAAGGAGATAAAAAATGTCTGAAGAAAACAGCTTCTTGTTTGCGGAATACGCAAAGCCCGTAGCAAAACGAGGGAAAAATAAAAGTATGCGAATTCTCCTCATTTTGTGCTATATTTTGTTTGCCGGCGGATATGCCGCGTTCTTCGCCGCGATCACCGTTCCACAGGTCATCGCTCTTTTGCCCGTTTTCGTTTGGATGCTCGTTTATTTCACTTGGGAAATCGTAAATTACGAGTGCTGTGTGCGCGTCGAGTCGGGCAAGGTCGTCTTTTTAAAGTTAAAAGGCAAAAAAGAAAAGGAGTTTTACTCCTTTCATGCACGCGATATTCTTTTTGCCTGCCCCTACAATGAAGCAGGCAAGGAGAAAATTGCCGAAGCTGCGGTGCCCAAAACGATGGATTTCCGCGCCGATCCCAAACAGGCGGGATATGCCGCCGTTTTGTCCGGTGCAAACGGCACAACTCTCATTCGCTTTGAATGTACCGTTGCGGTAGCAAACGCCATGCGCTACTACAACAAAGAGGTTTTAGTAGACAAAGAGTTTTTATCTCTTTAACACAACGAAAAAAGGCAAGCATAAATGCTTGCCTTTTTCATTATTTCTTGTTGTATCTCGTGAAGATACCGTTTCCTTCGCTCATGCTGATATAATCTTCACCCTGTCTCAGAATCAAGCCCTTCTCGGAGCCGATATATCTGGGTTCTTCGAGCTTTGTCACCTTTCCGTCCACAACTCTCTCGTCATAGCGAAGAACTATACGGGTTTCATCTCCGTCCTTCATGATCTCATAGGTACCCTTCAGCTGAGTCGTCCCCGATGCACAGGTAAACTCATTTCCCTCAAACAAGTACATGTCTCCGCTTTCACTCTCATAGGTGCCGGAGAGGCGACCGCCGCAAGCCACGAGCATCGAGAGAGCCATGATAAGCACCAAGGCAAGTGCCAAAATTCTGACAAGAAATTTCATCTTTACACATTCCTTTACGTTCATTTGCGTGCGAAAACGACCGCACATCTTACTTTTTCATTATACTAAATGTTTTTTCGCTTGTCAAGCACCTTCGCCCATTTTGAAAAAGCAATGGCGCTTTGTTTCGAAAAACGGCAAGATCAAGCCTGTTCCACCCAAATAACGTAATCGTAAATAGGCTGACCGCCGGACATGACCGTAACCTCGCATCCCTGCTCCGTCTTTTCGCGGATGTACGCCGCCGCCGCTTCTGCCTCCTCCTCGGAAACGTTCTCGCCGTAGAGAATGGTAACGAAGCCCGCATCCACCATGCCGCGCGCAAGCTGCTTCATGCAGTCTGCCGAAGAATCGGCAACGCAGGCAATCGTGTTTTCCACGAGTCCCAAGAACTGCCCCTTGGCAATACGGAAGCGTCCGACCTTGGTGTCGCGCACGGCGTAGGTAACGGACATGGTGGTCACACCCGCAATCGCCGCCTCCATCGCGGCAAGGTTCTCTTCCTCGGTCGCATCGGGGTTGTACGCGATCATGGCGGCAACGCCCTCCGGCACCGATTGCGTGGGAAGAACGACCACGCGGCGCTCACTTACAAGCTCCGACGCCGCCTTTGCCACCATAGCGATGTTTTTATTGTTGGGCAGAATATAAACGACCTCAGCGGGCGTACGGTAAACGGCGTCAATAAGATCCTGCGTCGAGGGGTTCATGGTTTGTCCACCCTCAATGACGTCGTCTACACCGACGTCGAGAAAGAGTCCCTTGATCCCTTCGCCCATGCAAACGCTGACAAAGCCGAACTTCTTTTCCGTGCGAAGAGGCGCTTGTGCCTTCTTGACCTCAGGCGCCTTGACCGAATCCCCTACCAAAGCCGTGTGCTGATTGCGCATATTTTCGATTTTCACGATGAAGAGACTACCGTAACGCAGCGCCTCAGTCAAAACAAGCCCCGGATCGTTGGTATGCACGTGAAGCTTGATCATCTTTTCGTCATCCACAAAGACAACGCTATCGCCAAGAGCCGTAACGAAGGCGCAAAGCTCCTTCGCCGTATTTTCGCCGTAAAACTCCTCGCTCTTATCCACAATACATTCCGTGCAATAACCGAAGGTAATATCGGACGTGCTGAAATCGGCGAAGGACGCCTCGGGGACACCCCCCTCATCCTCGGGGAGCGCGTCAATGGGATGTCCGTCAAGCACAGCCTTCATGCCTTGTAAAACGCAAACAAAGCCGTAGCCGCCCGCATCCACGACCCCCGCTTCCTTTAAAACGGGAAGCATCTCGGGTGTCTTTTCCAGCGTGCGCTCGGCGCTCTCTACAACGACGTCAAAAAGCTGATTGACCGAAATTTTCCGATTGGCTGTATAGGCGGCACGCGCGTCCTCCGACGCGATACGCATAACGGTGAGGATTGTTCCCTCAGAGGGGGACATCACCGCGCGGTACGCCTCCTTGGTGCCCGCCTCAAATGCCTTGACCCAAGCAAGCGCGTTTGCTTCCTTCAGCTCGTGAAACGCCTTACCTACACCACGGAAGAAAAGGGAGAGGATCGCGCCCGAATTTCCTCTTGCGGAGCGTAGCATCTGATTTGCCGTTTCCTCAGCCGCCTGACCGAGCGTAAGATTTTCGTCCACCCCCGCTACGGTGCTCATGGTAAGGCTCATATTTATGCCCGTATCGCCGTCCGGCACGGGAAAAACATTCATGTTATTAGTTTCTTCTTTTTTGCGTGTCAAGAGATTTTTCGCCGACACGACCATATCGTGAAACAGGTTGCCGATGGTTTTTTTCAAGACCGCGCTCCTTTCAAATAAGTCAAAATCCCTAAGTTAACGCTGCGTACCGAGGAAAAAGAGCGCCAGTGTACCGGGACCGGAATGGGCGCCGATCACGGTGCCCGTATATCCTATCATGACTTCGCTCTGAGGGTATTTTTCCTTGATCCTTCTCGAAAGATACTCGGCATCCTCTATACAGTCGCCGTGGCAGATATAATAGAGCTGCCCCTCGGGTGCTATCGCCGTTTCGGCAATCTTATCGAACATCGCGTCAATGGAGGCGCGACGCCCTCTCACCTTGGCAACGTTGATAAGGTGTCCCTCGTTATCCACGTGCATAAAGGGCTTAATGGCAAGCATTGTACCGAGCACCGCCGTAGCCGCGCTGACTCTTCCTCCTCTTTTGAGGAAAAAGAGATCGTCCACCGTAAACCAATGACAAAGCTTTAAGCGGTTTTCCATGACAAAGGCGTACACCTCGTCAAGAGACTCTCCTTCATTCCGCTTTTTCGCGGCAAGTGTCACAAGAAGACCTTGTCCCAGGGAGGCGGCAAGGGTATCCGCTGTGAGGATCCTTCTTTCCGGATACTCCTCGCTTAGCTCCTCCGCGGCATTACGACCCGCAATATAGGTTGCAGAGAGCCCCGAAGAAAAGCCGAGATAGAGGACGTCCTTCCCTGCTTCGAGGTATCCCTTAAAGAACTCCTTGAAGCGCTCCATATTGACCGCCGACGTGGTGATCGGGGTCTTCTCACGCAACAGCGCGTAAAATTCCTTGGGCTCCACCTCGCCGTTGAGCTTTGTTTCCTCCCCTATCTGCAAAACGAGATCTATCACGCCGATCTCATACTGTGCGGCAACCTCCTTCGGGAGGTCAGCGCCCGAATCGGTCAAAATTACATATTCTCTCATATTACGATTTCCTTTCTTCCGACAATGTTGAGTTGTCAACATCTCCATTATAGCATATTTGCAAGAATAAATCAAGGGAAAACGGTTATTTTTGAATATTTATCCCGTTTTTCAAATATTTTTCCCCTTCAATATACGTTGAGGAAAGTCCCAAAGTAAAAGCTGTGCAATATCTTCGCCGAATTGCCTTGTAATATTCTTCTCCGCCTCGGTGAGCAAGGGTGGGCGTTCCGTCAAGTCATGAGAATCGCTGGCTACCGCGTGAACCAAGGCGAGCCTCATCAGTTTTTTGACACGCCGTTTCATCTTGCCGCTCGCTTCACGGGAAAACGCGGAAGCATTTACTTGGTAGCGCACACCCCGCCGTTCCCAATCCACAAGCAAATTCTCTTTTCCCTCCAGCGCTCCATACCGTTCAATATGGGCTAACAATAAGCTATGCCCCGCGGCAAGCATTTCCTCCACAGCATACTGCACGGTAAACAGAGGGGTGCTTGGAAGAAAATCCATCAAAAGATATCTCCCACCGATGAGACGGCAATCGCCGCGTGCGACCGTGGGAAGGCAATCGGTGTAATAGCCAAGCTCATTGGCAAGATGCAAGTTCATGTCGGGATATGCAGTCTTGGCATACGCAGAAAGAGATTCAAAGGACCGAAGAGAGGTTGCTCTGTTGTCTCCATAAAAAAGAGGTTGATAATGAGGCGTTAAGCAAAGCGTACGCGTGCCTGCCTGATACGCCGCATCCAACATTTCGCGCATCGTTTTTTCGTCCTCGGGACCGTCGTCAACGCCGCAAAGCATGTGAGCATGAATATCGGTATAAAACATGGCCTCCCCCCTCCGCATTCAGCAAAAGCGTAAAGGCATTTTGCCGAAGCACATTTTTCCTTTTCCAGTATACTATATTTTTTAAAGATTGTCAAGAAAAAGCGACTTGCATTTTTCAGCATAATGTGCTACAATGAAACAGAATGTAAAGGATGCCGCCGAACCGCGCGCGGACGGCTGTCATATCATGATAAAAAAGGGGGGAGTCCTATGGCGAAAAAAGTCCTCAAGGGTGGCGCGCTTTTAGCGCCTGTGCCCGCGGTGATGGTTTCCGTGGGCGATGAAAAGGAGAAAAACATTTTAACGGTAGCTTGGTGCGGCACTGTCGCCACTGCACCGCCGAAGACCTATATTTCCGTGCGTCCGTCCCGCCATTCCTACGAGATCATTCGAAGAACGGGAGAATTCGTGATTAATCTCGTCCCCGCGTCGCTTGCCAAGACAGCGGACTATTGCGGCATCTACACAGGTGCCAAGGTAGACAAATTTGAAAAGTGCCGCTTAACGCCCATGCCCTGCGAGGGAGTGAGCGCACCTGCCATCGCGGAATGCCCCGTCTCCATCGCATGTCGCGTATCCCAGATCATACCGATGGGCACGCACGATATGTTTCTCGCCGACGTTATATCCGTCGAGGCGGACGATGAGCTTTTTGATGAAAAGGGAGCGCTGCACCTCGAAAAGGCAGCCCTTTGCGCCTACGTACACGGTGCTTATTTTAAGCTCGGTGCGCAAATAGGCACGTTTGGCTTCTCTGCCGCAAAGAAGAAAAAGAAAAGAGGAAATACAAACCATGGAAAAAGCAAAAATTGACCGCATTAACGCGCTTGCCGCCAAGTCAAAGACAGCGAAGGGACTGACGCCTGAGGAAGCGGCGGAGCAAAAGGCATTAAGAGAGGAATATCTGACCGAGTATCGACGCGCTTTGCGCGGCGGCGGAAACGACACAGTCGTGCTCAACGCCGACGGGACGAAAAAGGTTGTAAAGAAATGAAAAAAACGCATAGTCTATCCTTCTTGAAAAAGGTAGGCTGTGCGTTCGTTTTTTATTTTATGCCAAGTGTCGCCACCAGCTGTTCGAGCCCACGATAGGAGGCGCTTCCGCTTTTTAAGGAAGCATCTATGCGAGTACACAGGGCAAGCTTTTCTTCTACCGCCGAAGCCCCCATGCGCTTGGCACTGCGGAAATAGAGCCCCGCACGATATTCGTGCATGCCAAGTGTCTTCGCGATCTCCTTTTCTCCCATTCCCTCTTCGGCAAGCAAGGCAACGGATAAAAGATCGGCATACAGCTTTGCCACCTGCCCAAGCACCGAGATGGGGTCGACTCGTCTTTGCTTCATGTCACCAAGATAGCGATACGCTTCTTCTGTTTTGCCTTCCAAAAGAGCATTCGTCAAGCTGAACGCATCACTTTCCACCGTGCGGATACATACGAAAGCAAGCTCCTCTTCGGTGATGCGCGTGAGCTCGTTCGCCTTGGCATACGCCGCCAGCTTTTCGATCTCACTCAATAGGGTATCCATGTCGTGTCCGACTCTCGCAAGCATTGCGCCGGGAAGTCCTTCGGCGTAGGAAAGCCCCTCTGCCGAAAAATGGCGACGGATCCAAGAAAGAAGGGCGCCGTCCGCAGAGCGATAAAAGGCAACCGCGTGCACCATTTTGGAAAGACGGGTAAAAAGCTTAGAGGGACGGCGCTCCGCTCCCGTGTCCAAGCCCTCACTCGTCGCGGTGATCACAAGAGTATTCCCCTCTTCCTCGGAAATCTCCTCGCAAAAGGCCTCAAATGCTTTGAGCGCCCCCTCCTTCATGCCCTCAAAATCGGCATTGTGCCATTCGATCAGCTTTCCTTCGCCAAACATGGAGGGGGTGCGAGCAACGTCAAGAAGCGCCGCCGTATCGATCTCAGCACCGTCAAAGACAAAATGCACAAAAGGAGCAAGCCCCTCGTCGGGAACCAGACGGCGACGAAGCTCTCCGAGATAATGGCGTTTGAGATAATCCTCTTCCCCGCAAAAAAGAAAGATGCCATCAAGCTTTTCGGCACTGATTCTCTCTTTTAACTCATTTTGCGTCATGGCTTCTCTCCTTTATCTTCGATTAGGGGAATTTTAAACCGTAATTTTAAAGCGCAATTCGTTTTTTTGCGCCATGCCCCCGAAAACCGCAATGTATATAAGGGTAAAAAGATAAGTACTTCCCTTCCTTTGAAGCGTCACGTCCTCGGTATATGCTTCCGTAGGCAAAATGCCGTAGGCGGTGCGGTAATCAAACGCGGTGCGCGCACCGCACCGAAAGACAAGCACGCTCCCGCCGCGGGTGACGGTAACGGCATCGCCCATTTTCGCCACGATCACGGAAAAGCCGCTTTCCGCCTCCTTATAGAATAAGGAAACGTCCTCGCCCGTGACCGTAAAAGCACCCTCGCCTCGCACGTCAGCCGTTTCCTCATCGAGCGCCGTTGGCTGAGGACAAAGCAAAAAGGCAGAAAGAGATGGGAAGCTTCCATCGTATCTCGTGATTTTTGAGCGCTGTAAAACCTTGGCTTTCATCACTTGCACCTAAGAAAAAGCAAAAGGGGGAACGCCCCCCTTGCTTTACAGATCCTTTCGGTTATATTCGGAATGGGGATTGATGAGCTTACGCCAATCAAGATCTCCTCTGTCAAGCGCCATAACAAGCGCCTCAGCGGTAGCGATGTTGGTCGCGACGGGGATGTTATAAATGTCACAAAGGCGCAAGACGTCCTGCTCTACACCGCCCTCATCGTATTTCGGCTCGGTGCTTTTGAAGTAAAACAAAAGGTCGATCTCGTTGTATGCGATTCGAGCGGCGATCTGCTCGGTGCCGCCGTCGATTCCCGCCATCATCTGCTCGATCTCAAGCCCGGTGGCGTCACTGATATATTTTCCCGTAACGGAGGTAGCGGACAGATTGTGTCTTGCAAGAATGCCGCAATAGGCGATGCAAAACTGAGTCATCAATTCTTTTTTGGTATCATCCGCAATAATGGCAATGTCCATGATATTCTCCTTCTACTTTATTCAGGTGTCCTCGTAAAAAAGGTGCGTTTTCGCATCCCCGCGACGGAAATGCCGCAAAGAAGAGGTCTCTCTTCTCCCAAGAGTCTGCCCGCCATATTTCTTACGGAGAAAAGGAAATCTTTTCCCTGTAAAGCATGGGGTTTTGCTTGGTCGATCCGTGGTAAAATACCGAAAAGAGGAAGTCCCAAGGTATCGCAAATTTCCGTTAGGGGGGGCATTTGCAAAATCGACTGCTTGTTTGGCACAAAATCCGCAAGCACAAATCCGTCAAAGGCATGCTCCAAAGCAAGTGCGGCAGCTGACCGAAGAGATGCGTGCGTGGCATCCGTCAAAAGAAGCATGCCATCCGAAAACCGTCTTGCTGTCAAAATCTGAGATCGCTCCGCAGAAAGCAGAATAACGTCCGGAGCAAGCGCCTCGGCGCACGCTTCAAGGCAAGAAACGTCGTTTGCCGTTTCCCCTACAGCGATCGGAACGAAATACAGGTTTCCGCGCACTTTAAGCGCAACATCTCGCGCGGGAATTTTTCTCACGTCCGACAGCGTATATACCACGCGCTCGGAAACACCGAGAAAAATGTCTAAGGTAGGACAAGAGGGCGATAATTCGAAAAGAAGCACGCGCTTTCCATACGACGCTAGACGCTCGGCAAGCGCCGCCGAAAGGTGAGCGCCAACCGTCGTGAACGAGCCGTTTACGATCGACCAAGCACCAAGCATACAGCGCGCCTCCCATTTTGTGCACTTATACTGATATTATACAATATACACTACTGTTTTGTCAATATTTTGCCCATCTTTTTTTCTTTGTTTCCTTTATTTTTTTGAAAACAAAAATCTAGGCAAATTTCATGTTTTTTTGATTTTATGACTTGAAAAAAGCGAAAGAATGTACTATAATATAATTTGATACCAAATGAACAATATAAAAAGGCGTGAGGAAATAAAAATATGAACAAGTTTAAGAAAATCGGCGTTTTGACTTCGGGCGGTGATGCCCCCGGCATGAATGCGGCTGTCCGTGCCGTTACCCGCACAGCGCTCGCACACGGCGTAGAGGTCGTTGCCATTTACCGCGGTTATTCAGGGCTTATCCAAAACGACGTAAAGGCGATCAACGTGCGTGACGTATCGAACGTTTTAAACAAGGGCGGTACGGTGCTCTATTCTGACCGTTGTCCCGAATTTAAGACCGAGGTCGGTATGCAGAAGGCTATCGCTACTTGCCGCGAACTCGGCATTGACGGCATCGTTGCTATCGGCGGCGACGGCACCTTCCGCGGCGCGACAGACCTTACCCTGCGCGGTATTCCCTGTATCGGTATCCCCGCCACCATCGACAACGACATTACCTCAACCGACAACACCATCGGCTTTGACACTGCGATGAACACCACGCTAAATATGATCGACTGCCTGCGCGACACCTGTGAGTCGCACGCACGCTGTAACGTCATTGAGGTAATGGGCAGAAACGCGGGTGACCTTGCCGCCTATACCGCACTCGCTTCGGGCGCAACTGCCGTTGTGATCGCAGAGCTTCCCGTTGACGAGGAAAAGATCCTCACCAAGATCCGTACCTCTCGTGCACTCGGAAAGAGAAACTTTATCGTCGTCGTTTCCGAGGGCATGGGCACCGATTTTGGCCCCGCACTCACCGAGCGCATTGAAAAGGAAACCGGCGTAGAGGCACGCTTTGCGCGTTTCGCGCACGTTGTTCGCGGCGGAACTCCTACCCTGCGCGACCGTATGCTTGCCACCCGCATGGGCGAATATGCTGTTGAGCGTCTCTTGGAAGGTCTCAGCAATATCGTTATCTGCGAGCGCGCAGGCGAGCTCACCTACACCGATATCGGCTTTGCTTTGATCGTGGACCGCATGTACAAGGACAAGCTGAAGGATGGCGATCTCGACACCTTCACCAAGGAGCAATTAGAAGAGATGAAGGAAATTTGCGAAAAGAAAAAGTCTCTTATCACCCGCATCTGCGCCTCTGTGGATAAAATCAGTCTTTAAATTTTCAGGGCTGCCCCCCGGGTAGCCCTTTTTACGAAGAACATATGTATATAAAAACATTATAAGGAGTTGCCGTGACAAAAATCGCTTTATCACTCATTTATCAGGTTGCTATCTTGTTTTTAATGATGCTTCCCGGCATCATTCTCAAAAAAAAGCATTTAGCACCCGACGACTTCGGCAAGGGGCTTTCCGGCTTCGTTTTATACATAGCGCAGCCCGCACTGGTTTTTCTCGCCTATTTACAGCCTTACAATCCTCGCGTGCTTGCAGGAATAGGATGGGTGCTTTTCTATTCTATCTTAGCACATGCGGTTTTTGCCGTAGGAGCGTTTTTCATCTTCCGCCGCGTAGAAGCCAACAAGCAAAAAATTCTGCGTATGGTCACCATCTTCTCCAACGCCGCCTTTATGGGCATCCCTCTGATCGGCGCCATTATGGACGCGACGGCACTTCTTTACGCCACCATCTATAATATCACCTTCAATCTCGTTCTTTGGTCGCTCGGTGTTTATATTTGTACACACGATCACGACGTAAACGGCGACGGTGAGCAGACAGAGGAGGAAAAACGTCTCCTGAAACGCCGTGCTCTAAGATCCATGGGATTTGCTTTTATACACCCCGTTACCATTGCCGCAATTTTGGGACTCTTCTTTTTCTTTCTTCCCATTGAAGGCATCCTTCCCACCCTTATCACCGATGCCTTTAGCATGCTCAAAGCAACGGTCGCACCCCTCTCCATGGTAGTGATCGGACTCCGTCTTGCCTCCACCGACTTTAAAGGACTCTTCCGCGACAAGCATTTATACCTTTTCTTGGCACTTCGCCATCTTTTGCTCCCCGGTGTTGTGCTCGTGCTTTTGCGTCTCGGAAACCTCCTCTTCCCCGCCGGCATTGACGTACCCGTCATGCAGGTCGTCTTGATCCTCGCCGCCGCACCTGCCGCATCCTCCTCGACGATGTTTGCGGAAAGATACGAATGCGATGCCGCCTACGCTGGCAAGCTTGTAACGGTCTCGACCGCGCTTTCTATCTTAACGATGCCGCTTCTTCTTATCTTGCTTGGCTTAGGACTATAAAACAAAAATCCGTTTTCCTTTCGGAAAACGGATTTTTTATTCGCGGTGGGAAACGCCCCCCGCAAAGAATTTTTGATAAACCCTTATGCGTTTGCCGCATCAACGATTGCGGTGAAGGCATCCACCTTAAGGGAGGCGCCGCCGATCAGACCGCCGTCAACGTTAACCTTGGCAAGAAGCTCTGCGGCATTCTTGTCGTTCATAGAGCCGCCGTACTGAATGGTGATTGCCTCAGCCGCTTCGTCGCCGTAAAGATCGGCGATCGTCTTGCGGATGACGCCACAGGTCTCATCTGCCTGCTCAGGGGTAGCGGTAAGACCCGTACCGATCGCCCAAACGGGCTCGTATGCGATGATAACGTTTTTCAGATCCTCGGCAGAAATGCCTGCGAGGTCAAGCTTGGTCTGCATGGAAACGATCTCGTCGGTGATACCTGCCAAGCGCTCATCCTTCACCTCGCCAAGGCAAACGATTGCCTTGAAGCCTGCGGCGAGAGCCGCCTTGGTGCGGAGGTTGACGGTCGTGTCCGTCTCACCGAAATACTGACGGCGCTCGGAGTGACCGATAATGACATACTCGGCACCGATCTCCTTGAGCATAGCGCAAGAGACCTCACCCGTGTATGCGCCCTTCTCCTCGAAATGGACGTTCTCGGCACCGATCTTGATATTCGTGCCCTTAGCCGCTTCCACAGCGGTAGCGATATCCACGTAAGGAACGCAAAGCACGATATCGCAAGCATCCTTGCCGGCAACGCAGGGAGCGAGCTCCTTGATAAACGCGGCAGTCTGCGAGGGGGTCATATTCATTTTCCAGTTGCCTGCAATTACGGTTCTTCTCATCCTTCTTCTCCTTTATGCGTCCTTATCCATAAGGCATGCGATACCGGGAAGCTCAAGTCCTTCAAGGAACTCAAGCGACGCGCCGCCGCCCGTGGAGATGTGGGTCATCTTATCGGCAAAGCCGAGCTTTTCCACGGCTGCAGCGGAATCGCCGCCGCCGATGATGGAGATCGCGCCCGAATTTGCAACTGCTTCAGCAACGCTTTCGGTGCCTGCGGCAAAGTTCTTCCACTCGGAAACGCCCATAGGACCGTTCCAAACGACGGTGCCTGCACCCTCAATAGACTTTGCGAAAAGCTCACGGGATACGGGACCGATGTCAAGACCCATCCAGCCGTCGGGAATGGAATCGGAATAGATGTTCATGCAGATGGCGTCCTCAGCATATTCTCTTGCGATAACGTTATCCACGGGAATGATGAAGTTGACACCCTTCTCTTTTGCCTTAGCGAGAAGCTCAAGAGCGAGATCAAGCTTATCCTCCTCGCAAAGCGAGGTGCCCACGGAGTTACCCTGTGCGCGGAAGAAGGTATATGCCATACCGCCGCCGATGATAAGGGTATCTACCTTGTCGATGAGGTTCTTGATAACGCCGATCTTGTCGGAAACCTTTGCGCCGCCAAGAATAGCGACGAAGGGACGGACGGGCTCTTCAAGAGCCTTGCCCATCACGGAGATCTCCTTCTCAATGAGGTAACCGCAAACAGCGGGGAGATAATCCGCAACACCTGCGGTGGTAGCATGGGCACGGTGTGCCGTACCGAATGCATCGTTAACGTACACATCAGCATACTCGGCAAGCTCCTTGGCAAAGCCTGCGTCGTTCTTTTCCTCACGTGCGTCAAAGCGAACGTTCTCAAGAAGAACTGCCTTTCCGCCTTCGAGAGCAGCTACCTTTGCCTTAGCGTCTGCGCCGACAATGTCCTCCGCAAAGGTAACGGTGCCTTCGCCCAAAAGCTCGTTGAGGCGGTCAGCCACGGGACGGAGGGTGAGCTTCTTCTTGTCGCCCTCTGCCTTTTTGAGGAGCTCTGCGGTAGCGGCAGCCTGCTCGCTTTCAGGAAGCGCTGCCACCTTTTTCTTCTCCTTCTTGGTAAGACCGTAGCCCTCGGTGAGGATGTTGTGGGGCTTACCCATATGAGAGCAAAGAATGACCTTTGCGCCCTTATCGAGCAAATACTTGATGGTGGGGATTGCACCGACGATACGCTTGTCGCTGGTGATCGCGCCGTCCTTCATGGGAACGTTGAAATCGCAACGCACAAGAACGCGCTTGCCGGATACTTCGATGTCTTCGACACTCTTCTTGTTGTAAGTAGCCATGTTTATAACTCCTTGTATTTTTTTATATCCGTATTATTATACCATTCTATTTTCACTTAGTCAAGAATTTTCGTTAAAAAATTCACGCATCTACGATATTTTTTTCCAAATCCTTCCTTTAACTGCAAAATTAACAAAAATTCCACCTTTCCCTACCGTCAATCTTTTATACTAGTGACATAGAAAAACGATGCAAAGGAAGAGTGTTTTGGAACGCAACGATAAGCGCGGCTTTACGGATTTTTTCCGTCACTCGGCAGAAAAAAACGGTCTTTTAAGCCTTGTAACGGAAGAGCATATCGAAAAGCTTTTTCTTTTGACCGAGCATATGCTTACGGTCAACGAGCAGTTCAATCTGACAGCGATCCGTGAGCCCTCTCGCGTGATCCTTTTACACTACGTAGATTCGCTCCTTGGAGCGCATCTTTTTCCCGAGGGAGCATCGGTCGTTGACGTAGGCGCAGGCGCAGGCTTCCCTACGCTCCCGCTTGCCGTCGTGCGTCCCGACCTACGCATCACCGCGCTGGATTCCACCGCAAAGCGCATGGGGTATGTGGAAGAAACAGCCCGTCTTTTGGGACTTTCCAACGTTACGCCCCTTGTCGGACGTGCCGAGGAGCTGGCAAACGACGCAAGCTACCGTGAGAAATTCGACTGTGCGACAGCAAGAGCCGTAGCGGCGCTCCCCGTGCTTTGTGAGCTTTGTCTGCCCTTTGTTAAGGTCGGCGGACGCTTTATCGCCATGAAGGGACGCGGCGGAGGCGCAGAGCTTTCCGCGGCAAAAAACGCCATTCATTTACTCGGCGGTAAGGATGTCGCTTTGTATGACACCCCTGTTCTCGCCCCCGACGGTGAGACCTTTGAGCATACGACCGTCTTAATCGAAAAGGTCGCATCAACCGCGCCAAAATATCCGCGCGCCTACGGCAAGATCGCCAAGGCGCCCCTGTAAGGAGAGTGTGCTATGGCACAAAAAAACGAATATAGAACAACGGGACAGACGCGCGTACTCGCCATCCATGATCTTTGCGGGGTCGGCAAATGCTCCCTCACGGCTGCACTTCCTATCCTTTCGGCAGCGGGTATCGAGGCATGCGCGCTTCCTACCGCTATCTTTTCCACACACACCGCCTTTTCCACCTTTGTTTCGGAGGATCTGACCCCCTTTCTGCGCCCCATGGCAGAGGCGATCAAGGAACAAAACTTCCGCTTTGACGCCATCTATACGGGCTATCTTGCCAACGGCGAGCAGGCGGGTATTATTTCGGATATCATCACATTGCTTGCGGACGAGGATACACGTATCATCGTCGATCCCGCGATGGCGGACGGCGGCGTGCTTTACACCTGCCTGCCTACCACCTTTCCTCAGGAAATGAAGAAGCTTTGCCGCCGTGCATCGGTCATCACGCCTAACATCACTGAGGCGCTTCTCCTGCTCGGCAGAGACGGACACGCCGTGCCCACCGACAAAACAGGCTATGAGGAGTTGATCCTCGCACTCGCAGAGGAAGTCGGTACAAGCGTCGTTTTGACCAGCGTGACACTGGAAAAGGGGGCTATCGACTGTGCCGTTGCCGAAAACGGCAAGGTGACTTTCGTTTCCGAGCCTTACGTCGCACACGGCTATCACGGGACGGGCGACGTCTTTTCCTCTGTTTTAACGGCAGCATATCTGCGCGGACGGAGCTTGGTGGAGGCGACCTCCATCGCTGCGGAATTTGTCCGCCGCACCATTCGTAAGACGGATAAGAACAATCCTAATCTGTGGTACGGTGTTAATTTCGAGGGCGAGCTTTCTTCGCTCGCTTCTTTGCTCGCAAATTGATTCATCCGATCGAAAAGGATATGCAAAAGGGCGCGATCTAACTAACAAAAAGGGTTAAGTCAAAGACTTAACCCTTTTTGTATTCGTTTAAGCAGAATAAAAGATCTGCTTGAATTCTTCATAAACGCTTCCGTCTTCACGAGCTGTGAGAAGCGCTTCCGTTGCCGTCTTCCATACAGTGACTGTCGCATCGTTACGCAGTGACGCCATATCCTTTTCGTATTGCTCACCGCAATACTCGTAATAGACGTATATACGGCTGCCGTACAGCGAAACGGAGAGATTTCCGACGTTATACCGAGCAAGCACGGACGAAAGCGCCACAGATGCGCTTTCCCACAGCCGACGGTATTCCTCCACGTTCTCGCGAAGAATGGAGGCGCGAAGTACCCTTCTTTTTCTCGGGTCTTCTTCCCTTTCGACCGTTACATCATAAAGCTCGAAGGATCTCTTTCCGTCCACGTGGGCGATCTCGGTATGATGGCTGAAATATAGCCCCTTTTCGTTTTGCAAAAAGCTGGGGCGCACACAATCTCCCCATTCCTCGACGGCAAGCAGTCTCGGTCTTAACACCGTCTCATCCCAGATATCGATGCCGTTTGCCAAAAGTCCCGTTCCGGGGGACGGTGTCCAAATAGCAGTACAGCTCCGTTCCCAAAAGCCATATGGTATAATTTCGCATGTTTCCTCGGCGAAAATCGTACATGATCTCGGGAAAGGGGTCTGCGTGGAGCGCGACATACTCTTCAACCTTCTCCGCTTTTAATGAGGCGTATTGGATTCTCCTTTTTGCGTTTTCAAAAAATCGGTCCATGTTCTCTCGTTTCCTGAATACTTTATCTCTTTTATTTTCTTAGCTTACGACAATATTGCGTGCAAAGCTTGTCTGTGCATTCCGAGCATTTGAGGGCGGCGTTTGATTGCTCCCAAAAGCGTTCGGGGTACATCAAAATGCAGGTTTCCCAAAGCAGAAAAACAGCGATTGCGGCAAGAATGAGACTCACCGAATAAAAACCGCCGATAAAGACCATGGGCGACATCATCATCAGATGATCCCAATTAAAAATCCGACAGGTCGTACAGCATTTGTTTTTCATGATCAGGCGGAAGGGGCACCAAATGAGGACGCAAATAAGGTCGCACACGTAGAAGCAGGCGCTGATAAGGAACAGAATCTCCTTGCCGATCACGTGAGTATAATAAAGCGCGGCAATCACGGAAAGAAGCCCAATCCAAAGAAGGAAGACCTTGTACGCCGCGCGAGTCGCCGCGATAATGTGGCTGCGAAGCGCCTCGTAATTCACCGTCTCGCGGATCGGGCGAAATCTGCCGCGAAAGAGCTTGCCCGAGCCAACGGGAAGCTTTTTCCATACGGGAACGAGCTGACAAAGCATATCGAACATCCAAATCACCCACAAAAGATGCAACGGACTTAGCTCGGTAAAAAAGCGCCCCCCCTCAAGCACCGAGAAGAACTGCGGCTTAAAAAGAAAAAGAAAAACAAAAAAAACAAAGATGATGAAGCGCGCGCTAAGTCTGGAAATATAATTTTTTCGCATTTTTGAAATCGGCTCTTTCACAAACGCGCTCCTTTCTCTTCTCTGTGTTTGATATAGTATAACACAGACATTGTTTTTTTGCAAGAGTATAGAAAAAAGTTCACATAACAAGGCAGAGTCCCAAGGAACTCTGCCTTAAACATTATTCTATATCAAGTTCCGGCGGAACGTCCATCTCATCCGAAACGTATTTTCCGTTTTTCTTGCGTTGGCGGACGCACTCGGTGAGAAGATATTCTATCTGCCCGTTGATGGAACGAAAGTCGTCCTCCGCCCATGCGGCAATAGCGGCGTAAAGCGCGGGAGATAGGCGAAGAGGGACTTGCTTTTTACCCTGCTCGTTCATCTTAATACAGACTTCCGGAATTAACGACGGGCTGTGCGTCGCGGTTGCCGCAAAGCACGACGAGAAGGTTTGAAACCATTGCCGCTTTTCGCTCCTCGTCAAGCTGCACCGTGCCGTTTTCGGCAAGGCGCTCTAAAGCCATTTCGACCATCCCGACGGCACCGTCAACGATCATCTTGCGCGCGTCGATGATGGCGGATGCCTGCTGTCTTTGCAGCATAACTGCCGCGATCTCGGTCGCATAAGCAAGATAGGTAATGCGTGCCTCGATGACCTCAATGCCTGCCTCTGCCACGCGCTCACCGATCTCGTCACGGATGCGGGCGGCAACGATTTCGCTGGAGCCGCGCAAGCTTCCGTCGTCTGCCATACCGTCACCCGTGGTATCTACACCGGGAGCAACGTCGTAGGGGTAAATGCGAACGATGTTACGGAGCGCGGTATCACACTGCAAGGAAAGATATTCCTTGTAGTTGTCAACGTTAAACACAGCCTTTGCGGTATCGACGATACGCCACGTCACCGCAATACCGATCTCAACGGGATTGCCGAGACAGTCATTGATCTTCTGACGGTTGTTGTTGAGGGTCATAATTTTAAGAGACAGCCTTTTGTCAACAGTAGGCGCTACCTTCGCACCGGCAACAGTCGCAAGGGCAGGTGCCTTTTTCACATCGCCGCTTTGATTGAGCTCGGTGGTTGCCGCAGGGTTGACGCTTGCGCAGAAGGGATTAACAGCAAAAAAGCCGTCGCCCTTGATGGTACCGATGTACTTACCGAATAAGGTCAACACGAGTGCTTCTTGGGGCTTTAAAACGCGCAATCCGAGCAGCGGGATCCAACCAAGGCAAAGAACGAGCATACTGATGATGAATATGGTAGGATCACCTTCTCCGTTCTCACCTATCACGATGCCGCCATAGATGGCACCTGCTACCGCCACGAGCAGCAAAAGGATAGTCCCTATCAAAACGAGCATGCCGTGTTTTTTGTTTTGCAGTACAATTTCTTTCACAATAAATTCCTCCGTTTTCATTTTGACACTGTTATGTATGAGCCTCACGGCTCTTACATCTTTATGATATCATATTGATATCATTTTGTCAAGGGAATTTTCAAAAATTCTTGACATTTTTTTGGGAAGAGCTATAATATAGAGTGTAAACTCAGTTAGGAGGCTCTTATGACAGCGCTTTATATCATACTTGGCGCGTCGGTGGGCATATTGCTTCTTGTTTTGCTCACCGCCTTTATTTGTTTTCGCTTGACCTTTTATTCCAAGGCAAGAGACCCAAAGGTGCTTGCCGAATATCGCATTCCGCCGGGGAAAGCGTATCTTCCCTTCCGTGACGAAATGACGGCGTGGATCAAATCGGCACGCGAGACCCCCTATACCGAAATGGAGATCCGCTCCTATGACGGGCTGACGCTTCGCGGCAGATACTATGAGAAGGAAAAGGGGCTGCCTATTGAGATTCAGTTTCATGGGTATCGCGGAGACTCTGACAGAGATCTCAGCGGCGCCGTATTCCGCGCCTTTGCCGTCGGTAGAAACGCGCTGATCATCGACCACAGAGGAAGCGGAAGAAGCGACGGACACGTCATTACCTTCGGTGTGAAGGAAAAGCGCGACTGTCTTTCGTGGATTGAGCATGCCATTTCCTATTTCGGAGAGGATGTGCGGCTTTATCTGACGGGCATTTCCATGGGTGCGGCAACCGTCCTTATGGCATCGGGCGAGAAGCTTCCTCCACAGGTGAAGGGGGTGCTTGCCGACTGTCCGTATTCCTCGGCGAAGGAGATCATCCGAAAAGTCATTCGCGATATGGGACTTCCCGCCTCTGTGTTTTATCCCTTTGTGCGGCTTGGCGCGCGCCTTTACGGCGGCTTTGACCCGAACGACGCCGAGCCGATCGAGGCGGTCAAGCGTGCAACCCTGCCCATCATCTTCTACCACGGTGAAGCAGACGGCTTCGTGCCCTCGGAGATGAGCGTACGGCTGTTTGATGCGTGCGCGTCGGAAAAGAAACGGCTCATCACCGTTAAAGGTGCCGATCACGGGATCGCCTTCTCGGTGGACAAGGAAAACTATCTCAAAATGCTGAATGCGTTTATTGAAGAAAATGGGATGAGATGACCGCCGCATAAAATTTATAAAAGCATACCTCGCAGTCCGAGGTATGCTTTTTATATAAAAGAGCCCCGGAACGCCCCGGGGCTTAAAATGTTTAGGTGTTTTGCTCCGCCCTTGCGCGGCGCAAAGCGCCATTCGCGCGTGGGCGGAGGGATTTGGGAAGAGCAACAAATTTGCCGTCGGACGCACAGCGTCCGACCCGATTAACGGAGGCGAATTTGCAAAGCCGGGACGACGCCGTGACTACCGAAGTAAACATAGGTGTCGTAAGCGATGCGACCGTCGTAGTACACATAGCGCGTTTGGTGATCATCTTCATAGCCCGGCGAGCGAAGCCACCAAAACCCGTTGCCGTAGTAGCTACTCGTATCCATCAACGCACCTGTGGCACGGGCATAATCGCTGACAATCATACGCCGCGCTGTGTTTTGAGTTGAGTTTGAAGATGCAAAGCCATAGTCTGGGTCGGTCGCTTCCTTGTAACTTAAGAGGAAGATCTTGTCATTCGTGTCCTCACAGGCATAGGCATTCGGAGAATAGCCCGTAGAGGCGATGCTGTTGTCTACCAACACCGTGTTGATTAGATCTTTTTGTAGTCCGTTAAAGACGGTGTTATAGAAATCGTCATTGAGCCAGGTGCGGATCTCGCTGTCCCTGTAATTATTTTTACCATCGTCAAATCGCTTATTTGCGATGATGCTATCGCAGAGAATGAGGACAGTGTCGCCACTCTCGGAAAGAATGCGCCAACGGATAGGCTCTACCTTAAAATAGTAGACATTGCCTTTCGTTACGCTTGCGCCCGATTGAAATGTGAAATTGCTGAGGCGTGGGTCTGCTGTCACCTTGGCATAGTAGAAGCCGTCCGAACCGAGATAGTATCCACGGCTGTCGGTGGTTGTGCCGACTGTGACGCCTTCCACCTTGAGTGTTTGCGGGTATTCACCAAAAAGGATACAAGAGCCGTTTGCGTCCTTCTTTCCTTCAGCGTCTACACGAATGTAGGTGCTGTTACCCAAAGCGGAAACATAGGAGCAGGCGGAACAAGTCGTGCCGATATGCGCCTCCTTATCCGACACTGAGGTGCAACCACTGTTTTGGCACTTGTGCCAATGGTGGGTTGCATCCGCCATCCAAGCGGTGGCATAATTATGGGCAGAGGGTTTACGGGTATAGTTTCACTGAGAGACTTATTACATACCGTGCAAGCATGGTGACGGGTACCGGTCGAGACACAGGTCGCAGCCTTGTCTACGATCCATTCACCAAAGGCATGCGTGGTCTTTTCCGACACCGAGGTGCAGCCACTGTTTTGGCACTTGTGCCAATGGTGAGCATTATCAGACGTCCAGGTAGTGGCATAATTGTGAGCATTGGGGTCGCTGTAGGTTTCACTCAGCGATTTTTGACAAATAGCACAAACATGATGACGCGTGCCCGTTTTCATACAAGTTGCGGTGGCGTCAACAACCCATTCACCGAAAGTATGACCGGTTTTACCTGTCACTGAGGAACAACCAATATTTTGGCACTTGCGCCAATGGTTGGTATTATCGCTCGTCCACGCGGTGGCGTAATTGTGAGCATTGGGGTCGCTGTAGGTTTCACTCACCGACTTTTGACAAATAGCGCAAACATGATGACGCGTACCCGTTCTCATACAGGTCGCAGCAGTGTCCACGACCCATTCGCCGAAAGCATGACCGGTTTTACCTGTCACCGAGGTACACCCACTGTTTTGACACTTTCGCCAATGGTGGGTATTGTCGGTCGTCCACGCGGTGGCGTAATTGTGAGCCAAAGCATTTACAGGAATAGTATCGTTTTCGGTATTACCGCACTCGGTGCAAATATGGTGGCGCGTACCCGTTTCTACGCAAGTCGCAGCAGTGTCGACAATCCATGCACCGTAGGAGTGTCCCGGAGCGGGGATTGTCTCAATGGCGTCATAGTTCTTTTCACCACAAACGCAAGCTCTCTGCTTTAAGCCGTAAACCATGCAGGCGGGTTCTTGAATGACCACCCACTGATCAAAGGTATGGTTGAGCTTGGAGACGGTCTCGGTCTCCTTTTCGCCGCAGGCGCAAAGCCGTTCCTTTAAGCCTTCAAGGGTGCAGCTAGGCTCGCGCACAACGACCCACTCACCAAAGGTGCAGCCGAGCGGTGCAAGATTTCCCGTTTCCTTTTCACCGCAGGCGCAAGATCTTTCCTTCACGCCGCTCACCGTGTCGGTGGGTTCTTGCGTCACGACCCACTCGCCAAAAATGTGCCCCGGTGCGGGAATGAGCTCGGTTTCATTTGCGCCACAAGAACAAACTCTTATTTTAACGCCGTCAACCGTGCATGAGGGATCCTTTGCAATAGACCACTCGGCAAAAGTGTGGTGACCAACAGCCAGGATAGCTTCCGTTTCGCTTTCGCCACAGAAGCAAACACGTTCTTTGGTTCCATCTACCAAACATGTAACCTCTTTGGTCGTTTTCCATTCGCCGAAGGTGTGCCCGATAGCTGCGACGGTTTCTGTCTCCTTTTCACCGCAGACGCAGGCTCTCAGCTTTAAGCCTTTCACCGTGCAGGTGGGGTCCTGAATAACAGCCCACTCACTGAAAGAATGAGCGCCAGCAGCCGTGATGGTCTCGGTCTCGTTTTCGCCACAGAAGCAAACACGTTCTTTGGTTCCATCTACCAAACACGTAACCTCTTTGGTCGTTTTCCATTCACCGAAGGTGTGCCCAACAGACGGGATTGTTTCGCTTTCCTTTTCACCGCAAGAACAGATGCGCTCTTTGGTGCCGTCCGCGGTGCAAGTGAGTTCTTGTGTGGTAGTCCACTCACCAAAAGCGTGACCGGTGGCGGGGATGGTCTCACTCTCTTGCTCCAGGCAAGCGCAGCGTCTGATCCGCATGCCCTCCTCTAGGCACGAGGCTTCCTTTGTCGTCTCCCACTCGCCATATGCGTGGGTGTGCTCGAGGTCGTTGGGACCGTTCGGGGTCTCGCCCCCGTCGCATGCAGCGAAGGCAACAACGAGGATGAGAATGAGCGAGAGGATTAAAAACGCTTTCTTCATTTTCTTTCTCCTAAAGTCAAAAAGTGCGACAGCCGGAGCTGTCAAACAAAAAACGCAAACCCCGATTGTCGCCAAACAATTTGCACAAACCGGTCAAGTATGTAACTGCCGTATTCGCATGGAACTTGCATTTTTATCAAATTCAACCGCAAATACGACACACAAAACAAGCCCTCCCCTTTTAGGGAGCGCAACGGTTTGTGTATATACAAATTGTTTGGCAGACTCATGATATCACACTTTCCATAAAAAAGCAACCGTTTCTTTCCAATGTTTACAAATTAATTTGGCGAATAAGGGATAGTGGATACCTCGGACTCCGAGGTATGCACTTTTTTAAATGCAATGTGCTTAGCACTTGAAATGACGGCTTCGCCGTCTTGAAATGCGTGCCCTACAGGCACGCTTGAAATGAAAGCCCCCCTTTCAAGGAAAGGGGGGCTTTCATGATTTAATGTTTGCGCACACGCGCGTAGGCGCGCTCGTAGATGATCTCGGTCGCAAAGGCAAGCTTTGTGACGACGTTCTGCTTCGTGGGGAAGCAATAGAAGGAGTCGTTTTCGGTAGAGATATCCACGCAGTCATAAGGCTTGATATGCGGAAAATCGTACTCGACGTGCAAGGAATTGGTTTGCAAGGGAGCACGCTCGATGCGATAGTCTTGACCGCGATAGTGTCCCGAAAGAACGAAGCCGCGCTCTGCGTCGTGGGTGAGGGTGGCTGTGCCAAGCGCTTCAAAATTCCAGCATCTTGGCATGGAGTGGACGTCCACCGTATCGGAGAAGAAATATTCACCACGCTCGATTTCTTTTTTGACCTCTTCCCTTTCCCAACGGAACCAATCGGGCACGTGGGAAAATTCGGTCTCACCCTCTTGGGCGGCGAGCGTACCGTCCTCATTCAGCGTCCAGCGCTTGCCGCAGGCTTCGCAATAAAGCTCCGCGCCCTTCGATGCCATCTTGGACTCGGTCATGCAGTGGGGACATTTATAGAGGATCTTGTGCATGCCCTCGGCGCGGTAGGGTTCGGTAATGCGGATGCCGTTTTCCTTTTGGTATTTATAGTCGTCATAGACGAAGGCTTCTTTGAGTCGTGCATTCAGCGCATCGACCGAAAGATTTTCCGCTTCTTCTGCTGTGAAAAGCAGCTTCATTTCGGTGTAAAGAGGCACACGTCTCTTTTGACGGAAATTCCAGCATGGCGCGTGCAGATAGTTGCCGTGGTGAATGGCGACGACAACGGGGACTTTATTCATTTTAATGAGTTTACCCAAAGAATCGGGGAGATAAGAGGTGATTCCGCAGGGAGAATAGCGCGCTTCGGGGTACATACAAAGGATATCGCCGCGTTTTAAAACTTTGCGGATGGATTTGACCAAGTGAAAATCGGTGGTAAACTTGCGGGTACAGATGCCGCCGATCCAAGTTAAGAGCCAGGGGCGACGGTAATAGCCGTCGATATTGATCACGTTATTGACGCGATAAGGGCGCGTGCCGAGGGCGATCAGCTCAAAGTCGATAAACGCCATGTGATTGGAAAGAAGCATATACGGAGGCTTTAAACCCTCCATGCCGATCTTTTCCACCTTATGCTTTTTCCCCGCAAGCATAATTTTCGAAAGTATCCAAATGAGCCATTTGAGATACCACGGCTGTCTGATCGGGTATTTTGCGGTCTTATACCGCTTTTGATTTTTATAATTTACGTCCATTTTGGCTCCTTTTTACTATTTATGTTATTATACCATATTTTTTCCAAAAAAACAAGTTTTAGGCAGAAAGAAAAGTATCTAAAGGTTTATGCACGGTTGCGCCGTAATGATATGCCGCCCTTGGCGGATGCCATACACCCTACGGGGGATTCCATGCCGCATTTTCATGCGGATGCCATCCCGTGCGTAGCACGGATTCCATACAGGGGCAAAGCTCGTGATTTCATGCACGTGCTTCGCGCGTGATGATTTACTAAGGCGTGCGCCTTTGATGATATGCCGCCGTACGGGATGGGATGCCGCCCTTGGCGGATGCCATACACCCTACGGGTGATTCCATACCGCGTCTTTGACGCGGATTCCATGCCATTCGCTTCGCGAATGGATAAA
>SVRR01000012.1 GCA_015064745.1 Oscillospiraceae bacterium | reverse complement strand
CTCTTTTGCGTGCGTGGAGAGATGGCTGAGTTGGTCTAAGGCGCACGACTGGAAATCGTGTATGCACTGATACTGCATCTAGGGTTCGAATCCCTATCTCTCCGCCAAGAAAAACCACAGTCGAATTCGACTGTGGTTTTTCTTTATCCAAGCCGCAGGCTTGGTATATCATCCAACGCAAGTCGGTATATCATCAAGGGCGCGTTGCGCCCTTGTATCTCATCACGCTTTAGCGTGCATACCCCTGCGGCTTGATGATATACAACACTTCGTGTTGGTGATATACAATGCTTCGCATTGATGATATCCACGCCTTCGGCGTGATTATACAAGGAACAAGCACACGCCACGGTGCCAAATGACTTAACAATGTTTTTTTAGAAATGACTTGCGATTTGTCGCATTATGTGCTATAATAAAGCCATTAAAAATATTCTAATTCTTTCAGGAGAACGTATATGAGAAAAGTGATATTGCTTCTAATATCCTTATTTATGTTTTGTTTAATTTGTGTTGGATGCAACAATAATGACATTTTCATCTTAGGCAATGTTGAAGATAATTTGGAAATCTACACTGAATATTCCGACCCTGGAATTGCTTTTCCTGAAAAGTACACTTTGGTAACAGATGGGAAAATTGACAATACAAAATTAGGAAAGCAACAGATAAAATATTACCTATACAGTGATAGCGGCGAACTTGTAAAAGAATTACATAGATTCGTGAACGTAATTGATTCTACTCCTCCTACCTACATTGAAGCAGCCCATTTAGAAACTGCAGAATTTTATGTTGGACAAAAATATGTATTATCTAATTTTGTGTCCGATTATGAAGATAATTATTGCTCTAAGGATAAAATTACTGTATCTCGCTCCGAGTTTGTATTCGATAATGCAGGCACAATTACGATAGAAATAATATTTGAAGATTCACTTGGAAATCAATCTACGCTCACTAAGTCTATTAGAGTTGTTGAGGATCAAACCCCTCCCAATTTTGTTCCCAACAATCTTACTAATGCAGAATTCCACATCGGTCAAATATATGATATATCGTGTTTTGTATTCAGTTATACAGACAATCTCACCTCAAAGGAGAATATCGTTGTAACTCCATCCAAGATTGTTTTTAACAATTCAGGCATTCAAACAGTTTCCATTGATTTTATTGATGAGTCTGGAAACAAATCTACATTTAGTGCTAAAATTAATGTCAAAGAAATTGACTTCGAAGCGCTAATCAATGATGTATATAAGAACCAAAGCAATAAAGTTAGCACAGGTACTAATGGTATAGGATCAAATTATATAAGCGTGGACATAGACAGAAACACAAGTTTTAGTTATTACGATTCGGGTTCCTTACATTATTTGCAGAAGGTTGAAACCGCTCTTGGGACTTATGCGTCGATTCAGATTTCTGCAGACTATGGCGAGTTTGACAAGGCAAATGTTTCTTTTCACATTAGCAATTATGGAAATACTTATTCTGTTGGATTTGCCACCATTGATGCAAGGAATACTGATGTTACCGTTTCTCAGTTCCGCTCTTCTATAAACAATTTGAATCTTGACAATGGTGAAATGCTCAAGGAATTAAATGCACATCTCAATGGTGTCTTAGAAAATTTCCATGATTACATGAATAATACATTAAAGCTGGAAGTGAGATAGTTTTACATTCGCTAATTTGTGCAGGGTCGTTTTACGTCCCACACCCTCTGCCAAAAAGAAGACCCTTATAAATACTGAGTTTTTCAGAGTCTATAAGGTTTTTTTGTTCTTCTGCCAAAACCGTTCAAAAAATATGGAATGTAAGTTCGTTTAAGGAAACAGTCCCAATGGGAAGGTGGCATATTGAGAAAGCAAAAAAGCTCCATATTTCAAATACAAAAGCAAAAAGGAGGTTGTTCATGAGAAAAACGTTCACGAAACAAAATTTCTTTTGCATCAGCAAATTTTTTCTTTCACTCATCACAATTCCCCTATGGTTCATCAAAATGCTTGGCGATACTGCCACTCTGCCTGACCGATACACAGGAAAACTCGTGGAATTCACCGTTTGGCACAGCATGTTTGAAAACTTTGATCGTGTCATACAGCCTTGCATTCCATACTTTTCCATTGCCGTTGCAATCATTTCAGCTATCATCAACGCCTTTGCCTTGAAATATCGCAGCAACAAATTAAATACGGTTGCAAATGTTTCATTTGGAATCGCAATAGGTTTCTTCTTGATTCTCCTGTTTCTCGCATCTACGGTCAGTTATGACTATTAAATGTTACTTGCATTAAACGTAGAAAAACCCGATCCTAGGATCGGGTTTTCAGTTTAAAAAAAGGTCGCAACCTCTTGCTCAGGTTTTTTTGCGTAATCGCAAGAGATCATTTCAAGCACGGGGCCTTTGCCACGGTAGATCTTGTTGTATTCCATCACAAGCTTGCCTGTAACGGTGATCCAATCGCGCGTTTCGAGGGGAACGCGCTCCTTCGCCTTAACGGCAAGTCCGCGATAGGTGATATCGGCTTCACAGCAGGTCATCACGTGTCTGCCGACGACAAATTGAGTATCGGGCAGACTCTTATCCCTGGCAACGATGCCCTTAAAGGAGATCGTTTTACCGATATACTTATCCATTTCCTCGGAGAGGTCACGGTAAAAGACGGCGTAGTCGGTGTCGCTGATTTCCACGACATCGGCTGAAAGGTCATAAGGCAGGGGGTCTTCGATGGTATCCTGCTCAAAGGTACCGTCTTCATACTCAAAGCCGATTGCCGCCTTGCGCGACGAGCCGCGTACGATCTTATGGAGCTCTTCCTTGCTGATAGCGTCGTTATAGCGGTTAAAGACGATCACCTCACAGGACTGAAGCTTATCGGCCGTGAGCTGACGCATATTGGCGTTGTAGGAGAGGAAGGTCGAAGCGTCGGCAAGCATGAACTCCTGATACACGAGCCACCCCTCGGGGAGCGCGTTATAAAAAAGGTCAAGCATCCACATACCGTTATACTCAACAAGCACACGGACAGCCTTAGCATCGGTTGCCATTTTTTCAAGATTGGCAGGGGTGAGGTCCTTTTCGCTTTCAATCGTCTTGATCACAACGTTTTGATGTGGAAAGGAGGAAACGTCAAGCTCCTCCTCACCCTCCTCACAAAGGAGAATGAGGGTGCTTTCCCCTGCGTTAAAGCGCTCGTCCTCCAGGGTTTCCTGAATGAGACGGGTCTTTCCCGCTTCAAGGAAGCCCGTAAAGAGATAAACGGGAATTTCTTTCTTTTGTGCCATGATTTATCCTTTCAAGGTGACGCCGAGAAGCTCCTCCAAGGCGTGCTTATTGATGTGAGATCCGATCACGCAAAGACGTCCTGTAACGGCGGCAGTACCGAAGCGGACATCGGGCTCACCGGGAACGTAATCAAAATGAATCCATTTGCCATCGGGCGTCGGAACGATACCCTTTGCGCGAAGCACAAGACCGTAGCTGATCGTATCCTCAGCGAGCTCTTCGAGGATTCTATTGATCTCGCCCTCAGTAAAGGTCTTTTCCGTTTCCGCGCCAAGCGCGATAAAGACCTCATCGGCATGGTGGTGATGGTGGCAAGAGCAATCGGGATCGTGGCACTCTTCCCCATCGTGATGGTGGTGATGATGCTCGTGCTCGTGTTCGTGCTCATGATGGTGCTCATGACAATCACAATGGGGATCGTGACATTCTTCTCCGTCGTGATGGTGATGATGCTCGTGCTCGTGTTCATGCTCATGCTCGTGATGATGCTCATGCTCATGATGGTGCTCATGACAATCACAATGCGGATCATGGCATTCTTCTCCGTCGTGATGGTGATGATGCTCATGGTGATGTTCATGCTCATGATGGTGCTCATGCTCTTCACGCAGGCGGGCAAGCTCGGCTTCCACGGTGTCGGTATGCTCCATTGCGGCAAGAATGGTAGCGCCGTCAAGCTCATCCCAAGAGGTCGTTACGACGGTAGCCGTTTCGTTATGCTCGCGGATCATTTGAACGGCGGCGGAAAGCTTGTCCTCGGAGAGACCCTTTTGGTGGCTGAGAACAACGGTCGAAGCGTGCTCGATCTGATCGAAGAAAAATTCACCGAAGTTCTTGCCGTACATCTTACATTTTTTCGCGTCTACCACGGTGATAAAGGCATTCAAGGCGGCATCCTTCGTCTCAATGCTCTTGGCGGCACGAATAACGTCAGAAAGCTTGCCGACACCCGACGGCTCGATAAGGACGCGGTCGGGATGATACTCGGCGAGCACCTGCTCTAACGCACGGCTGAAATCGCCGACGAGCGAGCAACAGATGCATCCCGAATTCATCTCATTGATACGGATGCCCGCATCCTGCAAAAAGCCGCCGTCGATGCCGATCTCACCGAATTCATTTTCAATAAGAACAAGCTTTTCACCGGCATACGCTTCGGTGATCAGCTTTTTGATAAGCGTAGTCTTTCCCGCACCGAGAAAGCCCGAAAAAATATCAATTTTGGTCATGATAATACTCCTTTTCTTTTCAACAAATAATTATATACCCGTTCGAAGAAAAAGTCAACACCCGCACCGAAATTTGTGCGGGTGTTTTAAAAATCAACGGATCATCAGCACGCCGTCCGCAAGGTCGACGGTGAGACAGGTATCGGGGGCGGGATCCTCCGAAATGATATATTTTGCCACGAGAGTCTCCACCTTTGCGCTGAGGAAGCGCTTCAAGGGACGCGCACCGTAAACAGGATCAAATCCATTTTCTATGATATATTCCTTGGCAGAGTCCGTAATTTCCAAAGCAAGCCCACGTTCACAGAGACGGCGGGCAAGGTCGGACGTCAAAAGCGTCAAAATGGCAGTGACGTTCTCACGTGTCAAGGGCTTATAGAAAACGACCTCGTCAAGACGGTTAAGAAATTCGGGACGGAAGGAGCGACGAAGGAGTGCCTCAACACCTGCCCTTGCCGTCTCGGTAATCTCGCCGTTTTCAATACCGTCAAGAATGATATCCGAGCCGAGATTGGAGGTTAAGATCAAAACGGTGTTTTTGAAATCAACGGTACGTCCTTGGCTGTCGGTAATGCGCCCGTCGTCAAGCACCTGCAAAAGGACGTTAAAGACGTCGGGGTGTGCCTTTTCCACCTCGTCGAAAAGAACGACGGAATAAGGGCGGCGGCGCACCGCCTCCGTGAGCTGTCCTCCCTCGTCGTAGCCGATATAGCCGGGAGGGGCGCCGATCAAGCGGGAGACGGCGTGCTTTTCCATATATTCGCTCATGTCGATGCGGACGATAGCGCCCTCGTCGTCAAAGAGTGCTTCGGCAAGCGCCTTGGCAAGCTCGGTCTTACCCACGCCCGTAGGTCCGAGGAAGAGGAAGGAGCCAACGGGTCTTCGGACGTCACGAATGCCCGCGCGTGAGCGCAAGATGGCGTTCGCCACACTTGTGACCGCCTCATCCTGTCCCACGACACGGCGGTGGAGGATCTCGGTGAGGCGGAGAAGCTTTTCTCTCTCCCCTTCCATCAGCTTGGATACGGGAATTCCCGTCCATCTGCCGACGATACGCGCGATTTCCTCTTCCGTGACCTTGTCGCGCAAAAGCGAATTCTTTGCTGCTTGATTTTCCTCGTTCGCTTCCGCTTCTTCTATCTTTTTCTGCAATTCGGGCAACACACCGTATTGCAGCTCTGCCACCCTTTCCCAATTTCCTTTGTTCTTCGCGCTCTCAATTTCCGCCTTTACGCGCTCAATTTCTTCGCGCAAGCGTTGTGCTTCTCCGATAGAATTTTTCTCCTTTTCCCATCTGCCCTTCATTTCGGCAAAGCTCTCACGAAGCTCGGCAAGCTCGTTTTCAATGACGGCAAGACGCTCTTGCGAGCGTTTATCCGTTTCCTTTTTGAGCGCAAGCACCTCGATCTCCGCTTGCATGATCCTGCGGGAGATCTCGTCAAGCTCGGTCGGCATGGAATTCATCTCCGTGCGGATGACGGCGCACGCCTCATCGACGAGGTCGATTGCCTTATCGGGAAGAAAACGGTCCGTGATATAGCGGTCGGAAAGGGTTGCCGCCGCCAAGAGGGCGGCATCTTGAATTTTAACGCCGTGAAAGACCTCGTATCGCTCCTTAATACCGCGAAGAATGGAGATGGTGTCCTCCACCGTCGGCTCGTGTACGGTCACGGGCTGGAAGCGGCGTTCCAGCGCCTTGTCCTTTTCGATATATTTGCGATATTCGTCTAGTGTCGTCGCACCGATGCAATGCAATTCTCCGCGCGCAAGAAGCGGCTTTAAGAGATTTCCCGCATCCATAGCACCGTCCGTTTTTCCTGCGCCGACGATGGTATGCAGCTCGTCGATAAAGAGAATGATGTCGCCTTCGGCGCTCTTTATCTCGTCAAGCACCGCCTTTAAGCGCTCTTCAAACTCGCCCCGATACTTTGCGCCGGCGACAAGTGCGCCCATATCAAGGGAAAAAAGGGTCTTATCCTTCAAGTTTTCGGGTACGTCACCACGCGCGATACGCAAAGCAAGTCCCTCCGCGATGGCAGTCTTACCAACACCCGGCTCACCGATAAGACAAGGGTTGTTTTTGCTTTTTCTCGAAAGGATACGCATGACGTTGCGGATCTCCTCGTCCCTGCCGATCACGGGCTCCAGCTTTTGCGTTCTCGCAAGCTCGGTCAAATCCTGTCCGTATTTTTTGAGAGCATCGTAGGTATCCTCGGGGTTATCGGTATTTACGCCTCTCGCCCCGCGCACCGTGCGAAGCGCCTCAAGAAAAGCATTCCGCTTGACGTCGTATTCGTCAAACAGTCGTTTTACAGCGGCATTCGGGTGCGCCAAAAGTCCAAGCATCAGATGCTCCACCGAGACGTACGCATCCTTCATCTTCTTCGCCTCGTTCTCGGCGGCGCTGACGGCACGGTCAAGGTCGCCCGACAAATAAATACGGTCGCTCGTCACGCCGGAAATCTTGGGAAGCTTGCCGACAGCCGCCTCACACGCAGAGCGAAGCGCGGCGGTAGAAGCACCCATTTTATCCAACAATGAGGGAATGAGTCCACCGTCCGCCGAAAGAAGCGCCAAAAGAAGATGCTCCTCGCGCATATCTTGATTGCCGTGCTCTGCGGCGATATTTTGCGCCGCGCGGATCGCCTCCGCGCTTTTTTGCGTCATATTTTGTAAATTCATCTCTGTTTTCTCCCACTTTCGTAATTAAGTCTAGTATGCACGGTAGCCAAGCATACTATAAAAGCACCGTTGCTTCGGAAAGATACTTGCGATACACACCGTCAAGAACAGAGAGCGCCTCGGCAATATCCGCCGCATATCGGCAATACAGCTTAAGCGCGCGGTCAAGCATAGAGATGTAGTGCGCTACGTACCCACCAAGCTCTTCAAGCGTCATCATATCGGCAATACCGTCATTCTTACGCAAACGAAGCACGCGAATGAAGCGCCCTTCACCGAAGCCGTACTCGCCCTTTCCCATGTACCGCTTCTCTACGGCGGCAAAATGGGCGCAAAAATCGGCGAAGATTTCTAAAAGCAAGGGGTTTTTCGTACGCATCGAAACGCGGATCTCCCCAAGACTTTCGCCGCTTCGATAGAGCTCAAGCGCGTAGCGAACGGTAGGGTTGTACCGATAAGAAAGCGCTGTGGTCATACAAAGGATGTTTTCTCCCTCGCCATCACGACGAAAAGCACCGTCAAGCGTTTCCCTGACACTGCATAATATTTGACGTATTCGCATTTCGGGGGTAACGTAGGAGACGTATTCCGCCAAGATACGATTGATCAATGCGGAACGATTTGTACCGAGCCGTGCCGCCTCCGCGTCGATCGCATTTACAACCCCCTCCGAAAGCATTAAGGAATAATTGTTTTTTTTCACAGGAATTCCTCCCTTCTTCCAATACATATTATACCTCATTTATATAATTTGTCAAGTGATTTATATAAATTTATCTACAAAATTTGTAAATACAAAAAAAAAGGCCGTTCGAAAGAACAGCCTTTTACAATTTTAAAGTTACAATTTACAATTTACAAGTTACAAGTTTAAATCATTTTACCGCACGGCAGATAAACTTCACGCCCTCGACAGCGATGATCTCGACCTCGCTCTCCGCCTCGATAACGATTTCATCCGAGGTGGTGCGAGCTGCCCATTCCATGCCGTTCACCGTTACCGCTCCGCGCCCCGCGAGGTTATCCAACCGTTCCACAACGGTGCAGCGCGTACCGATAGCGGACTCAACGGAAAACCCGTCAGGCATCTTGGCGCGAAGAAGACCGCGCACGATAGGACGAAGCAACACAAAAGATAGCGCCGTAAGAATAAGGAAGACACCAACTTGAATCCATGCGGAAGCACGAAAGAAGGCGAGAATCATCGCAACGAGAGCAGAAGGGACAAAGCAAAGAAAAACGCCCCGCGTCAAAAGGCCTTCAAGGAGCGCGGAAAGAATAAGAAGAGCCAGCCAAAGATATTGCATGTATTTTCCTCCATTGTTACACATACACTAAATCAACTACTTGGTATTTTAACACAAGGCATCCCAAAAAGTCAATGCCTTTGCATGAAACTCTTCCTTTTTTCTCCGATTTCATACAGAAATATATGCCTAAAAAAATAATACTTGACAAAAAAATCTTTTTCGTGTATAATAGATTAGTCTTTTATTTTCAATACAACCTTTATAGTTGTGTTCGGGAGGTCATCCTTATATGAGAATGGTAAACAACCTTAAAGCAAAGCCGCCGAAGCACATTACAGATCTTCGCGATTTGCCGCGTGGCTGTGCCGAGATTTTCGGTGACAAGACCCTATATCATTACTTTGATAATCGTGAGATCAAAACCTGCTCCTTCAACGAGCTTTGGACCAACATGAACCGTTTGGGTCAAGCGCTTGCAAAGCTAGATCTTCTCGGACGTCACGTTGCCGTCATGGGAGAGGTACATCCCGCTTATACCACCACTTATCTTGCCGTTGTTAACGGTAACGGCGTCATCGTTCCCCTAGACAAAGATATTGCCGTCGATGAATTAGATGGCTTCTTCTCGTTTACGGATGCGGAAGCGCTCTTCTACACGGGATGCATGAACAAGCACATTGCCGAGATTGCCAAGCGTTCTCCCGGCATTCGCTACTTCGTTGCGATCAACCCCGACGGTGAGCCCTTCCCCGACGAGCGCTTCTTCACCTACGAGGACGTGCTTAAAATGGGTGACGAGGAGCTTGCGGCAGGCAACGACAGCTATCAGCACATTGAGCTTGATATGGAAAAGATGTGCGCTATCATCTGCACCTCGGGAACGACGGGCACATCGAAGGGTGTCATGCTCTCCCAGCGCAACTTGACCGCCGCCACTAACTCTTCTTGTCTTTCGATGTCGTACGACGACGAAAACACCTTCGTTTCCGTCCTCCCCGCGCATCACACCTACGAAATGACCTGCGGACATTTGGCGCTGATGAATATCGGTGCTTCCGTTCTCATCAACGACAGCTTGAAGCACGTTTTGAAGAACATTTCGGAATTCAAGCCCAACGCGCTTGCGATGGTTCCTCTCTTCGTTGAAACGATGCATAAGAAGATCTGGGCAGAAATCCGCAAGCAAGGTATGGAAAAGAAGGTACGCGCCGCAATGAAGGTGAACGCGGGTCTTCTTGACGTCGGCATCGATATCCGCGAAAAGCTCTTTGGCAGAATCACTGCCGCGTTCGGCGGCAATTTGAAGAGCATCGTTTGCGGCGGCGCTCCCATCAACCCCGAGATCATCAAGGACTTTTACCATTTCGGCATTACCGTGCTTGAAGGCTACGGCATCACCGAGTGCTCTCCCCTCGTGGCGGTCAACCGTCCCGGCAAGGTTAAATTCCGTTCTGTGGGTACTCCCGTTCTTAACTGCGAGGTCATGATCGATTACGACCCCGGACAGGAAACGGGCGAGATCCTCGTCAAGGGCGAAAACGTCATGCTCGGCTATTACAAGAACCCCGAAGCAACGGCGGCAGTCTTCACCGAGGACGGCTGGTTCCGCACCGGTGACATCGGCTATATGGACAAAAAGGGGTATATCTATATTACCGGTAGAAAGAAGAACGTTATCATTCTTTCCAACGGTAAAAACGTGTTCCCCGAGGAGCTTGAGGAGCATTTGGGTAAAAACCCCGAGATCCTTGAGTCGGTCGTCCTTGGACGGCAAAAAGAGGATAGCGACGAGATCGTTATCACCGCTATCGTCGTTCCCAACCGCGATGCCGAGGCACTCCGCGAAAAGACCGATGAAGAAATTGAGACGATACTCACCGCAATCGTCACAGCAACCAACAAAAAGCTACCTTCCTTCAAGCATATGACGGCGACTGAGGTTCGGTTCACCGAGTTTGAAAAGACAAGTTCGAGAAAAATCAAGCGTTTTAAGGTAAAATAAGCCTTTTACGATAAACTTTTAAGAAACACACGAAACAACAGGAGGACATTCCCATGTTAGAAGAAATCAAAAATCTTTTGGTTACCGAGCTGAACATCGAAAACCCCGATGATATCACGCTCGAAGCCAGCCTCGGTAACGACCTCGGTATCAACTCCCTTGAACTTGCCGACCTCGTGCTGCTTTGCGAGGAAAAGTTCAACATCGAGATCGACGACGACGACCTGCGTGAGCTGATCACGGTCGGCGACGTTGTAAACTATCTTGAAAGCAAGGTCGGAAAATAATCGTTTTTAAACATACGGCGCGCAAGCGTCACACTTTAATACTTTGATAAAAGAAGCGGAAAGGTGCTTAATTGTGCTTTTTCGCTTCTTTTTCATAAATTTTACTTATTTTTTCGACAATTTCGCAAGAATGCTTGACAAATCTATCACTTTTTCCTATAATAAATATATTCCCTGATGCTTCCGCATCAAAATAAAAATTCAAAAAGAGGACTACTATGCAGGCTTTACGTAAAAACGCAAATTTGGTTGCGCTTTGTGTGGGTGTTGCCGTTATCGCGATGCTCGCCATCATTTGCGCAGTCAAGCCCGAGGATTTCACTTTCGCGAACACCCTTTGGGCACTCCTTCCCCCTGTGGTCGCGATCGGACTTGCTTTGATCACCAAGGAAGCGTATTCTTCCCTTTTCATCGGTGTCGCCGTCGGCGCCATGATGCACGCTAAATTCAACTTCGCGGCTACCGTAGATACCGTTGTGAACGACGGTATCGTCAATGCCGCATCCGGTACCGCGGGCATCTTCGTATTTCTCGTGCTTCTCGGCGCACTCGTCGCTCTCGTAAACAAGACAGGCGCCTCCGCCGCCTTCGGCAGATGGGCACAGACGCACATTAAAACCAAGCTTGGCGCATATCTCGCCACCTTCGTGCTCGGCGTTCTCATTTTCATTGACGACTATTTCAACTGCTTGACCGTCGGTACGGTCATGTCTCCCGTGACGGACACGCACAAGATGTCCCGCGTTAAGCTTGCGTACATCATTGACGCAACCGCGGCTCCCATCTGTATGATCGCACCCGTTTCCTCTTGGGCAGCAGCCGTTTCCGGTTCCGTTCCCGAGGATTTCCCCATTTCGGGCATTGAGCTCTTCGTTCGCGCGATTCCCTTTAACTTCTACTCGCTTCTCACCTTCGTCTTTATCATCACGATGGCTATTCTTGCCTTTGATTACGGCAAAATGGCTGACTTTGAGATCAAGGCGCAGAACGGCGAGCTTGGCATTCTCGGTGAAAACGCCGAAGCTGCCGAAGCCCCCAATCCTCGCGGACGTCTTTGGGATCTTCTTATCCCCGTTATCGTGCTCGTCGTAGCTTGCGTGCTCGCACTTCTCTACGTTGGCGGCTTCTTCGGCACCGACGCTTGGGGCGGCACCGACTACAAGGGTGACTTCGTAGGCGCATTCGGTAACACCGACGCAACCATCGGTCTGCCTTGGGGCGCACTGCTTGCCTTCATTCTTACCATTGCCTATCTTATCTGCCGCCGTCTTATCAACTTCCAGGGTGCGATGGACTGCATTGCCAAGGGCTTTATCGCCATGGTTCCTGCCATCCTCATCCTTACCTTTGCCACCGCTTTGAAGAACGTGACCGGACTTCTCGGTGCAGACGTTTACGTCAAAGGCATGATGGCTTCCTTCCCCGAAACCGCAGCGAAGTTCTTGCCCGCAGTTATCTTCCTGGTTGCTTGCGTGCTTGCATTCGCAACGGGTACCTCGTGGGGCACCTTCGGTATTCTCATTCCCATCGTTACCAGCATGTTCGGCATTGACGATCCTTTGCTCTTCGTCGGCATCTCTGCCTGCCTTGCAGGCGCTGTTTGCGGCGACCACTGCTCCCCCATCTCCGACACCACCATTATGGCGTCGGCAGGTGCGAACTGCAATCACGTGGATCACGTATCCACACAGCTGCCCTATGCAGTTACCGTTGCAGGCATTTCCTTCGTGTGCTACATTCTCGCAGGCTTTGTTCCCAATGCTTGGATCTGCCTGCCCGTTGGTGCTATCCTGACGGTAGCTACCCTCTTCGGCATTCGCTTCTATCAAAAGAAGAAGACTGTCGTTGCAGAATAATTTTACCATTCAAAAAGGCTGTTGCGATAGGGGCGTACATTAAAGGACAGTTTTCAAGAATACGGCATATCTCGAAAGAGGTATGCCGTATTTTGCATTTGTGGACACGGATGCAGTGCTTGTCAGGAAAATTGACAAGTTATAGATGAACATAAAAAAGGCTCCTTATGTGAAGAGCCTTTTCGATAAACAGGAATTTATCGGACGTTCTTTTTGTAAAGTCTAAAAACACCTACTCCAAGAAAAAGAACACTTATGAACAAAAGCGATATTAAACATATTAAATGAACATTTCCATTTGAGCATTGCTGCCAATCGCTAAAATTCACCTGATAGGAGCTGTTATTTGTACCAAATAATTTATCCACAACACAATTCGTGAAATAATACACAACCGCACTGAAAGCGATACAAATGCCTGCTTTGAGAAAAGCATCAAAGCGAAGCACGCAAATGACGGCGCAAATAATCACGGGTATGAAGGCATAGCACGCGAGCAATATTGCGGGAACGACACCGAAGGAATTCCAAATGTGAATATTCAGCAAGAGTAAAATCGTTAAAACGCAAGCCGCTGCAAACGAGATCATAAACTTGTAGCGTGATATTTTGGTATGAGATAAAAATACAGGCACAAAGATAACCTCATAACCGATCAAAATACCGATACAAGCCGTTAAAAACCAAGATAATCCATTCGTATATACTGTGCAGGTAAATAAAAGCAGACAAATCGAAAGATACGTCGAAACAGAAAAAACAAGTAGCCTTTGGGAATTGAAAAAGAAGGTGAAGGTCGGGATAAATGAGTATGCACAAATCAGCGAGGTCAATACGATAAAGAACCAAGAGAGCGTGTGATTTACGGCAAGATTGCAAATAAAACAAGTTAAGAGCGCAGCTGCATAGAGAATTGTCGGAACCCAAAACCAAGCTCCGCGGATCACACGGAATTTTCGTGCCTCTCGTTTCATTTTCCTTGTGTCCGTATCGGTTGAGGCAGTAATCAATTCGTGTTCGCTTATATCAAGTACACGGCAAATATCAGAAATCATAGTGATGTCGGGATAGGACACGCCTCGCTCCCATTTACTCACTGCTCCCTCGGTAACAAACAACAGTTCTGCCAAATCTTTTTGTGAATAGTTTTTCTCGGTTCGTTTGATTTTTATGAATGAACCGAATGTTTTTTTATCTGTCATGTTCGACCACCTCCACCCCATTATTATACAAGACCATATACTTTCTGTCAATGGACTGTTAAGCCACCCCATTTTTTAACGTGATAGCGTCAAATTCTTATTCCCAATTATATTACAAAAACCTCAGAAAATCAATCTGAGGTTTCTGTCTTTTCTGGCGGTAGGTAAATCTGTCCTTTAGGGTACGCCTCTATCGCAACAGCCTTTTTTCTTATTTCTTTTCGGCAATAAAAAAGTAGGGGGAGGTAGGGGAGTTGATGATCTGAAAGCGGGAAACGCAAATCTTTCGGCGATCAAGCGTCGCAAAATATTCGGCAAGCATCTGCCCTTCAAGATTTCCTTCCTCATGCCCGGGGTAAACGGCAACGAGAAGAATGCCGTCGTCCGACAACAGCTCCAAAGCAGCCTCCACGGCAGGCATGGTCGTCTCCCGCATGGTCGTGACCATCTTGCGTCCGCTTCTCGGGAGATAACCGAGATTAAACATCCCCGCCTTGATGGGTTCTTTCACATAATCCTTCACAAGGTGATGCGAGGCACAGATCAAGGTGTAGTTTTCGGGAGCACCTGCCTCTTCAAGATGTGCACGGGTGGAGTCTAACGCCTCCTCTTGAATATCAAAGGCGTAAACCTTGCCAGACGATCCCACCGTTTCACTCAAAAAGAGGGTGTCGTTTCCGTTCCCCATGGTGAAATCCACCACGACGTCTCCCTCACGGATGTGCTCAAGCATAAAATATTTTTGCAAAGATAAAAGGTCTACCACGATTCGTTTCCTTTCTCCCCTTCGCCGTCCTTCGGGCGGACAAAGGCTGTATAGTTCGTTTTATAGGTAACGTAGCCGGGATGTGAAGCAGGCGGCTTTTTCACGTTTTTGACACGGGTATAATCTACCGCCACCAGATCGCCCGTTGCAGCAGAGTGAAAAGCGGCGATCTCCGCGGCAAAGGTATAGTCCGCTTCGGAGGGCTCTTCACCGCCGCAAACGAGGATAACGTGCGACCCGGGAACGCCCTTAGCATGAAACCAAAGGTCTCCCTTCTCGGCGGTACGGAAGGTGAGAAGCTCGTTTTGCAGGTTGTTTTTGCCGCAAAGAACACGGTAACCGCTTGGCGAGGTATAAGAGAGGGGGCGTGCCTTGATTGACTTTGCCGGTACGTATTTTTTCATGCGCGCGGCGTAGCCGGCACGGTAAAGCTCATCTCTGATCTCGTTGATATCGGCTTCGGTCCGGGCACGTGAGAGAAAGGCAGAAACGCTCTCCATATAGGCAAGCTCTGCCCGCGCAAGCTCTATTTGCTTAGCCACCATTTCACGTGCCGTCTTTGCCTTTGCATACAGCTTATAATACCTTTGCGCGTTGGCGGCAGGCGAAAGGCGACTGTCTAACGACACAGTAACGGATGCGGGAGGGTCGACGGTGTAATCGGTCGCAACAAAGGTGGAGGTGCCGCGCTTCAAGCGATAGATCTCTGCCGTGATAAGATCTCCCATACGGCGATATTCCTCGCTTTTTTCGGCGGTCAAAAGCTCTTCTTCAAGAAGCGCGAGCTTCTTCGTAAGACGCGACTCAGCGTGAGAAACGAGACGCACGAGATCGGCGCCGCGCGTATGAATGCGCTCAAGGCGATCTTTTTCACCAAAGTAGGCATCAAAAAGAGAAGCAAAGCTCCCCCCGTAAGAGGCGGTGCAATCCTCTCGGTGAGTATATGCGATATAGCCGTAGGCGACAGGCGCTCCGCCGCCGTCGCGCATGATCACAGGCTTCGTCTTTCCCTCTGCAAGCGCCGCAAAATGGTCGTGAACAACGGAAAAAAGGGTGTCCGCATCCACGTCCGAAAGAAGCGCGTCAACACCGCCCGCCACGCGAAAGACGAGCTCTCGGGCAACCACGGTAGCCGTGCCTGCCAGCGTATCGGTTAGAAAGCGGACTGCCGTCTTTTCTCTCGGATACGAAGCATAGGCGGAAAGAAAATCCTTTTCCCCAAGCGAAAGAGGGAGCAACTTACAGGGGGCAGGCGGCGGTGTGTAGGTGAGCCCCGGCAAAAGCTGACGAATATCGCTATCCGCAAAATCAATAGGCTTCGCCACCGCAATGATCTTACCGTTTTCGTCGGTCAAGACAAGGTTGCTGTACTTCCCCATCAGCTCGGCGTACAAAAGCTTTTTTGAAACATAGCCCATTTCATCCGCACCCGTGAAGGATAAGCAAACGACACGGTCAAAGCCGCACTGGGTGACACCGTCAAGCACGGCACCTAAAAGATGCTTGCGAAGCAAAACGCAAAGCATGGGCGGCTTTAAGGGATTATCCTTTGCTATCTGTGTTAAGGCAATGCGAGGGCATACCGAGCCGAGGTTGACCGAAAGCCGCTTGCCGCGCAAAAAAAGCACGACCTCGTCCTTGGTCGGCTGATGGATCTTCTCCACACGCAGACCGAGACATTCTCTTTTAATTTCATCTAAAACGGCATAAAGCATGCCGGCATCAAACGCCATAGTAACTCCTTGGGATTTATAATCTGATCTTTACGATATCCAAAACGGTAAGCGTATTTTCCGCAACCGAAAATTTAATCTCAAAGCCCGCAAAGGGAAAGCCATAAACGCGGTCAGGGTCGTTTTGGTAGGCAGGACGAGGGTCCTCCCGCAAAACAGAAATAAGGGCATCCCTTTTATCCTCCGGCAAGCGTGATAGGAGTCCTTCATCGCAAACGACATTAAGCGCGTAGTCGGCAAGAGGTGCGGCAAAGCCGCCCGTAGCATCCGGACGTGCATCGGCAAACGGAAGATAGGGTTTAATATCGAGGATAGGCGTACCGTTCACAAGATCCGCACCGCTGACGACGAGCACGTCCCCCTCCTTCTCGGTATGCTCTACGCCGAGAAGCTTCACGCAGGAAAGTCCGATCGGATTCGGGCGGTAAGGTGAGCGTGTCGCGAAAACACCCTCGACGCGGTTGCCTCCAAGGCGAGGCGGACGCACAGTAGGACGAAATTCATCCCTCGCTTCCACCTCGGAAAAATGCCAAATGAGCCAAAGGTGTGAAAAGCCCTCAATACCGCGCAAGGCATCGGGGTTGCGGTACTTGGGAAGAAAGACGATGCGCGCTGTGAGGGCATCCACACGTCCGCTTTGGCGCGGCACGCCGAATTTGGTATCAAAGTCGGTTTGCGCATAGGCAATCTGCTTACATTCGAGTACCATGTCCATCCTCCCCAAAAGTGTTTATACGCCTTCTATTTTATCACTTGTCGAGAAAAAAAGCAAGTATTTGCAAAAAAAACTTGATTTTATAAAAATCCTGTGTTATACTTGTCACAACGGGAAAATCCCGAATACGTTACGCCGTATCTCGCTAAGCGGGAGCGACAGTAAGGAGACAAAAATGAATACGCGCAAAACCCTTCACGACAAGACCCTGAAGCTTACTACCCTTGCCATCTTAACGGCACTGGTGATCGTGCTGCAGCTTATCTGCACGGTAATTAAGTTCGGGCCTTTTTCTATTACCCTTGCCCTCACCCCCATTATTATCGGCGCCGCCCTTTACGGTCCCTTGACCGGTGCCTTTTTGGGCTTTATCTTTAGCGCGGTAGTCTACATCACGGGGCTTACGGGCATGGACGGTGGCTTTATTCTTATGATGATGGAATACAGTGCCCTCGGCACTACAGTGCTTTGCCTTTTGAAGGGCACCGCGGCAGGGCTTGTTGCAGGACTTCTCTTCCCGCTTTTATCGAAGGGAAATAAAACGGTGGCATCCGTGGTGACGAGTGCTGTAACCCCCATTGTGAACACAGGTCTGTTCGCCCTTGGTATGATGACCATTTTTTACGGCTTTTTGGCAGGAAGCGCGGCTGACGGCGAAAATCCTCTCGGCATGCTCTTTCTTTCGTGGATCGGTGTTAATTTTATTGTAGAATTTGTAAGCAACATCGCGCTCGGCACCGTTCTTACACGCGTTGTTGATTATTTCAATACAAAGGTGAGAAAGATCTGATGCTGCTTGTCTTTGTTATCCGAAACGACAAAATCGCGTTTGGCTTTTTTGACGGCGATATCCTCAAGGGGCACGCCACCGTGGGAGCATCAACCACGAAAACAGCCGATGAATACGCCATCCTTTTACAGAGCATCCTTTCCTTCCACGGCTTTCAAAAGGAGGATTTTGACAGTGCCATCTTCGCTTCCGTTGCTCCGGCTCTGACAGAGACGCTGCGCGAGGCTGTGCGCTTGCTTTTCGGCTTCCGCGCCCACCTTATCGGAAGCGGTATTAAAACGGGACTTACGATCCTAACCGAAAACCCCGCGGAGCTTGGCGGCGATCTGGTGGCTTCTGCTGTCGGTGCTCTTAAGAGCTACACACCTCCCCTCATTTTGGTCGATTTCGGCACAGCGGTAACCTTTTCCGCCTTGGATGACAGGGGGGCGTTTCTCGGCTGCGCCATCGCTCCCGGCGTGTCGATTTCCGCTACGGCGCTTTCGGCATCCGCAGAGCTTTTACCGCACGCCGCCCCCTTAGCGCCAAAATCGGTCATCGGTAAGAACACCGCGGAGAGTATGCGATGTGGGTCTGTTTTCGGTGCCGCAGCTATGATCGACGGCATGCTCACGCGTATGGAGGAACAAATGGCTTGCTCCGCCACGGTCGTATGCTCGGGCGAAGAAGCAGCGCTTATCCTTCCCTTTTGCCGTCATGCCACTACACGGGACGATACGGTTGCGCTCGTAGGACTCTCGGAAATTTACAAAAGAAACAAGCGCAAAGCACAATAAAAGAGCTCTCGCTTTCCTTGCCGAAGCTTGGAAGCGAGAGCTTTTTTTATATTTCAGGCATCAAACGTCAAACTCTTTATAAATCGCGTTGATTGCAGGCTTATAATCGCATTCGCGCACACCGATAATGATATCTATCTCAGAGGAGCCTTGGTCGATCATCTTAATGTTGATGTCGGCATCCGCCACGGCACGGAAGACACGCTGAGCGGTACCCTTGGCGGCAACCATACGGCGTCCGACAACGGCGATCAACGCATATCCGTCTTCAATGGTGAGGGCATCGGGAGAAACGGCATGACGAAGCTCGGCAAGCACCTTTTCGCGCTTTCCTTCCATAGCGGCGGTGTGTAATACAATGGAAAGCGTATCGACACCCGAGGGCAAATGCTCAAAAGAAATTCCGTTTTCTTCAATGACCTGAAGAACGCGTCTGCCGAAGCCAAGCTCGGCATTCATCATATCCTTTTCAAGGGAGATAATGGAGATGCCCGTCTTTCCCGCAATACCCGTAATAACGGATTTGTCGGCAGAATCCTTTATGTTCGGGACGATCATCGTACCCTTGGCAGAGGGATCGTTCGTGTTGCGGATATTGATAGGAATACCCGCGTGGCGTACAGGGAAAATGGACTCATCGTGAAGCACGGTCGCGCCCATATAAGCAAGCTCACGCAGCTCACGGTAGGTAATAACGTCAATGGGCTTGGGGTCGTTTACGATACGGGGGTCCGCCATCAAAAAGCCGGAAACATCCGTCCAGTTCTCGTAAAGATCGGCACGCGCGGCACGGGCAACGATGGCACCCGTAATATCCGATCCGCCGCGAGAAAACGTCTTGATCGTGCCGTTTGGCATAGAGCCGTAGAAGCCGGGAATTACGGCGTGCTCGTAATTTGCCAGACGTGCGGCGAGGCTTTCGTTCGTCGCCTCGGCATCAAAAGTACCGTTTTCCTTAAAGAAAATGCATTTAGCGGCATCGATAAACTTAAAGCCGAGATAGTTTGCGAGAATACGGCCGTTGAGATATTCGCCGCGGCTGGCAACGTAATCACGTCCCGCATGATTGACGATGGACATCTCGATCTTGGCAAATTCCTCTTCAAGAGAGTAATCCATGCCGAGACCCTTGATAATATCGCGGTAACGGTTCTTGATGATCTCAAAAACCTCGCTGATATCCTCTTCCGTTTTGGAGAGCTCATAGCAGCGATAAAGAAGATCGGTCACCTTGTCGTCGCCCGAAAAGCGCTTACCGGGTGCGGAGGGGATCACGTAATGGCAGGCGGGATCGGCTTTCACGATTGCCGCAACCTTTTTCATTTGCTCGGCATCTGCCAAAGAAGAACCGCCGAATTTAAGTACTTTTACTTGCATAGGAAAAATCACTTTCTATCGTTCGATGATGAAATACTGTTTAAGGAAGGAGATCTGCGGAAATTTCGTCAAGAGAAAGGTCAAGCAGGTTTGCGATCGCATCCGTCATTTCAAGAATTCGCGCTGCCTCCTCCGGCGTGCGTGCTTGAACACTCTCCGCGCGGTATTTATCCAGCTCGGCTTTCATTTCCGCCTTTTGCTCCTCGGTGGAGGTAAAGTCCTTTACCAAAACGTCACGCTGTTCGGGGTCGTTTGAAACCTCAATGAGCGTGTCGTAAAGATGCTCGGTCTTAATAATATCGTTGACGAGCTCCTCCGCGCTTACCGCTTCGAACGCGCTCTCTGCCGACTCGGAGGTTGCCGTTTGTATCACCTGCATGGTTTTTTCTATCGCCTTGACCTCGTGCTCCAGCTGCTCCGCAGAAACTGTTTGCTTATTATTTACGACCTTGTCAGCAAAAACATTGATCACGACGTCCGCCGATGCGCGATAGCTTTCCTCAACGAACTCGGAAACGACACCCGTTACGCTGTCTTGCACTGCTTGCGCAATATCCTCGTTGTTTTGTGCCGTTTGAAGGACCACCGAAAGATTTTCATAGTCCTTGGTCGTCATATGCTCGGGGTCAATATCCGAAAGCTTCAAAAGCGCGGAAACCGCGGGAAACATGGATTCAAGATACTCAAAGTAGTCGATCTGTCGCTCGCCGTTTGAAAGAACGAGCGTCGTGTCAGAAAGATTGTGAAAAACAGAAACACAAGCGGAACGCAATCCGACAGCTTCGCTGATCGCTGTCACGGGGCTTGCGTTAATAGGGTCTACCAAGCCTTCCTTGATGTCAACGGAAATTTCGGCAAGGACGGTCTCCTCGGAATCCGCAAAGGATGCGTGAAAGCGCTCGCCGAACTCTACAATACCAAAGATAGGAACAAGCACCACGGCAAAGCAAACAACAGCCTGCAAAAATCCGACTGCCATTCCGGCACCGCGGAGAGTTCCGGCAAGAGATTTCTTCTCTTTTTTCTCCGCATTGCCTTCCGCCGTTCCTTTGCTTTGAGCCTTTTTCGAACGCTTCTTCTGAGGCTTTCCGAAAAGAAGACGCGAAACAAAGAAAGAAAGGGGTAACGTCAGCAAGCGTAAAAGCACGAAGAGAACAATAAAATCAATTTCAGAGAGCAGAACGTCGGGCAAATGTAAAACGAGCTGCTCCACAGCTTCCGAAAGTGCCAAAGCATCCGAAAGCCCTGCTTGGGCGCCGAGATATCCCTCGTACGCCGCATGAAGCGTTTGTCCTCCCAAAAACGGCAAAGGGAGCTCCATGAGAATACCGGAAAGCGGTGCCGAAGCAAAATAAGCCACAGCAAAGCATACGCCGATGAAACCAAATCGGAGAAGTGCCGAAAAAAATCCTCGACGGAATCCCATAAACACATCCCAAGCAATAAAAACAAAAGCGGCGATTAAAAGAAACGATTGCATAAAGCACCTCCCAAATTTATCACTTAGTTTTTATGTCATTTTTTTCAAAAAAGCACTAGTTACATTATACACCATATAGTGGGAAAATGCAATAGATAATACCAAAAATTCCATCTCTTTTATCACAAAAAATACACAAAAGTTTCATGGTATCGCCTTGAATAAACAGCATTTTTCATATATACTGTTATTAGAAGAAGATAATCACCGTACGGAGGGACATGATATGAATTTCAGAAACAGCTTCGCAAACGCACTCTATTTCGCCGTAGGCGCTGTTGCCGTAGGGCTGGAAGCACTTGCCGATGCCGCGGAATCTCTTTCTCAAAAGGGCGCCGACGTCGTAAAGCAAGGAAAGCAGGTCTTTGACGATTTCCGAAAAAAGTGCGACATTCCCGATGATGAAGAGCCTGCTGTCATTATTGAAGAAGATCTTGGCGATCTTTCCGATATCTAATACGCGAGAAGATATCATACCATATAAGCACTCAGGCAAAGCAGGCTCGAAAGAGCCTGCTTTTGTATTGTAAAAAGAAAAGGCAGATTCTCGCGAACCTGCCCTTTGGTGCCGGTGATGGGACTTGAACCCATACGGTATCGCTACCAACGGATTTTGAGTCCGTCACGTCTGCCATTCCATCACACCGGCGTGAACATTTGGTATTATAGCAAAGATTTGCAAAAAAGTCAAGGGTTTTTGCAAAAAAAACTCAATCTTAAAAGGGACAAGCATAAATTTACGCAAAATCTTTTTCTCTTGCAGCGGCTCACAAAAATGCCATCGAAATTGAATGCCCGACGGAAATTCCGTCGGGCATTTGTTATACTGTAAAATTATCTAACACCATAAAGCAGCTCACCGTAGGTGGGAACAGGCCAGAATGCTCTGTCGGTAAGCGTCTCCGCTTGGTCAATGTCGGCACGGAGCAGCTCCATCAAGGGGCAGATCTCGTCACGCACACGGGAGGCGCGGCAGATGACATCACGCTCCGCACGAATCTCCACAACGAGAGAAGAGAGCCGTTTGGCTTGCGCATGCGCCCGAGCTGTGATCTCGGAGAGGGTGCGCGCGACCGCCTCCTCGTAGGAGGTATCAAGCGCGGGGGTTAAGCGAAGCGCACGCTTGGAAAGCATACTGTCAGTCAACACCTTGGTATACTTACAGATCGCGGGAACAAACTCGCGCTCTACCATCTCGCTCATCGTAAGCGCTTCAATGTTATTGATTTTACAATAATTGCTTAGCATGATGTGGCGGCGCGAGAAGATCTCCTCTCGCGAAAAGACACGATGCTTTTCAAAAAGCTCGATGTATTTATCGTCCGCAAAATGCGCGACGGCATCGGGGGTTGTGGGATGATTCACAAGGCCGCGACGTGCCGCCTCCTCGACCCATGCCTCGTCGTAACCGTTACCGTTAAAGATAATACGCTTGTGTGCCGTGATGGTGTCCTTAATGAGGGCGTGAAGCGCTTCGTTGAAATTCTCCGCACCTTCAAGAGTATCGGCAAAATCCGAAAGAACCTCGGCAACCGCGGTGTTGAGCATCACGTTGGGCGGTGCGACCGAAGCGGACGAGCCCAGCATACGGAACTCAAACTTGTTTCCCGTAAAGGCAAAGGGAGAGGTACGGTTTCTATCTGTGGTATCCTTGGAGAATTTGGGAAGCACGTGCACACCGATACGCATCTGTGTGCGTTCGTGTGCCGCGTACGCGCTTTCCTCCTCAATGGACTTCAAGATTGCCTCAAGCTCCTCACCGATAAACATGGAAACGATGGCAGGGGGAGCTTCGTCACCTCCAAGACGGTGATCGTTGCCCGCGCTCGCCACCGAGATGCGGAGCAATTCCTGATACTCGTCCACCGCGCGAATAACGGCGCAAAGAAGCAGAAGAAACTGCGCGTTTTCGTGAGGGGTTTCGCCCGGCTCAAAGAGGTTGACACCCGTATTCGTGGAAATAGACCAGTTGTTGTGCTTGCCGGAGCCGTTTACGCCCGCAAAGGGCTTTTCGTGCAAAAGACAAACCATACCGTGACGCTTGGCAATCTTCTGCATCAGCTCCATCGTGAGCTGGTTGTGATCCGCGGCAAGATTTTCGTTAGTAAAGAGCGGCGCAAGCTCGTGCTGTGCGGGCGCGCCCTCGTTGTGCTCGGTCTTGGCAAGCACACCAACCTTCCAAAGCTCCTCGTCAAGCTCTCTCATAAACGCCTGCACGCGGGGCTTTATTGTACCGTAATAATGGTCGCCGAGCTCCTGTCCCTTAGGCGGCTTTGCGCCAAAAAGCGTTCTGCCCGTATACAAAAGGTCTTTTCTTTGGTTATAAATTTCGGCATCCACAAGGAAATACTCCTGCTCCGGACCTACCGTTGTATGCACACGGGTAACATCGTCATTTCCGAACAGCTTTAAGACGCGCAAGGCTTGTCTGTTTAAAGCTTCGGTCGAGCGAAGCAGGGGCGTCTTTTGGTCAAGCGCCTCGCCGCCCCAAGAGCAGAACGCGGTGGGAATGTAAAGAACGTGATCCTTTACAAAGGCGTAAGATGTCGGATCCCACGCGGTATATCCCCTTGCTTCAAAGGTTGCGCGAAGACCGCCCGACGGGAAGGAGGAGGCATCCGATTCGCCCTTTACGAGCTCCTTACCGCCAAAATCCATGATAACCTTTCCGTCACCCTCGGGGCTGATAAAGCTGTCATGCTTTTCCGCGGTGATGCCCGTCATGGGCTGGAACCAGTGCGTGAAATGGGTCGCGCCCTTCTCTACCGCCCAATCCTTCATCGCTGCCGCAATGACGTTTGCCGTTTCAAGCTTTAGGCTTCTGCCATCCTTAATGGTCTTTTTGATGGAGACGTAAACCTCCTCGGGAAGGCGCGCCTTCATCTCGCTGTCGCCAAAGACCATCGTACCAAAAATTTCGGGAACATTTATCATGGGAAAACTCCTGCTTTCTGTCAAAAGTTCATCTTATAATAAAACATTATAGCGAAGGACTGCTCTCTTGTCAAGAAGCAGTGCCCGTTTTTTCGTCATTTTTCGTTTTTTCCCGCGTTTCCTCGTCCGTCACCTCTAAAACGGTAAAGATCATCACAGCCATCATAGCGTATGGCATGGGGCAAAACTCTCCCGGCTGAAGCATGGAAATAAGAAACAGACCGAGATAAGAAAGTCCTGCGGCAAGCCGAAAGGCATCCGGGCGCAAAAAGACGGTCTTTATACGGGAATAAAGCTGATATCCATACGCAAGCGCACCGACGAGCCCTAAGCTTCCGAGAACTTGGAAAATAATATTATGCGTCCAATTAACGGTCATAAAGGTAGCGTTTCCGGCGCCCGGATCTCCGATTCCCACACCGAACAGAGGGGCGGAAATGAAGTTTTTCCACGCTTCTCGGATCAGGTTGATCCGTCCGTTTTCTTCAGCTTCAAAGGCAACAAACAGCCCGCCCTTCATTTTCACGAAATACGCAAAAAAAGAAAATGCCACAACGACGAAAAAGCCAAGGATCGCGGCGGTATAAATGCGCAACGACGCACGGTATTTGAGAAGATAAGCAAAGCAAAGGACAAGAAGAATGCCACCCGACAACATGGCGGAATAAGATTGCGTAAACACCATAGCCGCGTAAAACAAAACGCCCAAAAAAAGATACGCATACCTTTTTCTCGCATAATAAAACGCAGCAGGAATACAAAACAGCATCAATTCGCAAATATCGTTCGACCAAACGTAGGGCGCGAAGGGAGAACCGATCGCAAGAAAAACGCGAAGAGCCTCATCAAGAATACTGTATGCACAAAACACACCGAGAAAAAGGAAGCATTCCATAAGTTTCTCTTTTACGTCGTAGTATTCGTTTGAGGAAACGCCGCTGCGAAACCAAACGTAAAAGAACAGCATTCCTATTCCCAAAAAGAATACGTAATACAGCGCGTCAGGCTTAAAATAGTCAGAAGCGGAGATGTGAAACAAACCGCCAAGAATAAGAGCCGCCGAGACGGCAAGATGCTGCCAAAGGAAGTGAAGATGCCGTCTCTTGCCGTAAAGGATAAAGTGAACAAAAATAACGATGACGACGGGAATGGCAAGCCAAAGATGGTTTAAAAGATAGGTCGCCTGCCCCGATGTACGAATGGCAAAGCCGCAAAGAAGGGTCACGGGAAGAAATACATTCAAAAAGCTTTTATCGACCAAAAGAACGAACAAAACCCAAAGAATGAACAGCGGTATGGCATAGTTCTCTATGGAAAAAGAAACGGTAAGACAGGCAAGGACGGTATAAACCGCGGATGCCCATTTTCCGTTTAAAAAGGCACGCATTTTTTCAAAGAAACGATCGAGCACGCGCTTCCCTCCTTTTCATGTTTTGCTAACACAAACAGTATAGCACACTTCTTTCGATTGTGCAAGTTTTTATTGACATTTTTACAAAATCTGTTATAATATATTTAGAAGGTCACTTGTGGCGAGGTCATACCGATTGCTAAAAAAATCATTTGGGAGAGATTACATGAAGGATGTTTTAATGCGCACCGCCGCGGCGCTTGAAAAGCGCGGCTTTGAAGCATACACCGTCGAAAACGCCGAGGATGCCCGCACGCTTATTCTATCCATGATCAAGAAGGAAGAAAGCATCACATGGGGCGGCTCGGCGACCATTGCGGAGATCGGACTTGTTTCCGCTTTGAAGGATGGCGGATATCTCGTTTTCGACAGAGACGAGGTTCCCCCTTCGGAAAGAGCGGCGTTTGCCAAAGCGCATTTCTTTTCCGATTGGTTCTTGATGAGCTCGAACGCGATCACCGAGGACGGCGAGCTTCTCAATCTGGACGGTACAGGAAACCGTGTCGCATCCTTGATCTTCGGTCCGCGCAACGTCATCATCGTCGCGGGTGTCAATAAGATCACACCCGATATTGACACCGCATACGCGCGCGTGCGACAAGTGGCGGCACCGAGGAACGCACAGCGCTTCCCCATCCAAACCCCTTGTAAAAAAACGGGAAAATGCGCGGACTGTCTTTCCCCCGACACCATTTGCGTATCCCTCGTGCGCACGAGATTTTCCCGTCAAAAGGGACGCGTTAAGGTCATTTTGATCGATGGAGATTACGGTTTTTAATTACATTAAGAAGCCGACGCGCTCGCGTGTCGGCTTCTTCCTTGATGCGTCAAACCGAGTGAGAGGAACAGCAAAAATTTTGTGGAATTTTACCAAGGGTAAAAATGCGGTTTTCTATTGACATTTTTCGTTCTTTATGGTATGATAAATTAGTTTAAAGATAAATGCCGAGGAGGAGATACAAGTGAAGGCCACGCTAAAGAACACAAACGTATTTTCGAACGGTCAATTTTTTGTGGGAGAGTCGTCATTTTTGGCGGAGTTCCCTTTTTCTTTGTCCGATACTATTTCCGTTGACGGCTCTTCCCTTTTCGTTTTTCCCGGTTTTGCGGACGTGCATGTGCACTTTCGTGAGCCGGGTTTTTCTTATAAGGAGACCATTCTTTCGGGCAGCCGCGCGGCGGCGCACGGCGGCTTCACCGCTGTGTGCACCATGCCAAACCTAAATCCCGTTCCCGACAATCTTGAAGCCTTAAAGCTTCAGCTCGGCATTATTGAGCGTGATGCCGTCATTGACGTGCATCCCTTCGGCTCCATCACAAGGGGCGAAAATGGGCGTGAGCTTTCCGATATTGAGGCGATGGCGCCCTACGTGTGCGGATATTCCGACGACGGACGCGGCGTTGACGATGCGGGACTGATGAAAGAAGCCATGCAAAGGGCAAAGGCGCTCGGCAAGGTCGTCGCCGCTCACTGCGAGGACGGTACAGCCCCCAAGGATTCCCCCGAAGCGGAATGGCGCGAGATCGAACGCGATATCAGGCTTGCGAGCGAAACGGGTGTAAAATACCACGTTTGCCACATTTCAACCAAGGAAAGCGTCTCTCTCATTCGCGACGCAAAGAAAAGCGGTGTGGACATTACGGCGGAGACAGCACCGCATTATTTAACCTTAACGGACAAAACGCGCTCGGACGATACGGGTCGTTTCCAAATGAATCCCCCCTTGCGCGAGGAGGCCGACAGGTTAGCCTTGATCGAGGGCGTGCTTGACGGCACGGTGGATATGATTGCCACCGACCACGCGCCGCACTCGGAGGAGGAAAAGAGCCGCGGCTTCGGCAGATGCTTGAACGGCATCGTAGGTCTTGAGACCTCCTTTCCCGTTATGTATACCCACTTTGTAAAAACGGGGCTTCTCCCACTTGAGAGACTCATCGCTATGATGAGCGAAAATCCCGCCCGCCGCTTTGACATTCCCATCCGCGGCTATACGGTATATCGCCTTGACGAGGAATACTCCGTCAATTCCGACGCATTCCTTTCCATGGGAAAAAGCTCTCCCTTCACGGGCACCCGCCTTTACGGCAAATGCCTCGCCACCGTCCGCGACGGTCACGCGGTATATCTTGACCCCACTCTCTTAGTTTAAAAGTATCGCTAGTATATACGGAGGAAAAACGCACATGGCAAAAAGAACAGACTTGAAAAGAATCATGATCATCGGCTCAGGACCTATCGTCATCGGACAGGCTGCCGAGTTCGACTATGCAGGCACCCAGGCATGCCTTGCACTCCGCGAGGAGGGGTATGAGGTCATCCTCGTCAACTCCAACCCCGCTACCATTATGACCGACACTACCATAGCGGACAAGGTGTATATGGAGCCCTTGACGCTGGAATATATCGCTAAGATCTTGCGATACGAGCGTCCCGACGCTATTCTTCCCGGCATCGGCGGCCAGACCGGTCTCAACCTTGCAATGCAGCTTGAGAAAAAGGGTATTTTAAAGGAATGCCGCGTGGAGCTTCTCGGTACGAGCAGTGAAAGCATTGAGCGCGCCGAGGACCGTGAGCTTTTCAAGGAGCTTTGCGAAAAGATCGGTGAGCCCGTTATCCCCTCCGAGATCACTTACAGCATTGAGGAAGCAAAAAAAGCCGCGGAGCGCATTGGATATCCCGTCGTGCTCCGTCCCGCCTTCACGCTCGGCGGCACGGGCGGTGGATTTGCAAACAACGAGGAGGAGCTTTACGAGATTGGTCTTAACGCCTTCAAGCTTTCTCCCGTGCATCAGGTGCTTGTCGAAAAAAGCGTCAAGGGCTACAAGGAGATCGAGTTTGAGGTCATGCGTGACTCGAACGACCACGCCATCACCATCTGCGGCATGGAGAACATCGACCCCGTCGGCGTTCATACGGGAGACTCCCTCGTGGTTGCGCCTATTATGACCCTTTCCGAGCACGACAAGAAGATGCTCAACGATTCCGCAATCAAGATCATTCGTGAATTAAAGATCGAGGGCGGCTGTAACGTGCAGTTCGCGCTTGACCCCCATTCGAGCCAATATTATCTCATTGAGGTCAACCCCCGCGTTTCCCGTTCCTCGGCACTCGCCTCCAAGGCATCGGGCTACCCCATCGCTCGCGTTACGGCAAAGATCGCCGTCGGTATGTCTCTTGAGGAGATCAAGATCGCCAACACCAACGCGGCATTTGAGCCTCAGCTTGACTATGTGATCGCAAAGCTTCCCCGTTTTCCCTTTGACAAATTCACCACCGCCTCCAATCACCTCGGTACACAGATGAAGGCAACGGGCGAGGTCATGGGTATCGGTGCCAACCTGGAGGAATGCCTGCTCAAGGGCATCCGTTCTCTTGAGGTGGGCGTACACCATATCTACCACCACAAATTTGACAACATGTCGGACGACGATATCCGCACCTATATTTCCGAATTTCGTGATGACAACATTTTTGCCATCGCAGAGCTCATTTACCGCGGCGCGACGGTAGAGGAGATCCACGAGATCACAAAGATCACCCCCTTCTTCCTCGAAGCAATTAAGAACATTGTGGATATGGAAGAAAGCCTCAAGGCACACCCCTTTGACCTTGCGACCTTAACTGCGGCAAAGAAAATGGGCTTCAGTGACAAATACGTCGCAAGAATGTGGAAATGCGCGGAAACGGACGTTTCGAAGTTCCGTCACGAGCATAAGCTTCTTCCCGTATTCCGCATGGTGGACACCTGCCACACGGGCGCATATATTCCCTACTTCTACTCCACCTACACGGGCGAGAACGCTTCCGTTCTCACGGACAAGAAGAAGATCGTCGTTCTCGGTGCAGGTCCTATCCGTATCGGACAAGGCGTTGAGTTTGACTATTCTACCGTGCACGCGGTGACTACCATCAAGAATTCGGGCTACGAAGCCATCATCATTAACAACAACCCCGAAACAGTCTCGACCGACTACACCACGGCGGACAAGCTCTATTTCGAGCCGTTGACCCCCGAAGACGTGATGAACATCATTGAGTTTGAAAAGCCCATCGGTGTTGTTGCCTCTCTCGGCGGTCAGACCGCCATCAACCTTGCGCAGCCCCTACACGATCTCGGCGTAAAGATCATCGGCACGGACTGTGAGGCGATCGACAAAGCCGAAAACCGCGATGCCTTTGAAAAGCTCTTGAAGGAGCTGGGTATTCCCCAGCCTGAGGGACGCGCCGTAACCAAGATCGAGGACGGTGTTGCCGCTGCCGCAAAGGTCGGCTACCCCGTGCTCGTTCGCCCCTCCTTCGTCTTAGGCGGACGCGCGATGCAGATCGTTGCCAACGAGGAGCAGCTCCGTCACTATTTGAAGACGGCAGTTGAGATCGACGAGGACAAGCCTGTTCTCGTAGACAAGTATATCAGCGGTAAAGAGGTAGAGGTCGACGCCATCTGCGACGGTCAGGACGTTTTCGTGCCCGGCATCATGGAGCTTGTAGAAAGAACGGGTATCCATTCCGGCGACTCTATCAGCGTATATCCTACCTTCTCCATCTCGGACAAGGTCAAGGGCACCATTTTGCAATATGCAAAGAAGCTTGGTCTTGGCATCGGTATCGTCGGTCTTTACAACATTCAGTTCATCGTCGACAAGAACGACGAGGTCTTTATCATCGAGGTCAACCCCCGTTCCTCCCGTACCGTTCCCTTCCTCTCCAAAGCAACCGGCTACTCGCTCGCCGATATCGCGACCGAGTGTATTCTCGGCAAGTCCTTAAAGGAGCAAGGCATCTTCACCCTTTATCCCGAGGAAAAGAAGAGATGGTACGTCAAGGTTCCCGTCTTCTCCTTCAACAAGCTTCGCGGTCTTGACGCTTATCTGTCTCCCGAGATGAAGTCTACGGGTGAAGCCATCGGCTATGACGACAAATATTACAGAGCCCTCTTCAAGGCTCTCCAAGCATCGGGCATGCACCTCCAGAATTACGGCACGGTGTTCGCCACCATCGCCGATTGCGACAAGGAAGAAGCACTCCCCCTCATCCGCCGCTTCTACAACCTTGGCTTTAACCTGGAAGGAACCGAGGGAACCGCGAAATTCTTGAAGGAAAACGGCATTCGTGTTCACGTGCTGAAAAAGATCTCCGACGGCTCGGAGGAGATTGCCGACGCACTCCGCCAAGGTCACATCGCCTACGTCATCAATACGAGCGACCCCTCCTCCTCCGGTGTCATCCGCGACGGCTTTGAGATCAGAAAGTACGCAACCGAAAACAACGTAACCATGTTCACTTCTCTCGATACAGTCCGCGTTCTGCTTGACGTTTTGGAGGAGACCACTCTGACCATTTCCACCATCGACGCATAAGCGATAGAAAAGGAACATCATGAAACAATCCATCTTTACCATCAAGGAGAACATCGCCTTAACCGATACCGTCTACAAAATGGTCTTGACGGGCGACACCTCCCATATTACCGCCTGCGGTCAATTCGTCAACATTAAGCTTGAGGGTCTGTTTTTACGCCGTCCCATCTCGGTTTGTGACTGTATAGAAGATACGCTGACCCTCATCTACAAGGTCGTGGGCAAGGGAACGGAGCAGATGAGCCGTATGGCGGCAGGCGAAACGCTTGACGTGCTTACGGGTCTCGGAAACGGCTACGACACTTCCCTTGCGGGAGACGCGCCGCTGTTACTCGGCGGCGGTGTCGGTGTGCCTCCGATGTACATGCTTTGCAAGAAGCTTATCGCAGAAGGCAAGCGCGTCTCTGTCATTCTCGGCTTCAACACAAAGGACGAGGTCTTTTGCGAAAACGAATTTCGCGCACTGGGGGCAAATGTCACCGTAACAACGGTGGACGGCTCCTACGGCACACGCGGCTTTGTAACCGATGTTATGAAAGAGATGGGCTACAGTTATTTCTTCACCTGCGGTCCTGAGCCGATGCTGAAAGCAGTCCATAAGACCGCTATTACCTCGGGACAGTTCAGCTTTGAGGAGCGCATGGGATGTGGCTTCGGTGCCTGCATGGGCTGCTCCTGCAAGACCATTACAGGCTATAAGCGCATTTGCAAGGAAGGACCCGTCATGAAGAAGGAGGAGATCTTATGGGAAAATTAAACGTTAGCCTTTGTGGCATTCCTCTTGATAATCCCGTGATCCCCGCCAGCGGCACGTTTGGCTTCGGCTATGAGTTTGCCGAGCTTTACGATATCAACGTTCTCGGTACGTTTTCCTTCAAGGGAACGACCAAGGAGCCGCGCTTCGGCAACCCTACCCCGCGCATCGCGGAATGTACGGCGGGCATGATCAACGCCGTAGGGCTTCAAAACCCGGGCGTAGAGAAAGTCATTTCCGAGGAACTGCCAAAGCTTAAAAAATGTTTTTCTAAGCCTGTCATGGCAAACGTTTCTGGCTTTTCTGTCGACGAATACGTCTATACCTGCGAAAAGATCGACAAATGTGAGCAGGTCGGCTGGATCGAGGTCAACGTCAGCTGCCCGAACGTACACGGCGGCGGTATGAGCTTCGGCACAAGCCCTGAAGCTGCGGCTGAGGTCACGAGAGCCGTCAAGGCGGTGACGACCAAGCCCGTTATCATCAAGCTTTCCCCCAACGTTACCGATATCGTTTCCATCGCCAAGGCGTGCGAGGAGGCGGGCGCTGACGGCATCAGCCTCATCAACACCATGCTCGGTATGCGAATTGATCTCAAAAAGCGCGCCCCCATCATCGCCAACAAAATGGGCGGTTTTTCGGGCAGTGCCATCTTCCCCGTTGCGCTTCGCATGGTATATCAGGTATCAAGCGCGGTGAAAATTCCCGTCGTGGGTATGGGCGGTGTTTCCTCTGCCGACGATGTCATCGAAATGATGATGACAGGTGCTACCGCCGTGGAGATCGGTGCCGCCAACCTTATCGACCCCTTTGCCTCAAAGAATATTATAGAGGCACTTCCTGCCGCGATGGAAAAGTATAAAATTGCATCCCTGTCCGAGATCATCGGCGCGGCACACGTATGATAAAGCATTAAAAAGGAGTATATATCATGGGAAAAGACGTTATTATTGCCTGCGATTTCGCGAGTGCCGAAGCGGTTTTCAGCTTCCTTGATCAGTTTAAGGATGAAAAGCCCTTCGTCAAGATCGGCATGGAGCTTTTCTATGCGGAAGGTCCTGCCATTGTGAAGGAGATCAAAAAGAGAGGTCATAAGATCTTTCTTGACCTTAAGCTCCACGACATTCCCAACACGGTAAAGAAATCTATGGCTGTACTTTCCCGCCTTGACGTGGATATGACCAACCTCCACGCGGCAGGTACGAAGCGTATGATGGAGGCGGCTATTGAGGGTCTGACCCGTCCCGACGGCACGCGCCCCATGCTTATCGCCGTTACTCAGCTGACGAGCACCGATCAGGAGAGCATGGAGAACGACCTTCTCATCCGTGAGCCCATTGATAAGGTGGTCATGCACTACGCGCACAACGCAATGGAGGCAGGTCTTGACGGCGTCGTTTGCTCTCCCCTCGAAGCAGGCAAGGTGCACGATGTTTGCGGTAAGAGCTTTGTTACCGTAACGCCCGGTGTTCGCTTTGCGGACGGTGATGTAGGCGACCAAAAGCGCGTTATGACGCCTGCCGAAGCAAAGAAGATTGGCTCTGACTATATCGTTGTCGGACGTCCGATCACAGCAGCCGATGACCCTGTTGCCGCTTACCGCCGCTGTGTCGCGGAATTTGTTGACTAAAAAAGAGAGGAAATACCACCATGGAAGCTTACAAAAGAGAATTTATACAGTTTCTTGAGAGTGCAGGCGTTTTAAAGTTTGGCGACTTCACCGCAAAAAGCGGACGAAAGATCCCTTACTTCATCAACGCGGGCATGATCAAAACCGGTAACGATATCGCAACGCTCGGCGAGTTCTATGCCAAGGCGTATTTTGAAAAGCTGGGCAAAAAGCCCGCTGTTCTTTACGGTCCTGCCTACAAGGGCATTTCCCTTTCCGTTTCGGCGGCTGTCGCGCTTTCGAAGAACGGTCTCAACGTTCCCTTCTTCTTCAACCGCAAGGAGGTCAAGGATCACGGTGAGGGCGGCGTTTTCGTCGGATACGTTCCCACAGAGGGTGAGGAGGTCGTCATCATTGAGGACGTTATCACCGCAGGCACTGCCATTCGCGAGAGCATGGAAATTCTTTCTCACCTTGAAGGTGTGAAGGTTGCCGCAACCTTTATCATGGTAGACCGCAAGGAAAAGGGACAAAGTGAAAAGGGTGCCATGCAGGAAATCGAGGAGCAGTTCGGCTTCCCCGTTTACTCTATCGTGGATGTTTACGACATCATTGAATATCTGGAAGCAGATCCCAAAAACGAAGAGAACGTGACGCGCATTAAGAATTATCTTGCCGTCAACGGCGCGAAAGCGTAAGGTGCCCCTATGAGACATCTTATCGGTATGGACGACCTCTCGATAGCAGATATCGACTCGCTGATCGCTACCGCAGAGGACATTATCGCAAATCCCAAAAAGTACAGCGAGGTATGCCGCGGCAAAAAGCTTGCTACCCTCTTTTACGAGCCCTCCACCCGTACCCGTCTTTCCTTTGAGGCGGCGATGATGGAGCTTGGCGGAGGTGTGCTCGGCTTTTCCGAGGCGCAAAGCTCCTCTGCCGCAAAGGGTGAGAGCGTTGCCGACACGGCGAAGGTCATTTCCTGCTTTGCCGACATCATGGTCATGCGTCATTTCAAGGAGGGCGCTCCCATGGTCGCTTCCCTGAACGCCTCCGTTCCCGTCATCAACGCGGGCGACGGCGGACACAACCATCCGACGCAAACGCTTACCGACCTTCTCACCATCAAGCGTGAAAAAGGTCGCTTGACCGATATGACGATTGGTCTTTGTGGGGACTTAAAGTTTGGCAGAACCGTGCATTCCCTGATTACCGCCATGGCGCGCTACGCAGGCATTCGCTTCGTTCTTATCTCCCCCGAGGAATTGAAGATCCCCGACTATATCAAGCACGAGGTGCTTGACAGAAACGCCATCCCCTACGAGGAGACGACCGACCTTGAAGCAGTGCTCTCCTCCCTTGACGTGCTCTACATGACGCGCGTACAGAAGGAGCGTTTCTTCAACGAGCAGGATTATATTCGCCTCAAGGACAGCTATATCCTCACCCCCTTAAAGCTGGCAAAGGCAAAGGCGGACTGCTCTGTTCTCCATCCTCTGCCCCGCGTGAACGAAATCTCGGTAGGCGTAGATGCCGATGCGCGCGCTTGCTACTTCAAGCAGGTGCTCTGTGGCAAGTATATCCGTATGGCACTCATAAAAATGCTGCTTGAAGCCAAAGAAAAGGAGGAAGCGTAAATGAACGTTGATTCTATCCGCAACGGTGTTGTTATTGACCATATCACACCGGGGAAAGGCATGCTTATCTACCGCTTCTTGGGGCTTGACAAATTGAACTGCCCCATTGCCATCATCATGAACGCGGCAAGCCGCCGTATGGGGGCAAAGGATATTATTAAGGTTGACGTTGATCTCCCCTTAGACCTTGATGCGCTCGGCTATATTGATCCCGACGTAACTGTCAATATTATTGAAAACGGTATTCTTACGCGTAAATATCATCCGGGACTTCCTCTTGAGATTGTCGATATTGTAAAATGCAAAAACCCCCGTTGCATTACGTCGACCGAGCAGGAGCTTTCCCACGTTTTCCGCTTGACGGACGCGGAAAACCGCACCTATCGCTGCATCTATTGCGAAAGCAAAGCGAAGAATTGATCAAAAAAAGAAAAGACCTTGCAAAGGATTTCCCTTACAAGGTCTTTTTTCTTACGCATTTGCACCGTTTTTGTGCAAGAGACGGTATATCTCCTCTGTGGCGAGACGGGTTTTGGCGACAAAGTCTCCTTTGCATTTGGGAAAGCAATAATAGATCGCCTTGGTGTTACCGAAGGATATCACGTCGCCAATCTCATAAAAGTTATAATCGGCATTGACGGAATAGGTATGAGTGGCACCTTGCGTTACCGAGAGCTTACCGTCACAGCCCGTGAGCGTAAAGCCGTCGGTCGTGTGCGTTAAGCGGCCTTCGCCAACGAAATACAGCGCCTTGGTATCCACCTGCATGGCGATCTCCACGGGGATATCTAAGGAATACTTCCCTGACTTAATTTCTTCGCGCACACATTTTCTCTGCCATGCAAACCAATCAGAAACATAAGAAAAGAGTGTTTCTTGCCCCTCGGCTTCCAGGCGTCCGTATTCATCAAGACGATACTTCGCGCCGCAAGCGTGGCAGAAGAGGTAAATGCCCTTTCCCTCGGTGACCCCCTCCTTCAAGCAATGCGGACATTTGTAGAGCACGCGGTTCAGATAGTCGGCACGGAAGGGCTCGTCTACCCGCACCCGGTTTTCGCTTTGCCAACGGAAATTATCGAAATCAAAGCATTCACGAATACGGTCAAAGATCTCCTCCTCGCTCTTTTCGGCAATCTCTTCCGCTGTAAAGAGATACTCCACATCGGCACTTACGCGCACGCGACGTCTTTGCAGATTGTTATAAAGAGGGTCGCGGGTAAAGGCGCCGTAGGTGCGGATCATAGCAACGGGAATTCCAAGCTTTTTGACAAACTGTGCAAAGTTATCGGGAAACACCGTCGCCGTACCGTCAAGCGAATAGCCCGCTTCGGGGTAAATCAAAACGGAACACTTTTTCTCACGCACGGCGTAAAAGATGTCTCGCACAAGTCCCACGTCAAAGGCGAATTTCACGGTCGGAACGCAACCGAGGTTACGCATCAACCATCTTTTCCCGATAAAGGCGTCCCACGTGGAAACGATATTAAAGGCACGGGGATAAAGGACACTTGCGGCGATCTCAAGATCGATAAAGCTTGAGTGATTCATCAAGTACAGACAAGGCTCACGCTTGCCGAGCTTTTCCATACCGATGCGGCGAAAGCGGAATTTCGTTGCCCACAGATCGGGAAGAGATACAAGCTTTAAAAGTGTGCGAAAAAGGATGTTGGGGCGTTTGGGCTTTTTGTGCTTTGGGCGCGGCAAAGCCATGACCGCGTCATAGCTCATTTGCTTTATTTTGACCTTCATAGGGAATCCTCCCATTATTCGTTGCTTATATTATAGCCGAATTTCTCTCTTTTTTCAATGAAAAACCGACCGCAATGCGGTCGGTTTTGGATTTAATTGCTTTCCTTGGTATAGGCAAGCAGTCCGCCTGCCTTTAAGATCGCCTTTTGGCGCTCGGTAAAGGTGCAAACGAGAGGCAGGTCAATGCCCTTCGTTTCATCACGGAGGATGATCTCACCCGCGTCCATGCCCGCGTAAACGGCGGAAAGAGAAAGCATATCGCCCTCTTCGATACAGTCGTAATCCTCGGCATTCTTGAAGGTGAGAGGCATAATGCCTGCGTTAATAAGATTTGCCGCGTGAATACGCGCAAAGCTCTTAGCAACCACGGCACGCACACCAAGATAGAGGGGTACGAGCGCGGCATGCTCACGCGACGAGCCCTGACCGTAGTTGACACCGCCCACGACAATGCTCTCCCCCGCCTTCTTTGCTCTTTCGGGGAAGGTAGGGTCGCAAACGCCGAAGCAGTACTGCGAAAGGTGAGGAATATTGGAGCGATAAGGAAGGATCTTAGCGCCTGCGGGCATGATATGGTCGGTGGTGATATTATCGCCGACCTTCAAAACGAGCTCGGCACGCACAGAGTCCGTCCACGGCACGCTGTCGGGGAATTTCTTAATGTTGGGACCGCGCAGAACCTCAAGGCTCCTGGCTTCTTCGGGGTCGGCGGGCGCAAGAATGGCGCTGTCGTCGATGCGGAAGGCGTCGGGCATCTTGATTTCGGGCATCTCGCCGAGCAGAATAGGATCGGTGATCTCACCCGTGAGGGCGGCGGCGACTGCCGTTTCGGGAGAAACGAGATAGACCTTTGCGTCCTTTGTGCCGCTTCTGCCCTCAAAGTTGCGGTTGAAGGTACGAAGGCTAACACCTGCGGAATTGGGGGAGAAGCCCATGCCGATACAAGGACCGCAAGCACACTCCAATACACGAGCACCCGAAGCTAAGATATCGGTAAGCGCACCGCATTCGGACAGCATTGCAAGCACCTGCTTTGAGCCGGGAGAGATAGAGAGACTGACTGAGGGGAGAATGGTCTTCCCTTTTAAGAGTGCCGCAACCTTGAGAAGGTCAAGGAGCGAGGAGTTGGTGCAAGAGCCAATGCAGACCTGATCCACCTTCGTGCCCTTAAGGCTTTCCACCGTTACAACGTTATCAGGCATATGGGGACAAGCGATCAAGGGCTTCAAAGCGGAAAGATCGATATCGATCACGCGGTCGTATTCCGCATCGGGATCGGAAGCGAGAGGCACATAGACCTCTTCTCTGCCCTCAGCTTTCAGGAAAGCTCTTGTAATCTCGTCCGAGGGGAAGATAGAGGTGGTAGCGCCAAGCTCGGTGCCCATGTTGGTAATGGTGGCACGCTCGGGAACGGAGAGCGTCTTAACGCCCTCACCGCCCCATTCGATGATAGAGCCGACACCGCCCTTGACGGAGAGAATACGAAGAATTTCAAGGCTAACATCCTTTGCCGTCACGAAGGGGCGAAGACGACCCGTGAGGTTGACCTTGATCATCTTGGGCATGGTGATATAGTATGCGCCGCCACCCATAGCGACCGCGACATCAAGTCCGCCCGCACCGAAGGCAAGCATACCGATACCGCCGCCCGTGGGGGTGTGGCTATCCGAGCCGATGAGCGTTTTTCCGGGAATGCCGAAGCGTTCCAAATGTACTTGGTGGCAAATACCGTTACCGGGGCGAGAGAAGTAAATGCCGTATTTCTTTGCAATAGATTGGATGAATCTATGGTCATCCGCATTCTCAAAGCCCGATTGCAGGGTGTTGTGGTCAATATACGCAACGCTTCTTTCGGTGCGTACGCGGTCAATGCCCATCGTTTCAAATTCAAGGTACGCCATCGTACCCGTGGCATCTTGGGTAAGCGTCTGGTCAATACGAAGCGCGATCTCGCTTCCGACCGTCATCTCTCCGCTGACAAGGTGTGCTTTTATGATCTTTTGTGCAAGTGTAAGTCCCATATTACTGTCCTTTCGTGATATGCTTCTTTGCGTTTTTAACGTGCTCGCTCATTGCCTTCTCTGCCGCGATCTCATCATGGGCGGCAATCGCTTGGAGAATCACCCGATGTTCAGCAAGAGATGCCGCGGCACGGCTGTGGTTTTCCACCGAAGCCTTACGGAATTTTTGCGTTTTCTTGTGAAGCGGCATCAACGTATCGTAAAGCACGATGCTGTTTGCCGCGGCGTAGAGCATATCGTGAAAACGGCTATCCATGTAGCGGATATGCTCGGGATCCTTTTTTCCCTCATAAAACTCTTGCAGGTCAAGGGCATCCTTCATCTCTTTGATCTGCTGCTCGGTAGCGTTTTTCGCCGCCAAGGCTGCCGCCATTCCCTCAAGACGCATTCTGATATCGTAGATATCGGAGAGATCCTTTTCGGTCACGCCAAGAACGGTGATGCCCTTCGTAGTCAGTTCAACGAGATGCTCCTGCGCAAGACGGTGCGCCGCCTCGCGGATAGGGGTACGGCTGACGCCCATATCAGTGCAAAGCGCAAGCTCGGTCAACACCGCGCCACGCGGATATTTTCCGCTTAAGATTTCCCCTTCCAAGCGTTCAAACACCTGGTCGGCAAGTGATAAATTCTTGTGTTCCATACACCTTCTCCTTTATCAAAGTCTCTTAAAAGCTCCCCCCGAGAGCTCCTCGATTTTCTCTTCCAGCTCGATGTTCGAGAGCGTGGTCTGTCTGCCGTCGGCGTACTCACTGTCGATCCATTCTTTGAGAGCTATCACGATTGGTGTCTTCTTCGTAACCTGCTCCGATGCCGAAAGGCGGTAGTTTTCGTTGATCCAATACGCGATACCCGCAAGCCCGGATGCTTTGCCGATAAGCACGGACGGCTTTTTGCCAAGCAGCTTTTCGGTATCAAAAATATTGTAGATCTCTTGATCCTTTAAAAGCCCGTCAGCATGAATACCCGCACGGGTCACATTAAAGTTTCTGCCGACAAAGGGGGTCATCACGGGAATGTCATAGCCCATCTCGTGGCGGAAATAGTCGGCAATCTCGGTGATCACGGTAGGATCCATGCCGTCCAAAGATCCGCGAAGGGAGGCGTATTCAAACACCATTGCCTCAAGCGGAATATTACCTGTTCTCTCCCCGATGCCGAGAAGAGAGCAGTTGACGGCAGAGGCACCGTACATCCAAGCCGTGGAAGCATTGGCGACCGCTTTGTAGAAATCGTTATGACCGTGCCATTCCAGCATCTCGCTCGGCACGTCGGAATAGTGCTGCAAGCCGTAAATAATGCCGGGCACGCTTCTGGGGAGCGCAACCTCCGTGTAAGGTACACCGTAGCCCATCGTGTCACACGCGCGGATACGCACAGGGATACCCGCATCCTCGGACATCCTCATCAGCTCATTGACAAAGGGAACGACAAAGCCGTAAAAATCAGCGCGAGTAATATCCTCAAGATGACAACGCGGCATAACGCCTGCCTCAAACGCCTCGGCAACCGTAGCAAGATAGTAATTCATGCACTCGGAACGCGACATCTTCATTTTCTTGAAGATATGGTAATCGCTGCAGGAAACGAGAATTCCCGTTTCGCGGATACCGAGATTGCGGACGAGCTTGAAGTCCTCCTTGCTCGCGCGAATCCACGTCGTGATCTCGGGGAATTTAAGACCAAGCTCTTGGCATTTTGCAATCGCCTCACGGTCCTTTTCACTGTAAACGAAAAATTCCGTCTGGCGAATAATGCCGTAAGGTCCGCCAAGCTTCGACATCAGCTTATAGAGATCTACGATCTGCTTCACCGTATACGGCTCTACCGACTGCTGACCGTCACGGAAGGAGGTGTCGGTGATCCAAATATCCGTCGGCATTCCGATCGGCACGCGGCGGTGGTTAAAGGCAATTCTCGGCACCTCGGTGTATGGATACACGTCGCGGTAGAGATTCGGCTCTGCCACGTCCTGCAAGGAATATTTGTATGATTTCTGCTCAAGCAAATTCGATTTTGGTGAAATTTCAAGCATGAGACATTCCTCCTTCGTATTATTGTATACAATTATATCAGCTTTTGTGAATTTTGTCAAGAGTGTGTGTATATTTTTTTGTATTAAATTGCGTTTTTTACTTAAAAAAGGAACAGATTTTCATCTGTTCCTCCTCTTTAATGCTTATACGGATAAACACTTTTGAATTTATTGTTAGGTCACGGAAAGAAGACGTCATCGCTCGCCGTCGGAGAAGCTATTTGACGGCGACAACGCGCGATTTCATCATCCACCTGCGCCATCTTCCACAAAAGGCGCGCACGGTCGGTGACATATTCCATCGAAGGCGCAAAGCCGAAGGATGCGTCGTATTCCACGAGAGGAATGGTCTCTTCGGCGTTTTTACGCTCTTCCTCTAAAAGCGCGATCATATCCCGGATCGTTGCCGCTTTCTCGTTGTTATCATACGACGCCATGCGCGCCTGATCAAGCACATAGTAGTGCTTGGTGTGTAATGCGGTTATGATGCTACGGCGCATAAAGTGCCCCATATTGATGAGTCGCAAAAGCTCCTTGTTCTTTTCACCGACACTCTCAAGAAGCACAAGTCCATCCTCAATACACGCCAAAACCCTTTCATACGCGGCAATCTCCTTGGGCATACGAAGCACTTCGGGACTCTCATCCCCGTGGGCATAGCGGAAATAAACGCTCTTATACATCCCGGGGGTGGTTTTATGCATGGCGAATTTGTCTTGCGGCGGGCTGACGCCCTCCTTAATGCTTCTTCCCGCATACAAGGGGTGCGAAGGGCCGATGCGCAATGCGCCGTACTGATCCTCGGTGGTGGGAACCATATTCGCGAGCGCCTCGCTCCATTTGCGCATGGCGCTGTCGATCTTCTCGATATCTCTTTTGCCGAAATGCATGGCAAGGATCTTCGGAATCAACGCATTTAGGTCAACTCGCGGCTCCGAAAACGCCCATTTGGCGATCTCCGAAATAAAGGAGGGATAAACCCCGTAATGAATGGAGTCTAACACTCCTTCAAGGCCGCAATTGTCATGCGCCTCCCTGAGCGCTTCAAAGCGCTCCGCCCAACGGTAGGGTGCGGGGATATAGGGGATCGCCCCGAAATCCCAAGTCTTGCCGCCCGTGTTGGCGATGGTACGAAGCTCGATGCCGTGGCGCACCGCCGCCTCCGCTTCGGTGCGGAAATAGTATCCCGGCTTTACAACACGCAAGGAATAATCACAGCACATTTCCTTGACGCCGTCAAGATCGTAATACTCGAACATCTCCCAACCGCAGTTGAGAATGACGCCCTTGGGCAGGGATGCAATCAGCTTTTGGCGAACCTCCTTATCCTGCAATCCCCAATTGTAGGAGGAGAGAATGATCTCGGCATCGGGGCGGTATTTATACACCGCCTTTTGAATCATATCCAGCAAAAGCGGCCAGTCGGAACATGGCCACCAGCCGGGGGCAACGCCCTCGGGAATAGAGGGATCTCGGCTCGGGAATTTGACCGCCTCGCCGACGATGGTAAGCCCCTTTCATCAATGTCATAAGCGGAATGTACCATTTGTGGCGTGTACATGGCGCGCTTTTCGATCTTACCGTAAGCGAGGCAGGGTGCGCCCGCAAAGTTCATAAGGTCTTCGATGTAATAGAGTGCCTGCTGTGCACCGCGCTCATCGTGCGCGGTAACGGTGATGCCGTCAGCGCTCGTTTCAATACGGAAGCCCTTATACGCGGCAAACTCACCGAGGTCAACGCCCGCGTCCTTGGCAAGACGAACGGTAACGCTTCCCTTTCCGTCAGTCACGACGGCAGCGGATACACCCATGGAAACGGAGAGATAATCACAAAAGTCCTCTGCGGCAACCGAAATGACCGCGCACTCATCAGCCGCGATACGAATATGCGCGCCCTCCGCAAGCCAAAGCTCGTGCAACTGCGGTACTCTTTCAAAATCGCGAAGATTCGGCTCATGAACGGTCAAAAGTTCTCGTCTGAAATCATAATTATTTTGGCTTTTCATAGTCGTTCCTTTCCTCACTGAAGATTATCATTTTTAGGGCATTTTTAGGGCATTTTTTACGCTTTCATTATAACATATCCTCTTTTTTGTCAAGTAAAATGGTGCAAAAAAGCAGGTTTTTTTATCTTCCGTGTATCACCTCTTGACAAACCGAGAAAAATGAAGTATACTACTAAGGCTGAGAAATTCTCTGCCTTCTTTATGGGGGTGCCATGGTTTCGACGGGGATTTTGCGGTATGATAAGCGTGGCGGGCAGGATAATCCCGTTAAAATGTCCAACCTTAAAATTAAACGACAACAGAACTGTTGCAATGGCTGCCTAATTGACCGCCCTTCGGGGCTGTCAGTTAGCGGTGCTGTGGCTCTTATGCCACCCGTTCCTCCTCCGATGACCGCGACGGAGGACTGAGCGTCAAACAAGCGGTGAACCTGCACGGGTCTTTCGCCCTTGAGCCCGTCAGGCAAAAAAGGGCTACCCTGCCGTCAAGCGTGTCTGCTCGCGTCCCGATGGGGGAATTTCAAAAAACAGACTGCCCACGGAGAAGGTCATATCAAGAGGTTTTCGGACACGGGTTCGATTCCCGTCACCTCCACCAAAATAAAAAGACGAACTTCGGTTCGTCTTTTTATTTATCCAAGACCGAAGGGCTTGGTATGGCATCAATTCGCATAGCGAATTGTATGGAATTGCGGCTCGTCCGCGTATGGCATCAAGCGATAGCTTGTATTTCTCCGTCTTCGGTCTTGATTCCATACCGTCTGCGACGGATTCCATACAACACTTTGTGTTGATTCCATACAATGCTCCGCATTGATTTGGTACGTAGATAATAGAATTTATGCAAGGTTAAAGCCTTTCTTTTTTCTTTTAGCGAAGCGACGCCGACTTGTATCAAGACAAGCACACGCCTCGTATCAAGACAAGCACACGCCTCGGTGCCAAATTGTTTTTTGGATGAAGATGATAGGCACGAAGTTTCTCTTTTTTAGGAATTTTTGGGAAAATTTTCGCGTTAACAAAACACAAACAAAAGTCAAACCTTTCAAAAACAAGCCCTTGCTATAATAGCGGTGTAAAATCGGGAAAATTTGTTTAGGAGGGCAGGGCTGTGAAACGGAAATACAAGGTCAAAACAGCTACAAAAACCATAGAGCGCGAATATAACTATATTCCCGTTCGCTATATCATTGCTGTGCTAATTACGCTTTTTGAGATACTTGCCATTATCGGCGTCGTTGTTGCGTGCTGCTATTATATCCCTTATTTTTATATTGCCGCATTTATTACGGAGATCTTCTGTGTCATCAAGATCATTGCCTCGGATGACAACCCCGATTACAAAGTCCCATGGCTTTTGTTCGTTTTGATCCTTCCGATTGCAGGATTTATGCTATACTTCCTTTTTTACTCTCGAAAGCTCGGAAAGAAATTCATTCGCCGTCTTGAAGAATTGAAAAAATATCGGTATGAAAGAAATCAAGAAGAAATCCTTGGTGAGTTGGAGCTCGAAAACGATCACGCCTCGGCACAGGCAAAGATGCTATGCTCTATATCGGGCGCAAGTTTATTTAAGGATACAAAGCAGACCTACTATCCGCTTGGCGAGAATATGTGGCAGGCAATGCTCCCCGATCTTGAAAAAGCCGAGAAGTTCATCTTTATAGAGTATTTCATTATAGAGGGAGGGACGTTCTGGAACTCTATATTGGATATTTTGAAGCACAAAGCCGCCGCGGGTGTTACGGTCAGAGTTCTTTACGATGATATCGGCTGTATGAGTACGCTTCCCGGCGATTATCACAAGCAACTCGGCAAATTCGGCATTGAAGCCAAACCGTTCTCACGCTTGCGCGGACAAGCTGACAGCGAGTTCAACAACCGTAGCCACCGTAAGATCTGCGTCATTGACGGCAAGGTGGGATATACGGGCGGTGTGAATATCGCCGATGAATATATCAACAAAATTGAGCGCTTCGGGCATTGGAAGGATACAGCCCTTCGTCTGGAAGGTGAGGCCGTATGGGAGCTGACACGACTGTTCCTCACAGATTACGGCATCAACGTAAAGAAATTGCCCACAACAGAAATTGAGCTTTATCCAAAGCAAAACGAGATACGTGCTGACGGATATGTGATCCCATTCGGTGACGGCCCCTCTCCCCTGTATGAGCGCCGCGTTGGAAAGAGCGTGATTCAAAATATGCTTGCCTCGGCTACAAAATATATGTATATGACCACGCCCTACCTCATTATAGATAACGATCTGTGTCAGAGCATTGAAAACGCCGCCCTGCGCGGCGTGGACGTGCGCATCATCGTTCCACATATTCCGGATAAAAAACTCGTTTTCGGTATGACGAGAAGCTTTTACCACCGTCTGATGAAATCGGGTGTCAGAATCTACGAATACAAGCCCGGCTTCATTCACGCCAAAAGCTATATCGCAGACGATGAGTACGCTATGATCGGCACGATCAATCTGGATTATCGCAGTCTTGTTCACCATTTTGAAAACGGCGTGTGGATGTATCGGTGCGGATCCATTAAGGATATGAAAAAAGATATTGAGGGAACGATGGCAAAATCCATAGAGGTAACGCCCGATATGCTGAAAACAGGACTTGTTACTCGGTTTATTCGCTCGATAGTCAGAATTTTTGCACCGATGCTGTAAAAATCGTTTTCTAACATATCATAAACATTTCAGAAGCAAAACGCAAACGTTTCACAAAACAATCAAAAACAAACGTCCGGTATAATACAGTTACAAAATCAAAACAAAGAAAGGTAATCTAAAATGAACAGAAACGATCAGCAGTTTATGGCACAGAAGATCCGCACGCAGTATATGGAAAAGACTCCCTCCGAGCTTGATGCTCTTCGTGAGCTTGATGCAAAAGTAAAGCGTCCCGCAAACGTATTTGCATACATCTTTGGAAGTATTTCCGCCATTGTTATGGGCGCAGGTATGAGCCTTGTTATGACCGACATTGGTGCTACGCTCGGCATCGCAAGCGCACTTGTTCCCGGTATCGTGATCGGCGCCCTCGGTCTTGGCATGGCGCTTCTCACCTATCCGATGTATAAAGGAATTTTGAATTCGCGCAAGAAGAAGTACGGTGCTGAGATTCTCAGCCTCAGCGACAAAATTATGAATAAGTAATAAAAATAAAAAGGAGATAAATTATTATGGGAATCAAGGCATTTTTTAAGAAGGCATTCGGTGACATGAAGGAAAGCACCAAGGCACAGCACGAGGTGGATAAGGCAAACTTTGCCGCAGCAAAAGCGGAGGCAAAGGCAAACTGGGAGGAGGCAAAAATGTCCCCCTCTCAAAGACAGGCAAAGATGCAGGAAGAGCGCGAGGCGCAGATCGCGGCGGCAAACGAGCGCAAGGCGGCAGCCGATGCGCGCATTGAAGCAGCGAAGAAGAATTAAGCGCATCATTTTGAAAAAGGCAACGTCAGTTGACGTTGCCTTTTTCTGATATCAACACTTTTGGCGGTTTGTGTTGTTCAAATCAAGCCCCGAAAACGCTAAAATATTGGAGGATTTTGGGAGAAGGGCGAAAACACAAACAAAACTTTAACATTTCTATGTTATACTATAGGTATAATATTCGCAGAAAGCCTTGCGAGCAAGTCTTGGCGCTGTCGCGCTAACCGCACTTCGTGCGGCTGCAATATTGAAATACGTCGTGAAAATGTATCAGCAAGCTATCCATTTTCACTTGTATTATAAAAGCAAAAATGCGCCCTTGGAGGATGAAAATATGTTCAAAATTTTAATTGTGGAGGATGACAGAGATCTGAACCGCAGCGTGTGTTCTTTTCTGAATAACAGCGGATATGAAGCGGTCGGTTGTCTTGATGCGGAAAGCGCATATGACGAGATGTATAAGACTACCTTTGACTGTATTGTTTCGGATATTATGATGCCGAACATCGACGGCTTTGAGTTTGCTAAGACCGTCCGTTCGCTCAATAATGATATACCGATATTGTTTATGACCGCCCGTGACGATTTCGCGTCCAAGCAGAGAGGATTCCGCATCGGTATCGACGATTATATGACCAAGCCCATTGATCTTGACGAGCTGTTTCTGCGTATCGGCGCGCTTCTTCGCCGTTCCAAGATTGCTTCAAGCCGTCGCCTTGAGGTTGGCAAATTCGTGATGGATGCGGATGAGAGAAGCGCAACCTTGAACGGTGAGGAAATATCTCTCACGGCAAGAGAATTCGACCTTCTTTACAAGCTCCTGTCCTACCCCAAAAAGACCTTTACGCGCACACAGCTGATGGACGAATTTTGGGACGTGGATACGCAGACGAGCACGAGAACGGTCGACGTGTATATGACCAAGCTCCGCGCAAAGCTTTCGGAGTGCGACTCCTTTGAGATCCAGACCGTTCACGGTCTTGGCTATAAGGCGGTGATCAAATGAAAAAGCCGAGCTTTCGCGGCTTCCTTCGGGAGTTTAGCAGCTTCCTGTTGTTCTTTCTGTCGGTAGGATTTGTTGTCTCATGCTGTATGATGCTCTTCCTCAACGTATTGTCAAAGGAAATGGGGCTCACCTATACCTCAGACAATATAGCAGAAGCGGCAAAGATCACCTTTCTCAACGTGGTCATCATTACCGTGCTTTTCAAAACCGCTGATTTTATCCGTCGCAGAATCATGGTTGATAGACCCGTAAAAATGATCACGGATGCCGCACAAAGAATCATGAACGGCGATTTTTCTGCCCGCGTGAAGCACATGCACGGCTCGGGCATGGAGGGCTTTAATCAAATCGGAGAATCGATCAACGCCATGGCAGAGGAGCTTTCGAGCGTGGAAACCCTGCGAACCGATTTTATCGCCAATGTATCCCACGAGATGAAAACGCCGCTTGCCGTGATGCAGAACTACGGAACACTCTTGCAGACTCCCGATCTGCCCGAAGAAAAGCGCATCGAGTACGCAAAGGCAATTACCGATGCTTCGCGCCGTCTTGCCGATATGATGACGAATATATTAAAGCTCAATCGACTTGAGAATCAGCAGATCTATCCGAACCCCACCACCTTCGACCTCGGAGAGCAGCTTTGCGAGAGCCTTTTGCAGTATGAAAGCACATGGGAAAGAAAGAATATCGAAATTGAAACCGATATTGCCGAGAGTGTGCACGTCTCTGCCGATGCGGAGCTTCTCTCGCTCGTTTGGAACAACCTGTTTTCAAACGCCTTCAAGTTTACCGAGGATGGTGGTAAGGTCTCGCTTGTACTTACGGCAGACGAAAAATACGCTACCGTAAAAGTAACCGACACGGGATGCGGAATGAGTGCTGAGGTGGGGGCGCATATTTTTGAAAAGTTCTATCAAGGTGATACCTCGCACGCAACGCAAGGAAACGGACTCGGATTGCCTCTTGTAAAAAGAGTGGTTGATATTATGCAGGGCGAGATCGGCGT
>SVRR01000011.1:20374-52947 GCA_015064745.1 Oscillospiraceae bacterium | reverse complement strand
GTTTTCACAAAAGTTTTGTTTCGAAATTCTGTTGTTCAATTTTCAAGGATCGATGCCCGCAAAGTCGTTTCTTTGCGACAGCTTTGCTATTATATCACACACTTTCCCCTTTGTCAACCCCTTTTTTCAAATTTTTTCAAGTTTTTTTGGATTTTTTTCTGCGTGAAGGGATTTCTTTTTCGAAAGATATGTGATATAATGTTATAAGGCGTGTTTATTCTCGCCCTTTCACGTACAGTATATCCTGTTTTTCACTTTTTTAGACAAAACCCCATATAAATATAAAGGTAGGAAACACCCCATGGCAAAAAACGAACCGCAAAATTGCAGGCTGAACCGCGTCGGCGGTGCCGCCGTCTTGGAGGGCGTGATGATGAAGGCGGGCGACCGCGCGTCCACCGCCTGCCGTCTGGAGGACGGCAAGATTGCCGTCGTAGACAAAAAATTCGTCTCGGCGCGGAAGAAGCATAAATTTTTAAACATCCCCATTTTAAGAGGCGTGGTCAACTTTGTCGAATCCCTTATCCTCAGCTTTTCCACCCTTGAGCTCTCTGCCGAAATGATGGGGGAGGCACTCGTCGAAGAAGAAAGCAAATTCGAAAAATGGCTCAAAAAGACCTTCGGGAAAAGCATCTTTGACGTCATCATGTTCGTCGCGGGCGCGCTGGGCATTCTGCTTGCCGTCGCCCTCTTCACCCTGCTCCCCAACCAAATAGCCATTTGGACAGAGCGCCTCATCGACCGCCCCTTAGGTATTTGGAAGGCGGCGCTTTGCGGTGTTTTGCGCATCATTATCTTCATTATATATATTGTTCTCATCTCCCGCATGAAGGATATCCGCCGTACCTTTGAATACCACGGCGCGGAGCACAAGTCCATCGCCTGCTTTGAAGCGGGTGAGGAGCTGACGCCCGAAAACGCGAAAAAGCACTCTCGCTTCCATCCGCGCTGCGGCACGAGCTTTATGTTCGTGATGCTCTTCATCTCCATTCTCGTCTCCCTCGGTATTCGCGCCCTTTGTGAACTCGTCATCGGCTGGAATTTCTCCGAAATGACGCTCGCCGCCACAGGCCGCGACCTTTCCGCCCTCATTTATACGGGCATCGGTCTTCTCACGCTTCCCCTCATCGTCGGCATCGGGTTTGAATTTTTGATGTACGCAGGCAAGCACGACGGCCCCGTCATCCGCGCCCTCTCCGCGCCCGGCATCTGGATGCAAAGACTCACCACCCGTGAGCCGGACGAAGCGCAGCTTGCCGTCGCCATCACCGCACTTATGTGCGCCATGCCCGAGGAATTCCCCGATTTTCCGCGCGACGAATATCTCGTACGCGACGAATACACAAATCCGCCCGAAAAGAAAAAGGCCAAACGCGCAAAGGAAGAAGACAAAGAAACGCATACCGAAAAAGAGGACGGCGCACAATGACCTTAAAGGAGCTGGAAGAGAAGCTCGCTCTTGGCGGCATTCCCGACCCGAAAACCGACGCACGCTTGCTTCTTATGCGTTTTTTTGGTGTTTCACCCGCCATGCTTTATGCCGAGCGCGACAAAAGCTACGAGAGCGACGCGCTTGAAGCCGCCGTTCAGCGCAGACTGCGCCGTGAGCCGTTGCAGCATATTCTCGGCGAGGTCTGCTTTTACGGTGAGCGCTACTTCGTTTCCCGCGACTGCCTTTCGCCGCGCGGGGACACCGAGCTTCTTGTAGAGGACGCCTGTCGCACCCTGCCCGAAGGGGTAGTCTTTGCCGATTTTTGCACAGGAAGCGGATGCATCGCCCTTTCGGTGCTTGCCCACCGACCCGACCTGACCGCCGTCGCCGTTGACATTTCCGAAGGCGCTCTTGCGTTGGCAAAGAAAAACGCCGAGGCTCTGGGGCTCTCTTCGCGCATCCGCTTCTTTAAAAGCGACCTTTTGCGGGACGAGCTTCCCTTTCACACACCCGATTTTATCCTCTCCAACCCCCCGTATATCCAAACGGACGTCATTGATACCCTCGCCCCCGAGCTTGCCTACGAGCCAAAGATCGCCCTTGACGGCGGACATGACGGACTTGTCTTTTACCGCACTATGCTCGACCGTCTTTCCCCCGTCCGCTTCTATTTCGAGATCGGCTACGACCAAAGGGAAGCCGTTTTGGCGCTCGGCGAAGCGAAGGGATACACCGCGCGCTGTGCCCGCGACGCGGGCGGACATGACCGTCTCGTCGTTTTCGAAAAATAACCCTCTCCCCGTTTTTTTCATAGAATGAAAGTATCACCTAAAAGGAGATTTCGTTCTATGAAGATCATCCTGCTTTTTGGCGGACGCGGTGCGGAGCACGAGGTGTCCGTTTTATCTGCCGGCTACGTTTACAACCGCCTGTACGCCCTCGGACATGAGGTTTTCCCCATAGCCATCGCGAAAAGCGGCGCGCTTTTCCTATGCAAAGGCATCCTACCCGGCGCATGGCAAAAGGACGCTTCGCCTGTCCGTGCGTGCCTTGACGGAGACACCCTTTCGTTTCTCTCAAACGACACGCGCGTCACACCCGATCTCGTTTTCTCGGTCGTGCATGGCAAGGATGGCGAGGACGGCGCGTGGCAGGGCCTCTTCACGCTCGCTCGCGTTCCCTTTGTCGGCGCGGACGTTTGCGCCTCGGCGCTCGCTATGAACAAGCGCCTTTCGAAGGTGCTTGCCGCCGCAGCGGGAGTTCCCTCCGTCCCTTACCTCGCCGTGAAGAAATATGAAAGCGACCTCCCTGCGCGCGTCGCGCATCGGCTTCGCTACCCTCTTTTCGTGAAGCCCACATCGGGCGGAAGCTCGATCGGCGTCTCGCGCGTGGAAAGCGAAAGCGCCTTACAGAACGCCGTAAACCTTGCCCTTTCCGAAGACGAGGAAGCCATGATCGAGGAAGCCGTGGACGGCTCGGAGATTGAGGTGGGCGTCTTAGAGCGTGACGGCATGCTCCTCATTTCTCCGCCCGGAGAGCTTTGCTCGAAGAGCGCCTTTTACGACTATAACGCAAAATATTGCGAGAAAAACACGGATTTTTTCTTGCCCGCCCGACTCTCTCTTTGGGAGACCGCCTACGTCAAGCAGCTTGCCGCATCCGTTTTTCGTCAGCTCGGCTGTCGCGGTATGGCGCGCGTCGACTTTTTAAGAGGGAAAGACGGCAAGCTCTTCTTTAACGAGATCAACACCCTGCCCGGCTTTACCGAGGACAGTCTTTTTCCCCGCTTGTTCTCCCTCATCGGCGTGGATGCCGTCACCTTCCTCACAGAGGCACACGCATGATCGGCGTGTTTGATAGCGGTATTGGAGGTCTTTCTGCCCTCGCACCGCTGGAAGCACTTTTGCCAAGGGCAGATGTTTTATATTACGCCGATACCGCGTTTCTCCCCCTCGGCGAAAAAAGCGATGCACAGATCCTCGCAAGGCTTTCTCGCGCCTTTGCCTTTTTCGAAAGAGAGGGAGTGAACGGCGTTCTTCTCGCCTGCGGCACAGCAAGCAGTCTTTTAACAAAAAAATGCAAAGAAAACTTTGCTTTTCCGGTGGTGAACATTATTTCACCCACTCGGGCAGTAGCAAAAAGCCTACCAAAGGGCACCCGTGTCCTTTTGCTTGGAACGCCTGCGACGATCCGGTCGGGCGTTTTCGCCTCGGCGCTTGCGCGTCAGGAAAGCACCGTGTTTTCCCTGCCCTGCCCACGCTTTGTGTGCTTGGCGGAGAGAGGCACGCCCCACGCTTCGCGCGTGATCCGCAAAACGCTCGCGCCCGCGCGGGCACTTGCTCCCGATGCTGTCGTCTTGGGGTGCACACACTTCCCCTTTTTAAAGGAAGAGATCGCCGCGTTCTTTGGAAGCGCGAGATTGATCGATCCCGCCGCCTGTGCCGCGGCGGCAGCCGCCTCCCAATTTGATGGGAACGGCGGAGGAGAGAGGCGTTTTTTCACAACGGGAGAGCCGCTCCCCTTTGCCAAGCGAGCATCCTGTATTCTTCGCCGCGAGATCAAGGCGGAAAGGATCACACCGTAAAAAACGCGCGTCAAAGAACGCGCAGACAATAGAAAGATGAAAACAAAGGAGTAAAACAATGCCATCCTACCGTAAAGGAAGAATCAACGAAGCCATCGCGCAGGAGCTTTGCGTGGCACTGCGCGAGGCGCGCGACCCCGTGATTGCCGAAGCGTTCGTCAGCGTAACACGCGCGGAGGCTGCCCCCGATCTGAAAATCGCGAAGGTTTATTTTTCTCACCTCGCAGGCGAGGAAAAGGAGGTCAAAAAGGCTCTTGTGCGCGCGCAGGGAATGCTCCGCCGCCACCTTGCCGAAACGCTTAACCTCCGCATCACCCCCGAGCTGCTTTTCACCCCTGACAAATCGGGTGAGCACGGCGCGCGCATCTCAGCCCTGCTCAAGCAGATCCACGACGAGGATGCCGCGCGCATCAGAGCATCCGCAGAGGACATGGGGACATCTGCCAACGAAAGCGAGGACGCGACGTGACGGAAAACACTTCGATTACGGCACTTGACGTAGACGGCTTTGCGCACAAGCTTCTCTCCGCCTCCCGTCCCCTCTTTGTCATGCACCGCCGCCCCGACGGGGACACGGTGGGCAGCACGGCGGCTCTCATGCACATTTGCCGCGCTATGGAAAAAACACCCTTCGGCATTTGCGCCGACCCTATTCCCGAGCGCCTTTCGTTCTTAACCGAGGGTCTTGATATCGGAAGCGCGCTTCCCAAGCCGCCCTATACAGCCGTCGCGGTGGACGTTGCCACGCGTGAGCAGCTGGGCGCTCTTACCGAGCTTCCCTTCCGCATCTCCTTTATGCTCGATCATCACGAGGTCGGCACCCCCTTTGCCGACTGCCTCGTTCTCCCCAAAGCCGCCGCCGCGGGCGAGGTGGTCTACGCGGTCGCGGAATCGCTCATGAAGCTCGGCGTTCTGACCGCCATCCCCACAGAAGCAAAGGTGGCTCTTTACGCCGCCCTCTCCTCCGACACAGGCTGCTTCCGTTACTCTAACGTCACGCCCACAACGCTCCGCTGTGCCGCCGCGCTTCTTGAAGAGGGCGACGTGGATGCCGCCGACGTCAACCACCGTTTGTTTGAAATGAAATCGGAAAAGCAGCTGCGCGCCGAAGCGTTTGCCATCGAGCATACAAAGACCTCCCCCGACGGCAAGATCGCTTGGGTGCTGATCACCGATGTCGACAGACGCGCGCTCGGCGTAGAAGAGGAGCATCTTGAAACAGTCATTGATATGGTGCGCTCCCGCGCGGGGGTCGAGGTTGCCCTCGCGGTCAGAGAACAGCCGAACGGCACCTTGCGCGCCTCCATGCGCTCCTCCGGCTTTGACGTGGCATCGGTCGCCGCGCGCTTTGGCGGCGGCGGACATTTGCGCGCCGCGGGCTGTACGGTCACGGCGGATTCTCCCAAGGCGGCACTTGACCGCGTGCTCGGAGAGATCGAAAGCCGCTTCGACGCGGAGGCAGAGGCATGATGGAAAACGAACGCGCCATTACCTGCTGCTTTACAGGACACCGCAAAGTCCCCAAGACGTGTGAGCCCATCGTCCGTGTAAATCTCGCACGCGCCGTCGGCGAGCTGTATCAAAAAGGCTACCGCCGCTTTGTCGCGGGAGGCGCTGTCGGCTTTGACACGATGGCGGCTGACGTCGTGCTCGGCTACCGCCGTCATTATCCCGACGTTTCCCTTATCCTCATGCTTCCCTGCGCCGACCAAGACGCCAAATGGACCGAAGAGGAAAAGGCGGTCTACGCAAAGCAAAAAAGAGAGGCGGATGAGGTCATCCTACTCGCCGACCGCTATTATGACGGCTGTATGCAAAAGCGCAATCAAGCCATGGTGGACGCGTCAAGCGTCTGCATCGCTTATCTTACAAGACCGTACAGCGGTGCGGGGCAAACGGTTCGCATGGCGGAAAAGGCGGGGCTCACCGTAATCCACACCGCCCCCTCTCCAAAAACATAAGAATTCCATCAAAAAGCCGATTTTTTCACCGTGAAGATCGGCTTTTTGGCGTTTTTTCGAGAAAAAACGCCTGCTCCATTGAATTTTTAACGAACCTGCCCCTTTGAAAAGAAATGCGAAAAATGCGAAAAAGCACTTGCGTATTTTGCCAAAATGTGTTATAATGTCTTATATTGTTTTAAAACTAGTAAAGAAAGCGAGGACATCACCTTGAACTGGGAACTTTTCGTTCTGATCTTCTATTTCGTCGCCATGCTCGGCATCGGCATTCTTTTCTTCTTCCGCGAGAAGGGACAAAGTGACAAGGATTACTTCCTTGGCGGCAAAACCATGGGCCCTTGGGTCACCGCTATGAGCGCGCAGGCGTCGGATATGAGCGCTTGGCTGCTGATGGGCTTGCCCGGAAGCATTCTCGCCTTCGGTCTCGGACAAGCATGGATCGGTATCGGTCTTGCGCTCGGTACTGCTCTTAACTGGATCCTGATGGCAAAGCGCCTGCGCCGCTTCTCCGAGGCGGCAGGGGATTCCATCACCCTCCCCCAATACCTTTCCAGACGCTTCGCAACCAAGAGCCGCGCGCTTCAGATCGCGTGCGCCGTCGTTTTCCTCGTTTGCTTCACCGTATACGTCGCATCCGCGTTCGTTGCGGGCGCATCGGTGCTGACCTCTCTGTTCCCCGACATGGATCCTTCCTTGGCGATGATCCTCTTCGCGCTCATCTTGATCGTCTACACCTTCCTCGGCGGATATAAGGCTGTCTGTTGGACCGACTTCTTCCAAGGAATTTTGATGCTCGTTGCCGTGCTTGCCGTGCCGATCATCATCGCCTTCACGAAAAATCTTGATTATTCCGTTCTGAACACCGCCGTTACCGTCGGCGGCACCGAATACATCTTCGGGACCAATCTCTTCAGCGCGTCCTGGAAGGAGATCGCAAGCGGTCTCGGTTGGGGTCTCGGCTACTTCGGTATGCCCCACATCCTCGTTCGCTTTATGGCGATCAAAAAGCCCTCGATGGCAAAGAAATCCGCCACCGTCGCTATCGTTTGGGTGGTGCTCGCCCTCGTTGCGGTCATCTTCATCGCTCTCTTCGGCAGAATCCTCATCGGTGAGGAGCTTCTCGCCGCAGGCAATCAGAAGCTCGTCTTCGTAAAACTCGCGCGCGACCTCTTCCCCCCCGTTGTCACGGGCTTCCTGCTTGCCGCCATCATCGCCGCATCCATGTCCACGGCAGACAGCCAGCTTCTCGTCGCATCCTCCTCCTTTACGGCAGACATCTACAAGCCCGTCTTCCGCAAGAATGCTTCCGAAAAGGAAGCGCTTTGGGTCGGCCGTGCCGTGGTCCTGCTCGTTTCGGTCGTCGCCTTCTTGATCGCCTACATCGGCGGCTCGGGCGCAAACGCTATCATGGCGCTCGTTGAGTGCGCTTGGGCAGGCTTCGGCTCCGCCTTCGGCGCCGTGATGATCCTTTCGGTATTCTGGCGTCGCTTCACCTATCGCGGTGCGCTCGTGGGCGTTATCGCGGGTGCCGTCACCAACGTTTTGTGGCTCGTCCTCTTCTCGGGCGTTTCGGGCGTATTTTCTCCCGTCGTTACCGCGCTCGGCATCTACGAGATCATCCCCGGCTTCGCCGTCAGCGCGATCGCCGCTGTCGTTGCGACCCTCACCGATAAGGAGCCTTCGGAAGAGATCACCGCTATCTTTGACGCGGCTACTTCTCCGATGGAGGAATAATTTAACAAAACAAAAGCCCTGCTTGTCACCAGGCAGGGCTTTTTCACGTATTTCGGGGTGCATAAATGCACCCCCGCAAGAGCAAAATTATATTTTGTGAACCGCTTTTCCGTTAATAACGGTAGCATACGCCTTCGCGCCGACAGCGGTCAAGGGATCCGCCGTCCAAATGACAGCGTCGCCGTCCTTACCTGCTTCGAGCGAGCCCACGCGGTCGTCAATACCCGTGCCGCGCGCGGGGTTGATCGTAATGGCGCGCCAGCCCTCCTCGTAATCAAGTCCGTCCGCCACGGCAAAACCCGCGCCTACCATGGTTTTTATATAACCGTTTTTGATCAAAAGCATTTATTTCCCCTCCAATATGTAACGCATCGTTTTCATTCAAAAGAATTCGCCCTAAGCTTACAGCTTTTCCATTTCGCTTTTCGCCATCGCCGCATCCGTGGATTTTTCGACAGCGACCGCTTCTCTGTCTTCAAGCTTCAAAAATTCCTCGTAATAGCGAAGTCCGAATTCGCGGAGCGCCTTTGCCGAAAAGTGCAGATTGTCGGGATTCGCGCCCAAGCCCTCCGCCGATACAAAACCGACGTTCGGCTGCTTTTTCGCGACGTTTTGCAAAGCTTCATTTACATATACGTAATTTCCAAAGACACCCATTTCGGGGTGGTAATTCACGAGGTAATCTCCGAGTCCGCCCACGAGCACGGGAACATCGTGTAGCCCCGTCTTTTCCCGCAGGGCGGTGAGGATACGGGTGAATTTTTCCTCGTAGAGAGGATAACCATCGGGGTAGCAATCCGATTCTCCCTGATGCCAGAGAATGGCTGTGACGGTCGAGGTGCGCTGTGCCGGCTCGGTCATATACACGGCGTGGTCGAAAAGCACACCGCCCACAGCCCATTGGTCAAGCGAGGTACCGCCGTCCGCGCAAGGGATAACGCCCACCTCAACACCATGATCGTCGCGGTAACGCGCGGCAAAGCTCTCCACGAGGTTAACGCCCACCGTCACGCGGTCGGGATTGACGGGGGTATACATCTTCCACCATCTGCCGTTACGCAGGACAAAAAGGTCTGTGGTGTCAATGGGGGCGACCTCGCCGGGGAAGCCTCTGCCCGCCATATTGGATTGACCAATGATAAGAATCGAATGCATCACAACCCCCAAAAAACACAGTATCTATGAGACGATTTTACAACACTCGCCAATGCTTGTCAACCCTTTTTCCCCCAAACGTTGCCCCTCTTCCGCCACTAAGCAGATTTTTTCCATCATTTTTTGAAAAAGCCCTTGACAAACCGAAAAAGACTTGCTATAATAATATCCGCTAAAACCAATGGGGAATTGTGTAAAGGTAGCACGACAGACTCTGACTCTGTTTGTTGGGGTTCGAATCCCTATTCCCCAGCCACACGAATGAGCCACCCAAAAGGGTGGCTTTTTTCATTCGTGTGGCTGGGGAATAGAGGATTCTCACCACAGTGCTTGCGGCTTTGCCGCAAAGCACGGGTCACCGAAGAAAAAACAATTGATAATTGTTTTTTGGAGGATGTAACTGAAACAAGGAGAAATGAAGCAAATCTGCGATTTGCGCGCATTTCGACTATGTTGCAGGAAGTATTTCGGTTGCTCCGCCCGAAGATCAGGGAGCTTGCTCGCCAGGCGCAGGGCGTGAGCAACTTCGCGTAGCGAGCCTCCCTAAAATCGCTCCGCGATTTATCCAAGCCGCAGGCTTGGTATATCATACGCCGCGCTAAGCGCGGTGCATATCACCAGCCCTTCGGGCTGTATATCATCACGCGACGGCGTGCATCCTTCTGTGGCTTGATGAGATACAACACTTTGTGTTGATGATATGCAATGCTCCGCATTGATGATATACCGCAACAGGTTGCGGATGATATACACGCCTACGGCGTGATTGGGAGGAGAGCCTCCCTATTCAAAAAAGCTCGTTCTTCGGAACGAGCTTTTTCATTTGACTTCATGCTGATTTTCTCCCTCTCTTGCTTGACATTTTTCACGCTTTATGGTATACTCTCTTTAACAAAAACAGGAGGGAAAGCATGGCATACATTATCATCATCTCCCTGTCGGCGTTGCTTATCACGCTCGGTTGCTTCCTTTTCGAAGGAATCTACACACTTGCGGCTTTTCTTTTGCTTTTGCTTACAACGCTTTTCGAGGTTGCCACAGTCATCGCCATTGACGGCGTTTTTGCCTTTCTCATCCGCCGTCTGCCACAAAAATGGTTTGCGCCGATGCGGCGCATCTTTGCGGTCGGCGAACGGGAAGCGCGGTTATACCGCCGCCTCGGACTTCAAAAATGGAAACGGTTCGTTCCCGAGCTTGGGTGCTTCACCGGCTTTCATAAGGACCGTCTGCGCGATTCAAAAAGCTCTGCCTATCTCGGACGGTTTTTGCTCGAATCGAACTACGGTGTCGCAGGGCATATCGCGGGGGCTGTCGGCGGCTTTCTTCTTTTGCTTCTGCCAAAACGAGGGATCGGTGTTTTTGTCGCGCTTGTCAACCTCGTCCTAAACCTCATGCCAACCGCCGTTTTGCGCGCGAACACCCCTGCTTTGCGCCGTCTTTACGAGCGAAGCCTCGCCCGCGAAGCGAGAGAGCATCAATAACCGCCCCCAAAATGCATAAAATATATAAGGAGCAATATCATGCCGGAATTACAGCTTAAAATGAGACGTTATTCCGCACCCGTGAAGGAGCGCACGCGCGCTACGCCACAGCCTTTGAGAAATACAAGAAAACCGCCAACGCCTTGGGCTTGAAATAAGGAGAACGCCATGCGCCTTTTGATCATCCGCCACGGAGATCCCGATTATTCCATAGATTCTCTCACCGAAAAGGGCAAAAGGGAAGCCGCGCTTCTTTCCCTTCGCATGGAAAAAGAAAAGGTCGACGCCTTCTATTGCTCCCCCCTCGGCAGAGCGCGCGACACCGCGCGCTATACCCTTGACCGTATGGGGCGCGAGGCCGTCGTTTGCGATTGGTTAAGGGAATTTCCCGCCGTTGTGAACAAGCCGAACGAAGATCAAGACTGCGCGTGGGACTGGCTCCCTCGCGACTTAACCGCTTACCCCGACTTCTTCGACCGCAAAAAATGGATGTACCACCCCGTAATGGTAGAAGCGGACGTGCCCGAAAAGTACGCCCACGTGTGCAAAGAGCTTGACGCGCTTCTTTCCCGCCACGGCTACGAAAGAGAGGGCGACCTCTACCGCGCCGTGCGCCCAAACCGCGACACGATTGTCTTTTTCTGCCACTTCGGGCTGACCTGCGTGCTGCTTTCGCACCTTTTAAACGTCTCCCCCATGGTGCTTTGGCACGGCTTCTGCTCCGCCCCCACCTCGATAACGACCGTTTACACCGAGGAAAGAGAGGAGGGCTACGCCTATTTCCGCACCGCCGCCTTCGGCGATGTTTCCCACCTCTACGCGAAGGATGAGCCGCCCGCCTTCTCGGCGCGGTTTTGCGAGACCTTTGATTCGGATGAGAGGCATTAAACGGGAAAAGAGCCCTTTATAAAACCCTTGTAAAGTAAACCTTTATTTGCAAAAAACGGCTTTCGCATGCGAAAGCCGTTTTCTTTTATTCTTTATTCTCGCCGTAATCGATCTCCGTAAGGTTCGCCGTATCCATCTTACCAAGCAAATTACATCGGTCAAGCAACGCCTTAACGATACCGTCGCGCGTTTCGTATTTTTCGACAAGCACCGAGTATTTCACGGGAGCGTCGAAGATATAGGTGTTCTCCCCCTTGCGGTAATAGCTGACGACGACGGGAATATCCACGCCTCGCTTTGCGGAAAACTCGGCAAAGAGGGCAAAGCCCGCAAAGAAGCCCTCAAGCTCCGCGAGATACCCCTTTTCCGAATGCTCGGGGAACACGACGATGCTCTCCCCATCCTTGATGGCGGCGAGGCTTTCCTTTAAGGTCTTGACGATACGGGGGTCGTGATAAGTGGAGATCAGATCAAAGCCGCTGTAAAAAAGATTGGTTAAGGGACTCGCGATCAGGCAAAAGGCACGCGCGCCCCAGATGTTCCAGTGCTTCTTCTCGCAGAAATAGATCTTCGACTGGTATTTATACATGGGGACGAGACCCTCGTTCATCTCGTGCGCGCCCCACATACGAAGGCGGCGAGGCATGTACATTTCAAGCGCCATGGGCGCATCGGTGCCCTCGTGGTTGCTCAAAATAAGAGAGCCGTCGGGAAACACCTCTCCCACAAACAAAAAGCGCGGCGGCTTGTATCGCATCTGCATCATAGTCTTCAAAACACGGAAATACGGCTTTCCCTTTTTTACTAACCTGTTTGCCATGGCGTCCTCCTTTTGCTGCTTTTATATATAAAGCTCATATATTGTAACATACCATACCACAAATCCTCCCGTTTGTCAAGCAGCGAATTGTAAATAAACTGTTTTTGTTCCTCCTCTCTTGCTTGACAAAGCGCGCGCATTGAAGTATAATATAAAAAAGTAAAATCACTGAAAGGTTTATTTTTATGGCTTGGCTTGAAAAAACGATCGGCGCCGCAAACGACATCTTTTACGGTTATCTTCTCATTATCGTGCTCGTTTTGGCGGGACTTTATTTCACCGTCCGCACACGCGGCGCACAGATCGCCATGCTCCCCGATCAGCTCCGCGCCGTCACCGAAAAGCCGAAGGATAAGGACGGGGTATCCTCCTTCCGTTCTCTTATGGTCTCCACCGCCTCGCGCGTCGGTACCGGCAATATCGTCGGTGTCGCGACCGCCCTTTGCATGGGCGGCTTCGGCTCGGTGTTTTGGATGTGGGTCATTGCCCTCATCGGCGGTGCCACCGCCTTTATCGAAAGCACGCTCGGACAGATTTATAAAAAGCGCGGCAAGGAGGGAAGCTACGGCGGTCCCGCTTATTATATCGAGACGGGGCTTAAGCTCAAATGGCTTGCCATCCTCTTTTCGGTCATTCTTGTTCTCACCTATGGCATAGGCTTCAATATGCTTGCCTCCTACAACCTGCAATCCACCTTCAAGAGCTATTCCTTTTATAACGAAGCGTGGACGCCTTGGGTCATCGGCGGTATTATTGCTCTTCTCGTCGCGGTCTGTCTGTTCGGCGGCGGAAAACGTATTCTTGCGGTCACGGGCGTGCTCGTGCCCGTCATGGGTCTCCTTTATATTCTCGTCGCGCTCGTCATTTCCCTTATGAATATCACCGCCCTTCCCGGCATTCTCGCGCGCATCTTCCGCGAGGCGTTTGACTTCTCCGCCATCTTCGGCGGCTTTGGCGGCTCGTGCGTGATGTACGGTGTCAAGCGCGGGCTGTTCTCCAACGAGGCGGGCGTGGGCTCTGCCCCCAACGCCGCCGCATCTGCCGACGTTTCACACCCCGCCAAGCAGGGACTGACGCAGACCCTTTCGGTCTTTATCGACACCCTGCTCGTTTGCTCCGCCACCGCCTTTATGTGTATGACGTCGGGCGTTGAGCCGTCGCCGTCGTTTGAGGGCGCGGATTACGTGCAAGCAGCCCTCTCTCAGACGCTCGGCGGCTTCGGCCCCGTGTTTATTACCGTCTCCATGGTGCTCTTTGCCTTTACCACCCTCGTCGGCAATCTCTTTTACGTCAACCAGGCTTGGAGCCACTTGTTCGGCCGCGTGCCGAGCCGCACCTTTAATACCGTGTACTATATCGTAGCGTCTCTTCTCGTCTTTCTCGGCGCGGGGCTTTCCGCCTCCTTCCTTTGGAATCTTGCCGATCTCTTGATGGGACTTATGACCGTCATCAATATCCCCGTGATCATTCTGCTCGGCAGATACGCCCTCCGCGCTCTTGCCGATTATCGAAAGCAGAAAAAAGCCGGGCTTGACCCCACCTTCTGCAAGGAGAGCGCGGGCATAACCGCGGAGCTTGACTATTGGAACTGATCCCAACGAAAAGGATCACAATATGACACAGCTCACGTTTACGGGCGACATCGCTTTTTCCAAGTATTTTACGGGCAGAGCCAACGACGAAAACCTTCTCTCTGACGAAATTCTCACCTTCCTTTCGGACAGCGACCACGTGGTCGCCTACGTCGAGGGACCCATCTCAAACGGCGAAAAGAAGGGCTCGGACGCCGCCGCCACCGCGCCGTCTAAAAGCAAATGATAACGTGGAAACTAAGACGCTTGACCGTCTTTGTGCGGCGCTTGACTGCACGCTTGCCGATATCGTGGCGTTGTCCCCGATAATAAGGAATAATTGCGGAGAAATTCCCTTGCAAAAAGCAAAAACCGTGCTATAATGAAAAAAATACCGCCCAAGGCAGAAAAAGGAGTATCTTATGGAATTCACTAAGAGCGAATGGAACGGCTACGAATGCCTTGACTTTCAGTTTGAGGGCTATGACGCCTTTCTCGTCAAGCCGAAGTGCGCGCCGAACGGCAAGTGGGCACTCAAGACCGAGTACAGAGGCGCCTTCCCTGCCACCGAATGTGAGCTTCTTGCGCGCGGCTGGCACGTTGCCTTCCGTACCAACAAGAACCGCTGGGCAACGCGTGATCAGATCGAATGCACCGCGCGCTTTGTTAAATTCGTTTCGGAAGAATTTTCTCTTGAGCCCCGTTGCTCCACCGTCGGTATGAGCTGCGGCGGTCTCATTGCTACCACGCTTGCGGCGGCACATCCCGAGCTGATCGACGTGCTGTACATCGACGCTCCCGTCTTAAACCTTCTCTCCTGCCCCTGCGGTATGGGCATCGCAAACGACATCATCTACCCCGAATTCTCCCGCGTGACCGGCTACACCAAAAGCACCATCCTTGCCTACCGCGATCACCCCATTGATAAAATGCATATCCTTCTCGGCAACGACATCCCCGTCGTTCTCGTAGCGGGTGACAGCGATATGACCGTTCCCTACGTGGAAAACGGTGCCGTTTTAGCGGATTACTATCAGAAAAACGGCGGACGCATCAAGGTTTGGGTCAAGCCCGGCTGTGATCACCATCCCCACGGTCTGACCAACGAAGAGGGCACCGTCGTTGACGCCATCGAGGCGTTCTCGCGTGAAAACGACGCAAAGAGAAAATAATGCAGATTCGTAGGGCGGGGGCTTGTCCCCCGCCGCTTTTTCTTTTTGTGCAGGGCTTTTTCTATTGCTTTTTTCAAAAAACTGTGCTACAATAACAGTGGTAAACTATATCTTTGATAAAGGAGAAAATTATGCTTTATACCATTGAAAACGAGCGCGTACGCGCTTCCTTTACTTCCCTTGGCGGTGAACTCACCTCTATTTACGGCAAGGCAACCGCTTGCGAATATCTATGGCAGGGCGACGCTGCTTCTTGGGAGGGTCAGTCTCCCGTTCTTTTCCCCATCTGCGGAAGACTCCTCGACGGCTATTACACCTATGCGGGAGAAAAGTACGAGATGCCGCTTCACGGCTTCGCGCGTAAAATGGAAATGGCGGTAGAGGAAAAGACCGACACTTCCATCACCTTCCGTCTTTCGGACGACGAGGAAACGAGAAAGATGTATCCCTTCTCCTTCATCTACCGCGTGCGCTACTCCCTTGCGGGTGACACGCTTGAAGTGGCATATTCCGTAGAAAATACCGACGAAAAGACGCTCATCTTTGCTTTCGGCGCGCACCCCGGCTTCAACGTGCCCCTGGGAGACGATAAGGGCACCGATTACAAGCTGGTCTTTGACGCAAGCATCGACACCCCCCGTCAGGTGCTGTTCAAGAACAACTTCACCGACCGCGAGGACGCCCCCTATTCCCTTACCGACCACACCATTGCCTACTCCAACGAGCTTTTTGACGCGGGTAGCCTCTTCTTCACCGAGATGGGCGACCACGTCACCTTAAAGTCGGACGTTTCGGGTCGCTTCGTGCGCCTTGATTTCAAGGGCTTCCCCGTGCTTGGCTTCTGGCACGCCGAGGGCTCGGGTGCGCCTTTCCTTTGCATTGAGCCGTGGGAAAGCGTTCCCACCTATTTTGACGCGCACGACGACCTTGAAACCAAAGCCATGATGAACCACCTTCCCAAAGGCGGTTATTACAAGAAGTCCTACTTTATCACGGTAGGATAATATGTGATCGAGGTTTGCAAATGAACGAAAAGAACAAGAAAATTTTGAAATGGATCGGCGTCTACGCCGTCTTGACGGTCGTTGCGTTTCTCGTTTATTACGTAACGCTTCCCGCCATCAACCTGAGAAGCGAGGGCTTTTGGATCTTTCTTGCCTTTATTTTCTTTCTTTATACACTGCCCTTTTCGGGTCTGCGTGTCAACACGGAGATCTTAAAGCAAGGGGAATTTAAGCTGCACCGCGCGAAAAGAAGCAAAAAGGCAAAGTGGATGCTGCTCGCCGTGCTTCCCCTCGCCGTGCTTATCGTGGGAAGCATCGTTTCCTCCACCTTCTTCTTCGCGCGGCGCTATGCCGCCGTCATTGACGTGAAGGAGGCTGTCTTCGCCGAGGATATGCCCGAGACCGAGAACGTCACCAACATCGCTCTCATGGATTCGGACACTGCCGCCATCGTCGGCAACCGCACGCTCGGCTCGCTTTCGGACGTCGTTTCTCAGTTTGAGATCGCGCCCACTTACACGCAGATCAACTACCGCGGCACGCCCCAAAAGGTCGCCAACCTCGAATACGCGGGCTTCTTTAAGTGGCTCGGCAACCGCGAAAACGGTATTCCCGGCTACGTTATGGTAGACCCCGTAGGCAACACGGCGGAATACAACAAGCTCGCGTCCACCATCCGCTATGCGGAAAGCGGCTTCTTCGGCGACGACCTTATGCGCCGCTTGCGCTTTGATTACCCCACCAAGATCATGGGTACGCCGCGCTTTGAGATCGACGAAGAAGGGAAGCCCGTTTACGTGGTGGCGTGCATGTCGCCGAGGGTTGCCCTCTTTGGTGCAAAGGACGTTTCGGAAGTCATTATCTTTGATCCTACCGACGGCACGTCTGAAATCTACTCGGTAGAAAACACCCCCTCGTGGATCGACGTGGTCTACGACGGCTATCTTGCGACCGATAAATACAACTGGAAGGGTACGCTTTCGGGCGGCTTCTTTAACAGCATTATCGGCAACAAGGACTGCAAGCAGACCACCGACGACTTTGGCTATATCGTGATCGGGGACGACGTTTGGTACTTCACGGGCGTGACCTCGGTCAACAGCGACCGCAGTAACATCGGCTTTATCATCACCAACGCGCGCACGGGTGAATACAAGTTCTACCCCGTTATCGGCGCGGAGGAGCATTCCGCGATGAGTGCCGCGCAGGGCGAGGTGCAGGAAAAGAATTACGTCGCCTCCTTCCCCGCGCTGATCAACGTCAAGGGCGAGGCAACCTATATCATGGTGCTGAAGGATCAGGGCGGACTTGTCAAGCTTTATGCCATGGTCAACGTGGAGCAGTATAACATCGTCGCGACAGGGGTGACCCAAGAGGAAGCCAAGGCGGCGTACCTTGCCCGTCTTGTGACTGAGGGCGTGCTCTCCCCCGAGGATGAGCCCACGCCGCCCGCCGCGGAAATCGAAACGAGAACCGTCACCATTGGACAGATCACCCCCGTGACGACGGGCGGCGAAACCTATCTTTATATCGTGGGCAAAGACAGCGCCACCGAGGAAATGCTCCTTCTGCGCGCAAAGATCGCGGATCTTGAAGAGATCCTTTTCTTGATGGAGGGCGACCACATCTCCTTCACCCTCACCAAAACGGAAACCGAGAAGGTTTACGATATCGTCTCCTTCGTATTACCCGACTAACTATCCGAAAAAGGAATATATTATGGTTTACAACAGCATTCTTGACGCGATGGGCGGCACGCCGCTGATCCGTCTTTCCCACATGGCGGACGAGGACAGCGCCGAGATCCTTGTCAAGTTCGAGGGGCTCAACGTCGGCGGCTCTATCAAGACCCGTACCGCCTATAACATGATCAAGGTGGCAGAGGCAGAGGGAAAGATTGGTCCCGACACCGTCATCGTTGAGCCGACCAGCGGTAACCAAGGCATCGGGCTCGCGCTCGTGGGTGCGGTGCGCGGCTATAAGGTCAAGATCATCATGCCCGACTCGGTGAGCGAGGAACGCCGCAAGCTCGTCCGTCACTACGGTGCGGAGGTCATTCTGGTGCACGACGCGGGCAATATCGGCGACTGCATTGAGGAATGCCTGCAAACGGCGCTCCGCATGCAAAGAGAGGACCCCCGCGTCTTCGTTCCCCAGCAGTTTGAGAACCCCGCCAACACCGACGCGCAGCGCTTTGGTACTGCCGCTGAAATTTTGAAGCAGGCAGACGGCCCCATTCACGGCTTCTGCTCCGGCATCGGCACGGGCGGTACCATCACGGGCATCGGCGAGGTCTTAAAGGCACACAACCCCGATATGGAAATCTGGGCGGTCGAGCCCGAGCATGCCGCCATGCTTTCGGGCGGCTCTATCGGCACGCATTTGCAGATGGGCATTGGCGACGGTATCATTCCCGATATTTTAAACCGTGAGATCTACGACGATATCTGCATCGTCGGCGACGAGGAAGCCATCTGCACCGCGCGCGCCCTTGCCGCCCGTGAGGGTATTCTTTGCGGCATTTCCAGCGGCACCAACGTCGCCGCCGCCTTGCGTCTCGCGAAAAAGCTCGGCAAGGGAAAGAGAGTGGTGACTGTTTTACCGGATACTGCGGAGCGCTATTTCTCCACGCCTTTGTTTGAGGATTAATGCTTCTCTTCTCGGTGTGAAAAACATAAAAGCGGCGGGAGCAAGCCCCCGCCCTACAAAGAACAGAAAAACGACCTGCTTTTGCAGGTCGTTTTTTACATGGGTATTCCGTTTTTGATCGTCCTCACGAGCGTGTCGCCCTCGTAGACGAGCTTCAAGGAAAAGAAAGGCGCATCCTTTTCAAGCATCGAGAGAAACACCTTATCCCCTTCCCAAAGCGGAAGGGTGGGAACGAGCGCTTTTTCCACCCAAGCAAGGTTGCCCTCGTTGCAAGCGGTGGGGGTCTCCTCACCGCCCGTATAGCGAGGATACGTATCGTCGCCCAAAAAGTCGTCCGACGTAAAGAGGTGCATCTGCTCCGTCTCGTATTTATCGCTGACGAAGGTGACGACACCGCGATAGGAAAGCGCGGCGCATACGAGCCCCGTTTCCTCAAAGATCTCGCGAACGGCACAGTCATAGGGGCTTTCCCCCTCCTCAAAATGACCGCCGACACCGACCCATTTGCCCGCGTTGACGTCGTTTTCCTTTTTGACACGGTGGAGCATCAGATACGCGCTCCCCTTTTCCAGATAACAAAGCGTTGTGTTCTTCATTCTCTCACAAAATTCGCAAACACAGCACCCGAAGACGAGCCGCGAAGCTCAAAGGTGTATTCGTTTCCGACAAGCTCCACCGTACCCGTCAGCTCGTTTCTGCCGATGACGCCTCCCACGACCTCGGTGCCGTGCAGATTTAAAACGTCATCACGAAGCTCGAAAATAATATCCTCGCGCGTTTCTCCGCCGATGTGGGGATAATGAATGATCTCCCCCGTGCCGTCCTCCTCCAAGGTCAAGCGGTAGTCTACCCGCTTGCCGTCCGCGCCGTAGGCAACGTAGGTGCCCGTCCGTGCGTCATCGCGATATGCGGGCGCGCAGGCGGAAAAAAGGATGGGGGCACAAAGGCAAAGGATAAGAGTGAAAAAAAGGATTTTTTTCATATGATTTCCTTTCAAAAAAGCGTAAATAAGGGAAAGAAAGCGCACATACTAACGATAGAAATCTTGGTTTTGCGAGGTATAAAAATGAAAAAACAAATTTGCGGCAAGATCTACGACACCGAAACGGCAACCCTGATCGCGCGCCGAAGCTTCGGCTCCTTTGGCGAAGAGGACGGCTTTGAGGAGATCTTGTACAAAACGCCCGAGGGCAGCTACTTCTTATTCGGCAAGGGCGGAAAGAATTCCCCGTACCCCGAGGAAAAGATCACACGGATCAGCCTAGCACGCGCTGAGGCGTGGAAAACGGAAAGCAAATAAAGAGGTCACGCCTTTTCGGAGAGCACCTTTTCGATAAAGGCGTACTCCTCCTCGGTGTATTCGCCCCTCTGCTCGTCAAGGATCAGGCGAAGCTGAGCGGGCGAATAGCCGCGGATCTCGTAACAGAAGGCGCCGGGCAGACCGTCCTCTGAAAAGGTCTCGATGTTTTTTCTCTCTTCTTCCGCGGCGCGGGCGGCAAGCGCCGCCTCCTCTTCCTTGGCAAGCGCCATATACTTACCGACGATGCGAGAGTGTATATACACCAAAACACCGCCGAGCACGAGAAAGACACCCGCGAAGGAAAGTCCTAAGATCAGCATCGTCTTATTTTCTGCCGTCGCGGCAAACGCGCCCGCAAGCAGGGCGAGCATCACACAAGCAAAGAAGAACAGATTTCCTCTTGTCGCCGCGCGCGCGGCGTTTTCACGGTTGGTCATAATTAACTCCTTTTTTGCAAAGAAACGTTTACTTTTCGATGTTTAAGCCGCCCAGTGCTGTACCGATAACGGTGCCAAACTGCGCGTTTTCGGGGATAAGGAAGCGCACACCGAACATATTTGAGAGATTTTCGAACGCTTCCTTTGCGTAGGAGACCGAGGTGAGGTTTCCCGTAAGCACGACGGGCGCATCGTCCTTCGCGCGAGAAGCGAACAAGGCAAGCATACCCACCGTCTCAAAAACCATATTAATGATGCCTTTAGCAAGATCGGCATCCGTCGCGCCGTCGGTAATTTTACCGAAATTGGAGGCGGTCATATGGTCGGGCATGGTGAGCCCGGGGTCCTTTTTGGTGATATCCCCGATGCGAAGGTCGATATGCGAAAGGTCGCCCCCTTCGGCAAGCGACTGAATGTAGTCGATGTCCTCCAGCCCCAGCATCTTTTTCGAAAGCCCGACGAGCGTACCGCCGCCGACACCCGTACCGCCAAGATATTCGGGCTCTTTTCCCTTTTCGGCGTACACGAGCGCCGTACCCGTGCCCATACTGACTACGACAGCGCGTTCAAGTCCCGAAAGGTAGAGTCCACCAAGTCCGATGGAGCGAAATTCGGGAACGGTATCGCAACGCAGCGAATAGATCGGCTTGGTAATATAGCTCGCTCCAACACCCGTCATTACGACCCGCTCAATGTCGGAAAGCGCAAGGTCGTTTTCGTTAGTGAAGCGTCCAAACGCTCCGTAAATGGAGGTGATTGGATCGGTTGCCCGCACAAAAAGCGGATGTACAAGGGAATATCCCTCTTTTTCTCTGTGAAAGCCTACGATCTTCGTGGTGCTTCCGCCCACGTCAATACCAATTACTACGCCCATTGGTGCTCCTTTCGTGTTGGGTCTTCTTTTTCTTCGTTCTTTATTATACACATTTTTTTCCTTTTCGTCAACCGTATTTATAAAAATTCACCCGCACACAGGGAAAAGCCTTGCTTTTTTTCGCCCTTTATGCTATACTTGTACTGTCAAACACTTCTTCAAGGAGACCGCCATGGCAAGCATTACGAAAGAATCTCTCGAGAGCAAGATCAAAAGCATCCTTATTTCCGAGCAAGAGATCCAAAACGCCGTTGTCCGCGCAGGCGAGTACATCAACGCTCTTTACGACGGCAAGCCCATTTTGCTCGTCAGCATCTTGAAGGGTGCTTTCATATTTATGGCAGACGTGCTCCGCACGGTGACCGTTCCTTGCGAAATTGATTTTATGGTGGCTAAAAGCTATTACAGCGGCACCGTCTCCTCCGGCATGGTGCAGATCACCCTTGACCTCACCCACGACGTGAAGGATTACCACATCGTCATCTTAGAGGACATCGTCGACACGGGCAGAACGCTCCATGACGTCGTCGGTCTTCTCAAAGAAAGAAACCCTCTTTCCCTGCACGTCATCACCCTGCTTGATAAGCCCGACCGCCGCGTCGTCGAATACACTCCCGATCTCTCCCTCTTTACCATTCCCGACCTCTTCGTCATCGGCTACGGTCTTGATTACGACGAGTATTACCGCAATCTGCCTTACATCGCCGAATACGGAGAATAAGGAGAGGCTGACGTATTTCGGCATAACCATCTAACGAAAAAACCGCCCAAAGGGCGGTTTTTATTTTTGAAAAAAGACGCGGGAGCTTTTTGAAAAAAGCTCCCACACCCGCAAAAACTTTTATACTTTATGATTTTACCTTTTAATTTGCCTGTTCCCTTGCTTTGCGGGAGCGCGGCAGAAATTTTCGTGGGCTAGGCGTAAGGGAGCGAGGAAGATGACGGTGTAGTTCCCTACTCCAAATCTCCCGAGCCGACCGACAACGACGCTCACGGAGATTTATGCAAGCGTGTTTTCTTTAATAGAGCCGCTTATACGAAATCTTTGCGGGAGCGCGGCAGAAATTTTCGTGGGCTAGGCGTAAGGGAGCGAGGGAGATGACGGTGTAGTTCCCTACTCCAAATCTCCCGAGCCGACCGACAACGACGCTCACGGAGATTTATGCAAGCGTGTTTTCTTTAATAGAGCCGCTTATACGAAATCTTTGCGGGAGCGCAGCAGAAATTTTCGTGGGCTAGGCGTAAGGGAGCGAGGGAGATGACGGTGTAGTTCCCTACTCCAAATCTCCCGAGCCGACCGACAACGACGCTCACGGAGATTTATGCAAGCGTGTTTTCTTTAATAGAGCCGCTTATACGAAATCTTTGCGGGAGCGCAGCAGAAATTTTCGTGGGCTAGGCGTAAGGGAGCGAGGGAGATGACGGTGTAGTTCCCTACTCCAAATCTCCCGAGCCGACCGACAACGACGCTCACGGAGATTTATGCAAGCGCACCTACGCCAAAGTAATTACGGTCATTATCAGTGGTCTTCTCTTCGTTTGTTTAAAGAAGAAGCGAGACAATTCATCCGTCACCTTTGCCTTGACGTCGCGGATATCGCCGCGCGCACGCGAAAGCTCTCTTTCCAGCACTCTTGTGACGAGCGCCGATGCCTCGGTGATCAGATCCTTCGAATCCTTCATATACACGAAGCCGCTGGAAAGAATGTCGGGCGGCGCGAAGATGGTGCCGCTTAAGCGGTCAACCGTCGCGCTGACGACCACAAGACCGTCTTCGGCAAGCTGACGGCGTTCTCTCAAAACGGCAGAGCCGACGTCGCCGATACCCGCGCCGTCAACGAGAACGACGCCCGCCTCCGCGCGCTCGGCAAAGCGAATGCTTTCGCCCTTCATTTCAAGGACCCTGCCAAGCTCGGTGGTGACGAAAATACGGTTTGCAGGCATGCCCATATATTCGGCTAGCGCCTTATGCGCGTAAAGGTGTCTTGCTTCGCCGTGAATGGGCATGAGTGCCTTGGGCTTCAAGAGGGAATGGAGCAGCTTTAATTCCTCGCGGCAGGCATGGCCCGACGCGTGAATATGCATACTCTCATCGTTGATGACACGGATACCGCTTTTGACGAGCGCGTTGACGACCTTGCCGACCAAACGCTCGTTGCCCGGAATGGCAGACGCCGACAAAACGACAAGATCGGAGGGGGTAAGCTTTATACGGTCGTGCTCACCGAACGCCATACGGTAAAGGGCGCTCATCGGCTCACCCTGGCTTCCCGTGGTGACGAGCGTGATCTGCTCGTTTTTGAAGCGGGAAAGCTCCGAAACGTCTACGAGCGCGCCGTCGGGAATGTCCATATAGCCAAGCTCGCGCGCCGCGCCGATGACGCTGACCATGCTTCTGCCCAGCACCGCCACGCGCCGTCCGTGGCGCACCGAAACGTCGATGATCTGCTGTACGCGGTGAACGTTCGACGAGAAGGTAGCGATCACGATGCGCTTATCCTTGTGCGCGAGGAAAATTTGCTCCAAGGTTCCCCCGACACTTCTCTCCGAGGGAGTAAAGCCCTCACGCTCGGCGTTGGTGGATTCGCAAAGGAGAAGCTCCACGCCCTCGCGCCCGATCTCGCCAAGGCGAGGCAGATCCATCATCTGACCGTCGATGGGCGAAACGTCCAGCTTAAAGTCGCCCGAATGCACCACCTTGCCCACGGGGGTATCGATGGCAAGGGCGCAGGCGTCCGCAATCGAGTGGTTGACGTGGATGAACTCCACGCGGAAATCGGTGCCCGCCGCAACGACGTCTCCCGCCTCCACGGTATAAAGCTGCAGCTTTTCCTCATAGCGGAACTCCGAAAGCTTCTTTTCGAGAATACCGAGCGTGAGTCTCGTGCCGTAGACGGGAATGTTTAAGTGACGGAGCAAATAGGGCACGCTTCCGATATGGTCCTCGTGTCCATGGGTGAGAAACACCCCTCGCACCTTGTCGCGGTTGCGTTCCAGGTAGGAGAAATCGGGAATGACGAGATCGACACCGGGCATATCCTCATCGGGAAAGCCCATGCCGCAATCAATGATAATAATGTCGCGCGCCGTTTCAAGCAGGGTCATGTTCTTGCCGACCTCGCCAAGACCGCCAAGCGGTATAACACGCAAAAGCCCCTTAGGGTTTTTGGACTTTTGTCCGCCAACAGGCGCACGCTTCTCCACCTTCACCGTCTTAGCGGGGGTCGCTGTGCCCGACTTAGGCTTTTTGCCCTCCGCGCTCTTTACGGGGGCGGATGCCGCTTTCTCCTTTGCGACAATTGCGGGGGCGGCGATCCTTTCATTCGGCTTGCTTTTCTTCAGGGGGGCAGAGGGCTTGCCCGCAGGTGCAGGTGCCTCCGGCTGTCCCACCGCTTTATTTTTCTTCTTACGCACGTGCACGGGTGCCTTGGGCTTTTCGCCCTCGGGCGCGGGTGCGTTCTTTTTTTCTTGCTTTTTTGCCTCGGCAGTCTTTCCGTCCCCACGCTTTTGGGGCTTTTCTTTCGCCGTAACGTCGGGTTTTTTGCCAAGCACCGAGGTCAATATTTTATCAAGCTCCTTCTCAGTCATAAGCTTCCTTTCTTTGTTTATTTGTGTGAATTTTTCATTGCATAGGGAAAAAAGGGTGTGCGTTGCCACCCGTTCTCCCTATTTATGTAGTCCGAGAGAATGCTCCGATACAGTATAGACAAAGCCTTCCCTTTTTATGCAAAAATTACTTCTTGCGGCGGAAAAGACCGAAAAATCCGCCTTTTTTCTCTTCTACGGGAGCATCCGCTGCGACTGCGGCAGACGCCTCCTCGACAGCAGGAGCGACCTCTTCCTCGGCAACGACCTCTTCTGCGGCAACGGACGCTTCCGCGGCAGCGGCTGCCTCCGCTTCACGGCGCGCCTTGTTCTCGGCGCGGCGGCGGCGGCGCTCCTCCTTTTCTTTTGCAATGCGCTCTTCCTCTGCCTGCACCTCAGCGGCAGGACGCATTACACCCTGTCGGTCCACATCCATTTCATCATTCAGCATGTCGTCCACCGTTACACCGAAGGTGCGCGCGATTTTGAGCAGCTTTTCCACGTCGGGATAGGACTGTCCCGATTCCCATTTGTAAACAGACTGGCGCGAAACGCCGATCTCTGCGGCGAAGTTTTCCTGGGTCAGACCCTTGATTTTGCGAAGCTTGATCATCTTAGAATGAAAAGACATGATTCCGATTCCCTTTCTTTTGTAAACTTAAATTGATAAATTAAATTATTTTAGTGAAGCATACGTTACAGTATCGAGCTTCCAACCGCCCTGCTCGTATCGCAGAGCAAAGGAAACGTCGCGGTCGGTGCGGCTGTTTTCGCCGTCCGTCACGGTGAGGTCGACGAGAATTTCAGCACGCGCGCGGCTGTGAGAAACGAGGCGCACGTTTGCGTAGCTGACATCCCCTACGGCAAGCGGCTCATAATCCTTTTTGACCATCAGGCAAACGCCGCCCTCGCCGTCCAGCGCATCAAAATATCTGCGGTAGGAGGTAAAGGTGCTCCCCTCTCTTACGGGGTTAAAGATCACAGTGTCAATGTAGTCACAGGTTGCCACGGAATAAACGCTCTCGATCAGCGCCTTCATTTCCTCTACCGTTTCTATCCCGTACTTTTCTCTTGCCGCCTTCGTCGCTTCCACGTAGCCGCTTGTGATATAAGCGTCCTCGTCGCCAAAGGAAAGCCCTTTGCCAAAGCAGATCTCGTTGACGGCGGCGCTTTTTTCAAGAAGCGCCTCGGCGAGCGCTATCAATTCCTCATCGCTCTCTCTTGCGCACCCCGTGAAGGAGGTGAGTACAAGAGAAAACAGAAGCAAAAAGACAGCAATTTTGCAAACAGTTCGTTTCATTTTGGTTTATTCCTCATCCGTGGTGGGAACGGATTCTTCCTCGGACGGCATCTCCGTTGCCTCTTCCGCCACGGGTGCGTCTTGGGTGCTTACCTCCGCCCCGATCACTTCCTCGGCGATCTCTTCTTCCTTTTCCACGCGGGCAAACGTCACGAGCTTTGCACCCTCGGAAAGACGCATCACGATCACACCGCCCGTTGCGCGGGAATGGACGGGAATAGACGCCACCGAGGTGCGGATCATGGTGCCCTCATCGGTGATAAGGAGAATGTCGTCGTCCTCCGAGACAGCGGCGACCGACGCGAGTCTGCCTGTCTTTTCGCTCATCTTATGGCAGGCGACACCCGAGCCGCCGCGGTTCTTCATGGTACGGAAGTCCTCAAAGGGAGATCGCTTACCCATACCGTTTTCGGTGACGGTCAATAGAGTCTTACCCTCGGATACAGGAACAAGACCCACGACCTCATCACCCTCGGCAAGTCGGATACCGATCACGCCGCGCGCGATTCTACCCATAGCACGGACGTTCTTTTCCTCAAAGCGGACCGCCTGCGCGTCGCGCGTGGCAATGATGAGATCATCGTTACCGCCCGTCAAGCGGACGAAGAGAAGCTCGTCGCCTTCGTCAAGCGTGATGGCACGCTTTCCGCCCTTTCTCTGATACTCGAATTCCAAAAGAGAGGTGCGCTTCATGATACCGCACTTGGTCACCATGGTGAGGTACTTGTCCTCTTCAAATTCGCCCACCGTAACGAAGGCGGTCATACGCTCACCCTCGGCAAGCTCCACGATATTGGCAACGTTCGTGCCCTTTGCGGTGCGAGACGCCTCGGGAATGCGGTAGACCTTGGTGGTGTAGACCTTACCGAAGTTGGTAAAGATGAGAAGGAGCGAGTGGCTGTCCACCACCATGACCTGCTCCACAAAGTCCTCATCCTTCATGGAAAGCGCCGCCTTACCCATACCGCCTCTCGTTTGCGCGTTATAGTCGGACGCCTTTTGTCTCTTCATGTAGCCTGCGTGCGTCACGGTCAAAACAGCGGTGGTACGGGGAATAAGATCCTCGATGTCAATATCGTCGACTGCCTCCACCAGCTGTGTACGGCGCGCGTCGGCAAATTTGCGGCGGATCTCGTTCAGCTCGGTCTTAATGACGTCATCGATCTTGGCGGGGTCTTCAAGAATGCCCGTGAGCTCCTCCACGAGGGCACGAAGCTTCGCAAGACGGTCCTCAACCTTCTGCCTTTCCAGTCCCGAAAGCTTGCCGAGCGTCATCTCCACGATCGCCTGTGCCTGCGCGTCGGTCAAACCGAACTTCTCACAAAGCATTTCCTTGGCATTCGGAATGGATTCGCTTGCCTTGATGGTAGCGATGACCTCATCGATATGGTCGATGGCGATCTTATAGCCCTCGTAGATGTGCATCTCCGCAAGCGCGCGGTCGCGCTCGTAGCGGGTGCGGTTGGTAATGACCTCGCGCTGGAAGCCGATATACTCGTCAAGCACCTGCAAAAGCGTCAAGACCTTCGGCTCGCCTCTCACGAGCGCCAGCATATTCACGGCGCAGGTGTCTTGGAGCTGGGTATACTTATAAAGCTGATTTAAAATGACCTCGGGGTTCGCGTCGCGGCGGTACTCAATGACGATACGCATACCGCCTCTGCCCGATTCGTCGCGCAGACCCGTGATACCCTCAATCTTCTTATCCTTGTGCATATCCGCGATGGAAGCAACGAGCATAGACTTGTTGACGGCATAGGGAATCTCGGTGACGATGATGCGATGCTCATTTTCCTCAATGCGGGCGCGGGCACGGACAATCACCTTACCGTGACCCGTAGCGTACGCCTCGCGAATGCCCTTGGAGCCGTAAATGATGCCGTGGGTCGGGAAATCGGGACCCTTGATGTACATCATTACCTCGTCAAGCGTGCATTCGGGATGATCCATGCGGAAAACAGTACCGTCAATGACCTCGCCGAGGTTGTGCTGCGGGATATTGGTCGCCATACCGACGGCAATACCCACAGAGCCGTTTACAAGGAAATTGGGGAAGCGCGAGGGGAGAACCGTCGGCTCGTCACGGGTGTTATCGAAGTTGCGGGTCATGGGAACGACCTTCTTTTCGATATCCGAAAGCATATAGTCGGCGATCCTTGACATTCTCGCCTCGGTATAACGGTAGGCGGCGGCACCGTCACCGTCGACGTTACCGAAGTTACCGTGACCCTCAATGAGAGGATAACGGAGCGAGAAGGACTGCGCCATTCTTACCATGGTCTGATAAACGGCGGCGTCACCGTGCGGATGGTATCTACCCAAAACGTTACCGACGGTGGTCGCCGATTTGCGGAAGGGCTTGTCGTAGGTCAGATGGTCCTCGTACATTGCGTAGAGAATACGGCGCTGACCCGGCTTCATACCGTCGCGCACGTCGGGAAGCGCACGGCTGGTAATAACGCTCATGGAGTATTCAAGGAAGGATTTTCTCACTTCCTTTTCCATATTGCGGTCTTCTATTTTTTGGTCGGGATATTCGATGCTTTGATTTTTATCGTGTTCCACCATTGTTTCGCCTTTCTTTCGTTTCTTTCCCGTTAAATGTCGAGATTTTCAACGAATTTTGCGTTTTGCTCAATGAAATTGCGGCGCGGCTCGACCTCGTCACCCATGAGAAGAGAGAAGGTCTCGTCGGCTAAAAGCGCGTCTCCCACCGTCACCTTTAAGAGGGTGCGGCGTTCGGGGTCCATTGTGGTCTCCCACAGCTGCTCGGGGTCCATTTCACCAAGACCCTTGTAACGCTCCGCCTCGGTGTTACCGCCCATCTCCGCAATAATTTTATCACGCTCCGCATCCGAGAACGCGTATCTTTCTTGGCTCTTGCCCTTTTTGATCTTGTAAAGCGGGGGCTGCGCGAGATATACGTGACCCTTTTCAATCAAGGGCCGCATATGACGGTAGAAGAAGGTTAAAAGAAGCACACGAATGTGCGAGCCGTCGACGTCGGCATCCGCCATAATGATGATCTTGCCGTAGCGAAGCTTTTCTATATCGAAATCGTCTCCGATGCCACAGCCGAGCGCCTGAATAATAGGAATCAAGGACTGGTTGGAATACACCTTGTCAAGTCGGCTCTTCTCAACGTTCAGCACCTTACCTCTTAAAGGAAGAATGGCTTGGAAGCGGCTGTCTCTGCCGTCCTTGGCAGAGCCTCCTGCGGAGTCTCCCTCGACGAGATAGACCTCGGTGAGCTCGACGCGCTTTTCGTTACAGTCGGCAAGCTTGCCGGGAAGAGTGGATACTTCAAGCGCGTTCTTGCGTCTTGTCAGCTCACGTGCCTTTCTTGCCGCCTCGCGCGCGCGGGACGCGGCGAGGGATTTTTCAAGAATGATCTTTCCGACAGAAGGATTTTCCTCCAAAAATTCCTTTAACTTATTTGATACCATGCTTTCAACAAGCACACGGATCTCGGAGTTTCCGAGCTTGCTCTTAGTCTGGCTCTCAAACTGCGCGTCGGTCAGCTTGACGCTGATGACCACGCAAAGACCCTCTCTGACGTCCTCGCCCGAAAGATTTTTGTCGCTGTCCTTTAAAATACCCGCCTTGTGCGCGTAATCGTTTAACACGCGGGTGAGCGCCGTCTTAAAGCCGACCTCGTGCGTACCGCCCTCAATGGTCGCCATGTTGTTGGCAAAGGAGATCATCGTCTCGCTGTACGCGTCGTTATACTGCATCGCGACCTCTCCCACCGAGCCGTCGCGCTCATCCTTCATGTAAATGACGTTCGGGTGAATGGGGTTGGCGCTGTGTATGCCGTTCAAATATTCCACGAAGGAGACGATACCGCCCTCGTAGCAAAGATCCTCTTCCCTTTCCTTACCCGGACGGGTGTCGACCAGCTTGATATTAACGCCCGCGTTAAGAAACGCCTGCTCTCTCATACGGGTGAGAAGAATATCGAAATCAAATTCCGTCTCCTCAAAGATGGTGGCATCGGGCTTAAAGCGCACGTAAAGACCGTGGCGGTCTGTCTCCCCCTCACATTTGAAGGGACGCGCCACCTTACCCGTCTCAAAGCGCTCGGTATATTTCTTGCCGTCGCGACAGTTCTCTACCTCGACCCATTCGGAAAGCGCGTTTACGACCGAAGCACCTACACCGTGAAGTCCTCCCGCGATCTTATATCCGCCGCCGCCGAATTTACCGCCCGCATGCAATACGGTGTAAACGACCTCAAGCGTCGGAAGACCCAGCTTTTCATTCATACCGGAGGGAATACCGCGTCCGTCGTCCTGTACAGAAACGCTGCCGTCCCCGTGTAAAGTAACGGTAATAAGCTCACACTCTCCCGCTAACGCTTCATCGATGGAGTTATCCACGATCTCGTAAACGAGATGATGAAGTCCGCGAATCGACGTGGTACCGATGTACATACCGGGACGCTTTCTTACTGCCTCCAGTCCCTCAAGCACCTGTATTTGCGCGTCATCGTAGCTTTGCTTGATCTCTTCCATTTTTTTTCCTTTCCTTGTCGCCCTTTACGGTGATTTTCTTTATGGGTAAGCCCTAATAGGACAATATTTTTTATTCTTCTTCCGTTAAGCTTTCCTTTATCCCTTTTGTTCTTGCGAAAAGAACCTGGGAGGAAAGTCTTGATAAAAACACAGAATATTCGTTTTTTTGCTTTTCTCTGCTTTTCCTTTTTCTACCCTTAACAGATGACCTTTCTTTATTCTCTTCGCAAAGAATAAAGGATTTTGGAAGCTCTCCGTCGCTTTCCACCCTCTTTTCCCTTTCTTTCGTGGAAAGAAATTTTCGGGTAGAAGCGCAAACAGTCGCGCTGTCCATATCAAAAATTCCAATAATGTCACTTTTTCTTTTGTATCTTCCGTCACCGAGGTATAGAAACATCCTTATTCCTCCGAAAAAGAGCCGTTTTTCACTCTTATGACCTTCACTTCATCCGAAATCTCGCCGAGCACACCCTCGTCACACCCCGTGACGATAAATTGACAGCCCTTCATACCCGAAAGCAGAAAACGTCTTCTTCCCTCGTCAAGCTCACTTAAAACGTCGTCAAAGAGATAGACGGGTCTTTCCTTACATATTTCACCCGATACCATGCCTTCCGCCATCTTCAAAGCCAAAACGGCACTTCTTTGCTGTCCCTGACTGCCGAAGTCCTTGGCGGAAATACCGCCGAGATAAATACCCAGCTCGTCGCGGTGAATGCCGTAAAGCGTCATACCCGCCGCCTTTTCCTTGGCAAGATTAAGGGAGAATACCTGTCTGTATCGCTCGGTAATTTTTTCCTTGTCATCTTCCTCAATACCGTCCATATCCGAGCGATATACAAGAGAAAGAAATTCTCTTCCCGAGGAAAGCTCCTCTACGATATCCTTTGCCTTTTCCTTTAATTTTTCCGTATACGCACGGCGGTAAAGATAAATTTCTGCCGCAAGCAGGCTTAATTTTTCGCTGTACACGGCAAGCATTTCTTCATCAAATAAGAAGCCCTTTTGTATTGCCTTTAACAGCGCGTTGCGCTCCTCTAAATTTTTCTGGTATCGCGCATATAGGGATAAGTAAACGGGATAGCACTGCGAAATGGCAACGTCAAGAAAACGGCGTCTTTCGCTCGGCGCGCCCTTGACCATTTGCAGGTCGTCGGGGGAAAAAAGCACCGCGCGGAAATTTCCCACAAGCTCGGATTGCTTTTCAAGCAGAATACCGTTTTTCTTGCGTATTTTTTCCTTGCCGAAGGCGGAAACGAACAAGCTTTCCTCTCGGTCTTCCTTTTCATAAAGCAGGGAAAGCGCGTATCCTTCCCCCGAAAAGCGCGTCATTTCTTTGTCAAGCGCACCGCGAAAGCTTTTTCCGCGCGCGAAAAGATATAAAGCTTCCAGCACGTTGGTCTTTCCCTGCGCGTTGTCACCGAGTAAAAAGGTGATCTCGGGCGAAAAGGAAAGCGTACCTTTTTCAATATTGCGAAATCCCGAAAGGGAGAGATTTTTTGCTTTCATTTTTCTTTTCCCTTTCGTTTTTTCTTACGACAGTCTCTCCCGCCGCGACAGCTTATTTTCTTACGTCAAGCAAGGAAGTCTATGCTTTAACGACGTACCTCACAATTTATGCAAGCGGGTTTTGTTTTTTAGACATCACTTATACAAAATCTTTGCGGGAGCGCAGCAGAAATTGCGCAAGACTAGGCAAAGCGAGCGACCGAAGCGACGGCGTATTTTCATACGTCGAGCAAGGGAGTCGATGCTTTAACGATGTACCTCACAATTTATGCAAGCGGGTTTTGTTTTTTAGACATCACTTATACAAAATCTTTGTGGGAGCGCAGCAGAAATTGCGCAAGACTAGGCAAAGCGAGCGACCGAAGCGACGGCGTATTTTCATACGTCGAGCAAGGAAGTCTATGCTTTAACGATGTACCTCACAATTTATGCAAGCGGGTTTTGTTTTTTAGACATCACTTATACAAAATCTTTGCGGGAGCGCAGCAGAAATTGCGCAAGACTAGGCAAAGCGAGCGACCGAAGCGACGGCGTATTTTCATACGTCGAGCAAGGAAGTCTATGCTTTAACGATGTACCTCACAATTTATGCAAGCGGGTTTT
>SVRR01000011.1:0-20364 GCA_015064745.1 Oscillospiraceae bacterium | reverse complement strand
GGGAGCGCAGCAGAAATTGCGCAAGACTAGGCAAAGCGAGCGACCGAAGCGACGGCGTATTTTCATACGTCGAGCAAGGAAGTCTATGCTTTAACGATGTACCTCACAATTTATGCAAGCGGGTTTTGTTTTTTAGACATCACTTATACAAAATCTTTGCGGGAGCGCAGCAGAAATTGCGCAAGACTAGGCAAAGCGAGCGACCGAAGCGACGGCGTATTTTCATACGTCGAGCAAGGGAGTCGATGCTTTAACGACGTATTGCACAATTTCTGCAAGCGTACCTTATTTCTCGTTCATTCGTACCGGCAACACCAAATAGAAGAAATCCTTTTCCTCGGATGCCTCGGTCGGCTCAATGGTAATTGCCGTATTGACACCCTTCATGGTGAGCATGACCTCTTCGGTATCTGCCGCCTTGACACAGTTGATAAGGAAACGGCAGTTAAAGCCGATCTCAAGCGTTTCCCCTGTGTGCACACATTTCATTTCGTCGGTCACTTTGCCGCCCGCAGAGGTCGAGGTGAGCGTCAAGGTATCCTCTCCGACAATCAGCTTCACGTAACCGATACCGCTGCCCGAATGCTTTCCCTCGGCGATCAGCATGGCTCTTTCCAATCCCGCGAGAAGTCTTTCTCGGTTGACACGCAGGAAAATGGTCTGCTCCTTCGGAAGAATACGGGTATAGTCGATATATTCGTTATCAATGAGTCTTGTAAAGAACACGATACCGCCAACATGGAACATCGCGTGCTTTACACCGATATAGATGGAGACAGGCTCATCGTCATCGTTAAGCATGCGCGAAAGCTCGGAAAGCGCGTGACCGGGAATGATCATCTTGAAGGGCTCTTCCTCAAAGATCTTTTCTCTGCCGATATCGTTGATCTCACACTTGATACGGCATTTTGAAAGAGTAAAGCCGTCACATGCCGTAACGTCAAGCATGTCCTTTTCAAAGGAAAAGTAAGCGCCGCAAAGCGCGGGGCGAACGTGCTGTGCCGCTACCGAATGTGCCACCTTTGCAATCATTTTCTTAAACACACCCTGTGGAAGAGAAAATCCCATGTCCCCGTTTAAATCGGGAAGAGATGGGAAATCCTTGCCATTCATGGCAAAGAGAGAGAAGGAGGAGTTTTCGTTCCCCACCGTCACCGAAAGGTTTGCGTCTACCTGAATGGTAACGTCCTCACCGTCGGGCATCACGCGCAAGATCTGAAGAAGTCTTCCCGCATTGATGATATATTTACCGTGCTCCTTTACGGTAACGTCTTCCACGTAGCTTCTGACACCCTTGAGCATATCGTAAGTGGTAAGACGCAGAGAATTGTCTTCCATCGTTTCTATTAGTACACCCTCAATTGATACGATGGTGCTTTTGGTGGAAACGGTCGCCATAGAGGGAACAAGCTTCTCTAAAAATTTTTCCTTATTGAACGTGATGATCATAATCGTTCCTTTCTCTGATTGATTACAGAAGCAAGATAGTAAAAAATATGCGGTGATTACTGTTGTTTTTTCGCCGAAGGCGAGGGGCGCTTATAGAATAGGTATATATAGGTCGTAGTCGTAGTAGTAGGGGGTGTTGATTTGGTGGAAAAGTCTTACTTGTCCGACGGATACTGTACGTTTAAGGGACAGGCGTATGGGAATATCCGTTGAAGGCTTGTTGGAGAAATGTGGATAACTTTTCAACAAAGTTTTCCACAGAAATTGTGGAAAAGTGGAAAGCTTGTCTTTTCCACTTTTTTAAGTGGAAAAGTGGAAAAATTAAGGGATAAATACTTATAAAAAGGGGATTTTTAATTTTTTATACCGCTTTGATTTTTCCGGTTAATTCCTCGATCAGCGCTGCAACGGCAGTGCTGTTTGCTTTTTCTTCCTCCACACGGCGGATAGAGGAAATGACTGTGGAATGGTCACGGTCAAATTTCTTGCCAATATCCTCTAAAGAAAGATTTGTATTTTGTCTGACGAGGAAAATACACATGTGGCGCGCCATGGCGATGTTTGCGTTTCTTTTTTGCCCCTTAATATCTTCAACGGCAACACCGTAATTTTCGGCAACGACCTTAAAGATACGCTCCACGGTTACGGGAGACGGCTCAACACCGCTGACAATATCCGCAATGGCGCGGCGGCACATATCAAGGGTGATCGGCACGGAGGCAAGAGAGGAAATGGCATGGATCTTTTTGATCGCACCCTCTATCTGACGGATGTTTTTCTGTAAGCTGTTGGTGAGAAAAGCCAACGCGTCCTCGGGAATTACGATACCCAGCGCCTCTGCCTTGTTTCTTATAATAGCAAGACGAAGCTCCTCACTCGGCGGTTGAATATCCGCGATAATACCCCATTCAAAGCGGGTGCAAAGACGTTCTTCGAGAGGGTTTATTTCCTTTGGGGGACGGTCGGAGGTCAAAATGATCTGTTTATTGTTTTCATACAGCGCGTTGAAGGTGTAGAAAAATTCCTCTTGAATAGAGGTCTTTCCCGCTATAAATTGAATGTCGTCGATCAGAAGGACCTCTGCCGTGCGGTATTTATCGCGGAAACGGTCCATCGTACCGTTTTTGAGGGCGGCGATCATTTCATTGGTAAATTCTTCACACTTTTTGTAAACGAAGCGCATCGTGCGCCCACGTCTTTTCATTTCATTGGTAATGGCGAAAAGAAGGTGGGTCTTTCCAATACCGCTCGGGCCGTAAATGAAGAGGGGATTGTAGGTATCGTGCTTATTGGCAACGGCAACACAGGCGGCGTGCGCGAATTTATTGGATTCTCCCACGATGAAGTTATCAAAGGTATATTCCTCTACGATGGATTGACCCTCGATCTTCATCCCGATCTCCATTTCCTCTTCTTGCAAGGGAGTAGGCAAGCGCGGATCGTCGGGACCTGTGGGAACACATTTTTCTTGTACCGTACTCGAAATGATATGAATGGGAATTTCAAAGCCGATGACCTCGGTCACCGCCTCTCTGATCACGTCAAAGTAACGGGTGTTTAGTGTATTGCACTTAAAATCTCCGTTGACGCAAAATTCCATATTTTGCTCGGAAAGCTCAATAAGTCTCAGCTCACTGAACCAAAGCTGGAACACGGTGGGAGAAAAGCGTCCGCGCAGATTGTCGTGGATCATTTTTTCAACGCCGGCAAGATCAAATTCCATCCGAATATTTCCTTTCTTAAGACTTTACTTTGCATATAATATAATTAATATATAAATCATTATAGCATATAAATAGAATATAATGGCAAAATTATGCCAAATTGTTTTGTAAATTTTTTATTAACTAAAAAATCCGCCGTCAAAGCGGCGGATAAAAGGTAAAATTAAAATGATAAAATGAATTTAAAGAAAAACTCCCGTGAGAATACCCGATAGGAGCAAAAGAAGCTCCATTATAACGGGACAGACAAGTAATATCAGAAAAGCTTTCATATTACGTTTTCTGTTTGCAGAGGAGCAAAAGAGATAGGTAAAAAGAAGACTGAGTGACGCAAGAAGAAGGCAAGCGCCGTTCGTGATGAGGGAAAAAATAAGAACAAAGGCAAAGGCAAGAGGAAAGGGATCGATGGAAACGGTATTGTCAGAGGGGGAATTATTTAAAGAATAAATATAAGCGTCGATCAAAAAATAAGCGTAATAAAAGAGAGAGACGGCAAGAAGCAAGACGAGAAGTATTTTTGAAAGAGTCAAAATAATATCAAAGGCTTTGTTTTTTTTCATAATATGATACCGTTCTCAAATAATATAATAATAGTTTGCTTTTTTATAAAAAATGTAAAGACCTGTTTGTTTATTATTGTTCAAAAAATTGATTTTATATACTCTTTTAATTTTTTCGTGTCGCCGTCAAAAAGATAGGTTTGAATGCCGAGCTTTTGCGCTCCTGCGATATTTTTCGGGCTGTCGTCGATAAAAAGACATTCGTCCGCCTTTAAGCCGTAGGTGTCAAGCAAATAGTGAAAGATACGCGCGTCGGGCTTGATCATGTGCAAGGGACCTGAAAAAACCAATCCGTCGAAGAGAGACAAAATACGGTCAATGGCGGGATTTTGCTTGTATTCCTCGGCAAATTTAATGCTGATATTGGAGAGAAGATAAAGTCCCTCGGCGCGTTCTCTTGCCGTCCTTACGGCATCTTCAATGCCGGGAATGGGGTCGATATGGTGGATCCAACGGTTGTAAACGGCATGTGCGGCGGAAACGAATTCTTTTGGCAAGCGCGCAGCCACGCACGCCTTCAATTCGTCGTCCGTGATGGTGCCAAGATCAAGTCTGTCCCAATAAAGACGGTCAAAAACGGTGTCGCGTACGGTTTCTACCATGGATTCATCCTTGACATACGCGCGTGTCATTTTGGTCTCTTCAAAATCCACGATGACCCGTCCGAAATCGAAAACAATATTTTTTATCATAAAAGGGCTTCCCTTTCGTTCAGTCTCTCACCTGCATTATACCACAGAAAGAGAAAAAAAGCAAGTCAGTCTACTAAGTAAACGCCGGGATATGGGTTGAATTTTTCCTTTTGCTTTTCGCGAATGAAAGCCAAATCTTCTTCGCTTGGTTCTAAATGCAGGATTTCTTTTCCCTTCTCCTCCGCATAGCGGACATGTTGCCGTTATCAAAGGAATAGCAAAAAACGGTATCGGCAGCATCGATGCGCGCGCACAGATCGTCAAGCGAGCCTTCGCGGCAGGCAAAAATTTCAACCTGCGCGTTTTCGCGCAGAAGATTGCGAAAAAGAGGCAAAAGCGCACGCTCTAAATGAAAGGTATGTATGGCAGCCTCGTCCACGATAAATATCATCTTATAAGGGTTCATGGTTTTTCCTCCGTGTTCTTAAAAATACTATATACTATATTATACCACTTATAAAATGATATTTCAACATCTAACATCCTTAAAACATGTATTTTCTTGGTTTTTGTGAGTTAAAATGTAGTAGAAGGGTGGTGTAAAAAATGGAAGCAAAGGATTTTGCATTGAGACTTGCAAAGTTAAGAGCACAAAAAGGTGTTACAGCAAGAGATATGAGTCTTTCCATGGGACAAAATCCAAATTATATAAATCATATTGAAACGGGAAGAACCTTGCCTTCGCTTACAGGCGTTTTTTACATCTGCGAATATCTCGGTGTTACCCCTTCCGAGTTTTTTGATGAGGATAACAAAAATCCGAAGAAGCTTGACGAGATCACACGCGACCTTCGAAGGCTGTCGCCGGCACAGCTCGAAACGGTGGCGGCGCTTGTGAAGCAGCTTGCGGGAAAATAAAAATAAAAAGAAGACTTGGGCTCTTGGGGGAGCGCGTAAACCAAGTCTTCTTTTTATTTTTACTTCTTTAAAAGATTTTTGGGGTTGTGGGGGTTTTTTGCAAAAAGCCCCCACAGTTTCTTCGTTTAAGCCTCTTTTAGTGTTACCTCGCCCGCGGAGAGCGCTTCCCTTCTTCCGTCTCCGTATGCAACGAGAAGCGCGCCGTCGTCGGTTACATCAATGGCTGTGGCGGCTTTGCCGACTCCTTTTTTTTCTCTGTCGGTCAGGGCGTCGTAAACGAGCACCTCTTTTCCCAAAAGGAGCATATTCTCTTTATACTCTCCAAGAAAATCGGTAGCGGGAAATGCGTCGTAGAGGGCGGAAAAGTGAAAAAGTATGCCGCGCACGAGCGCGTCGCGCAGGGCGGTGTATTCTCCCCCTCGCTCCGAGGGAAAAAGGGCTGTCACGTGGGAAAGGTGCGGGGGAAAGCCAACGGTAGGGGTGAAAAGATTTACCCCGATGCCCAGCACGGCGTAGGAAAGCGTACCGTCCTTGGCGAGTGCCGATTCGACGAGAATGCCCGCCGCCTTCTTTCCGTCCACGTATACGTCGTTGACCCATTTGATGCGCGCGTCTCTCTCTGAAACCTCCCTGACGGCACGCATGACGGCAAGCGCCGCCGCATGGGTGAGAAGGTGTGCTTTCTCGGTGGGAAAGGAGGGGCGCAAAAGAAGGCTCATATAGAGCCCCGTGTCGGGGGGTGAGAAAAAGGCGCGGTCAAGCCTGCCGTAGCCGTGGGTTTGGGCGCGTGCGATCATTAAGACGCCCTCGGGCGCGCCGTCGCGCGCAAGCGCCTTGACTGCCTCGTTGGTTGAGGGAATGCTGTCGACAAAAATGGGTTGAATTTTCTGCATAAACACCTATTAGTAAATAAAAATTTGCTTTATGACGGTTTATCTGTTCCAAAATTTACGGTCGAGACTGCGATAAGAGATTGCCTCGGCAAGATGCTCACGCCGAATGACGGGGCTTTCGGCAAGGTCGGCAATGGTGCGGGCGACGCGCAAAATACGGTCGTGACCGCGTGCTGTGAGCCCGAGCGAGGAAAAGGCACCGCGCAAGAGGGCGTCGGCGGCTTCATCCAAAACGCAATGTGTCCGCACCTCGGCAGGGGTGAGCGCGGCGTTGGAGAAGGCACCGCTTCCCTTGCGGAAGCGCTCGGCGGCAAAGGCACGGGCGCGGTTGACACGGGCACGCACGGCAAGAGAGCTTTCTCCCGCAGGAGTGTCACCGTGCATATCGTCGAAGGAAACGGGACCGAGCTCTATCTGAATGTCAATGCGGTCAAGAAGCGGACCCGATACGCGGTCAAGATAGCGTCTGACCTCAGCGGGGGAGCAGGTGCAGGTCTTGTCGCGGCTGCCAAAATTGCCGCATTTGCAGGGGTTCATGGCGCAAACCAGCATAAAGCGGGCGGGATAACGTACTCTTGCCATGGCGCGGGTGACGGTAACCTCACCGTCCTCTAAGGGCTGGCGCAGTGACTCGGTGAGAGACTTTGAAAATTCGGGAAGCTCGTCGAGAAAGAGGACACCGTTGTGGGCAAGCGAGATCTCGCCCGGACGGGGGTTGGAGCCGCCGCCGATCATGGCAACGGCACTTGTGGTGTGGTGGGGGGAACGGAAGGGGCGCGCGGTCAAGAGATCTTCCTTTAACATACCCGACACCGAAAATATCTTGGTGGACTCCACCGCTTCCTCAAAGCAAAGGTCGGGGAGAATACCGGGAAGACGCTTGGCAAGCATGGATTTGCCTGCGCCGGGCGGGCCGATCATCAGAACGTTGTGACCGCCTGCGGCGGCGATCTCCAAGGCGCGCTTTGCCTTGGTCTGTCCCTTGACGTCCGAAAGATCAAAGGCGGCGGTGCTTGCCGCACGGACGAAGGAGGACTTATCGTAAACGGCGGGAGTTAAGGGCTTTTCACCCGTGAGATGTGAGAGCAGCTCGGCAAGCGACGAGACGCCGTAAACGGTGACACCGTCCACCACCGCCGCCTCGGCGGCGTTTTCCTTCGGCACGAAGACGGTCGTGCGTCCCACTTCTCTTGCCGCCAAAACGAGGCAAAGAATGCCGCGGCAGGGGCGAAGCTCACCTGTCAAGGAGAGCTCACCGAAAAAGCTTTTATCGGTGCCGATCTTGCTTTGCGGGATAAGTTTTGCGCTTTGCAGAATGGAAAGCAAAATGGCAAGGTCAAGCGCTGAGCCCTCCTTTTTTCGGTCGGCGGGGGCAAGATTGACCATAACGTCGGCTTGCGGGAAGGGAATGTTGTTGTTCTCCATGGCGGCGCGGACGCGCTCCTTTGCCTCCTTGACTGCCGTATCGCCAAGTCCCACCATATCAAAGCGAGGCACGCGGCGGCGCACCGAGCATTCTACGGTGACCTCAAAGCCCTCGATGCCCGAAACGCCAGCGGTATAGATCGTCGAAACCATATGCTTCTCCTTTTTTATTCTTCCCTTCTACTATACCATTTTTTTTACGGCTTGTCTACCCATCGGATGAAAATTTCAAAAAATGGGACTTGCTTTTTTTGCGCGCCTATGCTACAATAAGGCATGGAAACGAACGAATCCCCGAAAGAGGTATAGATATGACTATGAAAAAGCTTTGGATTATTTTTGCGTGTGTTTTGCTGGCGGTCGCCATCGTTGTGGCGGTTGCTCTTCTCATTGACAACGGCAGTAAGAGCGTTGACAGCGACGGTGACGGACGTCCCGATAGTGTGGATAAGGAAGAGGACGATAATCTTGATAACGACAACGAGGTCAAGATTGACGATTTGTTTGACAAATAATTCTTTCAAGGCTCTTATTAAAACAAAAGCGGTGCGCCGAGCGCACCGCTTTTTCTGTTGTTGAGGAAAACCGTTAAAATTCGCTTTTTTTCTCGCGCGTCATGAGTGCGTCAACGGTATCCTTCGGGCTCGCCTTCCCTGCCATCAGGTCGCGTACCGCGGAAATAATGGGCATTTCCGCGCCGTAGTGCTCGGCAAGGGAGATGGCGGCGGGGACAGCGTGAAAGCCCTCGACCACCATACCGATCCTTTGCGCCGCTTCCTCGGCGGTAAGCCCCTTTGCGAGAAGCCTGCCCGCGCGGCGGTTGCGGCTGTGCGCACTTGTGGCGGTTACGATCACGTCACCGATGCCCGCAAGCCCGTAAAAGGTTTCGGGGCGGCAGCCCATGGCGCGTCCGAGGCGGGCGATCTCTGCCATGCCGCGTGTCATGAGCGCGGCGGCGGTGTTGTCACCGTATCCGAGCTCCGCCGCGACGCCGGCGGCGATGGCGACGATATTTTTGAGCGCGCCGCACAGCTCGGTGCCGCGCACGTCGGATGCGGTGTATACGCGCAGACAGGTGCTGGAAAAGAAGTCCTGTACGAGGCGTGCGGCGGCTTCGCTTTTGGATGCCGCCACGATGGTGGTAGGAAGACCCAAGGCGACCTCTTCGGCGTGTGTGGGACCCGACAGAGCCACGATTGGGAGCGCCTTGCCCGCGAGAGAAAGCTCTTCTTCAATGATCTCTGACATCGAAAGAAGGGTGTCCTGCTCGATGCCCTTGGCAACGTCAATTACCGTTTGTCCCTCCGCAAGGTGGGGGGCGGCGGCGCGCGCCGTTGCGCGGATGAAAACCGAGGGGACGGCGAGCATCACGAGCGCGCCCGCGCGGCAGGCTTCGCCAATGTCGGCTGTGTAGCGGATGCTCTCGGGAAGGACGAGGTCGGGGAGGTTCTTTTGGCGCTTTTCCCGTTTCAAGGCTTCTATCTCATCGGGGAGCGCCGACCAAACGGTCACACTCTTCCCTTCCCCCGCGAGGGTGGCGGCAAGGGCGACACCAAAGGTGCCTGCGCCCAAAATGCCAATGCTTGTATCCTTCATAAAATCTCCTAAACCTGTATTTTGCTAACCAAAGGTTTACTTTATCTATTCTTTTTCTTCTTTTTAGCGTGGGCGGCGGCACGTGCTTTTTCCAGCGCTATCCGCTTTTTTCTTTGATATAGCAGGATGCTCAGCACTGTGGCGGCGGCGACGACAAGGATGGCGACGGCAATGAAGATCCACGCGGAGTCGTGGGTGTCCTCTGTGCCGCTCGGGGCTTGTTCCGCTGCCTGCTTCTCAAAGGTGATGCTGGCGATGCGCACCGTTTTTTCGGGTCGGTTGTTTCCGTCGGTTTTGACGGCGGCGACCCTTTTCACAACGTCCATGCCATGCGTTACTCTGCCGAAGGCGGCGTAGTTGCCGTCAAGGGAGGAAGAGTTGCTTGCCGAGGTTTCGGTGACGATAAAGAACTGTGAGGAAGCGGAGTTGTAATAAGGGGCTCTCTCTTCAAAGGGAATGTCGATGTATCCTGCGTTGTAATAGCCCTCGTAGGGGTGCCCCGAGCGCGCCATGGAGATGGTGCCCTCGACGTGCTTTATCCCGGTGTCGTATCCGTTCGCGGCAAATTCGCCCGTGATGTCTTTGTCGGCGCCTCCCGTACCGTTCCCCAGCGGGTCACCGCCTTGGATCATAAAGGATTCGATGATGCGGTGGAAGGTTAGTCCGTCGTAAAAGCCCTCCTTCACAAGCTTCTTGAAGTTTGCCACGGTGATGGGGGCTTTGTCCTCGTACAGCTCGATCGTGACGACACCGTAGTCCTCAATGGTGAGATAAACAACGTTCGGGTCGCTTTCCGTTTCGGCTTTGACATATACCGAGAACGGCGAGAGGAGGAGCATCAATGCAAGGAGAAGAGAAAATAAGCGTTTGGTTTTTTTCATGGCGCGTTCCTTTTCTTTGGGAATATTCAACTGCTATTATAACAAAAAAGAAGGCGCGTGTCAACAGGATATTGCTTTCGCGCGACAGCGCGTTAAAGTGCGGCTGGGCGAGGGAGAGCGTTTTTCTAAAAAACACCTGTTTCACGTGAAACAAAAGCGGAAAAAGGCGGAAAAAGGCGGAAAAAGGCGGAAAAAGGCGGAAAAAGGCGGAAAAAGGCGGAAAAAGGCGGAAAATTCGCTTTGTGAAAGACAAAAACATAAAAATTCACCAATTTTTCGTTGACAGAAGGCGCGTGCGTGTGATATACTGTATTTGTAAGACTTGCTTGCACAAATTTTATGCTTCCCTGCCCTAGGCAAGCTTACCGGCTTCGATGTGAAGGGCGCGCTCGCTTTCGAGCGCCGCGGGGATGAAAGGAGAACAAAATGGGAGCAATCGTTGCGTTTGCAAACCAGAAAGGCGGTGTCGGGAAAACCACCTCTGCCGTCAATATCGCCGCCGCCCTCGGAAAAATGGGCAAAAAAATCCTTTTGGTGGACATGGACCCCCAAGGAAATGCCACCAGCGGCGTCGGCATCAGTAAAAAGGAGATCAAAAAGAGCGTTTATGAGGTATTGATCGGCACGGCGTCGGCAAGCGATGCGGTCGTCGCCACTCGCTTCAAAAATTTGTCGGTCATTCCCTCCAACATCGCCCTCGTTGGCGCGGAAATTGACCTGTTGGAGATTGAAAAACGCGAAGGCTGCGCAAAACGCGCCCTTGATACCCTGCGCGATGCCTACGATTACATCTTTATCGACTGTCCGCCTGCGCTTTCGCTCTTAACGGTAAACGCTTTTGTGGCGGCGGACGGGTTGATCATCCCCATGCAGTGCGAATATTACGCCTTAGAGGGGCTTTCTCAGCTTACGGGCACGGTCAAAAAGGTGCGTCAGCACTACAACCCGAAGCTCGGCATTACGGGTATCTTGCTCACCATGTATAACGGTAGATTGAATTTGACGGCGGGCGTTGTGCGAGAGTTGAAGAAATACTATGCGGACAAGCTGTTTAAAGAGCCGATCTCTCGCAGCGTGCGCCTTTCGGAAGCGCCCAGCTACGGAGAACCTATTTGTTATCACGAACCCTACGGCAAGGGAGCGCTGGAATATCAGGCGGTCGCCAAGGAGCTTTTGGCGCGCATTTGAGCATTGTTCCACGTGAAACACGGCGGCGGTCACTTGGGGTATGCTTTAAAAGCGTGCTGTTGAAAAGCCGATGCTTTACGTAAAACAAAAGCAACCTAATAGAAATTGTTTGTTTCACGTGGAACAAGTGAAGACCGATAGAAAACGTTCGTTTCACGTGGAACAAGTGAAGACCGATGGAAAACGTTCGTTTCACGTGAAACAAGTGAAGACCGATGGAAATCGCTCGTTTCACGTGAAACAATCAAACATAAAGGAAGGAAATTGCTATGGCAGCGAAAAAATCAGGTCTCGGCAGAGGCATTGACTCTATTTTTCTAGACAACGAGTTTGAAAACGCACCGGAAGGGGGCGTAAAGACCCTTCGTATCTCTCAAATTGATCCCACGGTGGGACAACCGCGCAAAACCTTTGATCAAGAGGCTTTGGCAGGGCTTGCGGACTCTATTGCCGCGCACGGTGTGCTTCAACCCATTCTTGTGCGCGAGGTGGGGCCCGAACGCTATGCGATCGTGGCGGGAGAGCGCCGTTGGCGCGCCGCAAAGCTTGCAGCTCTAAGCGAAATTCCTGCTATCGTAGTGGAAATGGATGAAAAAACCGCCGCAGAGGTGGCTTTGATCGAAAATATTCAGCGCGAGGACTTAAATCCCATTGAAGAAGCAGAGGCATACGCGACCTTGGCGAGCGAATACCGCATGACCCAAGAAGAGATCGCATCCAGAGTAGGGAAGAGCCGTTCGGCGATCGCAAACACCATGCGTCTTCTCGATCTACCCGAAGAGGTGCGCGCTCTCGTTATGTCGGGAACGCTTTCCGCAGGACACGCAAGAGCGCTTCTCGGACTTCATGACCGCGATATGATGCTGATTCTTGCCCAAAAATCCGTCGAATACGGCTATTCTGTCCGTGATATGGAGGAAGAGGTGCGCCGCGCCAACCGTCTTTTCGGTAAAACCGAGGAGGAAGCGCCTGCCACAGCGCCTTTGAGGGTGGACTATGCCAAGGAGCTTGAGCGCAAGATGATCTCCGCGCTTGGCAGAAAGGTTAAGGTTTGCACCAAGGGAGCAAAGAAGTCGCTCGTCCTTTACTTTGAAGACAATGAGGATTTAGAGGGACTTTTGGAGCAGATCATGGGAAACGAGTTTCTTTCTGAGCTTTCTTGACAAAAAATGCCAAAAAATGGCAAAAAAATCGGGGGCACAGCGCCGCAAAATGTAAATTTGCCTTTTTGCCGCCGCAATACACGTACGCAAAGGGAGTTCAAGCATAGATATGTACATATTTCGTTTAATCGCACAGTATTTTGAAGAAAATTATTTTTCCGCCTCGCTTAACACAAGCTATGAAAACTTGAATTTTACGGGAACGGTCACCACCCTTCTTATGCTGTTAGGAGGCATTTGTCTTGGCATTTTGTTTGCCTCCTTTGTGATCGTTTTTGAAAAGCGGGTGCTCGGTCGCTTTATTCGCGCCCTTCTTTCGCGCGGCGCGTGTGACGAGGGGACGGCTCTTTCTCTTGCCGACCTCGGTATGGAGAACAAGGGCTTTATCAAACGCGAGCTTTCACGTGCGAGTGTTTCGCGCAAGCTCGTTTCCGTTGTTCACGAGGACGGTACGGTAAGCTCCTTTGAAGACGAGCTTGCCGCGGCGTTCCCCGAATTTGCGGCAGCCGCTTCCGAAAAAGCGAAAGAAGCCGCCGATGAAGGTGCCGAGGCGGGCGAAAGCCATACGCCGAACGGCGCCGCGGAGAACGGCTTGATCCCCGAAGAGGATAGGGAAACGGCGGCGGAGCTCTCCGCGCGCAAGAGCGCAAAGGAGAGAGCCAAGGACTTCTTTTTTGAAAAGAGGTTCAAGCTCCGCGCGATCGATTTCCATACGGCGCGGTTCTTTATTCCCGAGGCGCTTCGCTTCCGCGCGGAGATCCGTTTTCGTGAAAAGGGAAGCTCACCGCTTTGGTTGATCCCCGCCGTTCTTCTCGTCATCGCCCTCTTCCTTTTATGCCTGAGGTTTATTCCCGCCTTCGTTGGAATGCTTGACGTTTCTATCAGCAATATCAAGGGGAATTGATTGAATTGATCCGCTACCGCCATGGGCGGTCAAAAGAAAAGCCGATACGGAAACGCTCCATATCGGCTTTTTGCTATTCCTTCCGCCTGTTGGCGAAGGGAATCATTCTTCCTCGTATTCCTCTTCGTCCTCGTCCCCATCGCTTGCGTAGTCTTCCACGATGGCGGTCATGGTGTCAAGCAGACGGTAAGCGGAATCCCTAATGTTTTGCTTTGTCACGCCCTCAATGGTCGAGACGACGACGCTTCTGGGGGCGGGCTTGTGCTTTCTTTCGGCAAAAACGGAAATGTCGTCGATCCCGTCGTCAGCAACGGCGTCAAGCACGTCGGTGAGATGGGAAAAGCGCGGGTCGTCTTCAAGGAAGGAGAAGAAAAGCTCACCTATGAGCGTGCCGTCCTTCTTGTAAATGATTCTTGCGCTGCCGCCCGTGATGGACGTAAGGCGGGTCTCAAAGTCGTGGTAGTCGAAAACCAGCTTCTCCTTATGCTTGGTGATATAAAACCACCGTTCCGCAAACAGGGGCTTCTTTTTGATCTCGGCAAGAATGGCTTTTTTGTAGGGGCGTGTGAAAAACATGACAGAACCTCCTTCGTTGTTGGTGCTTTCTGTCCTCAGTATAGCATAAAAGGTTGGAAAAGTAAAGAGAAATGAGAAAAAAGACGAATGCGCGCGGCAGTTTTTGGCGCTTTCAAAAAAAATATAAAAAATTTGAAAAAAGGGGTTGACAAACGGAAAATTGTTTGCTATAATATTAGCCGTCGCTGAGAGATGCATGCAATCCCGGCGAGGTATGGGAGCATAGCTCAGTTGGGAGAGCATCTGCCTTACAAGCAGAGGGTCATAGGTTCGAGCCCTGTTGTTCCCACCAGCGCATAAGCGCAGATGTAAATGTGGCCCGGTAGCTCAGTTGGTTAGAGCGCCAGCCTGTCACGCTGGAGGTCGTGGGTTCGAGCCCCATCCGGGTCGCCACTTACACGCCTCTGTAGCTCAGTTGGTAGAGCAGAGGACTGAAAATCCTCGTGTCGTTGGTTCGATTCCGACCGGAGGCACCAGCGGCGACACATATGGAGCCGCTATCATGCGGATTTAGCTCATTTGGTAGAGCGCGACCTTGCCAAGGTCGAGGTGGCGGGTTCGAGCCCCGTAATCCGCTCCAACCTTCACGGGCTTGTTTGACAAGCCCGTGATTTTTTCCCTAGTTTAATATGGCGCCATAGCCAAGCGGTAAGGCAGAGGTCTGCAAAACCTTTATTCCCCGGTCCGATTCCGGGTGGCGCCTCCAAAAAATTAAGCAACCCAATCGGGTTGCTTAATTTTTTATCCAAGCCGACGAAGGAGGCTTGGCATGTAATCACGCCCTTTGGGCGTGTATGTAATCTGCGCCCCGCGCAGTATGGCATCACGCGCAAGCGTGCATGTTCGTCGGCTTGATAACATACAACACTTCGTGTTGATTCCATACTGCCTGCGGCGGATTACATTCAAGGCTTCGCCTTGATTACATACAGCCCTACGGGCTGATTAGGATGCGAGGACGCGAAAGGAGCGAACTATGGCAAAAAATTTATTGCTTGAATATTCAGAAGAGCTTGCCACCAAGTGCGAATTGCTCTGTAAATCCATCAACGGCAAATCTAATACCGTTTTCCAACTCCGCAAATCCTCGTCAAGCGTGTATGCCAACATCACAGAGGCTCAATATCCTCAAAGCCTTGCCGATATGCTTTCTAAATTTAAGATCGCGAGAAAAGAGTGCGCGGAAACGGAAAGTTGGCTCAAATTACTCTTTAATACGAAAGTTATCGACGAGGAAACATTCAAAACCTACCGTAACCTCTGCGGAAGAATTCAAAGAATGCTCACCTCGTCGTGTATTACGATTGAAAAGAAAATTGATAACAAATAATTTTCAAATATTTATCCGGACTTATGACTTCCTTTCGGTATAATGGTGCTTACCAAACCGAAAGGAAGTTTTTATATGGAATACGAGCTCAAACATTATTACCGAGTAAAATATGCCCTCGTCTGCGCGCGGCAAAGCTTTCTGAAAGATCCACCGAAGGACGATTATGAACAATATGCCCGAAAGGTGATCGGACGCGCATATTTCCTTGTTCGGAATAAGATCGACGAGCTTGACGGTACGAATGAACGATTATTAAAATGATATTATGGAATATTGACAAATATAAAAGGTTGTGATATAATGCATGTGGAATATTTTCTGGGAGGGAAAGAAATGAAAAAAATCATTATCCTGTTTATTTCAATCTTCTTAGTATCTTTTTGCTTTGTTTCTTGCAATAGTACAAAGTATAACGAGGCTCTCGAACTTATTGAAAATGGAGAGTATGTTGCCGCATACGAAATATTAGACGAACTTGGCGACTATAAAGATGCACAACAGAAGATCGAGAACTTTCACTATGTTCCTGTAAGGGTTACATGTAGCGAAGAGGACGAGATAACATATTTCGAATTTTTTTATAACAAAGACAATTTGCCTTCTCAAGTTGTTTACACGTATTCCTACGGGGACAAGTTCATCGAAGACTATACTTATGATGCGAATGGAAATGTAATCAAAGAAGTTTACACGGATTCCGACGGGGACAAGTCCATCTATGATTATACGTATGATGCGAATGGAAATGTAATCAAAGAAGTTTACACGTATTCCGACGGGGACAAGTCCATCCGTGACTATACTTATGATGCGAATGGAAATGTAATCAAAAAAGTTTACACGGATTCCGACGGGGACAAGTCCATCCGTGACTATACTTATGATGCGAATGGAAATGTAATCAAAGAAGTTTACACGGATTCCGACGGGGACAAGTCCATCTATGATTATACGTATGATGCGAATGGAAATGTAATCAAAGAAGTTTACACGTATTCCGACGGGGACAAGTCCATCCGTGACTATACTTATGATGCGAATGGAAATGTAATCAAAGAAGTTTACACGAATTACAACGGGGACAAGTCCATCCGTGACTATACTTATGATGCGAATGGAAATGTAATCAAAGAAGTTTACACGTATTCCGACGGGGACAAGTCCATCTATGATTATACGTATGATGCGAATGGAAATGTAATCAAAGAAGTTTACACGTATTCCGACGGGGACAAGTCCATCTATGACTATACTTATGATGCGAATGGAAATGTAATCAAAGAAGTTCACACGGATTCCGACGGGGACACTAATTCTGTAGATATTGAATATAAATTGGTATATATTCCTTTCGGTGCAACGGAATGGATTGAAGAAATGCTTGATAATCATTATTGGTGGTAACTCTGTACGCAAAGAGAAAAAGTAGTTAATAAGATGTTTGATTTTCATCTGAATCTTAACCATAATTCAGATGGTGATGAAAAGAATATGGCATCTTTTTTGTCAACACGCCTCAATCCACGAGCACCCCAATAGGGGTGCTTTTTTCGTGGATTGGAGGCGCCACCCGGAAAATGAAGCGCACCTTCGGTGCATTAAGCGGGTTGCTTCGCAACCCATGAAGCAGCCTTCGGCTATGAAGCGTGCCTTCGGCACACGGAGAAGCTCACGTGCGCTTCGCTTCATGGCGCAACGCGCCGCTTCATGCAAGCCAACGGCTTGCGCTTCGTGTTCGCGAAGCGAATGCTTCATTGACAAAGCGACAAACTTATGCTTCAAATCCTTCAAAGCCCTTTCGGACTTTCTTTCTCTCAAATCTCACAAAAGCATCGACAAACAAAGAAAACGGTTCTTGCCGCGGCGCTTGAAATGCTGAAAAAGTCTTAATACTTAATAAATATGAATAAAACGAAAGCACGGCAAAACGCCCGCGCCACGAAAAGGGCGCGGGCACCGCGTTTTTTGTTTCTTTTTGATTCTCCGAAAACGTATTGACAAAACGGTATATTATATGTATAATGAAAGATACCCTATCAAAATGTCGAACGTTTTCAAAATCTGTTGCAAGGAGAAAGACAATGAAAAACGATATTATCGAGAAGGCTGCCGCTGTGGGCGTGGCACCTGAGGCGTTCCACGATGTGCAAACCAAGTTTGAGGCATATACGGGGGCTGAACCCTACCTTTTCGTCAGCTATTCGCACCGCAACATCGACAAGGTGTATCCCATTCTTGATATGCTTCATGAGAGAAAGTACCGTATTTGGTACGATGAGTCCTGCGAAACGGGAAATGACTTCCGTGAAGAGCTTCGCGAAAAGATCGAGTGCTGCGACGCGGTGCTTTTGTTCGTTTCCGAGGCTTCGATGGCGTCTCCCTTCTGCGGCATGGAGGTCATCGTCGCCCGCGAGAATAAAAAGCGCATTTATCCCATTTATCTGGACGAAGCAGAGGTGCCGCCCGCCTTTCAGATCCTGCTTGCCAATACGCACCACGGCTCGATCGGCAACATTCCCAAGCTGATCAAGGCGCTCGTACGGGATCTGCCGCCTGCCACGATGGACAGACTTACGACGGAGGAAGATCGCTTGCTGAAATGTGAGGATAACGGTAATTACATCGCGGTGGATGAAGGTGTTCGCGTGATCTGCACCAAGGCATTCCGCAACCGCAACCAGCTCACCCACGTCACTTTGCCCGAATCGCTTGAGGTCATAGAGGCTGAGGCGTTTCGCTCCTGCGCAAGCCTTGTGGAGATGGATATTCCCGAAAAGACCAGCCATATTGGCGAAAGCGCCTTCCGTGACTGTGTGAGCCTCGAAAGGCTGACCATTCGAAACAGCCTTATTAAGATTGGCGAGCGCGCCTTTGAGAACTGTCCCGTTTTGACAGAGATCAATCTGCCCGATGGGCTTGCCGAGATCTACGGCAGTGCCTTTAACGGCTGTAAGAAGCTAAAAAGCATCAAGCTTCCCGCCAACCTGACCGTCATTGGTGAAAACGCCTTTGCTGATTGCGTGTCGCTTGAAATGATCGAGCTTCCCGACACCATGATGAAGATCGACGATCTCGTTTTCAGCGGATGCACCGCTTTGAAATCCGTCTTTTTGCCGCAGGGATTGAAAAAGATCGGCAAGGCTGCCTTTAAGGCATGCCGCTCACTCACCTCGGTACAGATTCCCGCTTCGGTGACCTATCTTTCCACCGACCTTTTCCGCGGCTGTGAGTCGTTACGCTCGATTCAGGTAGACCCCAAAAACAGGCATTATAAATCCGAGCCGAACAAGCGTGACGGCGCGGATCACGTGCTTTTCAACAAGAATAAATCGGTGATCATCGCGTATCCCGCCGCATCGCGCGAGGTGCAGTACGACATTCCCGACAGCGTGACCGAGGTGAGCGATTGGACGTTCAGTGAGTGCAAAAAGCTCAACCGTATCACGATTCCCGACAGTGTGGAGGAGATCGGCGAGGGCGCGTTCTGCAACTGCGTCCTGCTTGACGAGCTGGTCATCCCCGACAGCGTGGGCAAGATCGACGACTGTGCATTCCGCGGCTGTTCAAGCCTTGAAAGGATCGTCATCCCCTCCTCGGTGACCGAGCTTGGCTGGGGCGTTTTTGACGGCTGCCGTGACAGCATGATCGTTTACTGCGACGAGGGCTCTGCCGTGCAGGCGTACTGCCGCCGTAACAAGATCTTGGAAGACCGTATAGAGAATATGGAAGGCTGATAAGCGAAATGGAAAACACTATGCCCGAGGAGAAGAAAAAGCCTTCGCGCGTCCTTGCCTTTGTAAGAAAAAATGTCGTGGCGGTGATCGCGTTTTTCGCCGCGGTGATCACCTCGGTGATCGTGCCGCCCGATCAAGCGTATCTTGATTATTTCGACTACAAGACACTGACCTGCCTTTTTTGCGTGCTTGCCGTCGTGTGCGCGCTCAAAAATATCCGTTTCTTTTATTTGCTTGCCCGCAAGTGCGTGGAGCTTTTCAAAAACGCGCGTATGAGCGTGCTTGCGCTCGTATATATCACCTTTATCGGCTCTATGCTGATCGCAAACGATATGGCACTGCTCACCTTCTTGCCGCTTGGATTTCTTGTTTTGACGACTACGGGCAAGCAAAAGTACATGGCGTTTACCTTCATCATGCAAAACATCGCCGCCAATCTCGGCGGTATGCTCACGCCGTTCGGCAATCCGCAAAACCTTTATCTTTACAATTACTTTAACATTCCCAACCTTGAATTTATGGGGATCATGGCACCCCCCTTCGTTCTATCCATTTTACTCATTACGGTTTGCTGTATCCTCTTTGTGAAGCCCGAACCGCTTGTGCTGTCGGGTGAGAGCGTTTCGCTTCCGCCCCTGCGGACGGCGATATATGTCCTCCTTTTTGCGTTTTCTATCTTTATCGTCTTCCGTGTGATCCCCTTCTGGTGGGGACTCATTATCATTCCGCTTTTTCTCCTTTTCATGGACAGACGCGCGCTCCTTCAGGTGGACTATCCGCTTCTTTTTACCTTCGTATTCTTCTTTATCTTTTCGGGGAATATGGCGCGCATCGACGTTGTGCGTGACTTTTTCTCCTTTCTCCTCGATAAAAACACCCTCGTGTTCAGCGCCCTTTCCTGCCAGTGCATCAGCAACGTGCCCTCGGCGATCCTGCTTTCGCAGTTTACGGAAAACTACGCCGACCTGCTCGTCGGCGTGAACATCGGCGGTGCGGGAACCCTGATCGCCTCTCTTGCCAGCCTGATCACCTTCCGCGAGTATATCAAGCACAATCCGGGGAAGACGAAGAGATACCTTTTGGAATTTTCTGCGTTCAATTTCGGATTTTTGATTCTTTTAACCGTATTTATGTCCTTTTGGAACGTTTGGTTTTGATAAAAAACGAGAAAAGCCCTCTTTTGAGGGCTTTTTTGTTGACAATCTCGGTTTCTTATGATACAATTATGATACAATAAAACAAAACGGCAAGGACAAAGTCCTTGCCGCAGCGTGCGAAGGCACGCACACTTTGCCGTAAGGCAAAGTTCGTTTTACTACATCTGAAATTCGCTTGCGCGATATGCGCTCGCGGAAGCAGAGCTTCCGTGCAAAATCTTCGATTTTGAA
>SVRR01000010.1 GCA_015064745.1 Oscillospiraceae bacterium | reverse complement strand
GCTGTGCGGTCGCCCTTCCTGAAATATAGTTGTATTCGCCCCTCGGCACAGCCTCACGGCGAATACGCCTTATTTCAGTTACCTCCTCGAAAAAACAGTTATCAACTGTTTTTTCTTCGGGGACCCGTAGAGGAGGCTTCCGCAGAGGAAGCTGCAGCTCCTGCTGAGGAAGCGTAAAAGTTCAAACACCCAACCGAGAGGTTGGGTGTTTTTATATGCTGTGCGGTCGCCCTTCCTGAAATATAGTTGTATTCGCCCCTCGGCACAGCCTCACGGCGAATACGCCTTATTTCAGTTACCTCCTCGAAAAAACAGTTATCAACTGTTTTTTCTTCGGGGACCCGCTGAGGAAGCGTAAAAGTTCAAACACCCAACCGAGAGGTTGGGTGTTTTTTTGTTAAAAGATCAAAGGCGCATCCGCGAGGATGCGCCTTTGAATATTTCTGTTTTTGTTTGCTGTGCTTTGACGGTTAATCGTTTTGCTTCCTATGCAAGCAGTTGCGCGCGACGGCGTTCATAAAGCCTGTGGCGGTATAGAAGGTATACTCGCCGATCTTCATGCTGTTATCCAGCGGTGCGGTCTCGCCGCCGTACGCCCCTTTGACCGTCTTCGTACAAGGGTTGAAGATAAAGATCTTCGTTACGTCCGGGGGCGCGTCAAAGCCGATTTTATATTGCGTTTCCCAAAGCTCGATCTCCTGCTTTAAAACGGCAGGGGTAAGTCCCCCCAGCGTCCCCTTGAAAGCATGCGTGTGGTTAGCCTGTGCACGTGCCCGACGGTACCGTTCGGATAAAAACGGTACAGAGTAAAGGGATTCAAGGAGCTTATCAGCTTACAAGCGTACTTTCTGTCCCTTAAAGTGAACTCGAATTGTCCGAAATGATCATCACACGGGCGGCGGAATAAAACAAAATAACCGTAAAGAGGAGAGAAATAATAGCGGAAAAAATACGAGGGATTCCGGCGGGAGGCATTAAGTTCCAAGTGAGAGCGCTTGTAGACCAAAGCGCGAAATAGACGACGGGGAAGCGATAGAAGATATGCCAAGTCAAACCAAGCCGTTTCATAAGTATTCCTTTCCATATGCGATTCAAAGAAATCGTGCGCTTATTTTAAAAGGTCTTTGATGATCTCTCCTGCCATAATCAGTCCGACGATCGAGGGAACAAAGCTGACAGAGCCCGGAACGGGCTTTCCGCTTTCCTCGTCCGTAAGCGGGCTTTTTCTTGGCTCTTCCTCGGAATAAACGACCTTCAGGTTGCGAATGCCGCGCTTGGCAAGCTCGGTGCGCATCACGCGCGCCAAGGGGCAGGTTTTCGTATCCGCAACGCGTGCTACGCGAAAGGCGGTAGGATCCAGCTTGTTTCCCGCACCCATGGCAGAGATCATAGGGATTCCGTGCTCCTTGGCGTAAACGGCAAGTGCGATCTTCGCCGATACCGTATCAATCGCGTCGGCAATATAGTGGGCGCCTGAAAGCGGCAGGGAGTCGAGATTTTCGGGAAGGACAAAGGCGTCGCACGGAGTGACGGTAATAGAAGGGTCGATTTTTGCGATACGCGCCGCTGTGACTTCGGTCTTTTTCATGCCCACCGTTTCGGGCAAGGCGTACAGCTGACGGTTAAGATTGCTCTCGGTATAGACGTCCTTATCAATAAGTGTCAGTCGTCCCACGCCTGCGCGCGCAAGTGCCTCAACAAGGTATGAGCCAACGCCGCCAAGACCCAAAACGGCAACGTGCTTTTTCTTTAATTTTTCGGGCGCATCAGCGCCGAGCAGGACCGCTGTGCGGCTATGACGTTGTTCCATATCTGCTCCTTTTTATATGGGGGATTTTGCAAAATGCGGCGGTTTTTTCGAAAAAGGTGATTTTGCCGTTTTTGGAACAAAAAAATCTGTGAAAAAATGGCAAAATTCCTTGTCAAGAGGGAAAGATGTAGAATTTCATCTTTTTGTGGAAAACCTGTTTTCCACACCGAAAATGTGGAAAATGTGGAAAAGTTCGTGTTTCGAGGGGTGAAAAAGCCCCGAAAACATGGAAAAACGAAAAAGTTGCCCACAGCGTTTTCCACACTATCCCCTGCTTTTTGTGGGAAACTCAAAAAAAACGAAAAATGTGCAATTTGCACAAATTTTCCTTTTAATGGAAGAAAAATGGGTGAAGGAAACTGCAAAAAAACTGCTATTTTCGCAAGAAAAATACTCTAAAATGGAAAAAAACGAGGCGAGAAATTGTTAAATAAATTTACCTTTTTTCCCTTTGGGCTTGTGCTGTCCACCGAATGCCGTACCCTTCTTTCGGTCGGTAGCGGCGGCAGCCTTACCGTGGTGTGGGGAACGCCTTTCCGCCTGTTTTTTTTCTTTTGCGGCTTGCGTCCGAGCCTTCGTACCTTTTGTGCGGTCATCTGCCTTTTTTGCGGGGCTTGAATGGCTGACACGCGTGGGACGGACAAGGCAATCGGGCGTGTTTCCTATCAGATCCTCTCTTCCCGCGTAGCGGAGCGCCTCACGGACGAGATGGGCATTTTCAGGGCGTGCGTACTGTAAAAGCGCGCGCTGCATCTGCTTTTCCTTGTAGTCGCGCGCGACGTATACCTCCTTGCCCGTCAAGGGATGGATGCCCGTGTAATAGATGGTTGTTGATACCGTACCGGGTGTAGGGTAGAAATCCTGCACCTGCTCGGGCGCGTAGCCCCATTTTTTGAGCCAAAGAGCAAGCTTGATAGCGTCCTCCATGGTTGAGCCGGGGTGGCTCGACATCAAATAGGGAACAAGGTACTGCTCAAGTCCCGCTTCCTCGGAAAGACGAAAATACTCCTTGCGAAACCGCTCGTAAACCGAAATATCGGGCTTGCCCATGGCGGAAAGCACCCCACCCGAGCAGTGCTCGGGCGCGACCTTAAGCTGTCCGCTGACGTGATGTGACACGAGCTGACGGAAAAAGGTGGGGTCTTTATCGAGCAGCAGGTAATCAAAGCGGATGCCGGAGCGAACAAAGACCTTTTTGATCTTCGGGAGGGCTTCGATATCGCGAAGCATAGCGGCGTACTCGCTGTGATCTACCTTCAAATTTTTACAAGGGGTGGGAGCGAGACATTTGCGTGCGGGGCACACACCGTCCGTTTTTTGCTTATCGCATGCTGCTTCGCGGAAATTTGCGGTAGGACCGCCGACGTCGTGAATATATCCCTTAAAATCGGGAAGGGCAGTAATCTTTTTTGCTTCTTCTATGACGCTTTCGCGACTTCGAGAGGTCACGGTGCGCCCTTGGTGGAAGGCAATGGCGCAGAAATTACAGGCACCGAAGCAGCCGCGGTTGTGCGCGATGGAAAATTTTACTTCGGCGATGGCGGGTACTCCCCCCGACATTTCATAGTCGGGGTGATAGGTGCGCGCGTAGGGAAGAGCGTATACGGCATCAAGCTCCTCGCGCGAAAGGGCAGGCATGGGCGGATTTTGTACCAGCATCTTCTCGCCGTAATATTCTACCACTGCCTTGCCGGAAATGGCGTCCGCGTTGCGGTATTCTGTCGAAAAGGCGTGCGCATAGGCACGCTTGTCGGACTTTAACACATCGTAATCGTTGGTTTCCACGTAAGGGAAATGAATCTTCTCGCCGCGCTTAGCGAGATATACACAGCCGCGTACGTCGCGGATCTTGCGTACGGGAATACCGCGGTCGAGAAGGGAAGCGATACGCTTCAAAATGTTTTCTCCCATGCCGTAGGTCAAAATATCGGCACGGCTGTCGACGAGGATGGAGCGACGGACACGGTCATCCCAATAGTCATAGTGCGCGAAGCGGCGAAGAGACGCTTCAAGACCGCCGAGAATAATGGGCACGTCACCGTACGCTTCACGAATACGATTGGAATAAACGATGACCGCGCGGTCGGGGCGCAGCCCCATTTTTCCGCCGGGAGAATAGTAGTCGTAGGTGCGCTTTTTCTTCGAAACTGTATAGTGCGCCACCATGGAGTCGATGTTACCCGACGTCACGAGAAATCCAAGGCGGGGACGCCCGAAAACGCGGAAGGCATCAGCAGAGCGGAAGTCGGGCTGTGATAGAATGGCGACGCGGTAGCCCTCATTTTCGAGGACGCGGGAGATGATGGAGACACCAAAGGAGGGGTGATCGACGTAAGCATCTCCTGTCACGTATACAAAATCCACGTCGTCCCATCCGCGTGCCTTCACATCGTCCGGGGTGACGGGGAGAAATGCGTCTCTGTTTCGCGACTCGGTCATGTGGTACTATCCTTTCTTTGTACTTGCTGTAGCTTTTGAAAAAGAGAGAATAGGCGCAGGACGACGCCTGTCGTATTCTCTCTTGGGGACTTGATAAATGTTTAGTTTAATGTGAAGGTGGCAAGCTCGATCTCTGTTTGCTCGCTGTTCTTCATATCGCGCAGGAAGGCCTTGCCGCTTTTGATCTCGCTGTCACCGAGAATGAGGGTGTAATCAGCCCCCAGCTTGTTGGCGTATTTCATCTGTGCCTTTAAGCTTCTGCCTACGAGGTCACACTCAACGAAGAAGCCGTTGCGGCGCAGTCTTTCCGCCAATGAGACGGCGGTGGGAACTGCCTTTTCGCCAAGCGTTGCGATATAAAGACGGGGCGTGGGAGCGGTGATATTCGCAAGCCCTTCCTTTTCCATCGCCATAATGACGCGGGTGATACCCATGCCGAAGCCGATGCCCGAAAGAGCAGGACCGCCGAGCGATTCTACAAGTCCGTCGTATCTGCCGCCACCGCAAACGGTGCTCTGTGCGGCAATGCCCTCGGCGACAAACTCAAAGACGGTGCGGGTATAGTAGTCAAGACCGCGCACGATGGCAGGGTCGACGACGTAGGGAATCTCCATGGCATCGAGGATCTTGCAAAGCTGATCAAAGTGCGTCGCGCACGCCTCGCAAAGATGGTCGACGGTGCGGGGAGCTTCCTTGGCAATCGCGGAGCAGATGGGGCTCTTGCAGTCAAGAAGGCGCAAGGGGTTCTTTCCGAGACGCTCACGGCAGGTGTCGCAAAGCTCGTCCGTGTGCGACGAAAAATGCTCGGTCAGTGCCCCTCTAAACGCGGGACGGCATTCTTTACAGCCGATGGAATTGAGATGCAGGCGAATGTTCGAAAGGCCAAGTCTCTTTAAGACCGCATACGCAAGCGCGATGACTGTCGCGTCGGCGGCAGGGGTATCGGCACCGAACATTTCCGTGCCGAACTGGAAAAACTCGCGCGTTCTTCCCGCCTGCGGCTTTTCGTGGCGGAAGCAGCTCATGATATAATAATATTTTTGCGGCATGGTATCGCCGTATTTGCCGTTCTCAATTAAGGCGCGCGCAACGCCCGCCGTTCCTTCGGGACGAAGGGTGATGCTGTCCTCGCCGTCAAGGAAGGTGTACATTTCCTTTTGTACGACGTCGGTGGTGTCGCCAACGCCGCGCACAAAAAGCTCGGTCAGCTCAAAGGTGGGCAGGCGGATCTCGCCAAAGCCGTACTTTTCGGCTTCCTCGCGCATAATTCCTTCAATATGACGGAAAAGCGGCGTCTTGTCGGGTAAAATATCCATGGTGCCTTTGATCTTTTGTATCATGTCGGGAGTTCTTCCTTTGTTATAAATTCATTTTCGTGGATGGTGTCCAAGAGGTAGGCAAGGCGCGCCGTGTCGCCTGTGTAATGCAAAGCGCCCAGCACAGCCTCAAAGCCTGTCGCGGCGCGATATTCGCCGTAGGTCGCGTGGGCGGGGTGCGATAACCCCTTGTGGTTGAAGGCACGTCGGTAAACACCCGTCTCCTCCTCTGTCAAAAGAGGGAGAAGCTTTTTCGCAAGCTCTGCTTGCTTGGGTGCCGTGACGAAGCCTAAGGAAAGCCGATTGAGCTCACCCGAATGGGAGATGCCCATGGCGACGAGCCGCCCTCGGACGTAAAGAGAGTACACGGCGTCTCCCAAATAGGAAAGAGCCATGGCGGCGGGTAGATCCTTCTCTTGCACCTTTTGATGCCCCCTTTACGTTTTCTTTTTATATTTTATCATATTACGTTCTGTTTTGCAACAGGTAGCGGGGGAAATCTTTTTATTTTTTCGGGGAAATCAAAAAAAAGAAAAGTTTTTTCTTCCTTTTTCCAAAAACACTTGAAATGCGACAAACGGATGTGATATAATACAATATATAGAAAAGCCAAAGAGAAGAGGGGGGCACGCCATGCATCCGTACGCATACATCAAGGATAACTTAATGCGTATCCGTGAGACCTGCGAAGCGCGTGCTTTACAGCTTGGTATCCCCGCACCGCGTCTTCTCGCCGTGACAAAAAGCGCCGCCTCGGAAGAGGTGCGCGCAATCGTTGAAGACTTCGGACAAGCCGCTATCGCGGAAAACCGAACGTCGCTTTTTCTTGAAAGATATGAGATGTTTTCGGACGGTGAGCGGCCCGAAATGCACCTGATAGGCTCCTTGCAGACCAATAAGGTAAAGTATATTGCGGGAAAATGCGCGCTCATCCATTCGCTGGACTCGCTTCGCCTTGCCGCCGAAATTGAAAAGCAATCGGCGAAAAGAGAAATCTATACGCGTGTTTTGATCGAGATCAACAGCGGAAGGGAAGAGGCAAAGGGAGGCATATTGCCCGAGATGGCGGAGGCATTTGCCGAAGAGGTGAAAAAGAATTATCCGCACGTCGTTCTTTCCGGTGTGATGACGATGGCTCCCGTTTGCACGGACAAGGAGGCGTATCGCCCCTTCTTTCGCGAAACGGCGGCGATCTTCCGCCGCCTTTGTGAGAGCGGTATGCTTTCGGGTGAGCCTGTGCTTTCCATGGGAATGAGCGAGAGCTTTGAAACGGCACTTGAAGAGGGCGCGACGGTCATTCGTGTCGGACGGGCGCTCTTTCGGAAATAAGGACATTTCTCTGCCCACAGCAGAGAGGCACTATAAAAATTTGTGAAAGGATAAACGGTATGAACTTTTTTGGTAAGAAAAACGGACACTTCGGAGAAGAGGACGATTTTTATGATGCAGGGCTCGAAACCGAGACCTTAGAGGAGGTCACCGAGCAGGAAGCCGAGGAGTTTCCCCTTGACCCCGCACCTACCGGTATGGGCATTGGCGGCGGAAGTCTTGAACTTAAGGTCGTCCACTCCGAGAAATATGAGGATGTTGTCGGCGTAGCGGAGCATCTGCTCAACCACTGCACCGTGGTGCTTGACCTCAACGACGCCAACAAGGAGGTCAGAAGAAGGATCCTCGACTTTCTTTCGGGCGTCGCCTTTTCCATCGGCGGTCAGGTGCGCCGTGTGACAGAGAACACCTACATTATCACGCCCAGCAACGTGGACGTGAGCGAATCGCACGTTCCTACGCCCGTGGGTGACAACTAACGTGCAAATATTGCTTTATGTTCTTGCGGCATCGGTAGCGATCGTTTTAAATCTTTTATACATTGCCATGTTTCTTGAAGCTATCCTTTCGTGGTTTATGCCCGAGGATCGCATGATCATGGTGGTACTCACAGCCATCACCTCCCCTATCGTTTTGCCCGTGCGGATGCTTTTGTCACGGATACCCGCCCTTGCGCGCCTACCGATCGATCTTTCGTTTTTTGTGGCGTTTCTTTTGCTGGGCGTGATATCAAGCATGCTCCCCGCACTGCCCTTGCCGTAATTTTACGAGGAAACTATGCAAAAATTATCGAAAAGCAACCGTCTTCGGATACTGTACGGCGCGATTTTGCTTTTGGGCATCGTGCTTGATCAGCTTTCAAAGGCGCTTGCTGTAAAATTTCTTTCCATACGTGCCACCCTGCCGCTTTGGGAGGGTGTTTTACACTTGACTTACGTCGAAAACACGGGCGCCGCCTTCGGTATGCTGAAAAACCACCGTTGGGTGTTCCTTGTTTTCTCTACCGTAGCTATTTTGGCGCTCGGTGCCTATTTGTTCCGCGGTGTTTCCTACATGTCCGAAAAACGGGAGGATGGCACCTATCCGCCGCTTAATGCGCTCGGCGGTGTCGCTCTTTCTCTTATCGTATCGGGCGGTATCGGAAACATGATTGACCGCTTGGCACTCGGCTACGTTGTGGATTTTATTGACGTAAGGCTTATCAATTTCGCTGTCTTCAACGTGGCGGACAGCTTTGTGACGGTTGGGGCGGTGCTTCTTGCCTTGCATTTGCTTTTGCCCCTTTTTCCGAGAAAAAAGAGACTTAACGCGCAAAGGGAGGAAGCTTGACGTTTCCTCTTTTTTTGCAGAAAGGGAGCTTCTATGGAGGAATACATCGTTGACGTGACGGAGGAGGGGTGTCGGCTTGATGCCTTTCTCGCCGCACATACCGATCTTTCCCGCAGTGCTGCGGTAAGGCTTATCGAGGACGGCTGCGCTACGGTTGACGGACGAACACAAACGGGCAAGAAAACGCCGCTTCCTTCGGGTGCTGTTGTAGGAGTAACACGTCCCGAGGTGCAGCCGTATGAGGTTGCGGCACAAAATATTCCGTTAGATATTATCTACGAGGATGCCGATCTGCTCGTCATCAACAAGCCCAAGGGCATGGTCGTGCATCCCGCCGCGGGGAATGAGGACGGTACACTCGTTAACGCCCTGCTTTATCATTGCGGCGACTCGCTGTCCGGCATCGGCGGTGTTGCGCGTCCGGGGATCGTGCACCGCATCGATAAGGACACGAGCGGGCTGCTCGTCGTGGCAAAGACCGATGCCTCTCACAGAGCGCTTGCCGCTCAGCTCGAGGATCACAGCCTTTACAGAGAGTACCGCGCTCTTGTGCAGGGCGGCTTTAAGACCGATACGGGAACGGTAGACGCTCCCATCGGAAGACACCCCGTGGATCGCAAAAAAATGGCGGTCATTCGTGACGGTGCCCACACGGCAAAGGAAGCGGTGACGCACTATACCGTGCTTGCAAGATACGGAAGCGTCAGTGAGCTTTCTCTTCGTCTGGAAACGGGCAGGACACATCAGATCCGCGTACATATGGCAAGCCTCGGGCATCCGCTTTTGGGAGACACTGTTTACGGCGGCGGCAAGACACCCTTTGAAAAAAAGCATGCCGCGTTGCTTTCGGGACAGGCACTGCACGCCGAGCGCATCTCCTTTATTCATCCGTCAAGCGGCGAGAGGGTCTCATTCTCTTCCCCCTTGCCGAAGGAATTTGAAGCCTTGCGCGCCATTTTAGAAAAAAACGCGCTGTCGGACTGACAGCGCGCGGGGAAATTTATTTTTTATTTTTGGTAGGCAACTGCGCGAGCACGACGGCACCGAGCACCACGAGACACCCGAAAAGCTGGAGGGGTGTTTTGGTTTCGTTTAAGAGAACGGCACCGCCGAGTGCGCCGAACACCGATTCCAAGGACAAAACAAGGGTCGCCACCGTTACTTCTACGTATTTTTGTCCGACGATCTGCCCCGTATAAGCAACGCCACTCGAAAAAATGCCCAAATACAGAATGGGGAGTGCGGCACAAAGGATTCCCGAAAGGCTTACGTCCTCGGCAAGGAGCATTACGGGAAGGGTGATGAGCGAGGCGGTGAAAAACTGCACGCAGGACATACGCACGCCGTCCGTTTCGGTGGAAAACAGATCGATAACGAATACGTGCAACGCGAAAACAAAGGCACAAAGGAAGACCATCAGGTCACCGTAGGCGAAATGAAAGCCGCTGTGCAAAAGGGACGAGAAAAAGCCCCCAAGCCCCTTGCCTGTGAAGACGATATTGGCAGTTAAAAAATATGAGCCGAGCACAGCAAGCCCTACGCTGAAAAAGACACGGCGGGAGGGAAATCTTTTGCGAAGCATACCAAGCAAGGGTACGATGACCATGTAGAGCGCGGTGATGAATGCCGCCTTGCCCGAATCGGTCTCCTCGGTGGCAAGCCCCAACTGTTGGAGGGTGGTCGCCGTGCCGAGCAAAAGTCCGCAAAGCACGCCGCCCAAAAGCTCCCTTTTGGTAAAGCCGAGGGCAAAGCCCTTTTCCTTGCGTATGAAAAGATGTCTTTGGCTTTCTTTGTTCAGTTTGTCAAAGATGGGAATGAGGGCAAGCAAGAAAAAGCCCGCGATCACGTTTCTTACACAGGTCAGCGTTGCCGCCCCGACGTGGGCAAGTGCCATGGATTGCATCGGGAAGCCAAGCCCCCAGATGAAGGCGGTCACGACGAGCAGCGCCGTGCCGAACACTCTTTGTTTATTCATAAGCTCCCCCTTTCCAAAGAAAAAACCTACACGTTTGTGTAGGTCTTGGTGGAGACAACTGGACTCGAACCAGTGACCCCTTGCATGTCAAGCAAGTACTCTAACCAACTGAGCTATGCCTCCAAATATATGACGCGGAAACGATGGTGGAGACAATAGGACTCGAACCTATGACCCCTTGCATGTGAAGCAAGTGCTCTAACCGACTGAGCTATGCCTCCGTTTCGTCGCCTAGCCATTATAACACATCTTTTCCAAAAAAGCAAGCCCTTTTTCAAAAAAATAAGGAGAATTTTTTCATGAAGTTTGATGCAAAAGAAAAAATCCTCCGTCTTACGGCGGAGGAGCTGGTAAGCCTTGCCTCCGCCCGCCTCGGACACGACGCGCCCTTCGGCTTTCCCGAAGCACTGCCCGCACTCCCCCTTGACGGGGAAAACACAATGACGACGGCAGCCTTTGCTATTCCCGCCTTTTCCGCGGAGGTTACCGCCCGCGCACACTTGCGTGATGCGGACGGCGGTACGGTGCTTTCCCGCCGTTTCCGTCTTTCTGCCCGTGACGCCGAAGGAAAAAAGGAGGAGACACGCCTTTTGCGCGCCCTTGGCTTTGTGCTTTGCTATGCTTTTTCGGATAGGGGCAAAGTCTCCTTCTGCTTTTACCTTGAGGACGAAAAGGGAACTGTCACTCAACTGTGTGAAGCACCCGACACCCTTTCGTTAGAAAAATTCTTTGCCCGCCTTCTTACATCTCTCGTGCAAGACGCCTCCTACGAGATGGAGCGCGTTACCGAGCGCTTACCCTCCTTCCTTTCCGTCGCCTTCCCCTATCCCGATGTGAGGGAAGGGCAAAAGGATATGATGAGTGCTGTCTATACCGCTGCCAAGCAGGGAGAGATGCTGTTTGCGATGGCACCCACGGGAACGGGAAAGACCATGGCGGCACTTTTCCCCGCGCTTCGTGCTATGGGGCAGGGACATATAAGAAAGCTTTTTTACCTCACGCCAAAGAACACCTCGGCGCGCGCCGCCTGCGAAGCGGTTTCGCTTTTGACGGCAAAGGGCATGAAGCTGCGTGCCTTGCACCTGGTCGCTAAGGAACGCATGTGCGCCGAAAGAGAAGCGCGTGGCGAATGCGGAAGCTGCCACCGCCGTGCTTCTGCTTCAAAAAATCTTACGGCGGCGCTCTCGGAGCTTGTCGAAAAAAGACTTCCCGTGGTGGGGGAGCGTGAGCTTTCCTTCACCGCCGTCAAGCATGGGACCTGCCCGTATCGCCTTGCCGTCGCTTACGGCAAGTACGCCGATCTTGTGATCGGCGACTACAACTACCTTTTTGACCCGAATGCCTCTCCCACAGGGCTTTTCCCCACGGACAGAGAAAGCTTCTTCCTCGTGGACGAGGCGCACAACCTGCCTGACCGTGCCAGAGAGACCTATTCGGGCACACTGGATACGGCGTTTTTCGAGGGGGCAATATCGGTCTTTGAGGATGATGCGGAGAGAAAAACCGTGCTTACCCGTCTTTGCCGCGGATTTGTCAAAACGGTCGACCATCTTCTGCGGGATGACCTTCGCGAGAGGGAGGACGGACACCTTTACGGCTTTGCCCGCGCCGCCAATTTTCCCTCTGCTTACGCAGAGCTTCTTCGCGAGGGAAGGGTTGCTCTTGAAAAGCAAAGAATATCCCCGCTTGTTCCGCACGCCAAAGAAAAGAGAAGTGTTATTTTGTCTCTTTGCGGCTTTCTTGAAAGGCTTGAAGCCTACGACAGCCGTTTTCTCACCTATGCCCAAAGACAGGACGACGCGCGTCTTTTGCGTTTTTTTTGCATTGACCCGTCCGAGCGCATTGGGGAGAGGCTTTCTCTCGGCAAGGGTGCCGTCTTTTTTTCGGCGACCTTGTCCCCTATTGATTATTATCGCTCCTTGATCGCGGGCAACCGCAAAAGCGTGAAGATCGAGGTACCCTCACCCTTTGAAAACGGCGCGCTTTGTGTTGGTATTATGGATAAAATTTCGGTGCGCGCCTCAGCAAGAGAGGACACGCTCCCCGAGATCGCGCGTGTCATCGTGACCGCGATGAAGCCGCGCCGCGGCAATTATATGGTCTTTTGTCCCTCCTACGATTATATGGAGGCGGTGGCAGAGGCGTTTCACGCGCTAACCCCGAAAACCCCCATGGCAGTCCAAAAGCGGAGCATGACCACGGCCGAGAGAGAGGCGTTCCTCGCCAATTTTGCCGAGGACGGCAAGGGCTACTTCGTTGGCTTTTGTGTCAGCGGCGGAATCTTTTCCGAGGGTGTCGACCTTGTGGGCGGGCGGCTCATCGGCACCGTCGTTATCGGTGTGGGGCTTCCCGGTATCAGTGCGGAAAGAGAGCTGATATCCTCGTATTACGGAGACCTTTACGGTGAGGGCAAGGAATACGCCTATCTCTATCCCGGGCTTAACCGTATTCTGCAAGCGGCAGGACGTGTTATTCGCCGTGAGGACGACAGAGGCATCGCGGTGCTCATTGATGACCGATTGCGCGATGAAGCTTGCCGACGTGTGTTTCCCCCTACATGGCGCGGACTCAAATACGTGGGTGACCGTCCCTCTCTCACCGCCTTGCTCACACACTTTTGGCAAGAGGTTGACAGTCAAGAATGATCATGGGAGGCAGTATGAAAATTAAAAAAATTGCAGTCACGGGAGGACCGTGCGGCGGAAAATCCACCGCCCTCTCGTATATCAAGGAGACGGCGGAAGCGCTCGGATACCGTGTTCTGACTGTCGGAGAAACGGCAACCGAGTTGATAAGCGGAGGTGTCGCGCCTTGGACCTGTAAGACGAACGCCGCCTATCAGAGCTTTCAGATCGCCTTGCAGATGCAAAAGGAGGAGATCTTCCTTGCCGCCGCTCGGGGAATGGATACCGATAAGCTTTTGATTGTCTGCGACAGGGGGCTTCTCGACAACCGTGCCTATATGACGGAAGAAGAGTTTTTTACTTGTCTTGCCGCGCGCGGAGATACTCTTGATGACTATATCAGCCGCTACGATGCCGTGTTTCATCTTGTGACGGCGGCTAAGGGGGCGGAAGAATTTTACAGCACCGCCAATAATACGGCGCGAACCGAAACGCCCGAGGAAGCACGTCTTGTCGATGATCGTCTTCTTTTTGCATGGTCGGGGCACCCCAAACGATTCGTGTTGGATAACGAGGGTGGCTTTTCCGACAAAATAGAGCGTTTGTGCGACACGCTGACAAGCGTTTTGAGCGAGGCAGAAGAATGACTATTAAAACGTGGCTTGCAAAAAACACAAAAAGACTTGACGGCAAGACGGTGGCACTTACGGGCAGCACGGGCGGGCTGGGGCTTGTTCTTTCTAAGCATCTTGTGTGCTTGGGCGCGTCACTGATCCTGCTTGACCGCAATCGCGCGCGTTCCGAGCAAAACCGTGAGATGCTTCTTTCACTCGTTCCTACAGCAAGCATTACCTGTATTACTCTCGATCTTTCTGAATGGGAAAGCGTAAAGAGCGCAACGGAACAGCTTATTGAAGCACCGCCCGATATCTTTATCCATAACGCGGGCGCGTACAGCATTCCGAGGAAGATCTGCTCGACGGGCTATGACAACGTATATCAAATCAATTTTGTTTCCCCGTATTATATTATCCGTTCTCTTTTGCCCGCGATGCGGCTGCGCGGCGGACACGTGATGGCGGTGGGTAGTATCGCGCATCGGTATTCGAAAATTGATGAAAACGATATTGATTTTCATACACGCACAGCGGCGTCGCGCGTCTACGGAAACGCAAAGCGTTACTTAATGTTTTCCCTCTACGCACTTTTTGAGAAGGAAACGGCGGTGACGCTTGCCGTAACGCATCCCGGCATTACCGCGACGAATATTACCGCGCATTACCCAAAGCTCGTCTATGCTCTTATCAAATATCCCATGCGCGTCATCTTCATGCGCCCTCGCCGCGCTGTGCTCTCTCTCTTAGCAGGCGTTTTCGAGGAAACGAAGAAAAACGAATGGTTCGGCCCCCGCTTTTTTGACGTTTGGGGACTGCCGAAGCGCACCCGTCTTCGTTCGGTGGAAAAAGAGGAGGAGCTTTGTATTTCCGAAATTGCGGATGAAGTTTTTTTGCATTTGAAAAATGATTTGATTATGTAAAAAAACCTTTTTTATAATGAAAAAAACCCAAATATCTTGCTTTTACGGGAGAACGTGCCTTTCGTTTGGTGGAGCCATGCGGTCCCGAGATGGGAGGACTCGTCTTCTATGGCTTTGAGTGGCTGATTGAATTTTGGCAAAATTGCATTCGCAGGATCTCAACGAGGAACGCCGATCTTTTGACCGAGAGTGTTCTTCTTTATACCCTGTCCTTTTTGCACGTGGACCGTGACAGCGGGGATATGCTCGACAAATCCAAGACGGTCTTTGAGAGCATGTTGGCTTACATGAAAAATCATTTCACGAACGCCGATCTTTCGCTTCGCAAGATCGCCGATATTTTTTCCTACACCGAAAAATATCTCTCCTACCTTTTTAAAAAGAATACGGGTGTCAACTTTAACGTGTATCTCACTGAGATGCGCATAGAGTACGCTGAAAAATGCATGGAGGGCGGCATGCGCAGTGTGCGTGAGATCGCGGAGCTCTGCGGCTACTACGACGCGCTTTATTTTTCCAAGGTTTTCAAGAGGATCAAGGGAGAAACGCCTTTGGCATACATGAAAAAATACGATCCCAAATAAAAAGCATTCAATATAACAGAAGACAGAAACATGAAACAAATTCGTCTTGGTGTGGTCGGTCTTGGACACAGAGGAAGAGAAATGCTGAAGATGTCGGCAAACTTTGACTGCGTCATTCCCGCCGCCGCTTGCGACATCCTTCCTCGCAACTTTTACGAGACGCAGTGGCTCTCCGACAAGCCCCTTGCCGAAATGTTCCCTGATATGGTTTTCTACGAGGACTACGACAAGATGCTTGAAGAGGCAAATCTTGACCTCGTTATCGTGGAAACGGGCGCGGATATCCACGCGGAATTCTGCTGCAAGGCTTTAAAGAAGAATATCAACGTCTTTTCGGATATCCCCAACGTTGCCTCTCTCGCCGAAGCAAAGGAGCTTTGGGAGGCGGCACAGGCGTCCGATGCCATCATCGGTACGGGTGCGAACCCCAACGAGCAGAAGTTTGCCGTGCTTCTCCGTGACTTCCATCGTGACGGACTTCTCGGTAAGCCCTGTTGCATGGAGGCGGAGTATATCCATTGGAGTATGCCGAAATCTACCGAATCCGTCCATTTGACAGAGAATGGCGATTGGAGACGTCTGCTTTGCCCCATTCGTTATTGCACCCACTCGCTTGGTCCCTTGCTTGCCATTCTTGACGAGCCCCTCCGCAAGGTTTCTGCCTTCGGTACGGGTAAGCAGTCGTCCGAAAGCACCAAGGACGATATGCAGTGCGCGCAGTTCCAGACCGCATCGGGCGTGGTCGTGCGCTTGATGCGTAACGGCAGATGCCGTGCCAAGATCGGTCACCACAATTACCGCGTCTTCGGTACGGAGGGTTATATGGAGCGCATCGAGCGTTTTGAGAAGCCCGTTATCCGCTACAACTCTATGAAAGCTTCCGATCCGGAGCTGCAAGAGATCAGCGGTGAGTTTATGCCCCCCGAATACGCCAACGACGAAAAGGCTAAGAAGGCAGGACACGGTGGCATGGACTACGCTCTGCTTGACCACTTCTTCAAGGCTCTTCTTGCGGGCGCGCCCGCACCTATCGACCTCAAGGCAGGACTTGAAATGACCCTTCCCGGTATTTACGCGGAGGAGTCCATCAAGCGCGGCGGCGAGGTTATTGACATGAAATATCCTTGGGACGAGGATTTTCCTACCGAAATCAAATAATGCGAAGTGCGCGAGTGACTTTTGTCCTCGCGCACCTTTTCTTTTCCAATCTTCTTGACAAACGGTATAAAAAGCGGTATAATTGTTTGCGCGACAACACTCTGATAAAGGAAATAAAATGGCACATTCAAAAAATTTTACGGCGGGGAATATCCCAAAGCAGCTTCTTCTTTTTACCCTCCCCTTCATGGCGTCCAACGCCTTGCAGGTGCTTTATTCCACCGTCGACATGATCATCGTCGGCAAATACGTGGGTACGGCAGGGCTTTCCGCAGTGTCTCAAAGCAGCCAGATCTTAAATTTTGCTACCATGCTTTCGCTCGGCTTCTCCAATGCGGGACAGGTGCTTGTGTCCCAAGCCATGGGAGCGGGAAAAAAGCGGGAGCAAAATAGCATTATCGGAACGCTTTTTACCCTGATTTTAGCCATCGGCGCGGTTTTGTCGGTGGGTATTCTCGCACTCTCGCGTCTCATTCTTTCGTGGATCAATATACCGCAAGAAGCGCACGCCGACGCGATGGATTATCTCATTATCTGCGGTGCGGGTCTGATCTTTACCGCAGGCTATAACATGGTCTCTGCCGTTTTGCGCGGCATGGGAGACTCCAAAAGCCCCTTCCTTTTTATCGGGATAGCGACCTTCGTTAACCTTGTGCTTGACATTCTTTTTACGGGTGTTCTCGGCTTCGGTGTCGCGGGTGCCGCATGCGCTACCATTATCGGGCAAGCGGTCTCCTTCTTGTTCTCGCTCTTTTACCTCTATCGCCGTCGTGTCGCGTTTGGCTTTGATTTCAAGCCAAGAAGCTTTCGTCCGGACCGTCATTACGTCGGCATGATCTTCAGCCTGGGTACGCCTATGGCAATCCAATCGGGCTGTATCAACATTTCCATGCTTTTCGTGAACGCTCTCATTAACAGCGTCGGTCTCGTGGAATCTGCCGCCTTTGGCGTCGGTGTGCGTATTGACGATATCTTTAATAAAATTTCGCAAGGCTTGCAATACGCCGCCATGCCCATGATCAGTCAGAACATCGCGGCGAAGGAAAGCGGCCGCGCGCAGCGCGTGGTGTGGTGGACGTGGTTTTACTCCGTCGTCTTTACCGTTATCATATTTGCGGTATATCTTTTCTTTGGAGAAGGGCTCTTCCGTCTTTTCTCGGATGACGTTTTGGTACACGGTATGGCGGACACCTTTGTCGCCGCTATCCTTTGGATGTTCCCGGCACTTGCCATCATGCGCGGCAGCGGCGCGTTTATTCAAGGCATCGGTAACGCAAAGTTCGGTCTTTTGCTTTCGCTTCTTGACGGCGTCGTGCTCCGTATTTGCTTCAGCGTTCTCTTCGGTATCGTTTTCGGTTGGGGCTTTTACGGCTTTGTGCTTGGCTACGGCCTCGCCGCCTACGGCTTCGCCATTCCCAGCGCTCTCTATTTCCTGCGCGGAAAATGGAAAAAGCAAAAAACACTTGCCGACAAAATGTAAACCGTTGTTTGCAAAAAGCTCCCACGCGATTTCGCGTGGGAGCTTTCTTTATAGGGTGTGATGCACCTCGTTTTCGCATTTTCCCGTATCAAAGAGGGAGACGAGATTTCCTATCGTCGTTTCGGCGATGTTTTCCAGCGCCTCCGCGGTCAAGAAGGCTTGGTGCGAGGTCACGATAACGTTGGGCATGGAGATGAGGCGGGCAAGGATATCGTCTTCGAGAATGTGTCCCGAATTGTCCTCAAAGAAGAGGTCTCCCTCCTCCTCGTATACGTCGAGGCAAGCCGCCCCCACTCTGCGCGCCTTGATGGCGGAGAGTAACGCCTCGGCATCCACCAAAGCACCGCGAGAGGTGTTCAAAAGCACGACGCCCGTACGGCACTTTGCCAGCGCCTTTTCGTCGATGATGTGATAAGTGTCCTCGGTTAAAGGACAGTGTAAGGAGATGATCTCACTCTCGGCAAAGATTTCGTCGAGGGAAACGTATCGCACGGCACCGCTGTCGGCAAGCGCGCGGTCGGGATATTTATCGTAAGCGAGTACGTGCATGCCGAAGCCCTCGCAGATGCGGGCAAACACCTTGCCGATACGCCCCGTGCCGATAACGCCTACCGTTTTTCCGTGCAGATCGAAGCCTGTTAACCCCGCGAGACTGAAATTGAAGTCGCGGGAACGGATATACGCCTTGTGTATGCGGCGGATAGAGCTGAGGAGCAACGCCATCGTATGCTCCGCAACGGCGTAGGGGGAATAAGCAGGCACGCGCAAAACGGCGATCTTTCCCTCGGCGTGCTTCACGTCTACGTTGTTAAAGCCCGCGCAGCGGAGCGCGATCGCCCGAACGCCAAGCGCCGCAAGACGGTCGATGACGGCGGCGTTTACCGTGTCGTTGACGAAAACGCAAACGGCGTCAAAGCCTTGCGCCAGCTCCACCGTGTCTTGATTTAGGCGTGTCTCAAAATATTTTATGGTGACGCCGCTGATTTCCGCGTATTCGTCAAAGGCGGGCATGTCGTATTTTTTTGTATCGAAAAATGCGATCTTCATGAGGCTCTCCTTATCATTTCTTTTTATACTGTGTCCCGCATCGGACCGAGTTATACCTGTGCCTTTATTATATCCTGTTTTTTGTTGCGTGTCAATGTGTTGCTCTTGCATTTCTTTTTTTGTTCTGCTATACTGTAAGTGAAAACAATTAGGAGGAAAAAGCGTGAAGCTTTATGATATTTCGCAAGAGGTGTTTTCGTGCCGTGTGTACCCCGGCGATCCCCTTCCCCAAAAAGAGACGCTTTCCTCTATGGAGAAGGGAGACCTCTATAATCTTACCGCCTTTTCTATGGCGCGCATTTATCGCAATCCTAAAAAAATACTGATACGGAGGATCTCATGAATTTTACAGAAATCGCAAACGAAAGGCAGTCCTGCCGCAAATACGATCCCGAAAGGGCAGTCGAAAAAGAGAAGCTCGACGCGATATTAGAGGCGGCGCGTCTTGCGCCCTCCGCCTGTAACGGACAGCCGTATCACTTAACGGTGTGTACGGGTGAAAGCGCCAAGGCGGCGGCAAAATGTGTGATGGGCATGGGCATGAACCGCTTTGCGGCGGACGCTCCCATTCTCATCGTCATCTCCGAAGCGCCCTACGTCGCAAGCGCGGCATTGGGGGCAAAGGTCAAGGGAAACGATTACCGTTCGATCGACATCGGTATTGTTGCCGCATACCTGACGGCAGAGGCGACGGCGCAGGGACTCGGCACTTGTATCCTCGGCTGGCTCGATGACGGAAAGCTTCGCGCCCTTTGCGGACTTTCTCACCCCGTGCGTCTCGTGATTACCCTCGGCTATGCCGCCAAAGACGACGTCCTTCGTCCCAAAAAGCGCAAATCGCTTGACGAGTTGGTTGGCGAAAAGGCGTAATTTAAAAATCAAGGAGAGAATGGGATCCCGTTCTCTCCTTTTCGTAAAACGTTTATATGGACGCTTCAAGGCTTTTAAGCTCGGCAAGCATATTCTCGGCACGGTGGGCGTCGACTGGGGAGTATTTCCCCTTTTTCCCCATCTCAAGCATTTTCCCCACGTGATAATAGCCGAGCGCGGCGGGAGGGACGTGCGTCACGATATCGTCTATATTGCGGATGACGGTAAATCGCTTGAAGCGCTCTCGCACGGCGGCTGTTTTTATCCCCCATAAAACGCGCGGACAGCCAAAGCCATAGCCTGTAATTTTGTCTTGCAAGGCAGGGCGCGCGCGAAGGGCGTAATCGTAGCACAAAACGGCAAGTGCCGCACCGTGAGAATAGCCTACCACCGTAATGCTCTTCGTACGTGTGTCTTGAATGGCAGGCGCGACGTGTTTCTCTACGCCCATCCATACCCGCAAAAAACCGCGGTGCACAAAAAGATGCGGTGCTTCTTCGCGTACACTTGCCTTGGCGGGAAAATCAAGATTGTTTTTCCAATCAAGAACACCGTCCGAATGTGCGAAAAAGATGTAAAGCTCCCCCTCACGGCGAAAAAGCCGAAAATCTCCACCATTCTCTACGTGGGTATACCCTTCGCGCAGGCATTCTTCAAACAGCTTTGATAACCTCATCTGCTTCTCCTTTTTTTATCAAGGTATGCAAAAGCGAGAAGCTGTGCTTCCGCACCGCTGTATTTTGGGGGATATGCTTGACAAAATCCTTTTTTTGAAGTAAAATAAGCGTAGAAGTTATCTTTAAAATTCAGATTTTGTTAGGAGGAATCAGCATAATGACGCATCTTTCTATTTCCCCACTCTTCGGTGACAACGCGGTTTTTCCCAAGGGGCTTCCCATCTCCGTTTTCGGAAGCAGCAGCGCGGAGGGTGATGTGACGCTCACGCTAGCAAACGGAGAATGCCGCACGGCACATTTTGTTCCGCAGGACGGCGCGTTTTCCGTTCTGCTTGACGCCGTCGATCATTACGCGGAGGAGGCAACGCTCACCGTTACGGCGGGAGAGGAGACCTACGAAGCAAACCATATTTCCATCGGCATCGTGCTTCTTGCGGGCGGACAGTCGAATATGGCGATGACGCTTGGGGAGGTCGAGCATCCCTTTCCGCTTCGACCGACCGAAAAAATGCGATTTTTTACCGAAAAGCACGCCATCGACGCCGAGCTTGGAAATATCGATAAGCCGATGTCCGACGTATGGTATACGGCAGATGGGGAAAAGGAAATGGAGTTTTCCGCCATCGGCTACTTCGTTGCGGAAATGCTCTCAAAGGAGCTTGGCGTTACGGTTGGGGTCGTTTCTTGCAACCAGGGCGGCTCACGCATAGAGTCGTGGCTCTCGCCCGAGGCAGTGAAGAGAAGCGGATATCCCTTCCCCGAGCGCGACGTGCCCGACAAGGGACGCATCTTCAATTTGCATCATTGGCTCTATTACAATAAGTATCTGAACGTCGCCACCTATACCTTCACCGCCGCGCTTTGGTATCAGGGCGAGAGCAACACGGGCTTTGGCGAGGGCGAGCATTACGGTGCGCTTCTTCACGAGCTGATTGCCGAATGGAGAGGGAATAACCCTAACCGCGATATGCCCTTCTATCTCGTCGAGCTTGCTCCCTTTGACAGCGTCAAGGCGGGCTGGGCGCTCGAGCCTCTCGGCTTTTGGCCTCCCGTGCGTGAGGCACTCTCCCGCGCTCCTCTGTGCGAGAAGGGGGTCTACACCGCCTCCATCACCGAGGTTGCCGATGTGGGCGAGATTCATCCCACCAACAAATACCCCGTTGCCGAAAAGCTGACGCGTGCGATCTTGACCACCCTTTACGGCTATGATCTTGAATATACGGGTCCGCTTTTTGTGTCCGCCCGCCGAGAGGGAGACGTGCTTTCTCTCACCTTTGAACACGCGGAGGGGCTTGCCTTCCTTGATGAAGCGGGGAATTCCGCGCCCTCGCGTGACGCGTATTTTATCCTTGCGGACGGAACCAAAACGGAAGCCGCGCTTCGGGTGTCGGACGGAGTCGTCCGTGCGGATATTCCCGATGGGGCGACCCACCTTTCCCTCGGCTACGACCACGCTCCCACGCATAACCTTTATAACAAGGAGAGATACCTTGCGTCTCCCTTCCTTTTACCCCTCGAAGAGCTTTAAAAATAGAGAAAAAACATGGAATTTGAAAAACTGATCGCCGAGCGCTACTCGGTCAGAAGCTTTCGCCCCGAGCCCCTTTCGGAAGATGTCATCGCACGCATTCTTGCGGCGGGGCACCTCGCACCCACGGGCTGCAATTTTCAGCCCCAGAGAATTCTCGTTTTGAACACCGAAGAGTCCATGGAAAAGCTGAGTACCTGCACCCGTTGCCGCTTCGGCGCGCCTACGGCAATGCTCGTTTGCCATAACACGGAGGAAAGCTGGCGCCGCCCGTACGACGGTGCGCTGTCGTCCTCCGTGGACGCTACCATCGTTGCTACCCACTTGATGCTCGCCGCGCACAACATCGGCGTCGGCTCTTGTATGGTGATGCACTTTGATCCCGTTAAGATGCGCGAGGCGTTCTCCATTCCCGCGCATATTGAGCTCGGTGTCCTTCTGGTAATGGGATATCCCGCGGAGGACGCACAGCCGAAGCATTATCATTACGAGTTCCGTCCGATGGAAGAAACGGTGCTTTACGAAAGCTTTTAAGGAATTTCTATGCAGACACAAGAAAAATACGTGCTCGTAACGGGTGCTTACGGAGGTATGGGGCGTGCTGTGACGGCGGCACTTGCCAAAAACGGATATCGGGTGCTCGCCTTTGACAAAACCGTCGGCGAGGGAGCGGCAGGTGTCCTTCCTGTGGAAGCGGACATCACGACCGAGGAAGGCGTTGCTCGGGCGCTTGAAGCTGTCAAAGGATATACCGATTCGCTCTTCGCCATCCTCCATTTTGCGGGGATATACATGTTGGATTCGCTCGTCGAAATGGAAGCAGAGCAATTTCGCCGCATCCTTGACGTCAATTTTTACGGTGCTTTTTTGATCAACCGCGCGTTTTTGCCAATGCTTTCCGAGGGAAGCCGTATTCTCATTACCACGAGTGAGCTTGCTCCCCTTGACCCGCTCCCCTTTACGGGACTTTACGCCGTGACCAAGGGGGCGCTTGACAAATACGCCTATTCGCTTCGCATGGAGCTTCAGCTCTTGGATATCCCTGTTTCCGTGCTCCGCGCAGGGGCTGTAAAGACGAAGATGCTGGACGTCTCCACCGACGCGCTTGACCGCTTTTGCGAGAAGACGGCGCTCTACACCTGTAACGCAAAACGCTTTCGCAATATTGTAAACCGCGTGGAGGCGAGATGCGTGCCTCCCGAAAAAATTGCGGCGAAAACACTCAAAATACTAAAAAACGTAAACCAAAGTTCGCATATGCGGTCAATCGCAATCCGCTTCTTTTGCTTCTTAACCTTTTGCCGAAGCGTCTCCAGCTTTTTGCGATCCGCATGGTTTTGCGTACACGAAACGAAAGGCGAGGATAAAGTGAAGCTTGTAATTTCGGCACTCGTGAAGTTTTTGCTCGGCGTTTTGCTCGTGGGCTTGCTGTTGTTTTTGCCTGCGGGAAGCCTTTGGTTTGTAAACGCGTGGCTTTTTATCGGACTTTTATTTTTCCCAATGCTCGTCCTTGGCATTGTGATGCTCGTAAAGAGCCCCGCCTTGCTTGCAAAGCGCCTAAACGCCAAGGAAAAGGAGGAAACGCAAAGGTGGGTCGTTGCCGTTTCGGGGCTTTTGTTCTTTGCCGGCTTCCTCGTTGCGGGATTTGACTTCCGCTTCGGTTGGTCACACGTGCCTCTTTGGCTTGTCGTTATCGCTTCCGTCATCCTTCTCGTCTCCTATGCCCTTTATGCCGAGGTGATGCGCGAAAACGCCTATCTTTCGAGAACTGTTGAAGTGCAAGAGGGGCAAAAGGTCGTCGACACGGGGCTTTACGGCATTGTTCGACATCCGATGTACGCCGTTACCGTTTGGCTTTTTCTCTCTATTCCCATCGTACTCGGTTCGTTTTGGTCGCTCCTTTGCTTCCTTCCGTACGTTGCCGTGATCGCCGTGCGGATCGGCAACGAGGAAAAGGTGCTGGAAGCGGGGCTTGACGGTTACACGGAATACAAAAAGCGTGTAAAATACAGAATCGTTCCCTTTGTTTGGTGAACGAACGGCGGTGAAAGTCACCGCCGTTCGTTTTATGATAAAAAATTACAAATGGTATTGAATTTCAAGAAATAATATGCTATAATACATTGATTATTTTTAAAAGAAGGTGCTTTTATGACTCACGCGGCAAGTGTTTTTCTCAGTCTTTCCGTAGCGTTGCTCGCCGGATTGCTCTTATCCCGACTTGCTAAGCTGGTACAGCTTCCCGCTGTTACTGCATATCTTATCGCCGGTGTCCTCATCGGTCCTTTCGCGCTCGGTTCCTTCGGTATCCCCGGCATCGGTATCACGGCGGAGCAGATCGAGGGCTTTGGACTGATCTCCGACCTTGCGCTCGGCTTTATCGCCTTTGCAATCGGAAACGAGTTCCGCTGGTCTCAGCTCAAAAAGATCGGCAAGCAGGCGACGGTGATCGGTATTTTCCAAGCAGTGTTTACCACGGTCATCGTAGACGTGGTTTTGGTAGGACTTCATTTTTTGATGCCCGATAAGCTTTCTATCTCTGCCGCCATCGTTCTTGCGGCAGTCGCAACGGCGACGGCACCCGCCGCCACCCTGATGGTCGTGAAGCAGTATAAGGCAAAGGGACCCGTTACGGATATTCTGCTTCCTGTCGTGGCGTTGGATGACGCCGTGGGTCTTGTGATCTTTGCGATCTCCTTCGGTGTGGCAAAATCCATCAACGCAGGCGCGATCGACCTCCTTTCCGTAGTGCTTGAGCCGCTTCTTGAGGTCGTGCTTTCCTTGGTGCTCGGCTTTGTCATGGGGCTTTTGTTTACGCTTTGCGAAAAGTATTTTCACTCACGCTCCAAGAGAATGGCGGTCTCCGTTACCTTCGTGATGATGACTGTCGCCATCTCTTGCTTCCGTTTCGATCTTGGTCCCATACATATCGGCTTTTCCTCTCTCCTTGCCTGCATGATGCTTGGCACCGTCTTCTGCAACATCTGCGAGGTCTCCGAGGAGCTGATGGAACGCGCCGACAGATGGACTACTCCCATTCTCATTCTATTCTTCGTTATCAGTGGCGCGGAGCTTGAGCTTTCCGTGTTTGTCGATGTTGCTGTCGTGATCGTGGGCGCGGTTTACATCCTCTCTCGTTCCCTTGGTAAATATTTCGGCGCGGGCATCAGCGCAAGAATGACGAAATGCGACAGTAATATCGTTAAATATCTCGGCATTACCCTTTTGCCGCAGGCGGGGGTTGCCCTCGGCATGGCGATCAAAGCCATCGAGCTTGGTCCCGACGGCGCCATCGTTCGTAATATCACCCTTTTTGCCGTGCTTATTTATGAGATCGTCGGTCCCTTTCTCACGAAGGTCGCTCTCACCAAAGCGGGCGATATCAAGGCAGAGGGCAGAAAGAGTGCCCGCGAAGAACACCTGGCTAAGAAAAAAGCAGGACTTTTCCATCATCATCAAGAGCATTAATTCTGCGAACAGGAGAGGCTCAGCCCAAAGCGGAGCCTCTTTATCATATTCCATAGCGCCCGGTTAGTGGGTCGAGAAAGATCCCAAGGCTTGGCGTCCAAAAGGTGAAAATGACGAACAACGCGCCAATGACGCAAAGCGCAAAAAAAGCGAGCTTCGGTCTTTTACATCGCAAATTTTCTTTCTTAAAAAGCCGTGTTTCATAGACATAGGCGACGGCGGCGGAAAGAAAGAAAATCGCGATATTGATCCAATCGGGCGATTTTCCGATCACGCCGTTATAGGTGTAGAAAATGACGGGGATCAAGGCAAGACCGAGAAGAATGCCGCGAAGCTTTATACACCAAAAGCTCTTCTCCTTGCGAAAGAAAAAATACTCTATGACGGCAAAAAGAAAGAGAGGCCAAAAGAGTAGCTTCATATGCTCCCACGTGGATTCGTTTACCCCCGAAAAAGGTGCGACCCAAACGGATTTTTTCGTCCAATCGTATAAATAATGCAGTAAAGTTCCCAAAAGCGAGGTTACGGCAAAGCCCCAAAATTGCCAAATTCCGACCGAAGACTTCATAAAATTTTCTCCATATTTTTTAAAGTAGTATATTCCAAGGAACGCGGAATTATGTGACACGGCTTTGTTCATGTTTTTTGGTAAAGACACGCTATAAAAACGTTTTGCGATCTTGGCGCAATAGGACTTTAGGACTTTTTTAGTGAAAAGGCTTGAATAACGTATAAAATAATGCTATAATAGATCTGTTAGATTTTTTATGGGAGGGCTACTATGTATATTGGTTTGCTTGAGCAAAAAAGAGTGTCGTATTGCTGTGCGAACAGCAATTTGGACTTTCCGCCGAGTGCTGTCGAGGATGGCGTTACCGTGTGGAACTGGGATCGCGTTTTCAACGTGCCCTTTGACGTGAATATTGATTTTGGAAAGAGCAGTTATATTGGCGTCTTGTGTACCAAAATTGAAAGAGGACACGTGACGCGCCTTGAAGTGTTGGTTAACGGAGAAATTTGCGGGTGCTATGCGGCGGAAACGGGCAAGAGTTTTGACGGAGAAGTCAGCATTCCCGTCGAGACGGTCGGTGATAGCCTCACTCTCCGCATTTATCCCTATTTGGAAGCTGTCGGGCTTGCGATGCTTGACGTACTGGGTGCGCAAAACGATGGCAAGCCGATGGTTTGGCCGACACCGAAAAACATCGAATACGGAGAGAAATGCTTGCAGATTGGCAAAATTTGCCCTGCGAGTGATGACGAAGACGAGCTTTTTGTCGCAAAATTTCTCGAAGAACGGCTCGAAGAACGCTTTGGAAAGGATTTCTTTCAAGCGGACGGCGAGTGCGTTGTAATCAAAAAAGAGGATTTTAAGGACGAACGCTATACCGTAACGGTAAGAGAGGGGAACGTCGTTCTCTCGGGCGGAAAAAGGATTTCCATGCTCTACGCCGCAGATACCTTTGTTCAGGTGGCAACGCGGGCGGGTGTTCTCGAATTCACCTGCGACGATAAGCCGGAAAAGGAGCTTCGCGGTTTCCATTGCGGTCTGCCCACGCTTGAAAATTTTGAATTTGCGCGCCGCTTTTTCCGCTACGTTTTGCTTCCGCTTCGCTACAACCTTTTGTTTATTCAGGTGTCGGGCGGCATGGAATATAAAAAGCATCCCGAGATCAATGAGGGCTACGTTGACGTTTGTGCCAAGGTCGCGGCGGGCGAGATGCCCTTGTTCCCGCACATCGGCATGATCGCAGACGGCACAGTCTTGACACAGGAACAGGTAAAAACCTACATTTCTTTTGCAAGGGAGCTCGGCTTTGAGATCGTCCCCGAGGTGCAGAGCCTTGGACACGTGCAGTACATCACGTATTCTCATCCCGAGATTGCGGAAATTTCGGAGGATGAGGTCGTCGTTGAGGACGTCCGTCTTGCCGATATGCCCCCTGCGGCGGTATATCCGCATTGCTATTGCCCTTCGCTTGAAGAGAGCTACAACATCATTTTCGACATTCTTGATGAAGTCATCGAGGTCTTCAAGCCCGATCGATACGTCCATATCGGTCACGATGAAATTTATAAGATCGGTGTATGTAAGAGATGCAAGGGTAAAAACCCCTCCGATATTTTGCTTGAACACGTAACGCGGCTCTACAACTATATTAAGGATAATCACGGACTTCATACCGCGATGTGGGCGGATATGCTTCATCCTGCACCCACCACGAGGTATCTTACGTCAGATCGCCGTGCGGATTTCCCGAAGGATATCCTGATGCTCGATTTCATCTGGTATTTCAATTTTGATCAGGACATCGAGGACGAGCTTTTGCCCTACGGATATAAGATGCTGATCGGCAATCTGTATTCTTCTCACTTCGCGCGTTACACTTCCCGTATCATGAAGGAGAACGTCATCGGCGGACAGATCTCCACCTGGCGCAAGCTGGATGAATTCACCCTTGCCGAAAACGGGAAGATCTGGGATGCTATGTTCCTTTCGGAAATGCTTTGGAATCCTTCCAAATACGATGAAAGGAACAGAGCCACCTATTCGTATATTCTCGCAACCAAAATTCAACCCGAAATGCGCGATCATCTGCGCGGCTTGTATTGCATAGAGGGGTACGAAAAGACGGAGCTTGCACTCCCCGAAAGCAAGAAAAAGCTTCCCCCTCCGGTTCGTTATGTCGCCCCCGATACCTTCGTCTTCACCGACGAAACGATTGCTGTTGGCGAAAAATTCGACCGCCTCGTTTTTGAGCATGCGACAGATATCAACCGTCCGCGCATTTTGCGCCGACCTTTTGTAAAATGCGGCGAATACACCGTAACCTATGAGGACGGTGAGACGGTGTCTATTCCCGTTTGCTACGCGAGCAATATCCTTTGCTACGACTGTACCTATGGCAATCCTTTGCCCCAAAAGTATTACCGTCACAACGGATACATTTGTACGTGGCTTGTGGATCCCGCGCCCGTAGGCAAGGATTTTAGCGGTAAGCCTGTTAACTTCTTTGCATACGTTTGGGAAAACCCTCGCCCGGGCGTGAAGATAGAACACGTTTCTTACAAGGCTGTGGAGGACGGCACTGCGAATCTTCTCGTTCGCAAGATCTTGGGCTGTAACAAACGCGGGTAAATCCTCTATCCATAAAAACGGCTCCGACAGCAAGCACTCGAAAACGCGGCTTCCTGTCGGAGCTTTTTTGTCAAATGGAAAAAGCAAGAGCTTCTAATATTGACAAAAGGGAAAAATAATTGTAGAATAAAGAGGGTATTATTGACCGTGAGCGGTAAAGAAACGGACATCCTCAGACATCGGAGATTTCAAAAATAAAACATTAAGGAAATAACAAATATGGGACATCTAACAGGAAAAACAGCGATCATTACGGGCGCGGGCTTTGCCGCGCTTTCGGACGGTAGATGCGGCTCAATTGGCTACGGCATCGCCACCGCATACGCGAAGGAGGGCGCGAATCTCGTCATTACGGGCAGAAACGTGGCGAAGCTTGAAAAAGCAAAGGAAGAGCTCGAAAGACTTTACGGCATAAAAGTTCTTGCCATCGCCGCCGACATCAGCGCGGGGAGTGACAACGAGGCAACCGCAAATATGGTGGTCGCTAAGACGGTAGAGGCGTTTGGCAGAATAGACGTGCTCATCAATAACGCGCAGGCGTCCGCCTCGGGCGTGACCATCGAAAATCACACCACCGAGCAGTTCGACCTTGCTATGTATTCGGGACTTTACGCCACCTTCTACTATATGAAGGCGTGCTACCCTTATCTCAAAGAAACCAAGGGAACGGTCATCAACTTTGCGTCGGGCGCGGGGCTTTTCGGCAACTACGGTCAGTGCTCCTACGCGGCGGCAAAGGAAGGCATTCGCGGACTTTCGCGCGTCGCGGCGACCGAGTGGGCAAAGGACGGCATCAACACCAACGTGATCTGCCCCCTTGCTTGGACGGCACAGCTTGAAAACTTTGAGAAGGCGTATCCCGAAGCCTTTAAGGCAAACGTTAAAATGCCTCCCGCGGGTCATTTCGGCGACGCGGAGCTTGAGATCGGCAGAGTGTGTGTTCAGTTGGCACACCCCGATTTTAATTACCTCAATGGTGAGACCCTTACCCTCGAGGGCGGTATGGGGCTTCGTCCTTAATAAGGGCAAGGGCGGCAGAAAACCTGCCGCCCTTATTTTGTCTTTCGCGAGGTCGAAAAAAAGTGAAAAACTGCTTTTTATCTTGGGTAAAGCCTTGAACAAAGCGGAAAAAGTATTGACAAATCAAGGTGCTTGTGATAATATTGAGATGGCGAGGATTTATTTATAAGCAGACCCATACTATGGAACGATTGAGGTAGAAATTATGAACTTCTTAGAAGAACGGATTTTGAAGGACGGCGTTGTGAAAGAGGGAAACGTGCTGAAGGTGGACAGCTTCCTCAATCACCAAATGGATGTGGCGCTTCTTGATGAGATTGGAAAAGAATTTTACAGACGCTTTGCCAATTTGAACATTACGAAGGTTTTGACCATTGAAGCATCGGGCATCGCAATTGCCTACGCTGTTGCGCGTTGCTTTAACGTCCCCATGGTGTTCGCAAAAAAGGCAAAAAGCATTAATATTGACGGAGATATGTACACCACCGAGGTGGAATCGTTTACACACAAAAATAAAAATCAGATTATCGTATCAAAGAAATTTTTATCCGCCGAGGACAAGGTGCTTATCATTGATGACTTTTTGGCGAATGGCTGTGCGCTACAGGGATTGATCTCGATTTCAGAGGCGGCAGGCGCCAGCGTTGAGGGCATCGGCATTGTAATCGAGAAGGGATTCCAATATGGCGGCAGAAGCATAAGAAATCTCGGATACCGTCTTGAATCGCTTGCGATCGTTGATTCTATGGATGCCGCGACGAAAACCGTGGTATTCCGCGAACAGGCGGAATAAAGCAAAAACAAAACAAAAAGCCAAGAGTGAGAGCTCTTGGCTTTTTACCTCTTATCTTTCCTCTCTAAAGTAGGAAAGCCCCAACGATGCGGGAGGTTGATTTTCTTTTTTGTTTTTTACGCTAACAACGATAAGAACGATTATCGTTACAAGATAAGGGAGCATTTGGAGAAGCGGTGTCGCGCTCATGCCGAGATTAATGCCGAGAAGGGTAGGTATTCTCGTTCCCGCAAGGTACAGCATGCCGAAAATGATCGAGCCGAAAATGCTGATGTGCGGTCTCCAAAGCGTGAATATTACCAGAGCGACCGAAAGCCAGCCGAGAGCCTCAATCGTCTTATACGCTTCAACGGAGCCCATGAAGTCCATGATATAATAAAGACCGCCGAGCGCCGCGATAGCACTGCCAATACAGGTCGCACCGTATTTGTAAGCGGTGACGTTGATACCAACGGCATCTGCCGTAGCTGGATTTTCACCCACGGCACGCAGGTGCAAGCCGACTCTCGTGCGCGAAAGCACATAAGCGGCACCGATGGCGATGGCTATTGCAAGATACATCATGATTCCCCAGTATTTAAGACCGGTGGCTGCCGATGAAAAGGGAGCGCGGAAATACTTGAGGGCGTAAAGGTAGTTCTTGTAGGCGTTGATAGCCATACCGTTCATAATATACTTCGTTACGCCGACACCGAAGGTGGTCATCGCAAGACCGGTAACGTTTTGGTTTGCCTTAAGGGTAACGGTAAGAAAGCTGTATATGGCGCCCATGATAGCACCGCCGAGAATGGCGGCTAGGATCGCAATGATGACAGCCAAAAAGCCGGGCAAGCCGTGGCAAAACTTTAAAGCAAGACAGCCGGATGCGCCGCCGATACACATAATACCGGGGATTCCGAGATTTAAATGTCCCACCTTTTCGGTGAGGATCTCGCCCGTACAGCCGAGGAGAAAGGTCATACCGAGGGCAACAGATGTCAGAAAATAATCAAGAAACATCATTGTTCGTTTTCTCCTTTGCTTTCAACTTTTGCCGTAATGGCGGGCTTGGGGACGTCCTTCGTCTCGTCGTGGGATCTTCGCTTGAGCTGATAGCCGATGAAGAATTCGCAGCCGATAACGAAGAAAAGCATGATTCCTATCACCATGTCGGGAAAGGATGAGTCAATGTTGAAGGTCGTGGTAACCTGTGCAGCTCCTCGGTCGAGAAACGTGATAAAGGCACTCGTGCCCATCATAATCAGGGGATTGAATTTAGCGAGCCAGGATACCATGATTGCGGTGAAGCCCATGCCGCCGACAGAGGTGACGGCGACCGAGTGGTCGAGCGCGCCTACGATGAGGAAGCCCGCGAATCCGCAGATCGCACCCGAAATGAGCATTGTGCGGATAATGACTGACTTTACGTTGATGCCGATATATTTGGCGGTGTTTTCGGATTCCCCGACAACTGCTATTTCATAGCCTTGCTTGGTGTATTTTTGGTAAACGTAGATGCCGACGGTCAAGAGCAGAACAAGAACAATGAGAAGGAGATTTTCGTGACCGAGCACGGGCAGGTGCCCTCGGTTCAGTCTGCCGAGCACGCTTGATCCGCTGGGCGTCCAAAGAAGTAGAAAGTAGGCAACAAGTCCCGACGCCACATAGTTCATCATAAGGGTGAAAAGTGTTTCGTTGGTCCCCCAAAGAGCCTTGAAAAGTGCGGGAAGACCGCCCCAAATTGCGCCCGCTAATATAGCCGCGACAAACATAAGGACGAGAAGCAGCCATTCGGGGAGTGCCTTGCAGTAAATGATAACGGCGACTGCCGCGAGCGCACCGATCAAGGTTTGTCCCTCGGCACCGATGTTCCAAAAGCGCATTTTAAATGCGGGCGTTATTGCCAGAGCAATACAAAGGAGAAGTGCCGCATCCTTGGAAAATGCCCAGATTCTTGCGGGGGTGCCGAAGGCGCCGACAAACAGCGTGCCGATGAACTTGAAGGGGTTCGCCTCAATCATAAAGATCGAAAGCACGGAGCAGAGAAGGATAGCGGCGACCACCGCGATAACGCGGAACAATAGGGATTTCCAAAGAGGTATCTCACTTCTTTTTATCACGTGGAAGGGAAGCTCAAATTTCTTTGTATTTGCCTTCACTTATAACACCTCCTTTTCGTCAGATATATCGGTTTTCGTCATCAAAAGACCGACCTCTTCCTTGGTAACGGTCCTGCCGTCTACGATGCCGGTGATTTTTCCGGCGCATATGACCATAATTCTGTCGCACAGTTCAAGAAGAACATCAAGATCTTCTCCTACGAAAACGACCGCAACACCGTTTTTCTTTTGCTCGGTGAGAAGGTTGTATATGGTGTAGGAGGAGTTGATATCAAGACCTCTGACGGGATATGCCGCCATGAGTACCGAAGGCGCTGCGGCAATTTCGCGCCCGACGAGCACCTTTTGCACGTTGCCGCCCGAAAGCCGCCTTACCGAGGTGTGGGTGCTGGGGGTTACCACCTCCAGCTCGCGGACTACCTTGTCGGCAAGGGCACTTGGACGCTTTCTGTCAACGAACGCGGTGTTGCTCTTGCGGTAGCTTCGAAGCATCATGTTGTCGACGATATCCATATTGCCGACAAGACCCATGCCAAGGCGGTCCTCGGGAACAAAGGAGAGCCTGACACCGACCTCGCGGATCTGAAGCGGCGTTTTGTCACGCAGATCCATCACATCGTCCTCGTTGAAGAGAACCTTGCCGCCGTTGACCAACGCACGGATTTGCGCGCGGGACATATCTGTAAAATCAACAGGTGTACCGTCCTCGTAATGGAATTTGCCCTCGGCGGCAAGCGCGACGACCTCCTTGAGCGTTTTGTGGTAGAAGGAGACGGGCAGATTCTTTTTAGGACGGTTGAAGATGATCTCTCCCACTTCCGGCTGCTTTAATCCCGCAACTGCTTCAAGGAGCTCGCGTTGTCCCGAGCCGGCGATACCCGCAATGCCCAAAATTTCTCCCGAACGGGCGGTAAAGGATACATTATCCAAGACCTTGATGCCTTCAGCGTCTGTCATGGACAGGTTTTTTACCACCAGCCTGTCCCGAACGTTTTGGGGCAGCGGACGGTCAATGTTTAAGCGAACCTTTCTGCCCACCATCATTTCGGTGAGTGCTTCGGCGTTCGTTTCGGCGGTATTTACCGTGCCGATATGTTCTCCCTTGCGCAGTATGGTAACGCGGTCAGAGATCGAGAGCACCTCATGAAGCTTGTGGGTGATTATGATGATCGATTTTCCGTCCTCGCGCATCTTCCGAAGCACCTCAAAAAGGCGGTCGGTCTCTTGCGGTGTCAGAACGGCTGAGGGCTCGTCGAGGATCAGAATGTCTGCACCTCTATACAGCACCTTGATGATCTCAACGGTCTGCTTTTCGGATACGGACATATCATATATCTTCTTTTTAGGGTCAATGCGGAAGCCGTATTTGTCGGCAATCCGCTTTACTTCTTCTATGACCTTGGTAATGCTGTACCGTTCATCGGAGGAATTGCCGAGGATGATGTTTTCGGCGGCGGTAAAAAGATCGACCAGCTTGAAATGCTGATGTATCATACCGATTCCGTGCGCAAAGGCATCGGCGGGGGACGTGATGTTTACCTCTTGCCCGTCGATGAAGATATTGCCCGCGTCGGGGTAATAAATGCCGGCGATCATATTCATAAGCGTGGTCTTGCCGCAACCGTTCTCACCCAACACGGCGAGGATCTCCCCTCTGTATACGGTGAGGTCCACATTGCTGTTCGCGACAACACTTCCAAAGGTTTTTGTTACACCCTTCATTTCAAGGGCAATCTTTTTAGCCATGAAAGTTCCTCCGTGAAAAAGAAAATCTTCTACAAAACCCAATCAAGCGACTTGAGGGAAGACTCAGGCCGCTTGATTGACTCTTGTAGCTTGGAAGAACAAGCGGGGCGGTGCCCCGCTTGCTCTCGTGCTTAATAAATCAGAACTTCTCGTTCAGAAGCGTGATACCGTCGATTCTGATATCGAAGTAAGGAGCGCTTCTGTAGATGGATTCTTGGAACTCGCCACCGTCAACAACGTCGGTGTCGGGCGTGAAGGCTTCATCGGTGTCAACGTCAGCCTTGTGGTCGTCGGCAATCTTGTTACCGCCAACGGTGAAGGTATCGGTGTCAAATACCTTGATCTCGCCGGACTTCAGCTTAGCGGCAACCTCTTGGATCTTCTCAAAGGTACCGTCGGCAGCAGCAGTCTTGTTTACACCGGTAAGAACGACAGAGCCTTCCTCAATGCCGCCGCACCAGTCATCTGCGATTTCTGCGCCGTTGCAAACCTGCTTAATGATATACAGGTAGTAGGGTGCCCAGTCGATTCTGGAGGATACGATGAAGGTGCCGGGGCAAGCTTCCTCGGTAGAACCGTTATAAGAAACGTTGGGAACACCTCTTTCTTCACAAACGGAGGGAGCACCCATCGAGTCTGCGTGCTGAGAAATAAGAACACAGCCGGCATTGATAAGCGCGGTAGCGGCTTCCTTCTCCTTGATCTCGTCATACCACTCGCCGGTGAACTGAACGTCCATCGTAACGGAGGGGCAAACGGACTTTGCGCCAAGATAGAAGGAGGTGTAGCCCGAAATAACCTCTGCGTAGGTGTAAGCACCGACGTAGCCGATCTTAGCCTCCTCAGCGGTGATCTCCTTGTCCTCGATCATCTCGTTGAGCTTGAGACCTGCGGCAACGCCTGCAAGGAATCTACCTTCGTAGATAGAAGCAAACGCGTTATGGAAGTTAGCAACATCCTCGGTGTGAGCCGTGGTACCGGTGGCGTGGCAGAACTGAACCTCGGGATGCTTCTTTGCGGATTCAAGAAGGAAGGACTCGTGGCCGAAGGAGTTTGCAAATACGATTTTGCAGCCTTGGTCCACAAGGTCATCGGCAGCCTCAGTGCAAGCCGCGGACTCGTCGATGTTCTTCTTGTAGATGACCTGCGCATCGGTAAGACCGAGCACAGTCTTGATCTTCTCAACGCCGTTGATGAAGTTGAGGTCGTAGGTGGAAGCCTCGTCGTGCAGGCAAATGATACCGATCTTGAAATCAGCGGGGACTTCAAAATCCTTGGTGAGCGAGACCTCTGCCAAAGGAGCATCGGTCATGTCGGCGACAGCAACGTCGTTGCAGGATGCGAAGAGCATCGCAAGCGAGAAAAGCATTGTCGCTACGAGGATAAGGGATAACGCTTTTTTGAACATTTTAATGTTCCTCCTTGTTTTTTGTCCGTTGGGCAGTACACCGCGGACTGTGCTTTTATTTATAAAAGCCGAGGCTTTTACAAACCGTAAACGATGCCTTTTGGGCGGAAACAAGATTTGTGCTTATTTTACCATAATTTTTTTGTTTGTCAACAAATTCGTATTAATTTTTCTTTATTTTTACATTTCCCGTATTTTCATACTGCTCCCGCAATTCAAAACTGTCCCTGCCGCCGATTATATTTTGTCACGGTGTTGAAAAAAGAGAGAGAACGTGCTATAATAGTAAGGGCTCTTATAGGAAGGAGAGAAAAATGACTGACTTTTTATTCGCGATAAACGCCACCGCGTCCATCGTGATATTGGTGGCGATAGGATATATTCTTAAAAAAACAGGCATGCTTGATACGGGTGTCGCAAAAAAATTAAATAAGCTTGTTTTTCGGTTATTTCTTCCCGCTATGCTTTTTCTTAATATTTACAAGATCGAGAGCCTGGCGGATGTGGATTTTTCTTTTGTGTGGTACGCCGTTTGGGCAACTGTGGCACTCTTTGCCGTCGCCTTCGTTGCGGTCGTATTCTTCACCAAGGAAAACGCGAAAAGGGGCGTGCTTTTGCAGGCGGTATTCCGCGCCAATTACGCGCTTGTCGGCATCCCTCTCGCTACGTCGCTGTTCGGTGATGCGGGGGCTGTCGCCGCGACGGTGCTTTCCGCGTTTTTAATTCCCGTTTTTAATGTGCTTGCCGTGGTGGCGCTTTGCGTTTTTTCGCAAGAAAACAAGCCGAGCGTTAAAAGGATCCTTATGGGGATCTTGAAAAATCCGCTGATACAGAGCATTGCCCTCGGCTTTGCAGTGCTCGGTGTTCGCGCTCTGTTTGTAAAATGGGGCGTTTTCTTCAGGCTCTCCGATATTGAGCCCGTCTATAAGACCCTTGGCAGCCTTTCTTCGGTCGCAACACCGCTTGCTTTGCTGGTCCTTGGCGCGCAGTTCGAGCTGTCAGCTATTCCCGAATTGAAGAAGCATATTATCTTCGGCGTTGCCGCCCGAACCCTCGTCGTTCCCTTTTTGGGAATCAGTGCCGCGTATCTTCTCGGCGGCTTTGAAGGCGCGCACTTCGCCACCTTCGTTGCGGTGTTCTGCACGCCCGTCGCGGTTTCCAGCGTTCCCATGGCACAGGAAATGGGCGGAGACGTTTCCTTAGCGGGACAACTTGTTGTATGGAGCACCCTCTTTTCCGCTGTCAGCATATTTCTTGCTTCTTATATCCTAAAATCCATCGGCGTTTTTTAAAAATATCTCCGTAAAGAAAGAGCAGTTCTTGGAAAGAACTGCTCTTTTCTTTTTTAAATTAAAGCGTGCCCTTGGAGCCGAGAACGTTGACGATCTTGTGGCTGACCATCTTTTTGACCTCGGCGCGCGCGACCTTGAGGTATTCTCTGGGGTCGAATGCCTCGGGCTTCTCGGAAAGCACGCGGCGAATGCCTGCGGTCAGGGCGAGACGGATGTCGGAGTCAATGTTGATCTTGCAGACCGCCATCTTGGCTGCGCGTCTTAACTGCTCCTCGGGAATACCGACGGCATCGGGAAGCTTGCCGCCGAGAGCGTTGATCTCGGATACGCACTCGTGCGCTACGCTGGACGCGCCGTGAAGAACGATGGGGAAGCCGGGAAGACGCTTGCCGACCTCTTCGAGAATGTCGAATCTAAGCGGCGGGGGAACGAGAACGCCGTGCTCGTTTCTCGTGCACTGCTTTGCGGTAAACTTATATGCACCGTGAGAAGTACCGATAGAAATGGCGAGAGAGTCAACACCGGTTCTTGCAACGAACTCTTCTACCTCTTCGGGCTTGGTGTAGGTGGAGCACTCTGCCGAAACCTCGTCCTCAACGCCCGCAAGAACGCCAAGCTCACCCTCTACGACGACGCCGTGCGCGTGCGCGTACTCAACGACCTTCTTGGTTAAAGCGATGTTGTCCTCGAAGGAGTGATGTGAGCCGTCGATCATAACGGAGGTGAAGCCGCCGTCGATGCAGGACTTACATACTTCAAAATCTGCGCCATGGTCAAGGTGAAGCGCAAGATCGATACCGCTGTCCTCAACCGCAGCATGGGCAAGAGCCATGAGGTAAGCATGCTTTGCATACTTTCTCGCGCCTGCGGAAACCTGGAGGATCACGGGAGATTGCTCTTCCGCAGCCGCTTCGGTGATGGCTTGGATGATCTCCATATTGTTGATGTTGAAGGCACCGATGGCGTAACCGCCCTCATAAGCCTTCTTGAACATTTCCTTTGTTGTTACGAGTGCCATTTTTATTCTCCTTATTTTTTATCTTAACAAATATATTTTACACTTTTTACAGAAAAAATCAAGTCTTATTTTGAAAATTGACGAAATATATTGAAAAAACTACCAAAACGGCATTCAAACAGATAAAAAGCGCGAGGGCGGATGCCCTCGCGCTTTTCGCGGTTTGATCAAAAATATTTTTTGTCGGGATTACTTCTCGATCCTGCCAAAGGTAACGGACAATCCGCCCTGAGAGAGCGTGAAGTAGTCTGCCGCCACAAGCTTTTGATACATTTCGTAGTGCGCCATGCTTCCCTGGGGATTAAACGCGGTGCCGTCATGCGCGTAGAAGCCGTTTCCGTCTGTGTAGAGCACGACAGCGTCGCTGTCGGTGCCAACGGTGATGAAGCCGGCGCCCTGAGCAAACTTAGGGTGACCGCAAATGCTCTGCCAAAGCGCTTTGTCAAGGTCTCTTTCAATACCGCCGCCGTTCACAAGAACAGAGCCCTCCATGGTACCCATGCTGATAACGGCATTCAGGTCTTCAAAGCCGGAGCCGGTGTCGGAGATTATCGCGGAAATGATATTCATCTTGCCTTCGCTGTCCATAAACTGACCGATGCCTGCCTGCTCAAGACCGTAAAGAAGCGGCTGGATCTTTTGGGATACGATTGGTGTTGCGCCGATGGCGGCAAACCAGATCTCCTCACCCGTCAGACCCGTTTCGATCACGGTGTCCTCAATGTTGAGGCTCGAAACCTTGGTGGCTTCGTCGCGGTAAAGGCTTTGCACGATCGCCATCGGTCCGCCCGCCTTGATGAAGTAGGAATTCTTAACGTCGCATCCGCGGTCGCCCCAAATGTAAAGGGCGTTTTGGTAGGAGTCGTAAACCTTTACGGTATCGAGCATAAGATAGCCGTCAAGGTCAGAGAAGAAGGGAATAAAGCAGGAGGTAATGTTGGCGTTTTGTACAGTCACGTCGGTGTAGTCAACCGCCTTCATAAAGATGACACCGCCTGCCGAAACGAGGTTGCCTTGCGAATCCACCCACTTATCAGCGCCTGCATTGCCGCGGAGAGAGAAGTTCTCCAAAACGATATTTGTCATTTTGGAGGGTACTGCATCCCAATGCGTGTCGGACTGCTGGAAGTAGAGGAGGGTCATGTTGGAAAAATCGCTTCCGTAGCCAAGCTCCTCGCCAAACACAGTGGGGGAGGGAACGAGCGGGAATTCGCTCAGATCAAGCTTGAAGAAGTTGCCCTCAAAGGCAAAGTCCTTTTCACCGGAATGTACGTAAACGAAAACGCCGTCCTTAACATACTTGGTACCCGCTTTGATCGTCTTTTCTTCCTTCGTCGTGTCGTTTGTGTAAACGATATCCTTACTAAGCGTAAGGAGAAGATCCGAGGGAATATCATTGGCCGCGATCTTAATATTCTTGTGAAGGATGACCGCCGCAGGGTCGATGCCCACAATGCCCTTTTCGGTCTTCAGCGTATTCCACAGCTCCGATTGGGTGTTGTCGATCACGGCAAGCTGCCAAGCCTCAGTCACGTTGTAGCCGTCGATGACCTTCGCTTCCAAGGTTACGGGGTTGATTGCGGAAATGTCGTAGCGTGTTGCGTTGGGAAGAACGGAGAGCTTTACTTCCTTGTTCGTTGCGGCCTCGCTGAACTGATATCTGCCGTAGTAGGTATTGACGGTCGCGTAAAGCGTGTCGCCGTCGTAGTAGGAAACGACAGAGGGCTTGGAAGCGTCCGCGATCCTTGCTTCAAGCACCTTGTAAGAGCCGTTCAGCTTGACCGCGAGCGTCACATCAGAATAGAAGCCGCCGGTCAGCGTCTCGAGTGTCGTGCCAACGCGGATGAGAGGGTAGAAGGTGAATTCGTTGTCATCACCGATCAGGTAGACGGCTTTGTTTTCGTATTGCGATTCAAAGCCCGTACCACCGTAGCCAACTGTACCGACTTTATCGTTGGATGCCTTGAATTCGTCGATCTCGTCGGATGCTTTAAACTGCGAAACCGTCTTTTTCTCATAGACCTCGATCGAGAAGGTTGTGCTTGCCTGCTCGTTGTTGATCTCGTCGGTGAAGGAGACGGTTACGTTCTGCTTGCCGAGCGTGCTCTTGTCAGCACCCGTGAAGGTAAGCTTAGTAAAAGGAACGGTAACGGAAGAACCGTTTTTGTAGGTGACCTTTAAGGACATGCCCGTAAAGAGAATATCCTTGTCCTTTTCAAACAGAGTCTCGTAGTCACCCAAGATTTCGATCTTTTCGATCGTGTTCTTTTCTACTCCGATGGTGATCTTGCCGATGGCGGCACTCGCGCCGTCAAGAAATACGCGAATGTCCTTGTTTCCGATTGTGGCGGTGGAAACATCGGTGTCAAATCTGATGCGGGCAGCGTCGATCAGAACGCGCTCACCGCCGTCGTCGTACTTTGCGTAGACCTTAACGCCGGCAAGGTTGATGGTGTCGCCTACGATATAACCAAGCTTCACGCCGTCGGTTTCGACGTCGTAGCCCGAAATGCCGTATACCGTCAAGGAAACGTCAGCGGTGATGGCGATCTCACCCTCCAACATATAGGTCACGGTGATCTTCTTGGTGCCTGCCGCAGCGGTAGCACCGTCGAGCGAGTAAGAAAGATCGGAAAGGAGAACGGTGAAGTTCTTGGTGGCGTCGTCCTTATAGGTAACGGTGGCGGTGAGCCCCTCAAGGGATACCGTATCGCCAACGCGGTAGGAAAGATCCATACCGTCCGTGCCGAGAACGAGCGTGGGAATATCGCCGACCGCGATGGTATAGGAGCCTGCGCTGACACCGTTTACGGTAACACCGATCTGCTTGTTTCCTGCAGTATTGGTGATATCGTCGGCATATACGAACGAAATGCCCGTGGTGACAGCCTCGGTCTTGCCGAAGTAGTAGTTTGCCGTTACGGTGATGCCGTCGAAGGAAAGCCCCTCGCCCGCATCGTATTCGGTTTTAGCAGCCGTTACGTCAACGGTGTAATCCTTGATGCCGTCCACCTTGATCTTAAAGCTTGCCGACTGCTCGGTGCCCGAGATGGGATCGGTGAATTTTACGAGCACGTCCTTTTCACCAAAGGTGGAAAGGAGAGCTTCAGTATTCGATACGAGGGTGAAGGTGTCCACCGTGCGCGTCTCGCCGTTTTCATACGTGAGGGTAAAGGTAAGGCCCGTAAAGGAAGCCGATTCGCCCTTTAAGTATTCGGTCTTTATGCCGGTAAGGTTTGCCACGGTGCTTGTGATGGTGGGGTAGTTTACGGTAATCGCAATGGCACCTGCCGCCTCACCGTTGTAGGTGACAGCAATCTGCTTGTTGCCTACCGCTGCGGTAATGGTAGCGGCATCGTAGGTGTAGGAGATGAGCGAAAGATCGGTCATTTCTACGTCGGCACCGCCGTTGGTGAATTTCTCAATCACCTTGATGCCGGTAAAGTCGATCGTCTCACCCAAAAGATAGGTGGTCTTCATACCCGTTACGTCCAAGACGTAGGAGTCGTGCTTGACTGCGTCGGGGTCGACCTCAACGAGAATGGGGAGAATAGCCTCTTGCGTGGTGCCCGTGTGGGGGCATTCGTAGGTGATCTTTACCTGCTTGTTGCCTGCGGTGGCGGTGATGTCCTCGTCGTATTCAAGAACAAGTCCGTCGTCAAGCGTCAGCTCGGTGTTAAGATCGCTGTCGTTGTACTGAATCTGTACCTTAAGGCCCGAGAAATCCACAGTCTCGCCTTCAAGATAGCTTGTCTTAACGGATGCGCGAACAGGGGTGAAGCTTTCTACCTTCAAATCACCGCAGGAAATCAGCGATAAGAGCAGAAGCATAGAAAGTGCAACAAGGGTCAAAGCCCTTAAAATGCGAATGTTTTTCATTTTTTAATCTCCTTTTCTGAAATGTTTGTATATCAAATCAGTCAATTATAGGAATACCTTGCCATGATGTTCACCTGCGTTTTCGCGCCGTGTCCGTCGGTTGCCTTCAACGTGATGGTGAAAAGCTGATTTGGCTTCAAAAATACGAAGCTTCCCGTACCGTCGTGAAAGAAGGCGACGCCCGAGTCGGTGGAATAGATATAATCGATTTTTCCATCGTCGTAGGGGAGCGTTTGACCCTCCTCGGAAACAAGAATAAAGTCAAGACGCACCATATTCCTGTTTTCAGGGTCATCCTTTGCGTATTCCACGCCCTCCTCGGGGGGGATATAGTCGAAAACGTAATAAAGCGAGCCGTCCGCCATCAGCTGGGGCGTGAGGGGGGTGTTGTTGTCGCCGAGAAAGAGCATATCGGATACCTCAATAGATCCGATATAGGTCTCTCCGTCGTATTGCTTGATCTCAAGACCGAAGAAGTTGACGACAGCGACGGAAGCGATGAAGATGGCGAGGATGATAACAACAACCGTCTTTTTCATTATTGCACCTCCTTATAAAACGCTTTGATCTTCATAAAGTAGGTGTATACCTTGAACGCCGCATAGGCAATCGCCACGATAGCAAGCTTTACCCATGCGCTCTCTCCCTCGCTCGAGGAAAGGAAGAGCGCCACCGCAAAAACGATGAGAGGGAGAATAATACCGATGATCGCGCTCGCGCGTTCGTTGGGGTTGTTGAACTGATTGGAAAACGTGGCGTATTGCTTGGTCTGCGGATTCATGATGTCTCTCTCCGCCGAGGCAAACAGATGCCCGGCGTATATGCCGTACACCGTAATGCCGATAAAAACGGCACCCTTGGTCGAAACCGAGGAGAGAAGTCCGAAGACGACGGTCGAGAACGCCGTTCCGATGAAGGCGAGCACGAGGGGATAAAACAGCTTCGCGAACAGAAGCAAACCGTACGGCGTAGGCTGCACCTTGTTTAAATAGGAGCTGAAGCCGTCGCGACTGTAAACGGAAGCGATATCCATATTCGTCATTAAGAGAATCAAGAGCATAATGAGCGCGTTAAAGCATATGGTCATTTGGTTGCCGAGGAAGCGCGTGCTCATCGCGGCATAAAGCTTTCCAAGGAGGAAGATCGCCACGGGCATCACAAGAATCAAAACGGCAAACAAACGCGCAAGCGCACCCGAGCGCATGCCGACGAGAAGCTCCTTGCGGAGCGCCGAAACGAAGGGGGGACGCTTTTTGTTGCGCTTTTCCTTCGCGCTGTTTTTCTTTTTAAACTCAAAGGGCGTTGATGCCATGCGGCAAAAGAGCGGCTTCGAGAGCAGGAAGCACAGTGCAAGGCAAACGATGATCGTTCCGACGAGGATCAAAAGAATGGGAAGCGTTCCCTCGTGGAAAATATCGTTTGTCATGCCCTTGGTACGTCCCACGATCAGCTCGGTGAACTTATAAATGGGAGCGACGTGTACGGTATACGCCTTGAATACCCCTTGCAGCTTCCAATAGATCTCGCCCCATTGCTCAACAAAGTTGATGTTCTCGGGAATCAGACCGATGATAAGCCAAACGAGGAGCGTCGCGCCGCCCGTGAGGGCTCCGTAAACCGAATATTTGAGCACCTTTGCCTTTTCAAAATAAAGATGCACGAACATTGCGGGAATGGACAAAAGCGCCGCAAGCAGAACGGGAAGCACCGAGATCAGCGCAAACATAAGCAACAGCCAAGGGTAGTAATAGCCTGCGTAGCCTTGGACGATGCCGTAGGCGATGAACATGGGAATCACGAACATAAAGCTCTTGCGAAGCTCGTGTACGTAGTAAACGCATAGCTTTGAGAAGAAAATCAGGGAAGGGGTCGCGGGGAAGGTGAGAAGCACCGTGTTATCGCGGGAAAGATAAAGCGATTTGGTGAGTCCCACCGTATCGGTGATGAGTGACAAAAGCAGCATCACCGCGAAAATAATGGAAACAGCTGCAACGGGAATATCATGTACCAGCGAGAGAAGACCAAACGCTTTCACGAAGTAAAACACTAACGAAATCAGCGCGGTAACGCCCGCAAACTCGATCACGAACCAAACGGCCTTAAAAATCGTCTGTCTCAGGGAGCGCAGGTAGGAAACGTCCATTTTTTCCTTGAGCTGCATTCGTACAAGCACGAAAAGCACGTGCATCGCAGCGAGGAATGACGCCCACACACCCTGAATGGATGCCTTCTTTTTCGTCATACCGTGACTCCCTTAGCGGCGAAAGCCTCGGCTTCCTTCACGGAAACGGGCGCTTGGGTGTTGCCGTCGATCATATTCATGTAAAAATGCTCAAGAGACTCACCCTCAGCGGCAAGCTCTTCAAGAGACTTCACGCAAAGGATCTGCCCCTTGCGAATGATGGCGATGCGGTGGCAAACGCGCTCAACGACGTCAATAAGGTGGCTGGAGAAGAAGACGATATTGCCGCGCGCGGCGTGCTCCTTCATGCACTCCTTGACTTGGAAGATGCTTTCGGGGTCAAGACCCGTCAAGGGCTCGTCAAGCACCCAGATCTTGGGGTTGTGTACCAAAGCGGACATGATCGTGATCTTTTGCTTCATACCGTGCGAGTAGGTCTTGATGGGGTTGTCTATCGCATGCTCCAAGCGGAAGCGCGTAACGTATTCGTTGACTCTTTCGTCGCGCACAGCCTTTTCCACGTCGTAAAGGTCGGCGATATAGTTAACGTATTCTCTACCCGTCAAATTCTCATAAAGCGCGTAGTGGTCGGGCACGTAGCCGATCTGCATCTTCGCGTTGACGAGCTGCTTTTCCACGTCATAGCCCGAAAGCTCGATCTCGCCCGATGTGATCGTCTGGATGCCGACGATGGATTTGATGATGGTGGATTTTCCCGCGCCGTTGGGGCCGAGAAAGCCGAAGATCTGGCCCTTCTCAATTTCAAGGCTTGCCTTGTAAACCGCGTAAACGTCGCTGGTAGAATAACGTTTTGAAAAATCACGAAGAATCAGCTTGCCTTCGTTTTGGGGATTTATAGGCTCTTGCATGCTTCTACCTGCAAGATGTACTTCCAGAGCGAGTCTGTCGGCCTTGATCTTGCGATTCCTTTCCATAATAATTGCGTAGGTGTCTGTGATCTCAAATGCCTGCTCGTATAAGAACCACATGGCAAACGATAAAACGACGTAGACTAAAAAGTAGAGCAGCTGGTATACGGGATAGATGATGAAGGAGTAGCCCTCCGGACCAAAGTCAAGGGTAATCTTGCGCAGGTCCTCTGCCCACTTGCCGAGCTTATCGGCAACAAAGTCAGAATTGATAAAGAAGAAGTCTGTTTCGGTGCCAAGACCGGTGAGCACAGCGTTTGCCATCAGAACGAATACGTAGTAGGCAAAGAAGGCAACAAGCGAATAGACGAATTGCTTCATCTTTGGTCTTGGGAAAATGCGAAGCGTCAACACAAGAATGGGAAGCAAGAGCGCCATGTAATGGTTGCTCCAAAATTCCAGCGATCTTGTTGCGAGCCAATTCGCGCCGTTCGTGTTTGGCATGAGCATCGCGAGGGCGGCGCCGAGCACGTTGATGAAAATGGTAAAGTAATAGAGCTTGTCAAGCTTGAATATGAGAACGAGAGGGATGATGTACATCGCCGTGTTGCAAAGATGCAAGGGCCAGTTCGCCATATCCGAAAGGATAACGTAGTCGTACTTGAAGGAGAAGGACACCATTGTCGCCAAGCTGATGAAAAGAAGCGCGTACCGTCTTTTCTCGTAATCGCATCTTGTGAAGAAGAAATGGATCGGCAAGGCGATCAAAAGCGAGACGTAAAGAGCAATTCTGTGATAGATGGTGAAGTCGTCAAGCTTCACGATCTCGTTTCCCGTACCAATGATGCATTGGGGCAACCAAACGGGCATGCTGATAACGATCATTCCGACGAGAAGGCAGGCGGTCGTTAGCCACTCCTTTTTCGTTTGCTTGATCGCAAAGCCGTCAAAGAGATAGGATACGGAAAGACCGAGCCCGACGCCGACCTCAAGCGCAAACACCAGATCGCGCCAAAAAAAGCTGTCGGCAAGATCCGCGCCCGCCGCTCTGTTGAGCATCGGGAGCGACAAAAGTGCGAGAAGGTATACGAGCGGCGCGAAGTAACGCATGATGGGCGTCACGCGGGGCAGATGCTTTTCAAAGAAGGGGTATGTGGAAAGCAGGACCTGCATCGTAAAGATGAACCACAAAAGCATCGCCGACATAAAAGCCTGTGCGCTGCCCTGCGCGCCAAAGGGAGACTGTATGTTTAATCCTACGGTGTTTTGGAGCGCGATCCTGCCGCCGATAAGGCGCACAGCGAAGAGCGCGGTATAAAGAAGTGCCACAAGCTGGCGGTTGGTAAATCTCTTTATAAAACTCTTGTCGCGCCAATAATATAGGGCGAAAAATACGCCCACCGCCGTAAGGGCGGCAACAAGATAATAAATGAACGTCAAGATAGTTTCCTCCGAAATATGGATTTGTCACGCTTGATGTATTAAACTATAATGTAGGGAAAACAGAATTTTCGCGAATTTTGTCATTCAAGACAAAGGGATTATAGCATAAAACGAGCAATTTGTAAAGGTTTTTAAAAAATTATTAACATTTACAACTTTTATGCGGTATGATACAAATTTTCCAAAGGCAGCAGTAAAAACCGAAGCCGCCGTGAAGAATTCCTCACGCTCAAAATGACGCACCGCAGTTGAAAAATAATAAAATTTGTGATACAATAGAATGAGGCTGAAAACAGAAAACGATAACGAAGCCGTGAAAGTATTTAAAATATACGATATCGTATCCTAGCTTTCGGCAGTTAACTTGAGGTGAGGTGATCTGATATGCCATTGCAAATTATAAGACAAGATATCACAAAAATGCGGGTGGATGCCATTGTAAATACGACCAACGAGGAAATGGTAGGGTACAGCGGCGTAGATCTCGCTATACATACCGTTGCAGGCATAGAGCTTGACGCGGAGTGTCAGAGGCTCGCCCCGCTTGGGCTTGGTCAAGCGAAGCTTACGGGCGCATACGGCTTGCCCTGCAAGTATGTGATCCATACGTCCGGTCCTGTATGGCGCGGCGGTTTGGTTGGTGAAAGCATCCTTTTGCGCTCCTGCTATATCGAATCGTTGAAGCTTGCCGTGAACAGCGGGTGCTGTTCGGTTGCCTTCCCTCTGATCAGCTCAGGCGTTTACGGATATCCGAAGGATCAAGTGCTCAAATTCGCCATTCAAACGATTACCGAATTTCTCTTTGACCATGAATTGACAGTCTATCTCTGTGTGTTTGATAAGGAATCGTATTCTTTTAGCCAAAAGCTTTCCAGTGATATTAGGGCGTTTATCAACGATGAATACGTGGATGAGCACGATGAAGATTTCTATGAGTTGATGGACAGCAGCATAGATGAAAGGACAACAGCAAAGTGCATCCAAGCGCCTATATGTGCCGAATCTATGATGTCGCACAAACGGGAAACGCCCGCTACCGAAGAAAAATCCTTGCGCGAGTATATGAAGCAGATGGACAGAAGCTTTGGGGAAATGCTCTTTGATCTCATTGACGAAAGCGGTATGACCGACGTGGAATGCTACAAGAAGGCGAATGTGGACAAGCGAATCTTCTCTAAAATCAAGAGCAATAAGGACTATAAGCCGTCAAAGCAGACTGCGATTGCCTTTGCGATTTCCTTGCAGCTTGATATGGATACAACGCAAGAATTGCTTGCAACCGCAGGTTTTACTTTGTCAAGAAGCAAGGTGTTCGATAAGATTATCAGATACTTTATTCACAATGGCAATTATGATATTTTTGAGATCAACGAAGCGTTGTTTGAGTTTGATCAAACATTGTTAGGCGTGTAAAATGGACGGGCTCCGCATTATATACGAATCATTTGACAAGAAACACTAATTGAAAAGTCCCTCGTCAAGCGACCCAACCTCCCTTTGAAAGTGCTATACTAAAGGCACAAAAACAAAGGGAGGTTTTTATTATGAAAAACAACGTTACAGAACTCGTATTTATCCTTGACCGAAGCGGCTCTATGTCCGGATTTGAGGCTGACACCATCGGCGGCTTCAACTCAACCATTGAAAAGCAGAAGGAACAGGCAGGCAAGGTCTACGTTTCCACCGTGCTTTTTGATAATTATAGCGAGGCGATCCACGACCGCGTGGATATATCTGAAATCAAACCGATGACACGAAACGATTATCAAGTGCGCGGTTGCACAGCACTTCTTGATGCAATCGGCGGTGCGATCCATCATATCGGAAACATACATAAGTATGCGCGTCCCGAGGATGTTCCCGAGCATACCGTCTTCATTATAACAACTGATGGAATGGAGAATGCAAGTCACCGCTATTCAAGTGCAGAGATCAAGGCGAAGATCAAACGACAGACCGAGAAATACGGTTGGGAGTTTATCTTCCTTGCCGCGAACATTGATGCCGTTGAAACTGCTGAGAATATCGGTATTCGCCGTGAACGTGCCGTGAACTACACGCAGGATAAAGAAGGGGTAGAAGCAACGTATACGGTCATGTGCGAGGCGATAACCTCTGTTCGGAAGTGTAAAGACCTTGATGCTGGCGAATGGCGCGAAAGTCTTGACAAGGATAATGAGAGGAGGAAGAAATGATGCTCGGAGCAATTTACGGAGATATCGTTGGCTCTGTTTATGAATTCAACAACATTAAAACAAAGGATTTTGAACTGTTCAGCGCGAGAAGTGAGTTTACTGACGATACCGTCATGACGCTAGCCGTTGCTGATGCGCTTATGCAATTTGAAAAGATCGCGGATTACGACGCGTTCAAGAAGACCTTGGTCAAAACCGTGCACCGATATGGAAAGAAATATCCTCATGCAGGATATGGCGGTCGTTTCGGGCTGTGGTTGATGAGGGGGGACACAGAGCCTTACGGAAGCTATGGGAACGGGTCCGCTATGCGTGTATCTCCCGTGGCGTGGTACGCAAGTTCTCTTGACGAGGCGTTGGCATTGGCAAAAGCATCTGCCGAGATCACGCATAATCATCCTGAGGGGATCAAGGGGGCAATCGTAACGGCGGGCGCGACTTATCTCGCAAGAACGGGCGCAACGATGGTGGAAATCAGATTATTTGTCGCAAAGTATTACAAAATAGATTTCATGCTCGATGATATTCGCCCAACGTATAAGTTTAACGAAACTTGTCAGCACACCGTTCCTCAGGCGATGCAGGCGTTCTTTGAATCTGTATCATTTGAGGATGCGATCCGCAACGCAAACTCCATCGGCGGTGACAGCGACACCCTCGCCGCAATCACGGGAGCCGTTGCCGAAGCATATTACGGAATGACAGAAAAAGAGAAGGAAAAAGCAACATCCTACCTCGATGCGCCGTTGCGAGAGGTGGTGCGCATGTTCCGCAAACGCTACACTCCGTCAGGACAACTCGTGGGTTAAAATAAAGCCTTGAAAAAATGATATTTTACGCAACAAAAGAAACACTGGAAAGATACAAATCAAAATCGCCCACAGCAATGTCCGAGCCGATGTGCCTCGCAAATTGATGAGTGATAGCATTGATAATTTTGAAAAAAATGGAGAGAGTGGGTAGAGGTTTTAATGGTTGATATTGCAGAATCCACAAACCGGGGCACCCAAAGCAAATGCTTCAACAATTTAACAATGGTCCGGAATTGCGAAATAAATATGTTCATGGCACCTATCCAATAGATGAGAATGTCCAGCAAAGAGATTATTTGGAGCTTCTTAAAATAATAGTTTTAATCATTATAAAGATCAATGAAGAGTTTTGTTTAAGAGGGGATAAATAACGATACAGCTAATTGTGGTGCTAATATCTATTCAAAATCTCTGCTATGGCAAGAATAAAGCAAGGTGTTACACGATCTGCGTAGCAAACTGTGTAACACCCCGCCAAAAAGCTGCGTAACAAGCAAGAAATAAAGCTGTACGTGAACTTGCGCTGCCCCTTCCTGAAATATATCGCCCTTGCCCCTCGGCACAGCCTCGCGGCGCGCGCTCCTTATTTCAGTGACACGCTTCAAAAAAGCAATTATTAATTGCTTTTTTCTCGCTCCCCCTACCACCCCGCGCCTGCGGCGCGGGGTGGTCTCGGACACAATTTCAAAGCCCGCCGTTAAGGCAAAAATAAAGCCGTCGGAAACGAGCCCCGACGGCTTTATTTGGTCGGAGTGACAAGACTTGAACTTGCGGCCTCCCACCCCAAGGTAGCGCGCTATCAACTGCGCCACACCCGGATTTTGTTTGATTTTTAAGTTTGGTTGCGTACGGGTGTTTTGCGAGTACATCCGCGCGCCCCGTCGGGCTGAACACGCCGTCGCATACTCGCCGCGCGTCGCGGTATAACCGCTCCTTCGGCTCTCTTTTAATGACGTTGATAACGACGTTATCTACGACGAGGTGGGAAGAGGGCTGGCGGACGAGAAGCGGCTTGCTATTGAGGAGAGATACGGCATGCTTTCGGACGAGGCGGCAGAGAGGATTGCGCGTTTTTACATCAACGCCGTTGATGATGTGGAGGTGCTTATCTGCCAGTGCGAGCATGGGCAGTCGCGGAGTGCGGCGGTTGCCACCGCCCTTTTGGAGTACCGTAGCAGACGCGGCATCGAGATTTTCGCAGATGATAGATATTATCCCAACAAGGTTGTGTTCAGAAAGGTGTTGAAGCTTGTTTTCAACACCTTTTCTATAAAACGAATTTGTTTATCCTGTCGCCACCTGCGGTTTGGTATGGCAAGCAGTATGCGAGGGCTGGTTAATAGCAGATTTTGCCGGGGTTCAGGATGTTCTTTTCGTCGAACACACGCTTGATGCCTTGCATCAGGGCTATTGGCGTTTCGCCGTACTGGCGCTTCAGGTAATTGCGCTTGGCGTAACCGATGCCGTGTTCGCCCGAAACCAAGCCACCGATTTCTTCAGAGGTTTTATACATTCTGTCAAAGGCTTCTGCAAGCTTTTCTTCCCAGCACTCATCATCCAGATCATCGCGGCACACGTATATATGCAGGTTGCCATCACCTGCGTGACCGAAGCTGGGGATGCGGATATTCAATTCATCGGCGAGTGCGTGTGTGAATTTGATGAAGTAGTCGATCTTGTTGACGGGTACGACGACATCGCATTCGTCCATCTCGGTGGTCGAAGCCTTGATAGCCTCAAGGAACGCGCCTCTTGCGCTCCAGACAGACTTCTTTCTTTCCTCGGTGTCAACGATATATGCATCGAGCGCGCCGATTTTAAGGCAAAGCTCTGCGACGGTTTCCATATCTGCCTCCACCTGAGCGTCGGTAGCACCGTCAAAGGTCAGAAGTATGTAGGCGTCATTTTTCGTATCGGGGAACTTTTTGCCAAGATAGCTCTCGGAGAAGAGAATGGTATCACGCGACATATACTCAATAGCGGTGGGGGTAACCTTAGATCGAATTATGTGGGGCACAGCCTCGATTGCCGACTTCGTATCCGGGAAGGGAACGAGAAGGCTAACCGACACCTTCGGCAAGGGAACAAGCTTCAGCACAGCCTCGGTAATAATGGCGAGTGTACCCTCCGAGCCTATGATGAGATCCTTTAGCGAGTATCCGGAGCTGTTTTTGGCAACCTTTGCTCCGAGGTTCATAATTTCGCCGTTTGGTAAAACTACCGTAAGTGCGCGAACGTAATCTCTTGTTACGCCGTATTTTACCGCACGCATACCGCCGGCGTTAGTAGATATGTTTCCACCGATGGTAGCAGATTTCTCACCTGGATCGGGCGGATAGAGAAAATCATTTTCCTCTGCAAAGGCCGCAAGCTCCATAAGCAGAACGCCGGGCTGTACGGTGACCGTGAGATTCTCGCGGTCAAGCTCAAGGATCTTATTCATCTTGCCGGTTTCAAGGAGAATGCCTCCGTGGAGCGCGACTGCCGAGCCTACAAGACCCGTGCCACTGCCCCTGACCGTTACCGGTATGCATCTCTCATACGCAAGCTTCATAATAGCCGAGATCTGCTCGGTGGATGCCGCGCGAACAAGCACCTCGGGCATGCTTACGATGCCGCCAAGCTCATCGTGCCCATAGTCCTCCGAGATTTCCTCGCCCACAAGGACGGCGTCGTCGCCGACTATTTTCTTGAGAGCCGCGACGTCTGTATCTAAAACCTTATTATACATTTTTTACCTCCTTGATGTTCTTGATAATGCGAGGGAGGATCTCCGCAACATCGCCGACTACGCAGTAGTGTGCAACGTCGAAGATGGGAGCCGATTTATCAGTATTAATTGCAACGATAGTTGCAGAGGATTTCATTCCTGCGGTAAACTGAACCGCGCCGGAAATGCCAAGACAAATGATGAACTTCGGCTTAACGGTTCTTCCCGAAAGACCGATCTGATGCTTTGCATCGAAAAGGTTGGATTCAACGAGCGGACGGGTGCAGGCAACCATAGCGCCGAGTAGGGAAGCAAGCTCCTCTGCCTCTGCGCGAAGTGCGTCAGTCTGTGCGCCTCTTCCTAAAGCGATAATAACATCTGCCTCTGAAATATCAACATCTGTTTGCTTTTTGTCGGTTTTCAGCACCTGTATCTCGCTTTTTTTCATTTCCTCGGTGACGCTCATCTGTACGATTTCGCCCGAGGGTGCCTCTGTGCGTGGAGGCTCCTCAAATATCTTATATCTAACGGTACAGAACTGCGGTCTGGTTGCAGGCGAGATGATCTGCGCCATGATGTTTCCGCCAAATGCGGGCCTTATCTGTACAAGATCGGTATTCTCCTTCATCTCAAGGACGGTGCAGTCTGCGGTGAGTCCTGCGTGGAATCTTGCGGCAACTCTTGGTGCGAGCTGACGGCCAAGCTCCGTCGCGCCGACAAGGATGGACGAGGGCTTGATTTGCTCTATAAAGTCGGAGAATGCAGCTGCATATGGCTCAATTCTGAAATCGCGGAAGGCCTCGTCGTCATAGACGAATACCTTATCTATGCCGTAGTGGAGAAGCTCGCTTGCTTGCTCCATTATGTTTTCGCCGATCAAGAGGGCGTAGATGGGGTGACCGGTGACCTTGGCAAGCTCCTTTGCTTTTCCGCAAAGCTCAAATGTGACCTTATGTATCTTGCCGCCCTGGCAATCTGCGTATACGGTGATACCGCGCCAGAGAGATTTATCAATTTCAGCTACGGCTTCTTCCTCATATGTGACGATTCCGCCACTCTTTTTCGCACAAAGCTTACACATCTTGCAGGCAGCCGAAATGGAAAGCCCGCCGTTTTCATAGGAGATAGCGCCAAAGGGGCAAAGCTTCGTAACGCTCTCTGCGTTTTCTTTGTTCAAAAGTGATTGGTTGATAACAAGTTTTCCCATGGTGACCTCCTTATATCAGCTTAAGCTTGGAAACAAGCGCGAAAAGCTCGTCTGCTTGCTCGTCGGAGCTTCCCGAAATCGTGTGCTTTTCGGTGTTTTTCTCGGGTGGGAAGATCCTCTCCACCTGCGTCGCAGAGCCGTTCAAGCCGTAGTGATTCGGATCCTGGTCGGAAAAGTCTGCGAACGAAAGGAAACGCACGACGTCGTCGGTAAGCGCACGCTTCACCTTGTAAGACGGGAGTCTTGGGGTGTTGATATCGCCATCGGTTGAGATGAGGCAGGGGAGCGTAATGCTTTGCTTTACCGTCTTGTTATCAAGTGCGGCGGTCACGTAAAGCACGCCGTCCTTTAGGTCGTCAACCGAGCAAACGTTAGAAATATTGGGCAGTCCGAGATACTCTGCAACCTCGGCTCCGACCTGCGCCGTATCGCCGTCTGTCGTCTGCTTGCCGCAGATGATGAGATCATACTCTCCGCATTTTTTGATGCCCTGAGAAATGGTGTATGCCGTCGCAAGCACGTCAGCACCTGCAAACTTTCTGTCGGACAGCACAGTGCCACGGGTGGCCCCCATCGCAACAGCCTCCAGGATAACTGCCTTTGCGGGAGGCGGTCCCATGGTAATAAGCTCAACCTCGCCGCCGTATTTCTCTGTAAGGGTGAGAGCAAGCTCAATGCCATAGAGATCGTAGGGGTTCATCTTGTTCTGAATACCGCTGCGGATAAGAACGCCGGTTACGGGATCAACCTCTACATTGCTCGATCCCGGCACTTGCTTAATACAAACCAGAATTTTCATTTTATTCTCCTTATCGGATAGGCAAAGCAATCTCGTCAAGCGCTTGCTACCTATTTAGTAAAATAATTATTATATCTAAATCTAATTTTACTATAATTCAACCAAGTTGTCAATACGCTATCATTCAAAATGATTACAATTTGATAACTATTAATATTGACAACGCGGTTACAGTACTTAAAGAATTGGCGGAAAAAGAGAAATGTAGTATGCCAAATTACGACTTTTCGGGACCGGAAGTGCTTGGATATGAAAAAGATGGTAACCCAATATGGCATTGTTCAAGTTCGATTGTAAATGATATTACAGGTATAATTAGAGGCGTTTTTGCATCATCAAAAAAAGATGCGAAAAAGCAGTCGCTTATTTATTGCTTTGCGAACATTTTCAAATGCAGAATCAATATGGATCTGTTGATTTTTATCCAACATGGATTTATAGAGATGGGAGATCGGTTCCGGATAGAGAAGCCTTCAATTTGGATTACAAAATTCATTGACAGAACAGTAGATTGTGCTTAATGTGACCTTGCATTCCGTATTGGGGTTATGCAAAGTATGTGAAAGTCACCCCCAAAAACGGGGTGTCCCACAAAATTGCGTAGCAAACTGTGTAACGCCCCCTCAAAAAGCTGCGTAACGGGCACTAAAAAAGCACATTTCGGGAGGATGAAAAATCATCCTCCCGAAATGTCCAAAAAGCCTTGCGTAACAAATAAAAAATAAAGCCGAACGGATTTGCATCCATTCGGCTTTATTTGGTACGGATATTCATAACGAAACTGATTGTTTTCGACATTATCCATACATATTCCAAACGTTCCTAAAGCCTTATGTTTTCAAGTAAAATCAACACTTGAAAGGAATATGATTATGGAAAAGTACATCACTCAAAACGGCATCAAATACGAACTCAAAAGCGAGCAATACTACCCGATGCTCGAAAATGCAGAGCAAAAGGAACACAAAATAGGCAAATACGGGTTGCTTCACCGCGACTACATCAAGCAACACAAGAGAGGTACATACACCACGCTTCTCACGGAAGGCAAACTCAACACACACCTTCACGAAATCGACGTACAAGCCAACTCAATGGTCGAAGCCATAGTTGCTAACCTTGCGCGTGAACGCGGCATACACGAAGAATTAAAGGTTTCTGATGCCCTCAAATGGGTTGCCGAGATGAATAACATCAAGGCGAGCGCGGAAGAAATCGTTTTGCGGGAGGTGATCTATCAATGAAGTCGATCATCAACGAGCTTTGGCACGGAAACATTATACCGCAAGAGGACAGCCGAACCAACTCTCCGGAAATGAAGGAGCTTCTCAGCTACATGGCAAGGCATCACGAGGACTTGGAGAAAAGCTTTACCGATGAGCAGAAAGAAACCTTCGAGAAATTTCACGATTGTTGGAGCGAATACATGAGCTTAGCGGAAAAGGCAATATTTGTGTATGCCTTCAAGCTTGGAGCAAGGTTGATGCTCGAAAGCTTAGAATAGCATGGAGAGATGCCTATGAACAAGAAAGATTTTTACGGAGTGCGGTTAAACAACTATTTCTCGCCAAGTATTTGCTCAAATCAAAAGATGTATTTTGGCACACTGGATAACATAAGAGCGTTCACCGAAAGCCTTGGGAAAGGTGAGCATAGTTACACGATAAGAAATGCTTTCGAAAGATATTTATCAGGAGAAGCAGAAGCCACGCACGAAGTTGCATACATACAACAAAAGCTTATTGAGAATATTGAGTTGATTGCGGAAGGTGAGGTGAAGTTAGGTCAGAGCGCATGGGAATTCTTGAATGTATGGTATCATCCGCAATATATGGAGATGGATTCTGCCGTAGTAAAAATGGCTCTTATAAAATACGAGGAGCGATATTTAAGAGCGATAAAAGCCTCGGTTCGGGGGCTTCGCACATGTGTCGATATTAACCGACTTAAAGAGGAGTGGATAGAACTTTCGGAAGGATTTTGGGGGCATCCCGGAGTATTGAGCTCCACAAAGGACGGAGAAACATATATAGTTTACAGCAACCTTTATATGAAAGAAAAAGAGTATGCCACGAAAGAGGAAGCGTTAGCAAAATTCTACACTGACGAGCTGTGCCTTGACTGCTTCTGCGAAGATGTATTCGGTAATGGGTAAAAAGCAATTACGCTCCCAAAGAAACGGGGAGCAATAAACAAAGAATAAGGCGGCGGAGAAATCCGTCGCCGTGTTCATATATTGCAGTTGAAAAATGACGAAAATTATGGTATAATAAGGTATCGAAATTCAGGAGGTAATTATGCTTACCTACACATACATATCAAAAGGGAAATTCGACTTAGTTGAGAAGCCCAAGCCGCGGGTACTGCACGAGAGGGATGCGATTGTCAAGGTCACGCTGGCGAGCATCTGTTCGAGTGACTTGCACATCAAGCACGGCAGCGTGCCGAGAGCGGTGGAGGGAGTCACGGTCGGTCACGAGATGGTCGGCATTGTGGAAGAAGTCGGCTCGGCGATTACGCACGTTAGCCCCGGCGACAGAGTCACGGTCAATGTGGAAACCTTCTGCGGCGAGTGCTTCTTCTGCAAGAAGGGATTTGTCAATAACTGCACCGACAAAAACGGCGGTTGGGCGCTCGGTTGCCGCATCGATGGCGGTCAGGCAGAGTACGTTTGCGTGCCGTTTGCGGATCAGGGGCTTAATAAGATTCCCGACACCGTGACCGATAGACAAGCCCTGCTCGTGGGCGACGTTCTCGCCACGGGCTATTGGGCGGCGAAGATTTCCGAGATTGCTGAGGACGATACCGTTCTCATCATCGGAGCAGGCCCCACAGGAATCTGCACACTCCTTTGTGTGATGCTGAAAAATCCCAAGCGCATTATCGTGTGTGAGAAGGACGAGAACCGTATCAAGTTTGTGAATGAGCACTATCCCGATGTGCTGACGGTCACGCCCGAAAAATGCCTTGGTTTTGTTTGCGAGAACAGCGATCACGGCGGTGCAGACGTGGTACTTGAGGTGGCAGGAGCAGAGGACACATTCGAGCTTGCATGGCAGTGCGCGCGCCCGAATGCCGTCGTCACGGTGGTGGCGCTTTACGACAAGTCGCAGACTTTGCCTCTTCCTGATATGTACGGCAAGAATCTGACTTTCAAGACCGGTGGCGTTGACGGCTGTGACTGCGAGGAAACGCTGAAGCTCATTGCCGAGGGCAAGCTCGATACCAAGCCGCTGATCACGCATACCTATCCGCTCTCGAAGATCGACGAGGCATATGAGCTGTTTGAAAAGAAACGCGACGGAGTTATTAAGGTCGCGGTGGAGTGTTGATATAAACCAATTGATAAATAAGAATTTGGTGGATATTGTTTATCGAAGATTATAAAAGGAGATCCTATGAAAATCATAATTATAGGTGGGGTTGCAGGTG
>SVRR01000009.1 GCA_015064745.1 Oscillospiraceae bacterium | reverse complement strand
CCTACCACACCCCCTACTCGTGTCAAGAGTCTTTCGCGGCATAAAGCCGTCACCGAGAGAGAACACCGAAGCACCAAGACGGATAAAAAAGGAAAAGCCCCCGACAAGCTGTCGGGGAATAAAGCGTATAAAAAACAAAACGAAAACCAACCCTCTTTCGAGGTTCGATTTTCGTTAAGCATGGTGGGCCATCGGGGACTCGAACCCAGGACCAACCGGTTATGAGCCGGGAGCTCTAACCAACTGAGCTAATGGCCCGTGTGCTAAAAGCAACAATTTATCATAGCAAATGAATGTAAACAAACAGTATCGAAACTGTTGCGTTTTTATAACAGTCTCGAAGAATAAACCGATCAAAGCGGGGGGTGCCTTGCTACGCCCCCAAAAAATTATTTTTTGTAGTATTCCACGAACAGATCGTTTGGTGTGCATTCCAAGATATCGCAGATCGCTTTAAGGTTTTCAAATTTGATCGCCCGAGTTTCGTTTTCCAAGATCTTCTTGAAATTTTGATAGCTTAATCCCAATTGGATGTAGAGCCAGTATCTCGTCTTTCCTTTTTCTTTTAGTATTTCGTCAATACGAAAATGCATGGAAATCACCCCGCACATTATATAATGTGTACATTATATATCAGTTTTGCGGTTGACAAATAGACTTATACATTATATAATGTATACATTAGATTCTGCGTTGAGTATGACAAAAATGCGAGGAGAAATGCCATGATAATTGCTTTTTGCGGACACGCGAATTACATCGAAAACGAGGAGGATGAGCAAAAGGTGCTTTTGCTTTTGGAAAAAAGGGTGAATGACGAAGGGTGCGAGCTGTTTCTAGGTGAATATGGTGGCTTTGACAGCTTTGCTTATCGTTGTGCCAAAAAGCATAAGGAGGCGCATCCGCAAAGCAGGATGATTTTTGTGACTCCGTATCTTTCCCCGGAATACCGAAAAAATTCTATCGAATATACGAAGCATCGTTTTGATCAAGTGATTTATCCACCCTTGGAGAATGTTCCGCCGCGATACGCTATCGTCCGACAGAACAGGTGGATCGTTGAGCAAGCAGATGTTATAATTGCCTATATTACGCATAAATACGGCGGCGCATATAAAATGTATCAATATGCTAAGAAAAAAGACAAAGAGGTTTATAACATAGCCAATGTGGAGCTTGGATAAAGCAAAAAGCACGCTGAAACAGCGTGCTTTTTGTACTTGGTTTTTATTTCTCAATTACAAACTGCTCGTCTTCTTTGAGATCGACGACGGTGCAATCGTTCATGTAGGTGCAAGAGGGAAGCACGATCATGGCGGAGAGCTCGTCGACGTTGGCGGGAAGGGGCGCTAAGTGCCAAACGCAGGGCATCATTTTGATCATGGTGTTCTTCGGCACGAGAAAAGCCTTTGTGTATTCGGGCAGTGGCTTGCCGGCGGAGGGAGGCGCGACGTGCAGGATCATATCGTCGTTTAAGGGCATGATGATCTCGGCGGTCGTCGTGTGGTATTCGATGGCGGTGACCTTCATCTCGGCAGGCTTCTTCACGAGAATGGGAGAGAAGGCAAGAAGACCGTTCGTACAGGTGGTCAGACGGTCGGGGAAGAAGCGGTGCAATTCACCCGAGAGGGGGTAGCCTTGGGGCTCATCCATTTTGTAATATTCGCCGAAGGGAGCGAAGGCTTCCTTGGTGAGGGCTTCGACTTTTACGGTTTTCATCGGAAAATCTCCTTTTCTATATTTGTTTTACGAAAACAGTATATCATACATTTCCTTCAAAAGCAAGTGCTTTTGGCGTAAGGCTTGATTTTTCTCCCATCTTATGCTAAAATGAAGCCAACACGAACAAGGAGGGCTTCCTATGAAGCTTGTAACGCAGACCGATTACCTGGCGGAACATTTTGGTCTTGCCGCCGCGGTGGATATGCTTGCCGATGCCGGCTATGATGGGATCGATTTTTCCGCTTATGCGTCTGAGGAATATTACACCGATGCGCATCCCGCTTCTTTTTATACAGAGCTTCGCGCCCGTGCCGAGGAAAGGGGTGTTCCCTTCGTGCAGGCGCACGCGCCGCACGGAAGCTCCTTTCAGGATGAAGCACAGACCGCGCGTCGCTTTGACGAAATCGTGACGTCCATGAAGCACGCAGCTCTCCTTGGTGCGTCGTGCATCGTGGTGCATCCCTGCCAGCACCTTCATTACATTCTCGACCCCGAAGCCCCGGAGCGGCTTTTTGAAATCAATATGGATTTTTACCGTCGGCTTTTCCCCTACGCAGAGGAGTACGGTATCCGCGTGATGACCGAAAACATGTGGAATTTTGCCGATAACGTGATCGTACATTCTACCTGCTCCCGTCCGTCTGAGATGATACGCTACTTTGACGAGCTTGACCATCCCCTCTTCGGGTGCTGTCTTGATATCGGACATACGGCACTCGTCCGTGAGGATGCGGCGGCATTTATTCGCGCGTTGGGAAATAAACGTCTTGCCTGCTTGCACGTGCACGACGTCGACGGAACGCACGACAGCCATACCGTTCCGTATTTCGGCGGCGCTATTGGATGGGATCGCGTGATGGAGGCGCTTGCCGAGATCGGCTACACGGGAAATCTGACCTACGAGGCGGATTGCTTCTTCGCCCCCTTGCCCGAGGCGCTTGCACCCGATGCCGCGCGCTTTATGGCGTCGATCGGTCGGACGCTCGTTGGCAAATTCGAAGCGTACCGAAAATAAGAAAAAACAAAGAAAAAGGCGTGAGTGATCACGCCTTTTTTAAATATATTGCTTTACAAAAAACGCAATAAAGAAAACCTTTCTTTGCAATTTATGGGTTTATGCCATAGCCGAGCTTTTCGATAGCGGGGAAGGCAAAGGACTTGTGCGGACCTTCCAAGGTCAGCATGCTTGGCTTGTGGCTCGTGCCGAAGGCGGTATCGTGGCACACGGTATCCGCGCCTACGAGGAGATATGCGTTTTCCCATGTGGTATCGTTCCACGTCACGTCCACGCCGTAACGCTTGCCGTCCAGTGCGACGGCGTTCCACATATGCCCCTCGCCCTCGGGCTTATCCTCGGTGATGCCGTAGCCGGGAATACAAACGGCGTCGATGCCTGCCTTTTCGCAAAGATAATCGAAGGCGCGTGCGTAGCCCTCGCAGACGCATTTGCCGTCGACGAGCGCGCCGATGACGCCGGAACGGTTAGGCGCGTCTAAGTCGTATTCGATTCTCGACGTCAGATAAGTGTTGATATACGCAACCTTTTCGGCGACGGTTGTGCCAAGCGGCGTAAAGCCCGCGACAGCGCGCGCCAGCGCCTCGGTTTGCGACGCGATCTCCCCGGCACTTGCGGTAAGGCTTAGGTTTAGGGTGAGCTTTGTGAGCTTTACCACACCGTCGTCGTCGCCCGCTACCTCCATGTTGTAGGAGTACTTGCTGTGGTCAAGCCAAAAAAGGGTGGGAAAATCCAGCCAGGCGGCGTAAAGGGCGTTTGCCGTAAAGCGCGATATGTCTGCCTTCAGCTTGTCCATTTCTTCGTCGCTCGGGTTGCGTCCTTGGCAGAGAGCGGGCGTTTCGGGGATCGTGACGTCAACGCTCGTCGTGCCTGCGGGAAGCAGCGTGACGGCATCGTAGATGGCGCGCTCGTTTGGTGAGAGCTGATCGGCGTAGGTCGTTTCAAAGAGCTCCTTCACCACCTCGGTGTAAACGGTGGGGGTGAAGCCGTTTGCGCCTTGATCGTTCGAAGTAAGAGAGGAGAGGTCACACGATAGAAGCCCGAAAAGCAGGGCAAACGCCAAAAAAGCGGAAAGAAAGCTCTTGGTTACTCGCATAATGCTTTTTCCCCCTTGGCGGCACGCTTTAACGCCTTTGCCGCCGCTTTTTCGGCTTTGTATTCCTTCTTTGCCTTCGTGAGGGCGGTCTTGCGCTCGGTGGGAGCGACGACCGTTTTTGCTTCTTTACGCGCCTCGCGGTATTTGCGCTTTGCGGACAGAAGCTCGTATTCGCCCGGACGCGCCCATTCGCGCACGATGGGGTATGCCGAGGGACCCTCCAGCTTCACGGGGTCGGCTAAGTATTCCTTAAAGCGGGCGAATGCCATGGCGAAATAGCTGCCGTTGCAGATGCGCTCATCCATGGAGACGCCGAAGGGCAGGCAACGCTCAAAGCGCACCGCGTTTCCGTGGCGCACCGCGATCTCGCGCGTTTTTCCGATGGTAAGAGCGATGCTCGTTGTGCCGAAGTCGTATACGTGGTGGAAGATGTGTCCCGTGCCGATGGAGGCGAGATTGGAAATCAGGATAGAGGCATGGAAGGGAGACGCGTCGATGATGGCGCGCGGGAGTAACCCATAACGGTCAAGGAGCCGGAAGGCTACCGAACCGATAGACAGGAGTCCGGGAATCTTGGTCAAAATGCGTGCCGCGTCGTCGGTGGCGTTGGTATCGCCCACTTCACGGTTGCCGTCGATAAAGCGGTCAAGCGTTTTTTGCACGGCGAAAATATCATCCTCAAGCTCGAAGGTCATTTTGCTGGTCGTACCGTCGTCGCCGCCCGGCTTCATGACGACCATGCATACGGTGCATTCCTTGCGCGCGTAAGGGCGCTTGTTTACAAAGAAGCGATTTAAAAGAGGATACTCGGCTACCGTGCGTACGTACGCGGCAAGGATGACACCGAGGTGAGAGATGCGCGTGCCTTCACTGCGCTTTGCGCGGACGTAGGCACTGATAGGGGCGAGCGGAACGTCCACCTCCGTCATGTTGAGCGCGTCGTAACGCTTGTGCATCATGTAAGCCCCAACGAGATACGAGGGGGAGGCGTTTTTGATTTTTTTGCCGTCTTTTCTCATGGTGAAGCGAGTCTCCTTTCGTGTTCGAAAGCAATTTCAGAGTCCGATAACACATTATACTACAAAAAAACGCATTTTGCAAGAGAATGCCGTCGAAAAAGCCGTGAAAATCTTTCGAAACTCTTGATTTTACCGGGCGCGTATGATATAATAAAATAAATAACTATACTTTACGGAGGTTCATCTCTTGAAATGTCCAAGCTGCGGCTTTTCCGACAGCCGCGTACTCGATAGCCGCCCCACAGAGGAGGGCAACAGCATCCGCCGCCGCCGTGAGTGTGCCGAGTGCGGAAAGCGTTTTACGACCTACGAGGTCATTGAGACCACCCCCATCACCGTGATTAAGAAGGACGGAAGCCGCGAATACTTTGACAGAAATAAGCTGGAGGCGGGCATCATGCACGCCTGCCAAAAGAGACCCGTGGACGTGGGGGCTCTGGTAAGCACCATTGAAAAAGAACTGCAAAACGCCTTGATCACCGAGGTGGCAACAGAGAAGATCGGGGAGATGGTCATGGCGCATTTAAGGAAGCTGGATGCCGTTTCCTACGTGCGATTTGCTTCGGTTTACCGAGAATTTAAAGATGCGGATACCTTTCTTGAAGAGATCAACAAGGTCATTCGCGGTGATAAGAAGGAGAAAAAGGGAAAATGTTAAAGAGCATGACCGCCTTTGGGCGGGCGCAGATCGAGTGGGAGGATAAGACGGTTACGGTCGAGCTTCGCTCGGTAAACAGCCGCTATTTTGACTGCAACGTAAAGCTTCCGCGCGCTTATGCGGCTTTCGAAGAGAAGATCAAGGCATACTTACAAAAGAACGTTTTGTCCCGCGGCAAGCTGGACGTTTCCGTTTCGGTGCAGGGCAAGGGCACGTCGGTGTCGCAGATCGCGCTTGACGAGGATTACCTTGCGGGATATCTTGCCGCGCTTGCCCGCCTGCGTGACAACTATGGGTTAAAGGACGACATCTCGGTAATGAAGGTTGCCGAGAACCGCGACGTCTTTACCGTCGTTAAGGTGGAGGAGGACGTGAGTGAGGATTACGCCCGCATCGAGGAGGTGCTTGCCCGAGCCGCCGCCGACCACGGTGCGATGCGGTGTGCCGAAGGAGAGCGCATTGCCAAGGATCTCACGGAGAAGGTGGAGAACATCCGCGCGCTCACAAAAAAGATCGCCGCTCGCTCGGCAGAGGAGATCGCCGCTTATCGCGAAAAGCTGGAGGGACGCTTGCGCACCGTGCTTGCCGAGCATGCGCTGGTGCCCGACGAAGGGCGGGTGCTTACCGAGTGTGCCGTGATGGCAGACCGCTTGGCGGTCGACGAGGAGCTCGTGCGGCTTGACAGCCATTTCGCTGCCTTTGCGGAAATCCTCGGCGCGAACGAGCCTGCGGGCAGAAAGCTTGACTTCTTAATGCAGGAAATGAACCGCGAGACCAACACCATCGGCTCAAAGTGCTCCTCCGCGGTGATCGCCGCGCATGTGGTGGACATCAAGTGCGAGCTTGAAAAGATCCGCGAGCAGATCCAAAACATTGAATAAGAGAGGGCGCCGAGATGAAATTTATTAATATCGGTGGGGGAAACATGGTCGCATTAGAGCGTGTCGTGGCACTGTCTTCCCCCGAAAGCGCCCCCATTAAGCGCCTCGTTTCCGAGGCGAAGGACGAGGGAAGGGTCATCGACGCCTCCTGCGGTCGCCGTACCCGTACCGTCATCTTTACCGACAGCGACCACGTGATCTTATCCGCACTCCGTACGGAGACCATCTCCAACAGGCTTTACGACAGCGATGCCGCCGAAGCGGAGGAAGCGGATACCGACGAGTAACGCAAAAGGCGTCCGTCGCGCATAACGATGTATAAACAACCAAAGAAATAAAATAATTTTACGCAGAAAGGCATATATCATGATCAAAGATAACCGCATGATCTACCCCCCTATTCCCGAATTGACCGAGAACTACCGCCACAACCGTTACGAGCTGGTGATCGCTGTCGCGAAGGGCGCGCACAAGGTGACCGGTGAGTATCTCACCATGCGTGCGAACGCCGAACGCATGATCGCCGAGGAGAAGGTGGATAAGCCCATGCTTTCTCTCATTGACGCGGAATACCGCGACCAGAAGGCGATCCGTATTGCCATTTCCCGCCTGCACGAGGGCAGATACCGCATGCAGAGCTACTGCGGTGAGACGGAAAAGACCGACGAGGAATAATACTCTCTCACTTTTCGGCGGGCTCTGATCGGCTTGGTCGGGTCGGCGCCGAAAACGATATTAACAACGAAAGGGAAGGACTGCCGCCGCGGTTTAGGTACGCGTATGCTCTCACTTGTGACCGTCCGTCTTCTTGACGTGCCGTACAGCGCTGACAGAGACTACGATTATCTCTTGCCGAGCGGTGCCCCTGTTCCCGCCGTCGGGCAGCTTTTGCTTGTGCCGTTCGGTGTGTCTAACCGCCCCTCCTATGCCGTTGCCGTTTCTAGGCGTGAGGAGGAGACGAGCGCGCGACCACTCAAGGAGATTTACGCCGTTTTGCCCCCCGACTATCGGGTGACCGAGGAGATCTTGCGGCTTTGCTTTTTTCTCCGCGACCACACCCTTTGCAGTGTGGGAGAGGCATTACGTGCCGCCTTTCCCGGCGCGGCGCTCGGAGAGCTGCGTGAGGTCTATCGCGCAAAGGAGACGCCGACTGCCGTAAAAACCAAGGCGGACCGTCTTCTTTCCTATCTTTGGGAGCACGAGGGCATAACGAAAAGGGCGTTGGAAACGGCGCTCGGTACGGACGCGGTGAAGGGTACGCTTTCCCGACTTTGCAGGGAGGGGCGCGCCGAGCGCATCTTTTTGCGGGCAAAGCCCGCGGCTCCCCCGAGGATACGCTTTTATACCCTTGTGCCGACGGGTGAGCAACGGCGCGCGCTTTTGCGGGGCGACGGACCCCTGAGCGAAAAGCAACGCACCGTCTGCCTTTTCCTTGACAAGGAAGGTGTGTGCGCCGAAGGAGAGCTTCTCAATCGTCTGAACATTTCCGATTCCCCCCTGAAAACGCTGGTTAAAAGGGGCGTTTTGGCGGTGGAGGAGCGCGAGGCGGAGAGAAACCCCTACGCGGCACTTTCAAAAAAACGCGATACTGCCCCCGTTGCGCTTTCCCGCGCGCAGAGTGCTTCGTACGAGGAGATCGAGGCGGTGTATGAAAAGCACCGCGCCGCCTGCGTTTTGCTTCACGGCGTGACAGGCAGCGGAAAGACCAAGCTGATGATACGGCTTCTTGACCGCGTGCTTGCCGAGGGCGGGCAAGCCATCCTTCTCGTTCCCGAAATTGCGCTCACACCGCAAACGGTGGGTATCTTTTGCGCTCGCTACGGCGAGCGCGTGTCCGTTTTACATTCCTCTCTTTCCACGGGTGAGCGCTTTGACGCTTACCGAAGGATATTAAGAGGGGACGCCGATCTCGTGATCGGCACGCGAAGCGCGGTGTTTGCCCCGCTTTCAAGGCTTTCTCTCATCCTCATCGACGAGGAGCATGAGCATACCTACAAATCCGACGCCGCGCCGCGCTACCATACGAAGGACGTGGCGGCATTTCGCTCGGGAGAGCATGCGGCTCTCACCCTGCTTGCCTCCGCGACGCCCTCTATCGAAAGCTACTACAAGGCAAAGACGGGAAAATATACCCTCGTTTCTCTTGCCGAGCGTTATGGCGGCACGCTTCTGCCCGTGACCGAGATCGTCGATATGCGCGAGGAGCTTCGTTCGGGGAACACCTCCCCCATCAGCAGACGCCTCAGCGAGGCGCTTTTGGAGACGGTCGAGGAAGGCAAGCAGGCGGTTCTCTTTTTAAACCGCCGCGGCTATCATCACACCGTTAGCTGCCGCGGATGCGGAGAAGCCTTGCTTTGTCCCCATTGCTCGGTATCCTTTACCTATCATTCGAGTTATAGCGGCAGCTATCTTCTTTGCCACGCCTGCGGCACCAAGCGCGATATGCCCCGCACCTGCCCCTCTTGCGGCGGAGAGCACCTGTCCTTCCTTGGTGCGGGCACGCAAAAGGCGGAGGCGGAGCTTTCGGCACAGGGCGAGGGCGTGCGCGTTCTTCGCATGGATGCCGATACGACGGCAGAGAAGAGTGCTTACGACCGTATATTAAGCAGATTTCGAAAAAAAGAGGCAGACGTGCTTCTCGGCACGCAGATGGTAACCAAGGGGCACGATTTTCCCGCCGTTGGTCTTTCGGGCGTGCTTCTTGCCGACGCCTCCCTCTATACCCACGATTATAGAGCCTCGGAGAGGACCTTTGCTCTTCTCACGCAGGTGATCGGAAGAGCGGGAAGGGCGGGCGAAGTAGGAAGAGCTGTCGTGCAGACCTATTCCCCCGAGCACAAGGTCCTTCGCCTCGCGGCAGAGCAGAACTACCCCGCCTTTTACGAGGAGGAGATCGAATTCCGTCGCGCCATGTGCTATCCGCCCTTTTGCGATATTGCGATGATAGGGCTTTCGTGCGCGGACGAGAAGGCGCTTCTTTCCTGCGCCGCTTTTGCCAAGGAGCATCTTTTGTCGCTTTTAAGCACGGCGGAAAATTCGCCTGCCTACGCGCTTTACGGACCGCTTGAAGCGGGGGCGTATAAGGTGGCGGAGCGCTATCGACTGCGGCTGCTCGTGAAATGCCGTCTGTCGCCTGCCTTGCGCCGTCTTTACGGCACTTTTCTCACAGAGTTCACAAGAAAATATCCGTCCGTCAGCCTGACGGTCGATTTTAATCCCACCGATATATAAACCTACGGGCAAAAGCCCGCGAAACACGAGGTACACAATGGCACTTTTGAACATCGTAAAAGAGGGCGATCCTATTCTCCGCAAGACGAGCCGTCCCATCGAAGAGATCACCCCCAGAATACTCACCCTTCTCGACGACATGAAGGAAACCATGCATGCGGCAAACGGCTGCGGTCTTGCGGCGGTGCAGGTAGGCGTTTTGCGCCGTGTCGTTCTCATTGAGGTCGAGGAAGGAAAGCTATACGAGATGATCAACCCCCGTATCGTTTTCCGTGCCGGAAGACAAGAAGCGGAGGAGGGCTGTCTTTCCGTGCCCGGAAAGTGGGGCATTACCGCCCGTCCCGCGCGCGTGACGGCAAGATATACCGACAGAAACGGCAAGGAATGTGAGCTTCGCGGTGACGGTCTTTTGGCGCGTGCCATTTGCCATGAGCTGGATCATCTTGACGGTAAGCTCTTCACCGACGTGACGCTCCGCTACATTGAGAGCGAGGAGTAAAGCGGAATGAAGGTTTTGTTTATGGGCACGCCCGAGATCGCCGCGACGGCGCTTTCGGCTCTCATTTCCCACGGATTTGACGTTGTGGGGTGCGTTTCCCAGCCCGACCGCCCGAGGGGAAGAGGTATGGTGCTGACGCCGCCCCCCGTAAAGGTGTTGGCAGAGGAACGCGGCATCCCCGTTTATCAGCCCGACTCCTTGAAGGACGAATCGTTTTTGCCTACGCTCAGGGAGCTGGATCCCGACGTGATCGCCGTTGTGGCGTACGGCAAGATACTCCCCTCTTATGTTCTTGATTTTCCGAAATACGGCTGTGTCAACCTGCACGTTTCCCTGCTTCCGAAGTATCGCGGTGCCGCACCCATGCAGCGTGCCGTGATGAACGGCGAAAGAGAAACGGGTGTTACCACCATGAAGATGGACGTAGGGCTTGATACGGGTGACATTCTCCTTGTAGAGAAGTTTCCTATTGGGGACGAGGATACCTTTGAAACGGTACACGATACCTCTGCCGCCATCGGCGGCGCGCTTCTCTGTAAGACCCTTTTGGGTCTTGAAGACGGTACGGTGACGCCCCATCCGCAAAACCACGGTGAGGCGACCTACGCCGAAAAAATTACAAAAGAAGACTGCGCCATTGATTTTTCGCTTCCCGCAAAAACGCTCCATGCCCGCATTCGAGGTCTTTCCCCCATGCCGCTTGCCTTTACGCGCATGCCGAACGGTAAGCTCTTAAAGGTGGTCTCGGCTTCGCTTGCCGAGGGAAATGGTGCGTGCGGTGAGATTCTTCGCGCCGAGAGAGATGGCTTCGTCGTTGCTTGCGGTGCGGGGGCACTCCTTTTTCGCACCGTGATTCCCGAGGGCAAGGGAAAAATGTCCGCCGCCGATCTTTTGCGCGGCAGACAGCTTGCCGTCGGTGACCTGCTTGCTTTATGAGCGTTCGCCGTACCGCGCTTTCCCTTCTCATCGCGCAGGAAGAAAGACGCGGCTTTGCCAACCTTTTGCTTTCGGACGCCGTGCTTTCGCGCGTGGGAGAGGACGCTCCTCTTTTGACCGCCCTTTTTTACGGTACGGTCGAGCGCCGCTTAACCTTGGATTATGCGATAGGCGTGCTTGCTTCGCGGGATGCCGAGGGGCTAACGGTGCATACCCGTAATCTTTTACGGCTTGGTCTTTACCAGATCTATTTTATGAAGATCCCTACCCACGCGGCAACCGATAAAACGGTGTCGCTTGGCGAAAACAAAGGGGAGCGCGCGCTTGTCAACGCCGTTATGAGGCGCGCGGCAGAGACGCCTTTGCCGCTTCCCCCGAAAGCACGGACGGCAAGACACCTTTCGGTGAAGCATTCCTTTCCTCTTTCGACCGTGCGGCATTTTCTTTCGCTTTACGGGGAAGAGGAGACCGAAAAGCTTCTTTCCGCCTACAACGAGGTCGCGCCTTTGACGCTCACCGTCAACGAGGGACGCGTTCAGAGAGACGAGTATCTCTCAATTCTCGGCGAAGCGGGCATTTCCTGCGAGAGGACGGCGTACGCAAAAAGAAGCATTCGCCTTTCTTCCAGTGTTTCGCCCGAACGGTTGCCGCATTTTAAGGACGGCTATTTTCTCGTGCAGGACGAGGCTTCCGCGCTTGCCGCAGAGGCACTCGGTGCTGTGGCGGGAGACGTTATCATTGACGTATGCTCTGCCCCCGGCGGCAAGATCCTTTCCGCCGCGACGTCTGTCGGTGGGGTGGGGAGCTTCTATGCCTTCGATCTTCACGAGAGCAAGCTTTCGCTTGTTCGCGAGAGTGCCTTGCGGCTTGGTGTTTCCCTGAACGTCGCCGTGCTCGACGCTACTGTGGGAGACGAAAGGCTGTTCGGCAAGGCGGACAAGGTCATTTGCGACGTTCCCTGCTCGGGACTCGGCGTGCTTGGCAAAAAGCCCGATCTTAGGTATCGAGAGGAAGGCGAGGCGCTTGCGCCGCTTGGCTTTTCTATTTTGGAAACAAGCGCAAAATATGTAAAGACAGGGGGCGTGCTTTTGTATTCGACCTGCACGCTGTCCCCCGATGAAAATGAGGAAAACGTCCGTCGCTTCCTTGCGGCACACGGAGATTTTGTGCCCCTTGATTTCTCCTTCGGGGGAGGACTTGGGAGCAAGGACGGCTCTCTTACCCTTTTGCCGCATAAGCACGGCACCGACGGCTTCTTTATGGCGAAGCTCGGAAGGATCAAAACAACGAAAATTTAAGGAAGACAGAATATTTTGGACGAAAATGGGAAAAAAATGGATGTGATGTCTCTGCTTCCCTCGGAGCTGGAAGAGCTTTGTCGGGAGATGGGACAACCGTCTTATCGCGCAAAACAAATATTTACCTTTCTTTCCCGCGGTGTACCCATTGAGGAGATGACCACGCTCCCCAAGGATTTTCGCCGTTCCCTTGCCAACGTGTGTGAGGACAGGCTTCCCCGTGTGGAGGAAAAGCAGGTGTCGGCGCTCGACGGCACGGTGAAATATCTTTTCCGTCTTTTTGACGGAGAGTATATAGAGAGCGTTTTTATGCGCTACGAGCACGGAAACACCCTTTGCATTTCCAGCGAGGTCGGCTGTCCGATGGGCTGCGCCTTTTGTGCTTCCACCTTGGGTGGCAAGGTGCGCCCGCTTCTCCCCTCGGAGATGCTTGGACAGATCATTGCAACGGAGCGTGATATCGGAGAGCGTGTTTCGGGCGTCGTGATGATGGGCATTGGAGAGCCGCTTGACAATTACGACAATGTTATTCGCTTTTTGAAGCTCGTCAATCACAAGGACGGACTTGGTATCGGCTACCGCCACATTTCTCTTTCCACCTGTGGGGTAGTTCCGGGGATAAAAAGGCTTGCCGAGGAGGAGCTTCCCATTACCCTTTCGATCTCCTTGCATGCCGTGACAGACGAGAAGCGCTCGGCGCTGATGCCTGTCAACCGAAAATGGAATATCGACACCCTTCTTACGGCGTGTGCCGATTACTACCGAAAGACCTCGCGCCGTATTTCCTTTGAATATACCCTGCTTGCGGGCGAAAACGACGGAGAGGATGAGGCGCGTGCGCTTGCTTCGCTTTTGAAGCGCTATATGCGCGGCATGCCTATTCACGTTAATCTGATTCGCGTCAACGAGGTGAAGGAGCGTGCCTTTGTGCGTGGGGATGCCGAGAGCGTTCGCCGCTTTGCCGAGGTGCTTTCCTCTCACGGTGTGAACGCCACGGTGCGCCGCCGTCTCGGCTCGGATATTGACGGTGCCTGTGGGCAGCTTCGCCGCCGCGCGAAGGGGGGAGAGCGATGACAGCTTACGGACGCTCGGATACCGGCATGCTCAGACATGAAAATCAAGATGCCTACGGAGAGTGCCGACTCAAAAACGGCGCTCACCTTGCGCTTGTATGTGACGGCATGGGGGGAGAGTCAGGCGGCAAGGAGGCGGCGGAAATTTGCGTTTCTGCCTTTCTACACGACTTTTCGGACGGGGATGTTCCGTCGCAGGATGCCCTGATAGAAACGCTGGTGAAAGTAAATGCGGATATTGTTGAAAGAGCCGCGGCGTGTGGATACGCGCGTATGGGCACGACCGTTGTTCTCGCTTTGGCGTTATCCGATACCGTTACCCTTTTGTGGGTGGGCGATAGCCGCGCCTATCTCTATCACGGCGGCACGCTGACCCGCTTGACGCGCGATCATTCCTATGTACAGGAGCTTGTGGATCGGGGAACGATCACCGAGAGGGAAGCGCGTACTCATCATCACCGTCATCTCATCACCCGCGCTGTGGGGACGGACGACGCTTTTGCGCCCGACGTGTGCCGTGTTCCATGGTGCGAGGGGGATCGCCTGCTTTTGTGCAGCGACGGGCTTTTCGGTATGGTAGAGGAAAAGGAAATCAAAGAAATTCTCGCGGAGGATCATCCTCTCGCGCGTACGGCGCACGAGTTGATTTGTGCCGCCAATTCCCACGGTGGGGAGGACAATATCACCGTTTTGCTTTTAGAAAATACAAAGGAGAGCTTACCCGATGCTTGATGCAAACAACTATCTTGGTAAAATGCTGGCAGAGCGTTATCGCTTGATCCGCGTGATCGGTCACGGTGCGTCCTCGCTCGTGTTTTACGCCGAGGATATGATGGTCCGAAGAGAGGATGGGAGCGCACTTCCCGTGGCGGTGAAGGTGCTTGACCGCGATTCGGGCGAATATAAGATGAATTCGAGAAGCTTCCGCACCGAGATCCAAGCGGTGGCGGGGATTCCGACCAGCCCTCACGTGGTGGCGGTCAAGGACGTTTCTTTTCACGAGGACGAGCATTTTATCGTAATGGAATACGTCAGCGGTAAAACGCTCGGACAGTACTTGAAGGAGAGGGGCGGCTCGCTTCCCGCGAAGGAGATCATCTCCATTTCCTTACAGCTTTTACAAGCACTTCGTCTCGCACATGAGGTGGGGGTGGTGCACCGAGACATCAAGCCTGAAAATATCATGATCGAGCGTGCCGATGCGGTCGGCAAGCAGGTGGATATTCCCGGCGGCTCCGATATGCCCTTCGTGAAGCTTGCCGACTTCGGCATCGCGCTTCTGCCCGACGAGGATCTCTTTGCTATGAAGGATAAGGGCGTGGGTACCGTGCATTATATCAGCCCCGAGCAGGCATCGGGCGGCAAGGTGGACGCGAGAAGCGACCTCTATTCTCTCGGCGTCGTGATGCACGTGATGGCAACGGGGAGCGTACCCTTTGACGCAGGAAGCCCGACCGGCATCATCTCCAAGCATCAGACCGAGATGCCCCACCACGTGCGCAACCGCAACGCGGGCATTCCCATGGCGCTTGACGACGTGATCTTTACCGCGATGCAAAAAAATCCCGCGGCGCGCTATAAGGACGCGCTCACCATGGAAAGACGTTTAAAAGAGGTGCTTCGTTCTCTTGACGGCGAGAGCGTCGGCGCACAGGCGGACACCGCCTTCCGCGCGCCCTCTTTCAGCGTTGACGAGGCTGACGCGGCACAAAAGCCCGTCAAGCTTAAACGAAGTGCCGACGCAAAGAAAACGAACGCGCCGCGCAAGGAAAACGGATCGCGTAAGCTTGCCGCGCTCTTCGGCATTGGCGGCGGTGCGGCTGTGCTCGTTGCCCTTATCGTTCTTAGCATCGTGTTCTTGATTCCTGCCCTTGGCGAAAAGACCTACGATATCACCGTTCCCAATCTCGTTGGCTCTATTTATGCCGAAAGCAACGCCTATGCCGACGGCATCACGGTCGATCCTAACCGCGTGACATATCAGTATGACGACGAGATCGAGGCGGGCAAGGTAATCGCGCAGACACCGGCATCGGGTGTTGTTTTGAATGACGTTCCGGGTGTTGAGATCACCCTCACCGTTAGCCTTGGTCCCGAAATGGCGGACTTTTCCATTCCCGTAGAGTTTCGCACAGACGCTGATACGGCGAAGGAATATTTGCGCGGAATGCACACCTTTTTGCGTGTTGTAGCCGTTAAGGAGGCACCCGAGCGCCTTCCCGACGTCGCCCCCGGTACGGTGGTCGGCGCGTATCGCTCTAATACGGCAGAGGATATTTCCTTGGACGGCGATAAGGTTTTTAAAAACAAGACCGAGGAGATCGTTCTTTATGTACAGCCTGAAAAGCGCGACAGATTTGATTTGAAGCTGGGGCAAATTATAGACGCGCAATTAGCAAAGGAATATATCGAAGAAGACTACGAGTATTTGCACGTTGTGGGTACGGAGAACGCGCCCGAAAACGACCCGAACAAAAGAACGATGATGGAGGGTGTTGTGATCGGCATCCGTTTGAAGGACGGTACCATGGTATCCAGCTTCAACGCGGACACGCAAACCCTGACCGTGGACGTGGTCGTGATGGAAAGTGAGATCGTTTTGCTTCTTGCGACGGGCGAGGATTATGCCAGTGGACTGCCCGGATAAAAGCATGACGGAAATGAAGGAAAAGGGGCGTGTTGTCCGCGCCCTTGGCGGTTCCTTTACCGTTCTGATGCCATCGGGGGAAAGCTACACCTGCCGCGCGAAGGGCGCCTTGAAGCGCAACGATGGGCGCTTGCTCGTGGGCGACGAGGTGTGCCTGCGCCTTTCGGATAACGAGAGCGAGGGTATATTGATTTCCGAGATCCTACCCAGGAAAAACGCGCTCATCCGTCCGCCGCTTGCCAACGTAACGGTGATGGTGCTTGCCCTTTCGGGTGCGTATCCGGCGCCCGCGCTTACCACGGTCGATAAGCTGCTTGCCATTTGTGCCTATGAGAATATTACTCCCGTTTTGGCGGTGACCAAGCAGGACATTGCCAAAAAGGAGGGAGATGCGCTCCTTGCTATTTATCGCAACGCGGGCTTCCCTGTGTTTTCCGTGGCATCGCTCACAAACGAGGGGGTAGACGCCTTGCGCGAATATTTGAAGGAGAAGTTAAAGGACGGCGGCATTGCCGCCTTTGCGGGCGCGTCGGGTGTCGGGAAAAGCACTCTGCTTACGGCACTGTTCCCGCACCTCTCCCTTGAAACGGGTACGCTTTCGGAAAAGACCGAGAGGGGCAGACATACGACCCGTCACGTGGAGCTTTTCCCCTTTTCGGGAGGATATGTTGCGGACACGCCCGGATTTAGTCTGCTTGATTTTGAGCATTTTGATTTCTTTGCTCTTGACGACCTGCTTTCTTCGTTTCCCGATCTTTTTTCGCTTGCTACGGGCTGTCGCTACGACGACTGCACCCATACCAAGGAGGAGGGCTGTGCCGTGCTTGCCGCCATTGAAGAAGGTAAGGCGGAAAGAAGCCGCCATGAAACATATCTTGAGCTTTATACGATATTGAAGGCGAAGAAAAATACGTATCCGAAACGCTGAAAAACACCGCGGAATTTTCCGCGGTGTTCTCTTTTTTTAGGGTGCGTTTTCTTCGGTGGGTTGCTCGCTGAGGCTTTTAAAATATTCCTCTAAAAGTTCACATTGCTCACGCATATATTCACACTTATCCTCCGCGACGTGCTGTGCGCCCGCCTTGAAGCCCTTGATGCCGCTTTGGATCAGGGTAAAAAGCTTTAAAAGATAGGCGACGACAGCTCCCGGTGAGGGATTGAGGATCACCTCGCACGCTACGGATACCGATAAGACGGTAACGAGGGCAAGCGGCAAAAGGAAGGAAAGGGTGCGGTGTAAGCGACAGCGATCGGGTGATGCTGAGAGCGGGGCGTGGCGTGCGGCGGCGGGACGCTCTGCAAGAAGCGCGCGCGGCGTTACCGTGACCGCTCTTTGCCGTGCCAAGGCGCGCAAAGCGCGCCGCTCTCTGCGACCCAGCTCTCGTCTTGGCATTGCTTTCCACGCGGCAATCTCTTTTTCGGTGGTGAAGTGTAAATGCAGAATGCTTTCGCGCTCCCTTTCGGTCTCTTCACGGCTGATGCGTCGACAAAAGAAGGACAGCGCTTCCTGTGTGCCCTCGGTGCGCAGACGACTGAAAAGCGCATCCCGCCGAGAAAGCAGAGTGCGATAGCCCTCCTCTCGCATCGAAAGACTTCCTCCCGTTTCGAAGAGAGAAGCGTACATGATATAGGCAGAGATAAAAAGCAAAAGAAAGGAAAGAGAGAAGGAAACGCCGCTCTCCGCCGTAAGAGAGACGTCTGTGAAGAAGAGGGCGGAGAAGATGATCACCGTTGCCGCTGCCGCGAAGACGCCCAAATAGGAAAAGAGGTTTTTCACGCTTTCCTTTTTTTTATCTGTGCGAAGAAGCCAGCCTTGCTCCATGTGTTATGCCACCTCCGTGTGTCGCTTTTCGCGCCTTCGGGCGAGAGAAAAGCAAAATGCGCCGATAAGACTTGTGGGAAAGGAAATAAGTGCGATCCTCTCAATTGCGGCGGCAATAGGCAAGAGGGCTCGCAAAAGAACCCAAAGGAGTAGCCAAAGCATCCAAGGCGCGGGAGTGTGCAGGTGCTTTTTCAGAATGCGAAAAAGAGGGATTGCCGAAAGAAGCAAAAGCACAAGCGAGACGGCGGAGAGCGCCGTTTTTCCGTTACCAAGCCAAAGCGGGAAAAATTCAAGCGTGGCAACGGTGGGCGGAACGACCGAAAGAAGCAGCCCCAAAAGGCGTAAAGCAACGGTCATTCTCCTGCCTCCAAAACGCGCTTTAAGCGGTAGTAGCTTTCGGTCATGCTATCCTTTTGCGCCTCAGGGAGATTGACGGAGGAAAGCAGCTCGTAAAACAGCTCGGTTTCGGTGCGCAGCACCGCGGCGGTGGTTCGCCGCTCTTCTTCGCTCTTGTTTAAAGCGTCTTCCAGGGTGGAAAGCTTGGCTTCCAGGGTCAGAAGCAGCTCTTCGCCGTGACGCATGGCATCGAGCATGGGAGCGACACTTTCCTCCATATGCGCAAGGCGGTCGCCCGTTTCCTTTGTAAAGTGCTCGGTTAAGTCGCGGCTTTTGCCGAGAAGCTCACCGAGAGCGGAAAGCCCCGAGCGAAGCACCGGCATAAGCCCTGTTTTGTAAAAGAAGGCGACAAGAAGAGAACCGACAAGCGTTAAGATACCGAGCAAGGTGTCCGCATTGGTCGTGATAAAGGCGGCAAGTGTTTCGGTAAAGCCGCCCCCCTCCGTGACTGCCGAAGCATCCGTCTCGGATGCCGCCGCAGGCAGAACCAAAAGGGAAAGAAGTAAAAGCAAAAAGAGGGTGAGTGAGATGATTTTTTTCATGAATACCTCCGTATGTTGTTAAGAAAATAGGGTGCGCGCCGTGCTTTGTTGTTCCAAGTGCGCCACACGGTCGCTTAAATGGGCGAGCCGCTCCTCGAGAGAGGAGAGAAGCTCGTTTTGGCGCAAAAGAAGAGCCTCTGCCGAAAGCCCCGTTGGGGTGAAGCATTCGCCGTCGAAGCGGAGGCTCTCGGTGGGGAAAATACGATTGCCTATGCGCAAGGCAAGTCGGTTATCTCCTATGCGGAGCGCCTCCTTTGGCAGATGGACCGATTCCGCCTCGGGAAAATAGCAGATGCCGTTAAAGAAAAGCGCGCCGTCCTTGGGAAGATGGATGATCAGGCTTTTGACAAAGGACTTTCCGCGCTCCGCGAAGAAGGCGTTTTGTCCGTCAAAGAGAAGCGTCATACGCTCTCCTCCTCTCCGTAGATCTCTTTTCGCGCTTCCCTCTTGCATGCTTCGGCAAAGGCGTCGTAGGCGGCAAAGCCTTCGGGGTCGCTTTCTCTTTTGCGCTGCGCCGCCAGCTCATCCGAGAGGGAATAGCGGGTGCGCAGCTTGCGTGTTACGAGCGCGCCGTATTCCTTTTCAAGCGTACCGTTTAATTTTGCTAAGGTTCGTTCCGTATTCGTCATATGTGTTCACTCCGTTTTCTTAATTTGATATTGCATGTAAGAATAAGCGTCAACCGGCTCGCCGTTTTCATCGCAGAAATAGAGATAATTGTTTTTCGTCATGCAAAGCGTAGTCGTTCGGCAAAAATCACTTTCTTCCTCGGTCAAGGCGTAGTCTTTAGAGACCTTTAGCTTGTACGCGACGTCGATGGGGCAAAGCCTTAACAGCCGTTTGACCTCGGACGCTTCTTTCCCCGCAAAGAGAGCGCTTTGTAAGAAGACCCGACCGTCCGCAAACCACATCTTCTCGTCGTAAGAGCCCGATCCGTAAGCGGAAAAGATGTCGGATGGCTGATACGTGGAGGTGCTTGTAAAATCGCTCGGTACGGTGAAGGTGGCGGAAAAACGCCCTTCGACGTTCGCGTCAGCCTCAAAGTCCAAGGAGCCGTCTACGGTAAACATTTTGACAGCTTCATAGAATCTTCCTTTTTCAAAGTCAAAGTGGTTGCAGATTGACGTGCCAAAGCCTATGTAACGGTCAGAAAAACGGGAGAAGGAATCGGGGAAAACGATTTCATCGCGGTACGGCTCGGTGCATTTTCTCCCCTCTTTGTATAACGGCGGCACAGGACATAAAAACATATCTTTGAGTATTATAGTGCCCACCTCGTCTTCGGTGGCGACGCGGACCTCGGTGATCGGTTTTTTGCTGCTGATCGGAAAAGTGCCGGAGGAGAAAAAAAGGCATCTTATTGTATCCAATAAGCCATCCTCCGTGTAGATGTATACGCAAAGAAGGTTTTCGCTATCGTTTGAGGTTTGGGCACAAAAGCCCAAAAGATAATTGCCTGCCTTTTGCAACAAGGGGTGTACGATGGATACGCAGCCCTCGCCGCGCAGCTCCTTTTCTCCATCCCAAAGGTTGGGGCCCAACGCGACGAGCTTTTTCGGCATGACGAAGCGGTACCCGGACGAGAACGGCTCATAAACGGTATTGGTTTGCGCTCTTGAAACGATGAAGTTGAAGCGATAGTCGTTGAACACCGTGTCTTGGCTCGTTTCCAGCCGAACGCTCGTTAATGACATGTTCATGCCGTAACCGTATTTAAAAAAAGAATTTTCTTCCAAAAAGGAAATCGTTTGAGAGAATTCTTGGTTTCCATAAGTTCCAAAGAGACCAAGGCTTGCTTTGTCCGTGCTGACGCTGCCACTGTGATAAAAGACGCCCGCCGAGAAATAATCATACGGAATTTGCTTTGGAAAAGGGGAGATCGTTAAGGGGGATTCCGAGGCGTAGAGCGTTCCGTTCATAACGAGCTGTCCGTTTTCCTCATCCCAAGTAATGGTTAAGTGGTCGCTTGCGTAGGTGGATAGGATGGGCTCGGGGAAAATATTAAGGCCCGTGAGGGGAGAGGCACCCATGCGCAATAGCGCGGCATGCGGCAGAACGTCATCCGTCAGAATTTTATAAGCAAAGTTCTCGTGCACTGTGGGATAGGTGTAAAGAATATCCTTTCCCGCATATTCCAAGGCTTCAATTCGCTTTTCCTGCTTTTCGTTCGCTTTTTCAATGGCTTGAAAAACCTTGTTACCCGATACGGGAAGGGTGCATTCCTCCGAGACGGTGCCTGCGGGCGCGTCGGCATATGCTTTTGCCTCGTTGACGATATCCTCTTTGCGTGCTTCACGCTTGATGGTAAGATGCTCGCCCAAGAGATGCGCATCGGAGAGAAGGTCACCGTCGCCCTCAATGGATACGGTATAGCTCTTCTTGCTCTCGATTGCCAGCTTCAATTCGGCGAGGACGTCCGCGAGAGAACCGCCCTCGGTGTTTGCGGTGAGATAGAGAGCAAGGTTGCCGTTTTTGACGTCCTCAAAAAAGTTCTTGAGTGAGTGCGACGCGGAAAGCTCGGTGGCGATCAGCTCCGCGAAGCTTTCCTTGGGATCTCCGTCGTCGAAAAGCCCAGTGGATTCGAGCAGCGCGTTAAAGCGCCGTGCTATGAGGATGGGAAGATTATCAAACGCCGCCTTCAGCTCCTCGGCGGAAAGGATCTTTCCGCTGTAAACGGAGGGAGTCGAAGGACGGGTCGGCAGACTTTTGACACCGTTTTCAAGAATCTCGGTGTCTGTGATTTTTTGAATTGACATAGTTCTCCTTTCGCGAGGGAGAGGACGGCTGTCCTCCCCCTCTTTTTTTATGGTTTTATCCTTCCCGAGGGGGTGAAGGAATAGGAAAGTGAAAAGATACCGAAGGGGGCGCGGAAGTCTTCGCTTGTGAACAGATATTGCTTATAGCACCAAGAGCGTTCCTTTTCGCGCAGGGGGACGGTGGCAAAGCCGTCGCTGTGAAAATCAAAGGCGGAAAAATCGGTGTCTCCCGCATCGGCGGTCGTTGCCGAAACGTGTTCGGTAAAGACGAAGGGGTGTCGGTCGGTGCGTACGTGTACGGCGACGCGGCTTCCCTCGGGGGATTTTAATTTGATTGCCGCCGTGCGCGGGACGGTGTCCTTAGCAAAATGGGGGTATCCGCCGTCGTCCATGGCAAGGGCGCAAAGCGAGCGGAACGCGTGACCCGCAAAGGAATAGTAGTAGCGGTGGATGCGGGAGCGCTCGTTGGATTCTCCAATGGGTTCAGCCAAGACGGCGCGGTCGCCGTCAAAATAGACCTCTCTTTCCCCCGCCTCGTAATACATGCCTCCTGATTTGGAAAAAACGCGCATTTTTTGTATCATATCCTCGCTGAAAAGGCCCGAAATGCCGGCGTTCAGAGGAATGATCTTTGTACCGTCTATGAAAAGGGCAAGCTCACTTTGCACGGGTCGATACATCCTTTTGCCGCGCTTGTCCGTGTTAAAACAGCCGACAGCACCGTCGGGTGTTCCAAAATAGAGCGCTTCGTCGGTGGCACAAAGACGGTTGGCAGGGGAAAACCGTCCCCCCGTTCGCTCTCCGTCGGTGTCCACGGGGAAGCGTCCCTCCTCGTTTTGCGCGTAATAGATCTTTATGCCGTCCGAAAGGGTTGCCGAATAAATTTCCCCCTCGGCGACCGCACCGACAGACGGATGGGTGGAAAGCGAACGCTCATGGGCGCTGTGCGGCAGATAAGAGGTGTAGCGATAGACGGGTGTATCTCCCGCGTAAGAGCCGATGCCTGTGAGAAAATACCACTCGTATTCCGGACTTCCCCCCGTGTGTCGAGTGCGTCGGCGCGCATCGGCAATGTAGACATTGCCCTCACAGAGAAGATAGAGTAGCCCCTCGAAGACCGCCATTTTCCCTTGATCCGCGTTCTCACGCATGAGGCGCAGATTGACGGCTGTTGAGCGCGGTGAGAGTATGCGCTCGTTCTCGTTTTCACAGCGCGCGAGGGCGAAAAGTCCCTCCTTGCCCAGAAAAAGAGCCTCGTCCGCAAAGCGAACGGTGCTTCCGGCAAGCCCCGTGCCCTGCGTGCTTGCCACGGTGGGATAGATGCGCGGAATGAGATCCTTTTCCGTGTCGGCGGGGGAGTGGAAAAAGATCTCGCCTTCCCCCCCTGCGTCTGCTTTGCATACGGCAAGCAAGCCGCCCGTTGTGATAAAGCCACGGTTAGGTACGCCTCCCGTTCCGTCGTTAAAGTAGTTCAGGCATCCGATGTAAAAGGGATTGTTCACCCCCGTTTCGTCCGGCGAGGAGTAAAATACAGTGTTGGGGAAAAGGGGATTTCCCGTAAAAAATACTCTGCCGTCATATTTGCCGACTGCCGTACAGCCGCAAAGGGCGTCTTTCCCCTCTTCTCCTAAGGGGGCGGTTCCTATGGGGAGAGAAAACAGAACGGGGGAGACCTTTGCCCTTACGGTCAGCATTTTGCCGACGAGCGCGCTTGAGTTCATGGATGTGATTTCAATGTGGGTCAAATATCCGTCCTTCTCCGTTTTGTCGTAGCGCACGAAGACGTCTCCGACAAGGTCGAAATTTGTGCCGAGTCGGACATCGCCCAAGCAGACGCTTTCTACGGAAAGGCATGGCTCACAAAGGGGATAACGGTAAAGAACAGCCGTGCTTTCGTAGGGCGTGTCGCTTTCGTAGGAGACTGTGACGTTCATGTCGCGCAGGGTATTCGTTCCTTCCATGGTGATGGTAGCGTATTCCTCCGCCGTTTTTCCGTAACGCACCTCCTTTAAGGAAAGGCAGTGCATAAAGGCGTTTGTGCTGATATAGGTAAGCGAAGCGCCGAGATGGATCCCCTCTAAAGAGAGGCATCCAAAGAATGCCTCTCTGCCGATGCCTGTGACGGTGGAGGGAAGATTTATACTTGTAAGCGCGGTATCTCCATAGAAGGCGGATGCTCCGATAATGGTGAGGGTAGGCGGAAGCTCGATGGCGCAAAGTCCCGGCATATTGGCGAAGCCGCGCGGCGAAATTGCCTTTACGGTGTACTTCTCCGTGCCGATGGTGGCGACAGAGGGGACTTCAACACGCCCTGTTTGGCGGTGGTGCTCCGAAATACGGACGGCACAGGTTTTTTCCGCCTCATTATACACGGTAAAGACCAAGCCCTCTTCTCCCACGATTTCCTCATACGGACCGTCTGCTGTAAAGACAATGCGTACGCTATCCGAAAGAAGGTTGCGTTGCTCGTGCGGCTCACAGTTATAATAGGAGATGGGCACGTAGGGAAGGTCGGGATCTGTGTCGAGCGAGTGCACCGTGCCGTCCGCGTTGACGGCAAGATATGTGCCGCCTATGAGCAAGCAAATCCGTTCCCCATAGGAAAACGCACAGCCGGGCGTATCGGCGACGGTGATGGCAAGCGGAGAAAGCGACGCGAGTGTTGCTTCAAAGTTGCGGAGCTTTTCGGCAAAGCGGTAAAGCTTTGTCCCCGCGTGGACAATAAGGAAATCCTCTCCGCCGACGCGATGGCGGAAAATACCGTGAATGGGCGCACCAAAGCGGGCAAAGGTGCGATAGCCCGGGAAGGTTTCTGTCGCTACGCCATCCAGCGTCATGGGGTCGCACCACATATTTTCGAGCTGAGTGAAATGAGAGTGGGAGACTTCGGAGGGATCGGAGGAGAAATCGACCCCACGCAAAGCTTTGAAGTGGCGGTGGTGGATGCCGCCCGATCCAAACGCCGCCGTCATCCCTTGTCCCATCCGTTTCGAAAGGATAACGCCGCCCCGCCGTGGCGGTTAAGGGTGCGCGCAAGCTCCTCCGCCTCGGTGCGGTAAAGCGAGAGATAGTGTGTGGCAAGCTCACCGCGGTCGTCAAGCCACAGATAGGAGGCGCAAAGGGGAGGAAGCAGGCTCTCGGCGTATGGGGGGAGGTCGACCGTCTCCTCCTTCGTGTCGGGCGTTAGCCTTCTTGGACGGTGAAGATATCTTACGGTGAAGCTGCCCGCGAGTCCTCGGGCAATAAAAACGCTTCCGCCTTCGATGCGGTAGTCTCTTCCCTCGGATAGAGGTGCGCCCTCAGAGAAGAGGGCTTCACGGGGGAAGCCCGCAAAGTCCTCACAGAGAGCCCCAATATCAAATACGGCGGTTTTCCCGCCGTCAAGGGTGGGGAGCGGATAATGGGCGATGACGGGAAAGCGTCTTGCAATGCGGGCAAGCGAAAGGTTTGCCGCACGGTAAAAGTATGACTCGTTCTCCTCAAGCGTTCTGGCAAAGCCCATTTGCGCCACGGTGATGTAAAGCTCTTTTCCTGTCATATGCAAATAAACCTTTACATTTTCGTGGCGTCTGCGAGAGTGCTTTCGGAATCAACGGCAAGCAGAATGTGCTTGTAGCTGCCGAAGCCCACGCCGAAGCGGCATCTGCCGTTCCAAATATAGTTGCCGGTGTGGTTATCCACCCAGTTGGAGACGGTCAGGGGGACGCGGTTAAAGAACATGTTGCCCGAGAGGTTTTTGTTTGCTTCGCTTGACATCACGAGCAGACGGTCATCCTCGGTCTGCCAGTTAGGCATCACGACGATATTCCAGTTGCCGTATTGCAGGTTAATGTCGTTATAGCCATTGCCGAGCGCCCCCTCCGAGCCGCAGACCTTCTTTACGATGGCCTCTGCCGCGGGACGGTTGCCGGGGAGGATGATGGTGTCGGCGGTGTAGCCGAGGATGTCGCCGTTTTCGTCCTTCATATTGCGGATCTTGGCGGCGAGCTCTCCGAGCGCTTCCTCAAAGACAGCGGTGGAGGCTACGCGCGCGTCGCCCGTACCGCTCTTGAAGATGTCGCCGAAGAAGTAGTTGCTCTGTGTGCCGTTCGTTCTCTTGCCGCCAAAGGTGTGAAGGGAGGAGAAAAGGGGAAGACCGTCGGGGGCGGTGAGGTCAAGCTTCGCCTTGGCGAAGACACCCTCGCTCTCGGTGCCGTTGGCGAGCGCGTACTCGCAGATCTTGTGCATGGTCTTGTAGTAGGCGCGGGTAAAGTTCTCGGCACGGCGGCGCGCGTCGGCGGCAACGCCGTAGTTCGCATCCTCCATCATCTGTGCGGTGATGGTGAATTCCTTCATGAACTGAATATGCTCGATGAACTTGCGGTAGGTTTCCTCAATAGAGTCATTCTCAGCCCCCGCACCCTCCTCGGCGGCGGAAAAGACGCCGAACTCGTTCTGACCGACGATGGTCTCACCGAAGCGAGAGGAGCGCTCGACGTTAAAGAGCCAGTCGCAAATGCCGCCTCTTTTGGTTTGCAGATCGCTTTCGTGCTCAATGACCATCTTGATGGGGGTTTCAAGCTTGCCGATAGCGGCATTGGAAAAGCCGCTGTTTTCAGAATAAATAATAGACATGATTTTCTTCCTTTCTTATTTGGTACATATTATCGAAACGCGACGCAAAGGCTGTCGCCTGCCGCGCGAGCACCCATTTTGTCTACGAGCTGCGCGCCTCTTTTGCCGCCGGAAACGGCTGTCGCGGAAACGGCGGTGCCGTCGGCGCTCAAAAGATACTCGGTGCCCACCGTCATTGCCGTGGGTGCGGCGGAGACTTTTACTTCAAAGAGCATGTCGGGGGTGATGGAGGCGGCGAGCACCTCGTTTCCCGTGCTATCCTTCAAAATGAGATGGGTGGGAAGCGCGGAAGAGGTGGCGGTGAAGGGGGTGAGTGCGCCGTCCTTGAGGATGGCAAGCGTGCCGTATCTTGCGCTTGTGGCAGTGGTAAGCGTGATGCGCTCGGGCTCGGGGACACCGATGCGACCGTTTAAAATTTTGATTAAGTGAAACATAGGGATTCCTTTCTTTTTTTGTTTTTAATCGTCGTTTCTTTTCGAAACGCGTCTGTAAAGGGCATTGATCTCTGCTTCTGAGAGGCCTCCGAAGAGCTGCTTTGCTTCCTTCATGCGGTCGCGGTCGAGGGTGTCCTCGGGGGCTCTTGTGCCGCGCGGCACGACAGCACGCAGATGGGCGCGTCCGTCATGTCTTTCAAAGCGGGGTGCCGCGGCGGCAAGTGCCTCCTTGACCGAAAGCCCCAAATCGCGAAGCTCGGCAAAGCGGCGGGCGAAGGGCAACTCGCCAAGATGCGCGGCAGGGGCGTAGGCAGGGTCAAGGCGTTTGATCTCGGCGAGATCCTCCGAAGCCAGCCGCTCGTAATCGATCTCCTCTTCGATAGCGGGGGAAGTGGACGGACCTTCGTTTTCCAAAGCGCTTTCGGATGCCGCAATATCCGGTTCCTTTGCGCCGGCTTCCGCTGTGGATTGGGTATCGCTTTCGGAAAGCGCGCTTTCGTTGATTTGGTCGTTCATGATTACCTCTTACTTTCTGCGAAGGTCGTCGCCCTTGGTAACGGTTGCGCGAGGATCGCCAGAAGCGGGGTTGTGCGGTGCGTTCAGCTTGCCGCCACGGTTGGTGGCGTAGGGGTTTTGATGCGGAGTGTTTTTCATAACGGTTTCCTTTCTGTTCAGTTGGTTTAATAGTAGTTGTAGCCGCTTGTGTAACGGGCTTTTCTGTCTGCCACGCGGAAGGCGGCAACGGTCGCTGCCGAATGTGCCGATTCCTCGTCAAGCCCCTTAGCAAGCGCGTAAGCATAGGCGGTGTAGTAGTCCATATTCGATGCTTCGGCTTCATTTATGAGCTGGTTGACGTAGCTTCGGCTGCCCTTTTGAATGTTAAGGCTTTCTTTCGCAAGCTCGCGCGCGCGCCCCTCGTCAATTCCGCGCACCTTTAAGTAGGTGACGGCAGAATTTTCGTCAAGCAGCTTTTGGGAGAGAAGGTCGGAGAAGATCTTTTGCTCTTCCTTCGCCTTCGCTTGCTTTTGCTCTTCTTCTTGCTTTAACGCGCTTTCAAGATAGGAAAGATAGCCGCGCTCGTTTTCCGCCCTTGCGGCACGCTTTTCGCGGAGTGCTTTGGTGAGCGCGTTTTGCCTTGTCGCATACGCGGCGTGGTTGAGATAATCGCCGTAGCCGCTGCCCGAAAGACCCTTTGCGTAAAGAGATGAGGCGCGGGCGCCGTGCTCCGCGCGCGTAGAGGCGTAGGCGGTATCCGCCGCCGCCTTGGCTTCGCGAAACGGTGCTTCCTCGTCCTTGCCGTACAAGGCAAGCCAGCCCTCATAGTCAGAGATCTTTTGGTTTTTGAGATAATTCTCGATAAAATTCTTGAGCTTCGCCATGCTCTTCTCCTTTCTTTGTGTTTTCTTGGATGCGAGCGCGGAAATACTCCACGTTTTCCTTAGCGTAGGGATAACGGGCACGCTCCTGCGAAAGCCAGTAGTGTAACAGGGTGGCAGGATCGGCAGGGTCGCCGAGCGTGCCTGCTTGGAGGTTTTCAAGGTTTCTTTTCCAAAGCTCCTCACGCTGTTGCTCCACACCGCCGCCAAGGTCGACGGAAAACAGAAATTCGTCGTTATATTCGTATTTTCCCGTCTCTGGACGGTATACGATAAAGTCGTAGCGGTTGAATATCGCGTTTTTCTGTTTGCCGAAGGCATCCTTGTAGGAGATGGCGCGGCTTTCGTCCGCGTAAGCAAGATGGTATTCGAAAAGAATACGGTCAAGCTCGGCGTAAGCCGTCTGCTTCATCTTGCGCTTGGATTCGAGTCTGCCTGCCGATTGCTCCACCTGCACCTGCTTGGCGTAGCCTGAGGTGGCGGTGCTGTCAGAAACGCCAAGGTAGGTGTCGGTGATGCCGAGAATACGCTTGGCGTGCTCGTAAAGACGGTCTGACTGAGTGATGTCCTGCGCGATGGAGGGCGTGGTATCAAGAATACCGTAGCGCTCCTTTTCGTCACCCGTGCGAAGCTTGATGATCTGTCCGAAGATGGAGTTGTCAAGTGTCATCTCGGCGTCGTCCGGAAGAATGGGAGTCACGCCCGAGCGCATCAGCTTTTCGAGGATCCTGCTCTCGATCTTGTTGATCTGTTGCTGCTGCGGACGGATAAATTCGCAATCCGATTGCCCGAAAAGTGCTTTTTCCTCCGAGGTGTTCTTCCTGATGACGATAGGAAAGCGGCGCGGTCTGTAATAGGGAAGCGCGGTGGGCGCAAGCTCTTTTCCTACGAGTGTCCCCTCTGCGTCAAGTACGGGTGAAAGTGCGGGAAGAATACGTCCGTCGGTGAGGGAAAGGTCCTCCGTCAGGTATTCCTCCTCCTCTGAGGTAGACTTGAAGCTCGGTCTTTCGCAGGAACAAAGAGCGCGCCGCTTTTTGCATTTGCGGCAAACGACTCCCTTGCGTGCGTAATAATCCTCCACGTCGAAGAGCACGGCATCTCCCGAAAAGGCAAATGCTGAAACGTACCCCTCGTCGTTTCGCCAAAAGGCAAGAACGAGCTCCACCGTGTCGGGATCGTCTCCCGATTCTGCAAGCGTTTGCAGTCTTTCCATGGGAACACCGTAACGGCGGACAAGGTCTGCGGCAGAGGTGTCGAAGCGCAAGAAGCAGTATTCCATGTCGTCCACCTCGTACACACCCGGCTCGGGTACGAAATCAAGAGGGGAGAGACAGGAAAGCCTGACGCCGCCCTTCGCGCCGCCCTCCGAGAGGGTGGCATCCCATTCGACGAACCACACGCTTCCGCCGTAAATATAGGTATAGCGTTCGTCGATGTCGTTGAGCTTTTCAAAGGGAAGCTCTCGTCTTAAAGAGGCACAAAGGTACTCGATTGCCTTGGCGCATCGGTCGTTCGCCTCGGTGTAATGCTTTGCCTCGGCGGCGGGTGTGGGAATAAGGGTGGAGACCTGCGACTCGATCAGCTCGTAGGTGATATTACGAACGACCGAGGCGGGGACAGAGGAGCCGTCGATGGTGCGTGAGCCCTTGTATTGAGCGCGGTGACGCTCAAGCTTCTCGTAAAGCGCCGCTTGCTTGTCGCGGCTTTTTCGGTAAAGCTCCTTGAAGTAACCCAAACGGTCTTTGATTTCTGATAGATTCATAGTGGTTCTCCGTATTTTTCTTTGAGATAGCGTTGCTCTTCCCGCCCTGCGTTTTTGTAGTCCTCCCACATATCCTCGCTCCACCGCCTTTTTGCTTTTTGCTCCATCTCCCTTGCGGGATGCGTGAAGGTGATGGCAAAGCCGCGGAGCGCGTCGGGCGCGTGCGTGATGGCATGCGGCTCGGTGAGGGTGTCGGAGGGCTTTAAGGGGTCGATTTGAAGCATGGGAAGACAGCGGATCAGCTCACGGCACTGCCTGAAAACGTGAAGTCGGGCGTGCCCCTCCTCGTCCGTCTTTAAAAGCTCCTTGATGGCGAGCCAGCCCGTTTCTCTGTCGTTCGAGGATTTGGTAAAATGGATGCCGCCCTGTGCAAAGAGAATGGCTTTGCTTTTTCCCGTTTCCTGCGAACGGCTCCAAAGGTCGGGCGGCGCTAAGGTAGCGTAGATCTTATCCTTGCCGTTATATTCGTTGATCCGTTTTGCCGCTTCCGAGATAATCAGTCCGCTTTCGCACAACTCGCGGTAGACGTAGACGTCGCCGTCGGGCGCGATGGCGACCCAAAGGCAGGATAAGCGGTCAAGACCGTAGTCGACGGTACGGTATCGCCGCCAAGAGTCGGGAATGGGGAAGGGGTCGCATGTGTGCGTCTCTTCCGAAAATTCGGGGAAGTACTGTCCCTCAAAAATGTTCCAATCCCCATAAAGGAGCGCCCTTCTTTGGTTTTCGGGCAGGGCAAGCAAACGCTTTTTGTAGTCGGGGTCTCCCTTCATTAAAAAGAGATTGTCGTCGATTTTCGACGGAATGAAGATGCGCGTCGTGTTTTCCGCGGAGAAGACGGTCGCAGGCGGGGCAGGATCGATAAATCGCTCCTTGACCCACATATGTCCCACACCGCCCGGGTTGGTGGAGGATTTGACCTGCTTGGGGTATCCTTGCGTGCCTCTCAGTCTTGAGATCAGGTAGATGTACTGAAATTCGGTGAAGTGGGTCAGCTCATCGAAGCGGATCACGTCGTACTCCGCCGATTGGTATTGGAACACGTCGTTCTCGGTGGCGCAGTAGCCGAAGTCGATGAGACTTCCATTCTTGAATTTCCCTACGTGCGACGACGCGTTGTAGGTGTAGATCTCCTTGGGAAAGAGTCCGAGCGATACACGGATAAGGGATTTGTCAAGCTCCGCGTAGGTGCGCCGCAGAATTAATTGCTTGGAGCACGGATACCGTATGGCGTAGCGTAGTGCGTCCACCAGCTGCCCGTATGATTTTCCGCCTCCCGCCGCGCCGCCGAAAAGAACCTCGGTGGCGTCTGCTCTTAAAAAGGATAGCTGTTTTTCCGTCACGGCAATTTGCATCTTTTTCTCCTTTATAAATCGGGCTCCTTTAAAAGGATCTCCACCCCAAACGGCTCCACCTCGGCTTCGACCTTCTCCGCAAAGCCAAAGCGCGCGGTCAAGAAAAACTTGGCAAACGAGCCGTCAAGACGGCGATGAAGCGCGCCGTCTATGATACGGTCGCATAAAATCTCCTCACACTCCTCCCAAACAGCACGAAAATCCGCGTTTTGTTCCTTGAAACGGCGCAAAGCGCCCACGGTCGTACCAAGCGTGTGCGCAAAGCGTACAAAGGAGGGGATGTCTTCCTTGTATTCGCTTCCCTCACACCCTGCCGTTTTGAAGTAGTGAAGCATTTTTTCACCAAGCGTCGCGGGGGTCATGGAAATCTCCTTTCTTGTAAGTTCGTCTCCCGACTACACCATTATTGTAGCATACATCTCACTTCATTTGGGGTCAAAGATTCGGGGGTTTTTTTATCCCAATTTGCAGTCATGGCAAATTTTGACAGTGGTCGACACGGGTCTAAAAATAGAAAAAGCGGCTGCCGTAGCAGCCGCTTAAATTTGCCGGTTTAGACAATTTACGTTACCATTGCCACCGCTTTTGGGAAGGTTACTCCATAGAGAAACCAAGCATTGACTTTTTTGGGGCTTTGTGGTATAATGAGCTCATCTCGCAAAGGAAGGGGACACGCTATGTTAAAGCCTTACAAGACCATATCTATCATATACGGCGGATCAGGTGCGCGGTATGCATCCCAGCTCAACGAATTGATCGTATCGCGCTCTGAGGAGCTTCGTTACCCACTTGTCTCAAAAATTGTTATGGAAAATGTGTTGACGGGGGATCTTTTGGTTAACGTCATCAAACTGTTCACCGACAGCGAATTCAGCGTTATTTTTCTGACCGCTGATGACCGTTGCTGTGTTGGTGACAAAACGTTTTTCCGCGTGCGCCAAAACGTTTTGCTTGAAATGGGCATGGCAATTTTCCGTTTGGGAACAGAGCGTTGTATTCTGCTCAGCGACTTTGATCCGAATGACCGTTGCTTTGAGATACCCTCTGACCTTAAGGGCATGGATATCAAGTATTTTAACGAAGCAAATAGAGAGCAGGTCTTTGAGGCGGTTCTTGATAAGATCCTTCAAATGAACAGCAGCGGCAGTGCTCAGCACGTCAGCTTCAAATCCATCCCCAGATACGATCATCTGCTTGATCGAAAAGACTATTTTGTAGATTATCAGGATATTTTCGCTTCCGGCTCTCATACGCTCTCCGCAGACAACGGCGACTACTTGAAATCGGTGCTGACGCAATGGAAAAACGAATGCGCCTTCTTTACGCACTATGAAGAGCGTTGCCTTTATTTCTTGGAGCGTATCTGCTTTATTCCGATGTTCGGAAGGCACAAATGGGTGCTTGACTGGTGCTTGACACTTGAACAGCTTTTGACACAGTATACTGACACGGATATCGGTTATTGTGGCATGAAAAAGCTGAATTTCATTCGCAACCTTGCTTTTGCGGTCAGCGCCTATACCCGTCTTAAGCTGCAAGAGGATCACGAGCCGACCTATAACGATTATGAGGACCTGCTTAACCAGCTTGTTTTGGATCCTGTTGAAGATTCCGGCGTCGCTAACCCCCTCGTTGGCACCACCTATTACGACTACATGGGTCTGCTTTATATGTGCCTTTATGAAATGGAGCAAGATGCCGAGCACTTAAATAAGGCGACAGAATGCTTTGAGATAATCATGGAAAAGTATGTAGAACACGTCGATATGAGCTTGAACATTTGGGCGGGCTTCGTCGGTTACAATCTGGCCCGTTGCTATATCAAGCAGTTCAACTTGACCAAGGATCGCGCTTGCGCCGAGAAGGCTCAAAACCTGCTGTTTAAAACATGCATCATCAGAAAGCGTTGGTTGGGCGGCGTTGGTGTCCACTCCACCATCCGAAACGCGATGTCGTATGAGTATTTCGTTTGCAAGATCGATCACATCAATTCCATGAAGCTGATGAACACCAAGAGCGATGAGCTGATCGCGCAGGAGCTGAAGCGTTTAGAGGGTGAGCTTGAGAGCTACATGACGCAAGAGGAGCAGTTGGAGCGTCTTTGCTACATTCAATCCATCATTGCTGACCGTATCTCGGCAATCGACGCAAACGACACCCTAGGCGAGCGCATGCTTTAATTTAATAAAAAACACTCCCGATCGCGTGGTAGAATCGCCCGATCGGGAGTGTTTTTTATATGGGAAGGCTTGGGGATATCGCTTTTTCGGCATTCATTGCCGAAAGAATGCTTTTTGAATGCTCAGAACCAGCTAAAACAGCCGATAAGAGCGAATATTGCCGCAACTCCGATGCACGCCGACGAGAAGAAGAAAAGATGAGCAAACATCTTGTTGCGTCCTTCCGTGGTTGCTATTTTAGAGCCGGAGTATGCCGCGAGCATAAGACCGCCGCAGCTGGAAAGAGGGCTGAACGCGGCAGCGTTTGCGCCGATGCAAACACCCGTGACAAGCGCAATGGGATCAGCGCCGGGGAGACTTGCAACAAGCGTGGGAACCGTGGGGATCAAGGTGGGCATAACGACACCGGACGCCGAGGAGACCCAAGACATCACGCCTGCCAAAACGGTGATGATCGCCGCCGCGGTCTTCTCGCCCATAAGAAGGCGAAGACCGTCTGAAAGAAGATCAATTCCGCCGAGCTCGGTTACCAAGGAGATGAGGATACCGACACCCGTAATCATGAGGAGGGTGTTCCAAGGCACCGCCTTGATCGCCGCGCTTTCGTCCGCAAATTTGCAGATGAGAAGAACCACCGCAACTGCGAAGGAGACGAGACCGATATTCATATTAAACACGGTAGATAGAACCGCAACGACCACGATACCGAGAAGCGTAGCGATGTGCTCGATTTTAAATTTGTCGGTTGCAATCGCGGTTTTATTTCGGGTTTCCTCGCTCTCCTTGTACTTGTGCCATTTGAATACAAAGAAATAAAGGATCACAGCACAGAAAAGCATCACGAGGAACATCATCAGCGCATTGGGGAGAGCTATTCCCGTAATTCCGCTTTTCTCTGCCACCTCAATTGCGACAATGCCCGAGGGGGTGATGGGGGAAAGTCCGCCGGAAAAAGCGCCGAGCGCACCGAAGAGAAGAAAGCTCAAAGGGTCAATACCGATCTCGGCGGCGAGAGCCATCGCGAGAACCGCCATGAGTGCCGTGGTGGAGATCAGACCGGGACCGATAAAGGAGATCACAGCGCCCAAAACGAACAAAACGATGGGGATAAGCTTCACCTTGCCACGGCAAAGAAGGATCGCCTTTCTTGCAAGAAGCTCCAAGGTACGGTTGTTTTGCGCGATGCAAAACAGAAACATAATACCGAGAAGCATAATGAAGAGCGAGTTGTTGAAGTACCCGATTACCGTTTTGTCGGATATGCCGGCAATTCTCGCCAGTATGAGCGCAAAAGCGATGGAAATCACACCGGTGTTCTTTTTCAACACACATCCAACAGCGATTGCAGCCGCCAAAAACACCAAGGACAAAATAGGGTATAGCATTGTCATATTCCTTTCGTATATAATGCTTATGTTTTTAAAGCACTTAACATTATAGCACAGCAGTTCTCAAAAGTCAAGGCATAGTTTTTGATTGCTTTGCTCTGAGGGAGGAAAAGAATTTTGGAGAGATTTATTCTTTTTTAAAGGGCAAGAAAAGTTGACAAAAAATGTACGTCCCCATTGTCATCATTGTCATAGTGGAATTAGTTTTAAGTGTCGAAGAGCAAGGGAAGCACTCTTTCTGCAGGTAAAAAATTGCGATAAAGAGTTCCTAAATTTTCTTGCAAGTATTTTTTTCCTGTGGCAAAAGGGGGGGAAATTGCTCGTTCCATGTTTTCATCAAGCATTTTTTTAAAATGCTCTTCCGAATATTTTAAATAGTTGCAAAATGCGGCACAATCTGTATCGTCAAAGATGAAGCGATTAAATATGAAAGGAGTACAAGTTTTATCGGAACTATGGTCTAAAACGTAGGGCTTTTCAAATTTGCCCAAATAAAAGGCATATTCAAGGTAGTAAAAATCGCCATAGTTAGATTTAAAGACATCTATTTCACACAAAAACTCATTCTCTACACTATTTTTATAATAGCGATTCCCCTTTCCTTTCTCAAAACCGTGAGATTTGAAATAGCCTTTGAGAAAGTTTAAAAACTCTTTTTTTTCCATGTTAGCTCCTTAACGCTTAAAGTAAAATTCCAAGATCATCTTTCCGTTACCAATAACTTTTTTATACTTTATCAATTGAAGAATGCCTTGACGTAAAGCTCGGCGATTATATGGCTTTAATTCGAATATGGATACTCCGTCATAAAAATCTGGTCGAATACCACTTTTTTTCCTATATTCCTTCGACGGAAGATCAAAAGTCTTGTATCCCTTGTGAATACGAGTACCGAGAGAGGTAGTAGACTTCGTAAAGTCGCCTACCTGTTCTAGAGATTCCGTGGCTTTTATTGCATCTTCAGTAAAATCTGTGGCTTTTTGAATCTTAACAATATCCAACGCATCATCCGCTAAATCAGCACCTTTAGCGACAATGCGCGCGCCTTTTACCGTTTCGCCTAAGCCGGTAACGAAAGGAATCAAATCAAGCGCATCGCCCGCAAGACTTAACCAAGCTAATGGATCGGTTGGATTTACAACAACTTCAACGACACTGCAACCCAAAGAGAATAGATTAAAAATCGTTTCGAACACATGCCCCGTGGGGTCAACGTTCATCACGGGATTGTTGTTGCAATAGGCGAAGAGGTTTAAGCCGCCCACGGTGTGCGGATCGAGGTAGTCAAGGCTGTCGGCACAGATGAATCTGCCGATCTCAGCGTCGTAGAATCTGGATTTCAGATAATACAGTCCGAGCGCCGTGCTGTAATAGTACCCTCTGTAACAGCGGTGTGTTATATTATACCACGATATTGTCGGTCTTGTCAAGTAAAAACCTCCCTCAGCAAAAGCCGAGGGAGGAAAAGAATTTTAGAGAGATCTATTCTTTTTTAAAGGGCAAGAAAAGTTGACAAAAAATGTACGTCCCCATTGTCACGCCGTTGTCACGAACGTTGCTATAAGAAAACAAAGTATACCGATTCCGCCGAGAACAACTAGGAGTTTTTTAAAATTTTCTTTTCTATTGGGAGAAATCAATCGTAAAGGCACAGAGTGATTCTTGGGCAAGACGTAAAACTGAATTTCTTTATTGTTTAGAATGCATGAGCATATGTGTTTGCAAAATGGATTTTTTGTTGATGCACTTATTTCATTTGCTATTTGAAAAGCAAACGAAATTGAGCCTTGTTTATATTCCCATACACATTCTAATAAGCGGACAAACAAATCTGTTAAAGGAAACCTCGAACGAAAATGTTTAAGATGCGTCTCTGCCTCATCAAAGTCGTTTTGCATCAAGCAACGCAGGCACAGAAAAAATGAAATCCTTTCATGATTGCAGTCCTTTATAAAATTTCCTTCGCAAAGAGAAAGAAAATTCACAACGGAATCCAAAGAATTTATGCGGTTTTGTAAATTTGACGATTTCCCAAATTTATCGCTTTGTTTTACCAGAAAAAATTTTTCCTCTTCTGCTCTGGTTTTCAGTTCCACGCTGTAATTTCCTTGATTGAACTGTCTAACGATTTTTGTGTAGTTGCAATTACACACAATATGGTATAAAAGAACTAGTAAGCCAATAAACACACCTAGCGCATGAAAAGCGTACATAAATTTCCCCTTTTGGCTTTAATAGACTGGTTTTAAATTGGGCACCTTGCTGGAAAGAAGAAACGGAACAATATAGCGAATTATGAAATTAACTGCGGCACGGTTTGTGTCAATTGAGACTTTAGTATAGATATACCCGGATTTTTCTTTCGTTGTTTGCTTGTAATAAGCTTTGAAGAAACCGTGCACACCGAGTTCAATGGAAGAAGATCCAAGATGAAGACTTAATGCACTTCTTCCAAGACCAAACTCAACGCCTAAACCATACCCTGTGTTAGAAACCGCATCTATTCCAACAGCACCATCAACAACACTATCCCCTGTTGCAAAAAAATTGATAGTTTTATCGTTTCCAAAATCCTTGTTGTAGCCTACCCCTTCTTCTACGAAAACAAAAGGGAGATCGGCAGGGAGTGCAGATGTTGGAATTTCCTTACCCGTAGAAATAACAGCACCTATGCTATTGGCGATTCCATCTACAACGTGTTTCACTCCTTCGACTACGCCGGTTAAGAATTTTGCAATGGAATTGTTCAATCTTTTCCACCACGCATGCCCCGTGGGGTCAACGTTCATCACGGGGTTGTTGTTGCAATAGGAGAAGAGGTTTAAGCCGCCCACGGTGTGCGGGTCGAGGTAGTCAAGGCTGTCGGCGCAGATGAATCTGCCGATCTCGGCGTCGTAGAATCTGGATTTCAGATAATACAGTCCGAGCGCCGTGCTGTAATAGTACCCTCTGTAACGGTGCGGGTTGAGGTTGCCGATGTGGTTCGGGTCGGTGATCGCATTACCGCTTGCGTCCAAAACCACGTGATTGCCCCAAGCATCGTACTTGTATTGTACCACAACCGCGCCCGTGTTGTCAAGTATGGCAATGATATTTCCGAGCGCATCTCTGCGGTAAATATACTCTGCACCGTCGGCGGCGCGCAAGAAGCCGAAGAGACTTCCGCTTTCGTCATAGAGATAACGGAAGGTGACGTCGGTGAGAAGGCGACCGTCGCGGCTGTAAAGGAGCGGCTTGCCGGCGATCGAAGCGCAAAGACCGTCCGAGTTGTAGGTGAGCGGTATGCCGTCGAAGGTGGCAAGCATGCGAGGCGCGTACCAAGTGACGGGCTTGCCGCGATACGTATCGGGGTGTCCTTCGGCGCTGTAATGGGTGGGCTGTGCGCCGTTCAAGGAAACAAGATGGTCGCCGGCGTACTCGTAGAGCAGGGTGTCCGTCGGCTCGTTTTCCATAAGCTCAAAGGTTTTCTTTACGGTAAAAGGATATGTACGGCGCGAAAGAATGTTGCCGCCTTGGTCGTATTCCCACAGGGTGGTGCTTTGCAAGGCGCGGTTGTCCTCGCGCGTCAGCCTTCCCGGCGCGTCGTATTCATAGCGCGAAGAAAGCATGCCGTTCTCGTAGATTTTTTCTATATTGCCCATCTCGTCGTAGGAATATTTCAAGCGCTTGCTATCGGTGGGCGAGGAAAGCGTGAGAGCGGAGGGGCGCATGGTGGCATGGTCGCCGTACTTGGCAAAGTCGGTCTTGGCTTCGTGTAAGAAGTGGCCTGTGCGCCATACCGTGCGCTTGCACTCACGGTCAAGCGGGTCGTACGAGGGGAAGATATCAAAGCCCGCCGTTTGCATTTCCGCAAGGCGCTCGGTGTCCTCGTCGTAGAAAAAGGAGCTTGTGACGTGTCCCTTGCCGTCGTAGGAACAAAATACACCCACCGCCGAAGCGGTGGGTGCGGAGAAATTACTTTAAGTTTGGGTTGTAGCAAAAATAGGGACCGCATGAATCGAGTTCATGGGTTATAACATAGCACCATGAAAAGTCTTTTCCTATAATGTAAAACTCCGTATATCCGTATTGATCAACTTTTGATGCGGTGACATAGGAAGGGGAGAGTGGTAGCATGATTTCGTCGCCCAATCCATAATCATATTGAATCTGTAACGCATCTGTTTTGTTTGCCACGTCATAAGCGTCCCGCGCTTTGTCTCCAGCGAAGCAGGGAACTAAACTGTTGCTGAAAAGATGCCAAAGATATCCTCTACCTTTCCAATCGATACAGAACTTCCTTCTTTCGTGATTTGTCAAATCGGGTGCAAAAGCATTTAAAAAACGTTCCTGAAACATTTTTCTTGTTACAACCATGTTTTCCTCCTAATCAGAACAGAAACCAAGCTTTCCCGCCGATTTCAGTCGAAATTCGAAATCCATTGTAATGAACATGGGCATTCATTAGTGTTATATTTTTAACCTTAGAAGCGAGAGGTCTTGTAAAAAGTTCCATATTAATGTGCCCTTTGTCCAACCTCATTTGTCTAAATCCGTCTTTTGAACGCCATATACCTTTTTGATATTTTGTGTGACCCTTGCCCAAATATTGTCGTCCAGCTCTCACCGCTTTAGCATATCCTGTTGCATTATAGACACCTAATGCGGCAGTTCCAATCGAAGCGATACCTTCAGTGATGCCTGCATAAGTATCATATGCCTCTTCATTGCCCTGGAAAATGCCATCTTCAACAAAATTATAATCTGTTGCAGCTTCAACGACAGTAGCAATACCGTTAACTCCGGTGAGCACACCGGCAGTGGCTGTAACCGCAGCTACGGCAGTTATTGCTGCAGGAGTAGCTGCGCCTAACGTTGCTACGGATACTGCAACGGCAGTGACTGCCACAACAATCATGGCTAGACCTTTTACAAAAGCATTCCAACTCCAATGCCCCGTGGGGTCAACGTTCATCACGGGATTATTGTTGCAATAGGCGAAGAGGTTTAAGCCGCCCACGGTGTGCGGATCGAGGTAGTCAAGGCTGTCGGCGCAGATGAATCTGCCGATCTCGGCGTCGTAGAATCTGGATTTCAGATAATACAGTCCGAGCGCTGTGCTGTAATAATATCCTCTATAACGGTGCGGGTTGAGGTTGCCGATGTGGTTCGGGTCGGTGATCGCATTACCGCTTGCGTCCAAAACCACGTGATTGCCCCAAGCATCGTACTTGTATTGTACCACAATCGCGCCCGTGTTGTCAAGTATGGCAATGATATTTCCGAGCGCATCTCTGCGGTAAATATACTCTGCACCGTCGGCGGCGCGCAAGAAGCCGAAGAGACTTCCGCTTTCGTCGTAGAGATAACGGAAGGTGCCGTCGGTGAGAAGGCGACCGTCGCGGCTGTAAAGGAGCGGCTTGCCGGCGATCGAAGCGCAAAGACCGTCCGAGTTGTAGGTGAGCGCTATGCCGTCGAAGGTGGCAAGCATGCGGGGCGCGTACCAAGTGACGGGCTTGCCGCGATACGTATCGGGGTGTCCTTCGGCGCTGTAATGGGTGTTCTGTGCGCCGTTCAAGGAAACAAGATGATCGCCGGCGTACTCGTAGAGCAGGGTGTCCGTCGGCTCGTTTTCCATAAGCTCAAAGGTTTTCTTTACGGTAAAAGGATATGTGCGGCGGGAAAGAATGTTGCCGCTTTGGTCGTATTCCCAAAGAGTGGTGCTTCGTAATGGGCGGTTGTCCTCGCGCGTGAGCCTTCCAAGCGCATCGTATTCATAGCGCGAAGAAAGCATGCCGTTCTCGTAGATTTTCTCTATATTGCCCATCTCGTCGTAGGAATATTTCAAGCGCTTGCTATCGGTGGGCGAGGAAAGCGTGAGAGCGGAGGGGCGCATGGTGGCATGGTCGCCGTACTTGGCAAAGTCGGTCTTGGCTTCGTGTAAGAAGTGGCCTGTGCGCCATACCGTGCGCTTGCACTCGCGGTCAAGCGGGTCGTAGGAGGGAAAGATATCAAAGCCCGCCATCTGCATTTCCGAAAGGCGCTCGGTGTCTTCGTCGTAGAAAAAGGTGCTTGTGACGTTGCTTTCGTTTGCTGTTTCCACTCTTTCCGTAACTCTGCTTTCTTCGTCATAGGAAAGCGACTCGGTAACGCCGAGGGTGTCGGTATACCCGTTCAGACGGAGCTCGCTGTCGTAGCCGTGGGTCTTCGTTCTCCCCGAAAGGGCATCCGTTTCGGTTAAGAGCCTGCCGTCGGGGGTGTAGGTGTACGAGAGGCTCTTGACGCCCTCGCGCACGCGGGACTTGACCTCGCCGAACTTGTCCTTGGTGACCGACAATGGCGCGCTTTCAAAGCCCGCGTGGGCGGTGGTGACGGTCTCTGTGCCGTCCTCGTTTTCGGTATACGTACGCGTGAGGTAATCCCATCCGTCGAGGGTGATGCGAGTGACGCGCCCCTTGCCGTCGTAGGTGTAATTGAAGACGTGTCTTTGGCTTACCGCACAGACGGGAAGAGAGGCGGTATAATAGACGTTTTCGGTGTCGGCTTCTCCTTCCGCGGTGGCGGCGGTAACAGAGACCTCTCGTCCGCTTTCGTCATAGGCGTAGGCAAGCGAAGTACCGCGCACGTCCTTGACTGCGCGTAGTCTTGCGGTCTCTCCGATATAGGAAAGCTCGGTCTCAAATCTGCCCGTTTCGTCAAGCTCGGTGGATAGTCTCCCAAGGCTGTCATAGCTTTTTTCGGTGTAAAGCTTGTCCGAGGGGGCAAGCGTGTTGTAGCTGGCGCACACCGTTTCTCTGCCGTATGCGTCGTAGGAAAGCTCCTCGATATCCTTGCCTAACAGATGCTCCTTGCCTACGGTATAGCTTTCTCTTTTGATAAGCTCGTCCTTGGCGTTATAGAAGCAAAGCTCCTCGGTGACGGTGGTTTTTTCCTCGCTCGTGGGAAGCAGGATGAGGGTGCGCTCGGTGCGCGTGCGGACCGGCTTTCCCTTTTCGTTGTAGGTGATGTTGGTCAGAACCCTCTCCTTGACCTCTTCCTCGGGTGTATAGTGGGTAGCGGAGACTTTGGTGCATTCGTGGAAATCGTTGTAGGTGTAATATTCTTCTGAGGATGCGATACCCTCAAATTCAAATTCCTCAAGCGTGTATTTCCCGAGGCAGGCGGGAGAGGCGGCATATTTCTCTGTGACAAGCTCGGTTTCGTTATCGTGAACAACGCATTCGCAAAAGGCAACCTTCCCGTTTTCGATCACGTAGGTATCGGTAACGAGATGATTTTCGTGATAGTACAGCTCTTCTTTGTTCCTTAAAAGATCGGAAATTTTGACGCGGTCCTCTTCATACGTGACAGCGAGGGAAGCAAGCGTCGTCGGTGTTCCTCTTTCCACCGTGCCGTGGACCACGCTTGTGACGTCGGTCGAGCGAGAATAGGAAAGCAGCCTTCCCGTAGGACCGAAGGAGAAGGTGGAGGCGGTATATTCGTCCGCGACCGAGGTGATACAGTTGCCCGAATAGCCAAAGGTGACGGTGGGGGCGTGCGGACGCTTGATCGTATGCAGTTTACTGCCTTCGTAGGTGAAAAAGGCTTCCTCCCCAAGCGAATTGACGACGCGGGATAGCTTGCCGTATATGTCATAATAGAAGCGCATGGCATTTCCTTGCTCGTCCTCTACCGAGGTGACGCGGCGGCTTCCTATACTGTTGTAACGTTCTCGCGTGATAAGGAGAGATTTGCCTCCCTTGGGCTGTATGGTGACGAGCGCACCGTTTTTGTTGTAGCCTTTTGCCCCCTCGTCCGAAAAAAGGAAGGTGACGGGGAGACTTTCCTCAAGACTTTCGAGCTGTGCTTTTGTAGCACGGTAATCGGCGTATCGCGCGCGGATCACTTCGGGATAGTCCTCTGCGCGTGTTGAAAGAAGATTAAGTTGTGCTTGAAGTGTCGCCAAGGTTTCCTGTTCCTCTTCGGTGAGGGAGTCTTTTGCTTCCAGCGTGGCAATGTCGGACGAAACGGAAAGCAGCTGCTCGGCTTCCGCGGCGGTGAGAAAGCTTCCCTTGGCGTGATAAAGCGACTCAAAGGAGTTACCAAAAGAAAGGGTCGCTTGTGTAAGCGCAGTGGTCCTTCCTGTTTCTCTGTTGACCTTTACAAAGGAGCAAAGATAGTCCTTGTGTGCGCGCAGCTGCTCTGAGATTTGTCTTTCTTCCTCGTAGCGTTGCTCTATCCATTCGGCGTTGTTGATTCCCTTCAGGCGTGCAGTGGCGTGCAAGCCGTCTGCCGATCGCAGGTCTCGGAAGACCTCATCTCCCATATACCAAAGACTTCCGTCGGCGTCTGCCGTTACGGCTGCCGCCGTACTTGTGACAAAAACCTTTTCTCCCGTATCCTTTAAAGAGTAGAAGCGTTCTTTCAATTGATGGACGAATCCGAGCGCATCCGTATATACCTTACCGTTTTCGGAAAGCGTTTCGTCAAGGTTGGTGCGCCAGCAAGGGCTTTCTTGCGGTGTTCTGTGGTGCGTGAAGGAGAAGTCAAGAATCGGATCGCGGATATCCAAGACGGAAAATGCGGTTTTTCCCGAGGGAATATAAAGCGTGGCGGCGGCGTCCTCGGAAAGGGGGAGCGTCTTTGTTGTAGGACTGTTGCTGTAATCCGTCTCATAGGTGAGCTCAATGTACGGTTGTGTAAACTTCACAATGGCGTAATTATCCGATTGAAAGGCTTGGCAGTCTATCGTGATTTGACGCAACGGGCTTTCGGGATAATAGGTGTTGAGATTAAAATCAAACTCGGGGATTGCTGTCTCGGTATAGGTAGGATATTCTTCCGGCGTGGGAAAAAGACAATAAATCCAAAGCAGCGGCGAACCCTCAAACAGCACGGTTTCAAAACGGAGCCTCGCTGAAATAATGGTTTCGTATTTTTGGAAAAACGCATCATGATCGAACGTAATCGTCATATGATCGCCATGCTCCATTTGAACGTAGTCTGAGGATGACTGCTCTCTAAGCCCTCCGCCGCTTTTTTCGACGGACACGTTAAGCTCCAAAGGGTTGAGAGTAACGGTTTTTCTAACAATGTTTCTCATGAATAAATTAAAAATTCCTTTCTTATGCTAAAAGTATGCTGATGCATGCCGTAACGAGTCCCGTGATAAGGGATGCGATTACGGCGGTGGTAATGCTTTGCGCGCGTGCGCGCGGTGCGCTTTCCAGCGCGTCGAGCTTGTTTTCGTTGTGCCTTAGGTGTTCATTTGTGTGTTTTAGTTCTGTGGCAAGCGTGACGAGTGCTTCGTTCATTTTGCGGATCTCCGCCTGTACCTCGCGCATGGCGGCAAGCTCCCTTTCGAGCGCATTTATTTTTTGGTCGTGAAGCGCCAACACGACCTTTGCTTCTTCCATTCCTTTCCTCCTTTCTTGCGTTATGATTGCCCCTCCCCCCAATACTATTGTATCAAACATCTCACTTGTTTTGGGGTCAAGGATTTGGGCGTTTTTTTATCCCAATTTGCAGTCGTGACAAATTTTGACAGCTTTCGCCCAAGACTGAAAAAAGAAAAAGCGGTTGCCGTGGCAACCGCTTGGAAGTTAAGAGAAAAAGGCCTCTATCGCCTCGGCAATGCGAGGGGATGCGTGCCCGTCGCCGAACACAGACGAGGGGGTGTGGGGGCGCGGTGTGTCTAAAAAATCGGTGACAGCCGCGTATATGGCTTCCGCTTTTCTGCCGACGAGGTGAAGCGCGCCCACGTCGACACCCTCGGGGCGCTCAGTTTCGTCACGCAAAAGAAGGGTGGGCGTGCCGAGGGCGGTTGCCTCCTCCGAGACACCGCCGCTGTCGGTAAGAGCGACCGTGGCGCACGCGAGAAGGTTGCGAAAGGTATGGGTGTCAACAGGCTCGGAAAGCACCGCGTTCGTCAGGGGGGCAAGCGTCGCTTTTACGGCATCCCGTAAAATTGGGTTGGGGTGCATGGGAAAGAAAAGGCGTGTATCTTGGCGTCTGTGGATTGCTTTTGCAATGCCGCGAAGCATTTCTGTGAGCGTTGTACCCAAGGATTCCCGTCTATGCAGTGTAACGAGGACGAGCTTTTTCTCTTCCTTTAAAATAGGATGGGCAAAGCAGGGGTCGATATCCTCAAAAAGGCCGTCAATGGCGGTGTTTCCCACCGTGTAGATGCCTTCCTTGCGAATGCCCTCGCGCAAAAGCCGTTCGGCAGCACGGGCTGTGGGGGCAAAGTGCAGGGTGGAAAGATGGTCGATAGCGCGGCGGTAAAATTCCTCGGGAAAGGGAGAAAACGGGGTATCCGTTCTGAGCCCCGCTTCAACGTGAAAAACAGGTATGCCGCGATAGAAGGCGGCAAGCCCACCCGTGAAGGCGGTAAGTGTATCGCCGTGCACGGCGACGGCATCGGGCGAGGCGCCTCTTAATATTCGGTCAAAGCGGTGCATACATTCGCTTTGCTTTTCCCCAAGGTCGTCGCCCACAATTTGAAAAGCGCAATCGGGCGAGAGACGGAAGTCGGCGAGGGTGTCTGATAGAAGCGTATCGTGCTGTCCCGATGTGCAAAGAACGGAAAGAAAGCTTTGCTTTTGACGGCAAGCGGAAAGGACGGGGGCGATCTTGATGACCTCCGGGCGTGTACCGACGAGAAAAAGTATTTTTTTCATAGCGACCCCCTTTTGACGGTGTTACGCTACCTTATGAGAGAGCGGTGAAAAAAAGAACGGTGATTTTCACGGAGGAAGCGGCATATAATGCACGGAAAAAGGGGGTGGCGGCATGCTTTTGGATAAAATTTCGGGGGTGCTTTTCGGCATAGGGCTTCCGCTTTTATTGCTTGGCGTGGGGACGGTCTACCTTTTTGCGCTTCGCGCCTTTCCTTATCTGCATCCCGTACGGACGCTTCGTATTGCTTTTCACGGACGGATGCGCTCATCTCTCCGCGCCTTGTCGGTGGCACTCGGCGGCACGCTCGGCGTTGGAAACATCACGGGCGTTGCGCTTGCACTCGCGGCGGGCGGTGCGGGGGCTGTTTTTTGGATGTGGGTCAGCGCCGCCGTGGCGATGTTTTTGAAATACGGTGAGATCGTGCTGGCTCTTCTTTCGAGGCGCCGCGGTGCCGACGGCACATGGGAGGGCGGCGCGATGTATTACTTAAAGGGGCGGGGCGGATCGTTTGGGCGCTGTATTGCCGCTGTGTTTGCCGTCTTATGTCTTCTTTGCGCCTTGACCTTGGGGGCGCCCGTGCAAAGCAATGCGGCGGCGGTGGCGGCGAAGGAGGTGCTGGGTGTTTCCCCTCTCCTTGTCGGTCTGTGCTTGCTCTTTTTGACCGCTCTTGCGGTGTTCGGCGGCATTCGCAAGATCGCCGATTTTACGGAGAAGGTCGTGCCGTTTGTGAGCGTTATTTATCTGTTTTTGAGCCTTTATGCCGTTTTTGACAACTTCTCTTTGCTTGGAGGTGTGTTTTCACGCATTTTCTCAGAGGCATTTTCCTTTTCCGCGGGGGTGTCGGGCACGCTTGGCTTTCTCGGCTCACGCGCCCTGCGCTATGGCGTCACGCGCGGACTGCTTTCCAACGAGGCGGGGGCGGGAACGGCACCGATGGCGCACGCCGTAGCGGAAAACACCCCTGCGGCACAAGGAATCATGGGGCTGATTGAGGTTGCGATTGACACCTTCGTTTTTTGCACGGCAACGGCAATTCCGCTTCTGATCGCTTACCCCGACGGCTTTCCCGCCGCTTCGGGCGTGGGACTTGTCACGGGTGCTTTTTCGGCATTGGTCGGTCCGATAGCCCCGCCCCTTCTTTGCCTTTCGCTTTTTTTGTTTGCCTACGCTACGGTGCTTGCTTGGTGCTATTACGGAAAACGCGCCATCGGGTATCTTACGAAAAGCCCGATGGCGCAAATGGGATATTTATACGTATTTATCGCTGCCGTGGGTGGCGGCGCGCTCCTTGGCGAGGGGGTCCTGTGGGAGGTCACGGACACCGTGATCTCGCTTTTAACCATGCTGCATACCGCCTGCCTTTTGCCCCTGTTACCCCTCGTTTTGGACGAGAGCCGCAAGGAGGGCTTTCTCGGAAACGGCATCCTTCTCACACGGCTCACGAAGCGCAAGGGCGGCAAGGGCGTGACGGAAATCTTCGGGAATGGGAGCATAGACGGTGACGCACGTAGCGTTTGTGGGGTGCGGGAAGCGAAGGCGGGCGGCGTGGAGCAGTGTGCGCGGAAAACCGTCACCCTCCCTGCCGTAAAGGCAGTCTCCCGCGAGGGGATGTCCGATCGCCGCGAAATGTAGGCGAATTTGGTGCGTCCGCCCTGTTTTCGGAAAGACGGCGACAAGGGAATAATTGCCGTTCGTTGCAAGCGTTTGATAAAGCGTCTCGGCGGGCGCGCCGTCGGGGTGTACCTCGCGTAAAATGACGCTCCCCTCCTGTCTTCGAATGGGAAGCGTGATCCGTCCCTTGTCGGGGGTTGCCCCGTGTACGAGGGCGAAATAGCTTTTCTCTATCTGACCCGCCTTCATGGCAAGGGAAAGGCGGTGGGCACTGACGGCATTTCGGGCGACAAGCACGGCACCGCTTGTCTCGCGGTCAAGGCGCGTGATGGCGCGAAAGACAAAGGGCGTGTCCCGATAGCGGTAAGCGAGGGCATTGGCGAGTGTATCCGCAAAGTGTCCGTGCGAGGGGTGGGTCGGCATATCCGACGGCTTCATACATACGTCGACGGACTCATCCTCGTAAAGAAGGGTAAGAGGAAGCGCACAGGGGACGACATCCTCATTGCTTTCTTCATCTTCAATGGCGAGGGAAAGGGTGTCTCCTGTGCGGAGGATGGCGCGCACCGTCACGTGCGCACCGTTCAAAAGAATGCCCTTCTCCTTGCGTTTGAGAAGTGTTACCGTGTGTGACGAAAGACGAAGTGTTTCCTTTAAAAAGGAGCGGAGGACGGCACCGTCCTCCGCTTTCGTTATCTCAAATATCATAAATGCAAAGAACTCTTTACTTTATCTGTAAAGACGGATGTGGCTGACGACCTTGCCGCCGCATGCCTCCAAGCGCGCGACACGGCTCTTGAAGCCTTTTTCGCTCATTTCGGCGGTGAGGAAAGCATTTTCCTCGGAGGAAAGCGGCTCGGTCTCGCCGAAGATGATCTCTACGGCAGAAGCGTCTATTCCCTCGACCACCACATAGCGACGGGTGCGGAAGAAGGAAATCTCGGTAGGGATATCACCGTCAGCGACGATGAAGGCGGGGCGGTAGGCGGCGCCTCTTGCAATCTTGTCCACATCGGCGACCACGGCGCTTGCCGTAGGCTCACTGCCTGCGCCTCTGCCGTAGAACATCACGTCTCCGACGAAGTTGCCGCGGACGAGCACGCCGTTATAGACGTCCGAGATGCCGGAAAGGGGGGAGTCCGCGGGGAGAAGGAAGGGGGCGACGAGCAGAAACATATCGCCGTTTTCGGTGCGCAGATATCTGCCGAGCAGCTTGATGGAGCATCCGATTTTGGAGGCTGCCGCCACGTCCTCGGCGCGGATGGCACGAATGCCCTCGGTATGAATGGCGTCCGAGGAAACCATCTTGCCCGAAGCGAGCGCGCCGAGAATGGCGATCTTGCGGGCAGCGTCGTGTCCCTCCACGTCTGCGGTGGGATCTGCCTCGGCATAGCCCTTTGCCTGTGCCTCGGCAAGCGCCGCCTCGAAGGACGCGCCCGACGAGAACATGCGGGTCAAAATATAGTTGGTGGTACCGTTGAGGATGCCCGAAATTTCGGTGATCTCGTTGTGAGAAAGGTCGTTTGCGATGGGGGATAGGACGGGAATACCGCCGCCGACTGCCGCCTCAAAGAGATAGTAGCAGTCCTTTTCCTTGGCGAGTGCCAAGAGCTCGGCACCGTAGGTTGCGACCAGCTCCTTGTTGGAGGTGACGACGCTTTTGCCTGCCAGAAGCGCGCGCTTTGTGAAATCGTAGGCGATCTTCGCGCCGCCGATGACCTCGATCACGAGCGAGACCTCCTCATCCTTCTCCACAACGGAAAAATCGTTGATGATGCGGTCAGCAAAGGGGGATTCGGGAAAGGAGCGAATATCGACGATATATTTGATCTCTACCTCTTCGCCGGCATGGGCTTCGAGGAGCGCCTTGTTTTTCGTGAGCATTTCCGCGGTACCGCTTCCTACGGTACCGAAGCCCAAAATGGCAACCTTCATAACAACCTCTTCCTCCGCGACGGGCGCGGCTTCTTTTGTTCAACGGCAACGCCGTGCTTGTACAAGCTTAATATTAAGAACATTGTATCATATTTCCGAAAAAAAATCAAGAGAAAAAAAGGATTTCCGCCCCTCTTTTTTCGTCGGGAGCTGCGTGGGGGCGACAAAAAACGTACAAATTCGGCAAAACTCAAATTTTCCTGTTTTTTTGATGGAAAAGATGTTGACTTTTTTTCGTTTTTTTGCTATAATATTCGGTAACAAAAATTGAAAACAAGGAGTGAAGAAGATGCACGATAAGATTTTGATGGAGGGTCTTACGTTTGACGATGTTCTTTTGATTCCGCAAGAGAGCAACATTCTCCCTGCGGACGTATCCCTTAAGACACGCCTTACGAGAGGGATCACGCTCAATATGCCTTTGCTTTCCGCCGCAATGGATACGGTTACGGAGGCGGATATGGCGATCGCTATGGCGCGAGAGGGCGGTATCGGTATCATTCACAAGAACATGCCGCTTGACAAGCAGGTGGAGCTTGTGGAATGTGTAAAGCGCAACGAAAACGGTGTTATTACCAACCCCTTCTTCCTTTCTCCCACGCATAAGGTGCAGGACGCGGAGGATCTGATGCATCGCTTCCGCATCTCCGGTGTTCCCATTTGCATAGACGGCAGACGTCTTGTGGGTATCATTACCAACCGCGATATGCGTTTCTTAGCTCCCGAGGATTATAACCAGCCTATTGAGAAGTACATGACACGAGAGCCGCTTGTCACCGCCCCTGTCGGTACGACACTGGACGACGCAAGAACGCTCCTTGCCAAGCACAAGATCGAAAAGCTTCCTCTTGTGAACGAAAAGGGAGAGCTTGAGGGTCTCATCACCATCAAGGATATCCAAAAGGCCTCCAAGTACCCCAACTCCGCGAAGGACGCGCAGGGAAGACTTCTTTGCGGTGCCGCTATCGGCGCAACGAAGGACGTGCTTGATCGCGCTGCAAAGCTTCTTGCCGTAGGGGCGGACGTGCTTGTGCTTGATTCGGCACACGGTCACTCTCATAACATCATCGAGAGCGTTCGCAAGGTAAAGGAAGCCTTCCCCGACTGCCAGTTGATCGCCGGCAACATTGCAACGCCCGAGGCGGCGGAAGCACTGATCAAGGCCGGCGCTGACGCTGTGAAGGTCGGTATCGGTCCCGGCTCTATTTGTACTACCCGCGTGGTCGCAGGTATCGGTGTACCTCAGGTCACCGCCATTATGACGGTTTGCGAGGTTGCCAAGAAGTATGACATTCCTGTCATTGCCGACGGCGGCATTAAGTATTCCGGCGATATCGTGAAGGCGGTTGCCGCAGGCGCATCCACCATCATGCTCGGCTCGCTCTTTGCGGGCTGCGAGGAGTCCCCCGGAGAGAGCGAAATTTATCAGGGCAGACAGTTCAAGGTCTACCGCGGTATGGGCTCTCTTGCTGCTATGGAAAAGGGCTCAAAGGATCGCTATTTCCAAGAAGGAAATAAGAAGCTCGTTCCCGAAGGCGTTGAAGGCAGAGTTCCTTACAAGGGTGCAGTTGCCGACACCATCTATCAGCTGCTTGGCGGCTTGCGCTCCGGTATGGGCTATTGCGGATGTCCCACCCTTGCAGATTTGCAGGAGAAGGGCAAGTTCGTTCGCATCACCGCCGCAGGTCTCAGAGAGTCGCATCCTCATGATATCAATATTACGAAGGAAGCACCGAACTACAGCGTACAGGGCTGACGCATCGAAAATTTGCGGAATACGTCGTTCCGCCATCGACTCCTTGCCTAGACGATCGTAAGATCGCCGTCGTCTTCGTCGCTCGGCGCGCCTCGTCTTCCATCAAATTTTCTCGGTCAGCGCTAACGCATCGAAAATTTGCGGAATCCGCGAGAGAAAAACCAAAATTCAAAAGCGCGCAGAACCTGCGCGCTTTTTTCAAAGGAAGGGTCAAATTATGGCAAACGAAATTATTAAAGGCATCGGATTTCATCATATCGGCTTGAAGACGGCTGACCTTGCGAAATCCGTTAAGTTCTATGAAGCCCTTGGCATGAAGGAGATCGTTCGTTGGGGCGAGGGCGAAAAGGAGATCGTGATGCTGGATATCGGCGACGGCGGTCGCTTTGAGCTGTTCGCGAACGGCGGCGATGAATTTTCGGAAAACGGAAAGTTCATCCATTTCGCTATGAAGGTTGACGACGTGCCCGCCGCATACGCGCACGCGCTCTCGGTCGGCGCTCTTCCGCATGTCGCACCCAAGATCGTGCCGCTTGACTCCAAGCCCGAGAAAATCACTATTGAGGTTGCCTTCGTCAAGGGACCCGACGGTGAGCAGTTAGAGTTTTTCCGTGAGCATTGAATACCGATATAACGCAAAAAGCGCACCAAACGGTGCGCTTTTTCTTGTTTTAAAATATTCCGTGGTTATACTTGATCATGGCGTAAAAGCTTAAGACGATACCCACCACAGCGGCGGCGATGAGAAATCCTGCGCCCACGGTGGTTAAAATAAGGTTTTCCGTACGCTCTGCGAAAAAAGCGAGCAGGGAAAAGAGGAGCATACCGACACCGATGAGCACGGTGCCGCCGCCGACAAGGTTGCAAAAGGGTCTTTTGTCCTCCGCCGATACGCGCTTATAGTGATATTTGTGCAGCGTTGAAAGGTTTCCGCACAGGTTGAGAACGCCCATAACACAGAGCAAAACGCCGACGACGGCGGGGGCAATGATGTTTTCCATGCGATACTCCTTGTTTTGTTTTCTTAATTATATCAAAAATAGCGGCTTTTGTCAACTATGCTTTAAAATTCTTATGGGTTCTTGCGGGTGTTATAGGGGGAGCTTCTTGCAAGAAGCTCCCCCTGTATTATCAAAGCAGGTCTGCGATATCGAGCACAAGGCGCTCGGTCTTCTCCCAACCGAGGCAGGGGTCGGTGATGGATTTACCGTATATGGCGTCGGAGCCGATCTTTTGACATCCGTCTTCAAGGTAGCTTTCGATCATAAAGCCCTTGACCATTTTCTTGACGTCGGCGGAGTGGCGGCAGCTGTGCAGCACCTCTTTCACGATACGGGGCTGTTCAAGATAGTCCTTTCCCGAGTTCGCGTGGTTGGTGTCGACGATAACGCCCATATTTTTAAGACCCGATTCGGCGTAGACCTCGTACAGTCCGCGCAGGTCCTCGTAGTGGTAGTTGGGGTGGCTCTTTCCGTGCTTATCGACGTAGCCGCGTAAAATGGCGTGGGCGAGAGGGTTGCCTGCCGTTTGCACCTCCCAGCCGCGGTAAAGGAAGGCGTGGGGGTGCTGGGCGGCGGTGATGGAATTCATCATAATGGAGATGTCACCGCCCGTGGGGTTTTTGAGTCCGACGGGAATGTCAAGCCCCGACGCCGTCAAGCGGTGCTGTTGGTTTTCGACCGAGCGCGCGCCGATGGCGACGTAGGAAAGGATGTCCGAAAGATAGCGGTAATTTTCGGGATAGAGCATTTCATCCGCGCAAAAAAAGCCTGTTTCCTCAATGGCGCGAATGTGAATTTTGCGAATGGCAATGATGCCGCGAAGCAGGTCGGGGGCTTCGGTAGGGTCGGGCTGATGAAGCATGCCCTTGTAGCCGTCGCCCGTGGTTCTCGGCTTGTTGGTGTAGATGCGGGGAATGATAAGCACCTTATCCTTGACCTTTTCTTGCAGGTCGCGCAGGCGGCAGATATATTCGATCACCGCGTCCTCTCTGTCGGCAGAGCAGGGACCGATGATGAGCGCGAGGCGGTTGGATCTTCCCGAAAAAACGTCGGCAATCTCACGGTCGCACTTTTCCTTTTGGGAAGCAAGGGCGGGGGAAAGCGGAAACTCCGCTTTGATATCCATGGGAATGGGAAGCTTGCGTATGAAATTCATGTTCATGGTGTTATCCTCTTCGTTGGTTGTTCACTCTTGGGTGAGGGAGACGCCGAGGGAGGAGAGCTTCTCAAAAAAGTCGGGGAAGCTTTTTCCTACCGCCTCGGCACCCGTGACGGTGCCGCCCGTGAGGGTCAAAAGAATGGCAAGCGACATGACGATGCGGTGGTCGTTGTGACCGTTAAGCGGCTCACACGGCGGATGAAAATCACTGGGATAGACTACGACGCTGTCCTCATCCTCGGTGACGGTTACGCCGAACTTTGCAAGCTCCTCCGCCATCGCGGAAACGCGGTCGCTTTCCTTGATGTGCAGGCGCTTCGTGCCCGTAAAGACAGCACCGTTTTTTGCCGCCGCGACGGCAAAAAGGATGGGACCGAGGTCGGGGCAGTCGCCAAGATGTATGGTCGGCGTGCCGCGGCCGAGCATCGGGAAAAAGCGGTGGTATACGCGGTCGCCCTGCAAGGAATCGGGGGCAAGCCCCAGCGTTTGTACCTCACCGCCGAGCGTGGTGAGGGCATCGAGAAAGGCAGCGCCCGAATAGTCGCCCTCAACGACGGCGTCGGTGGGCGTGTAGCGTTGATTGCCGGGCACGAAAAGGGTGAAATCGTCCTGCCACGTGACCTTCACGCCGAAGGCGGCGAGTGCACTTACGGTCAAATGAATGTACGGACGGCTTTCAAGCGGAGGTGTGATACGAATAACGCTGTCACCGTCAAGCAGGGGGAGGGCGAAAAGCAGTCCGCTGATAAACTGACTGCTGATGTTTCCCGCGACGAGGTATTCCCCCGCACGCAAGGGTCCCTTGACGACGGCGCTTTGCCCGTCCTTGGAAAAAAGGAGTCCGCGCTCCGAGCAAAGCGATTCATAAACGGACATCGGTCGGCGGAAAAGCGACTCCGCGCCCGTAAAGAGGGCGTTGTTACCCGAAATGAGGGCAAGGGGAATAAGAAAACGGAGGGTAGAGCCGCTTTCGTTGCAGCAAAGTGGCTCGGTGGGCTTCGCGTTTTTCATCGAAACGCCTTGCACCGTGACCTCGTCGTCTTCGAGCGTGCACTTGACACCGAGTGCGCGCAGGCATGCGAGCGTTGCTCTCATATCCGCGCTGTCCGAAATGCCGCGAATACGGCTTTCGCCCTCGGCAAGCGCGGCGCAAATGAGAAGACGGTGCCCCATGCTTTTGGATGGGGGCGCACAAACGCTTCCGCGCGCGACGCTTTTTTCTATCGTAACGGTCACCTCGCCACCTCCGCTTGGCTTGCGAGAAGCAGGTCGATGGCTTCAAGATATCCGTTCGTTCCGTGCCCCGATACGGTGGCGATGCACGCGGGACGAATATAGCTTTGGCGGCGGAATTCCTCTCTCGCGTTCACATCAGAGATGTGCACCTCGACGGTAGGAATATCCGTCGCCTTCAAGGCGTCAAGAAGGGCGATGCTCGTGTGGGTGTAAGCACCGGGATTGAACACGATGCCGTCGATCCTTTCATAAAAGCCCTCGTGGATAAAGTCGACGAGCGCTCCCTCGTGGTTGCTTTGCAGGCACTTGACGGAAACGCCCTTTTCCTTTGCGTAGGCTTCGATCCTTTTTATCAGCGTATCGTAGCTTTCACTTCCGTAGATGCCCGGCTCACGGACACCGAGAAGATTTAGATTCGGTCCGTTTAAAACGTAAATTTTCATAAGGAAAGCTCCTTTCGGATGTGGTCGACGACTGTCATGAAATCATCACCGACGGAGAAGGAATAGTCCTTGGCGGCAAGATAGATGGGACGTCTTTCAAAATAGCGAGCCTCGATGGCGGCACGGTCAGAGGCGGTCGGTCGGTCGGAGGTGGGAGTGAGCGCTTCGAGGGGGCGGTCAAGCAGGCACAAAACCCCATTTTGCTTCAACCGCGCTACGTTTTCTCCGCGCAATACAGCACCGCCGCCCGTGGCGATCACGGCACCCGTTTTTTGTGCGGCGATGCGTACAGCCTCGCTTTCAATATCACGGAACCCTTTTTCGCCCTCCTCTCGGAAGATGGTGGGAATATCGCGTCCCGCCATTTTCACGATCTCCTCGTCAAGGTCAATAAAGGGGCGTTCTGTTTGCTCCGCAAGCGCGCGTCCAATCGTGCTTTTCCCCGAAGAAGGCATGCCGATGAGGACGACGTTTTGCTTGGCTCTTAAAATCTTCGAATAGGTCGTTTCCAAAAGCGCAGGATCAAGGGTGATGTCAAGGAATAATTCAACAGCGCGAAAAGCTTGCGCCACGAGCATATAAAGCCCGGTGTCGGCGGGGATACCGCGCTCTCTTGCCTCCGTAACGAGGCGGGTGGAGAGGGGGTTGTATACGGCGTCAAAAACACAGGCAAGGCGAGGAAACGCCGAGAGGGAGATGGGACAGCCGTCCGCGTTTGGAAACATTCCGACGGGAGTGGTGTTGAAGAGAATATCGGTGTCTTCGTGCTTTGTGAGTGCTTCCTCATAGGATATTGCCGTTCCTTTCGGCGTACGGCTGACGGTATGCACCCGGACGGCACCAAGGGCGCGAAGCACGGCGACGGAGGTTAAGGATGTACCGCCCGTGCCGAGGATCAAGGCGCGCTTTCCCGTGAAATCGGTAAATCCCATGCGTGCAAGCGCGGCGGTTATACCGTAAAAATCGGTGTTGTAGCCGTAGAGCTTGCCGTCACGGTTGACGATGGTATTGACAGCGCCGATGGCGCGCGCTTCGGGGGAGATCTCGGTGAGATAGGGGATGCCCGTTTGCTTGTAGGGAATGGTAACGTTAATGGCGCGAAATTCCTTTTTCGTAAGGAGATCGCCGACCGCATCCTCGTCGGGAAGCTCTAAAAGCTCGTATTCGTAATCGGCAAGAAGGGTGTGCACCTCTTTTGAAAAGCTGTGTCCAAGCTTCTTTCCGATAAGTCCGTATTGCATAGTTACCTCTTTTTGTAAAGAAAGTTTTACATATTCGTTAGTCGCAAATGATGGCACCGTCGCTGTTTAAACGAAAAAGATTCTTTGTCGGGGAGAGGTAATGCTCTCCAAACGCCTCGGTCAGAAGATCGACGAGAACGAGTGCGGTCACGGCGTCCACGACGGGGGCGGCTCTGCCGACGATACAGGGGTCGTGGCGTCCGTGAAGCGAAAGCTCGGCACTTGTATAGTTGTCAATATCTATCGTTTTTTGGGGCTTAAAGATAGAGGGCGTTGGCTTGATCGCCGTGCGGAAGAGGATGGGCGCACCGCTGGTGATGCCGCCGTAGACCCCTCCCATATGGTTGGAGAGCTGGCGGACGATGCCGTTCTTTGCCGTCATTTGGTCATTGGCTTGGCTGCCGCGCATCTCGCACAGGGCAAAGCCGTCACCGAATTCCACGCCCTTAACGGCGGGAATGGAAAACAGCATATGGGAAAGACGGCTCTCAACGCTGTCAAAAAACGGCTCACCGACGCCGCGAGGCATACCCGTAATCGCCGTTTCAAGGACACCGCCTACGCTGTCGCCCTCCTCTTTGGCGGCGAGAATGGCGGCTTTCATTCTTTCTCCTTGCGCTTCGTCAAGAACGGCGAAGGGGAGAGTAGAGAGCGCTTCAAGCGTCGAACGGAGTGCAAGCGGATCTTCGGGGAGAAGAGTATCGGCAATCCCCGCGATGGAAGCGATATGCGTTCCGACGGTAATGCCTTGCAAGCGGAGCGCTTCTTTGGCGATTTCACCTACGGCGACAAGCGCGGCGGTGATGCGCCCCGAAAAATGTCCGCCGCCGCGAGGGTCCTCGTACCCCGCGTAACGGGTGTGGGCGGTGTAATCGGCGTGCCCCGGACGGGCAAGGCGCTTCGCGTTTTCATAGTCGGCGCTGTGCATGGCGGCGTTGGAAATGAGAATGGTCAGGGGTGTTCCCGTCGTTTTTTCTTTGTAAACGCCGCTGACGATTTGAAATTCGTCCTTTTCAATGCGGGAGGTGGTAATTCCCCCCGTGGGACGGCGGCGTGTCAAGGCTTCCGCAATCCTTTCCTCGAAAACGGAAATACCGGGAGCAAGACCGTCAAGCGTGCAGCCGATCATGGGACCGTGGCTCTCGCCAAACAAGGTGACGGTGACGCTGTTGCCAAATGTATTTTTCATAGAAACCTCTATTTTGAAAACAAGTATTTACATTATTTCATTTCGGGGAAGGTGTCGGTAATGCGCTTTGCAAAATCCTCGCGCGTGAGCGTTTCAAAACGGAAGGCGCCGATTTCATCTACCAGCACGGCACCGATGCCGTTTTTCTCCGCCTTTTTATCGTGCATCATGGCGTCAAGCACGGCAGCGCTTGAAAGTGTGCAGGAGGTAGGAAGTCCGAGGGTGGTGAGAATGGGCAAAAGCCGCGCGCGGACGGCGGGGGCACACATGGGGAGCATGCCGAGTGCGACGCATTCTCCGTGGTAAAGTCCTGCTTCGCGCGCGTCGTTTTCTCCGTCGGAAAAGCCCGCGATCGTCTCAATTCCGTGCCCTACGGTGTGCCCGAAGTTTAGGACACGGCGTAGGGAGCTTTCCGTTTCGTCCTTTTCGACGACCGCCTTTTTGATCTTCAAAGCCGCGAGAATGACCTCGTCAAGCCTTGCTTCCGCTTCGCCCTTTTCAACAA
>SVRR01000008.1 GCA_015064745.1 Oscillospiraceae bacterium | reverse complement strand
CTCCACCCTCTATCCCACTCGTGATATCGCCGCTGCCGTTTACCGCAAGAATACCTACGATTTTGAAAAATGCATCTACGTTACCTCGGCGGGACAGTGCTTGCACTTCGCGCAATGGTTCAAGGTGCTTGAAATGATGGGCTATGATTGGTACGAGGGACTCGTTCATGTACCCTACGGAACTGTCAGCATCGGCGGTGAAAAGCTTGCTACCCGTACGGGCAACGTTATCCTCTTGAAGGACTTGTTTGCCCAAGCGATCGAGAAGGTCAAGGGCATTATGAAGGAAAAGAATACCACCGCAGGCGACGATGTTGCAGAGCAGGTCGGTGTCGGTGCTATTATTTTCTATTATCTCTCCAACAACCGTATGCGCGACATCAATTTTGTGATGGAGGACGCTCTTTCCTTTGACGGAAACACGGGTCCTTACGCGCAGTACACCTACGCGCGCACCTGCTCACTGCTTGAAAAGGCAGGCGATGCGGGCAAAAAGGCAGAGCCTCTCGTTATGACGTCGGAGGAAGCCGAGCTCTCACGTGTGCTGGCACTTTTCCCCGAAACGGTAGAGAGCGCGATCACGGAATACGAGCCTTCGGTCATCACCCGCTATATTCTCGATCTTTGCGCGGCGTTCAACCGCTTCTATCACGAGTGCCAGATCCTTTCGGCAGAGGATCTTGCTGTAAGAGAAAACCGTCTCGCCTTCACCCGCGCAACCAAAGCAGTGCTCGGACGCGCACTCTCACTCATCTGTATGCCGACCCCCGAAAAGATTTAATTACGAAAGGAATATTATAGTATGTCCGGACATAGCAAATGGAATAATATCAAGCGTAAAAAGGAAAAGACGGACGCCGCGCGCGCCAAGATCTTTACCAAGATCGGCAAGGAAATGGCAGTTGCCATCCGTGCAGGCGGCCCGAACCCTGCCTCCAACAGCAAGCTTCGTGAGCTGATTGCCAAGGCAAAGGCGAACAACGTGCCGAACGATAACATCGAGCGTGCCATCAAAAAGTTCCGCGATTCCGACGTCGTGTACGAGGAGATCACCTACGAGGGCTACGGTCCTGCGGGTGTTGCCGTTATCGTAGAGACCGCGACCGATTCCCGCAACCGTACCGCAGGCGATATCCGTCACTACTTTGATAAGTGCGGCGGAAATCTCGGCGTTGGCGGATGCGTGAGCTTCATGTTCACCGATATGGGTCTTATCACCATTGAGGACGAGGACGGCGAAATCGATGAAGAAGCTTTGATGGAGGCGGCACTCGAAGCAGGGGCGGCTGATTTCAGCGGCGAAGAGGGCGTTTTCGAGATCACTACCGAGCTCTCCGACCTTGAGGCGATCGCTGAGGCTCTCCGCGCGGCAGGATTCCCTGTGACCACCGCAGAGCCCACCAAGATCCCCTCCTCCTACGTTACCATCGAGGACGAGACGGCACTTGCCAATATGGAAAAAATGCTCGACTATTTCGATGAGTGCGAGGACGTTACTGCAGTTTATCATAACTGGGAAAACTAAACAAACAAAGAACCCCCTGCGATGCTTTTGCACCGTGGGGGGTTGTAATTTTACCAAGTGTTTTTCTTGATGCCCTCTCTGCGGCATATGGCGACGTAGGGGCAATAGGCGCAGGGATTTACCTTTTCGTCGGGCGTGGCATCGGCGCATCCCGAACGCATTTTGCGCGCAATATCAAGCACGGCCTCCTCTGTGTCGTCGAGCATTTCACCAAATTCCACGAGAGATCCGAACGTGCTTTTCTTGTCAAGCTTCAAGGTGCCATCCTTTTCCGAGAAGGCAAAATGAGAAAGATCGTCGTCCATGGCGCGCACGACTTCTTCTTCGGCAAGAAAAAATCCACGGCGCGCAAGATTGTCCTTGCGAATCTTCTCAGCGAGGGTGGCTTCGTCGGTGGGAGAGGAAAGCGCGACGGCCTTAGGATCGACGGTGTTGTAAACAATACCCGCGGGAAGGGGCGCTTCTCCCCGTTTTAGGGAAAGACGGTTGAGAAACGCCTCGTTTTCTGTTTTCCAAATGGCGCATAGGTAAACAAACATTTGCAAATTTCGCCCTTTTTTCAGTTCATCACGAGAAAAGGAGCGCGCGCCTGTTTTGTAATCCACGACGCGTACGAAAACCTCACCGCTTTCGGAACGGTAGGTGTCCACACGGTCGATGCGGCCGCCGATGGCAATGCTTTTTCCGTCCGTGTCGCGGAAAACGAGTGCGCCGGGACAGTCCTTGCCTTCCAGAGCAAGCTCGCAAAAGGCGGGGGTAAAGCGGCTGTGCGAAAATTCATCGTAGATGTCCTCGGTCACGAGCACGGCGGCGCGTCGCACGCGCGCGAACAGGTGGGAAAGACGGGGAGAAGCATGCATGCTTTCGGGACAGATACGGGCAAGATATTCGCGGCACGCCTCGTCCACAAGCGAGGGAATGCGTGCGGGATCAACCGTGTGAATATCGGTGCCGTCACGTCTAAGCAGGGAGAAAAAGCATTCGAGAATGGAATGGATCATATTGCCCACGTCGACAGGGCGAAGGGCAATAGACTCGTCTGCTTCAATGAACACACCGCGCTTCAAATAATATGCGAAGGGGCAGTTCATAAAGTCTTCAAGCTTGCTCTGTGAGGCACGCATTTCGTCGGGAAACAGACGGGACGCCGTTTTTTCGTCCACCGCGGCGCGCGGATCAAAAACGGGAGTGGAAGCTACGTCCTCGATACGGGAAAGCGACGTATCCTTTTTAAGAAGCGACGCGATCACTTGTCCCTCTGGGGTGTCACGGCGTTCAAAATAGCCGTCGAGAGCCGCGTGCGGTGTGAAGGCGTCGGGAAGCCCTTGTATCACGGTTGCTTTGGGGAAAAGACGCGCAAGACGACGGAGTGCTGTTGATGGGCGCACGGCTTCTCCCAGCGCGCTTGCCTCAAAGGAGACGCAAACGGCGCGGCGGCTTGCCGAGGCTATGGCGCGAAGGAAGGAGAATTGCTCGCGCGAGGCGCGCACCTCAGGCGGTTTACCTACCGAAATGCCCATTTCCGCAAGCGCAAGCCTTTCGTTTTCGGGAAAGACCCCGCTAAGTCCCACGGCGGCAGGGAACTCGCCTTCCGTAACACCAAGAAGAAAAACGGTGGTAGCGGTGGAGGGACGGTAGGTATCGGCATTGGCAACCGTCACGGCATCCCCCGAGGAGGGCAGCGTACCGAGCGAGACGGAGGAGAAAATGAGAGAAAGAAGCTCCGAAAAACGCCCGCGCGTGAGGGGAAGGTCAGCCATGATCTCATGGATGCGGTCGAGGAGGTCGTACAGCACGGAAGACAGCCTTGCAAGACGCTCGCTTTCCGCCACGCGTCCCGAAAGCCGTTCCTCCTTTGCACGCTCGTAAAGTCGGCGCTCTGTGCCGAGTGCCGTGAGAAAGTTATAAAGTGCCGTGGCATGCTCCTTTGCCGTTCTTTCCCCTGATGTAGCGTTGCCGAGGGCGAGGAGCGGCGGTATAATTTGCTCGCGCACACGGTTGATACGGCGAAGGCGCTCGGCATCGGCTTCCGTAAAGTGATCCACGTAACCGCGCGGATGCATATCAAAGGGGCGGTTTTCGGTAAGCATTTTGCCTTTGATGCGCCATGCCTCCGCATAAAGCTCAAAAAGATCACAGTCGTCGGGCGAGACGCCCGTGTAGCCGCATTTTAAATAAGTGATGAGGTCGTTGCGCTGAAAGCCGCGTTCAAGACAGGCGTAGGCGGAAAGGATCATTTTAGAGAGCGAAAGCTCTGTAAGGTCGGTGTGCACCGAGAAAAAGAAGGGGATCCCGTGCGCGGCAAGCGCCTCGTCAAGAATACCTTCATATTTTTCGGGGGCGCGCGTGACGACGGTAAAATCACGGTATCTCGCGCCCCGGCGCACCGAGGCGGCGATCTCCGCGGCAATATGCGCGCAGCCATCGTACGGGTCTTTTGCCAAAACGGTGGCGAAAGCGGCGTCGCATTCCCTCTCGTAGGGTTCAACTTCTCCGTCAGCGCGGAAAAGCTGTTCTTTGGCGTACGTGAGCATATCGGGGCGTGGGCATGTAAGAGTGGGAAGTATCTTTACCCGACTGCCGACGCGCTCCGCAAGTGACAAAAGTGTCCTGTGCGTAGCAAGCACCTCTTCGTAGGCTAAGGAGGGGATGCCGGTGTCAGGGAGGGAAAGCGCCACGTAAAGATCGCCCGCGCGCATCAGCTCCCCAAGAATGGCAAGCTCACCTGCCGTAAAGCTCGTAAAGCCGAAAACGTAGATCTCTGTGTCGGCAAACAGAGGCTTTTCCTTTAAAATAGCGAGAAGCTTTTCAAGGTCATCCGAAAGAGAGCCGTAGATCTCCCTTCGTTCGCCCTCGTAGGTCTCACTGATCAACGCGAGATCTAAAAGCTTTCCGCCGAGAGCGGTGTCGCCCGCTATGGCGGCGGCGCGCCGAAGCGCAGAGGGGCGAACCCCCGACGCGGAAAGCTCCGCTTGTGCCGAAAGCTGTTCTTTAACGGCGTCGGCGGTAGCGCGACGGTGCGAGGCGAGAAAGGGCGCGACGGCATCGAGCGTCTTCCACATCAAAATGACCTCTGCCGCATGATCTGCGTAACGGTAGGAAATACCGCCTTCGGTGCGAAATACACGGTCGGCGAGCCTTGAAAAATTGCTGACCTCAAAGCACAGCGGCGCATAGGGCGGAAAAGCCTCGGCGACCTGCTTTTCGGTAGAGAGTGCCAACTGCTCGGGAACGAGCAGAATACAGCTTCGGCGGTCTTCTACTGCCGAAAGCAATCTTTCCTTGAATGGGAAGGGAGAAAAATCATCCGCAAGTAGGGTCAGCACGATAGGGCATATCCTTTCCCGCGACAGGCGACGATATGCTTTTTGCCGTCTGTCTCGATTTTTTTGCGTAAATAGTGGATATAAAGATTGAGCCTTCCGTCGTCCGTCTCACAGCCGAAAACGGCGCGGATCAAGCATTCTCTCGTCACGAAATCGGGAGAAGCGTCTTTTAGGACGCGGTAAAGCTTTTCTTCGGTGGGAGAAAGAAGGGGAGATGCTTCTTTGGAAAGGAGAGACGCGATGTCAGCCTTTATGCGATCGTGCGAAAAAGGGCGCGGAACACCGCCCTCTCCGATGAATAGAATAGGGAGCGCGGCGAAACGCGTGGGAATTTGCTTCGTGTCCGTGATGATGAGAGAGGGGGCTGTGCTGCCAACCGTATGCCCCGCTTCCGTACAAAGCAGAAAAAGCAGGCGGTGAAGCCGCGTGTCCTCGGTCAAAAGTAAAATTTCTGCCACGGGGGTCTCCTTTCACATTTTTCACTCTTATTATATCTTTTCTTTCTTTGGTTGTCAATGGTGAAGGAAAAAGAAAAAAGAGATCGCTTTCGGGGGAGGCACAGAGAAAGAAAGGGCATCTTGGTGAAAAACGCGAGAAAAAGATTGACGTTTCTTGCAATATTCGTCTTTTTTTGCCAGCAAAGCATGGTAAGATAAACAAAAAAACGAAGGAGAAATGCGATGGGGCTTTTAAAGAAAAAGCAAAGTGCGTCCGAGGTGTTGCGTATTCCCTTGAAAGATATCCGACCCAACCGTGAGCAGCCCAGAGCTTTTTTTGAGGAGGGGGCACTTTCGAGTCTTGCCGAGAGCATCCGCCGTTACGGTGTTTTACAGCCCATCTCGGTCAGGGCGGCGGAGGACGGTTATGAGATCATCGCGGGAGAACGGCGCTTCCGCGCCGCGAAAATGGCAGGGCTCTCACACGTGCCGTGTATCGTTTACGCGGTTGATGGGGAAAAGGGTGCTTTTCTCGCCGTGGTGGAAAATTTATTGCGCGAGGATCTGAATATGTTTGAAACGGCGGTGGCGATGGACAAGCTTTGCCGTGAGCATGGACTCACACAAGAGGAAGTAGCGGAACGACTTTCGGTCAGCCAGTCCTATGTTGCCAACAAGGTGCGCCTTTTACGCTTTGACGCCACTATGCGAGAAAAGCTGCTTTCGTCCGGCTTGACAGAAAGGCACGCCCGTGCGCTTTTACGGTTGCCACCCGCGCTTTGGGAAGAAACGGCAGATAAAATAATCGCCCGCCATGCAAATGTCGAAACGGCGGAGCGGATGATAGAAGAGATCCTATCCAAGGGGGAAATTCCCCGAAAGACCCAGCGAACGCGAGCGAAAGGCGTACTTCGTGACGTAAAGGTGTTTTACAATTCCGTTGACCGCGCGGTAGAGATGGTGAGACGGTGCGGTGTTAGGGTGCAGACGGAAAAAAGAGAGGAGGCGGGCGCTACCTGCCTTATCATCCGCATTCCAAAATCGGGATAGGTTTTCTAAAATAAATAAGGGAAAAGCCCTTGACAAAGCTCTTGTGATATGTTATCATAAAAATACATACGGTAGAGGCGCATTTTGCCAAGAGTAACCCGACGGAATAGGTCACGCGAACCGTTGTCGGTGGAAAGGGGCGGATGCCGAAGGCGGGGACAGGCGTGTCTTCGCGCTGGTCCGAGAGAATAAGATCTGTCGGATTGTCGCTTTTGCGGAGAGCTATCAATGTTTCCTTGCCCCGTTGCGGGCAAAGAAAGGTAGAAGCCCGTAGCCGACCGTATGTGTCGGCTTTTGTTAATTTAAAGGGAATAAAAAGGAGAACACCATGGAAAAGAAGACTGTATTTACCGGTGCCGCCACCGCACTGATCACGCCGCTTACCGAGGACGGCATCGACTACGTTGCTTTTGAAAAGCTTATCAATTGGCAGATCGCCGAGGGTATCAACGCCCTTGTGGTTGCGGGAACGACGGGTGAGGCATCCACTCTTTCCGACGACGAGCACAGAGACGCGATCGCCTTTGCTTCGAAGATCGTTGCCGGCAGAGTTCCCGTGATCGCGGGTACAGGCTCGAACGATACCGAGTATGCGCTTGATTTGACCCGCTGTGCCTGCGAGGCAGGGGCAGACGCGGTTTTGTCGGTTACCCCCTACTATAACAAGGCGACCCAAAAGGGTCTTTATCAGATGTACACCCGCATCGCGGACGAGAGCACCGTGCCCGTTATTCTGTATAACGTTCCCTCCCGCACCGGTGTGAATATCGCTCCCAAGACCTATGAGGCGCTTGCCGAGCATCCCAACATCGTCGGCATTAAGGAAGCCAACGGTGACATCTCCAAGATCGTTGAGACTATGGCGCGTGTGCGCGGCAGACTTGATCTGTATTCGGGCAACGACGACCAGATCGTTCCCTTGATGGCACTCGGCGGCAAGGGTGTTATTTCGGTACTCTCGAACGTTCTTCCGCGCGAAACGGTAGAGCTTTGCGACCGCTTCTTCCGCGGTGATATCGCGGGTGCGGCAGAGATGCAGTGCCGTTACCACCGTCTTATTGACGCCCTCTTCTCCGAGGTAAACCCCATCCCCGTTAAGGCGGCGATGGCAGCGATGGGCTATTGCGAGGATTATTTGCGCTTGCCCCTCACCACGATGGAGGACGATACCCGTGCCAATCTGCTTGACGCTATGCGTGAAGTCGGTATCCGCGTGTAAGGAGTGAAGCCATGAAGGTTATCGTAAACGGCGCGTGTGGCAGAATGGGCAAGGTCGTGCTTCGTCTGCTCTCCGAGGGCTATCGAGGTGCCTCGTACGCGGGCGGCATCGACGCTTTTTCCGACGACACTGCTATCGTTAAGACGCCCGACGCACTGACGGTGACGGGTGACGTTATCATTGATTTTTCTTCTCATCTTGCTACGGGGGACATTTGCGCCTACGCGGCAAAGACGAATACGCCCATCGTCGTTTGTACGACGGGTCACACGGAGGAGGAGCTTGCCGTTATCCATGAGACGGCAAAAAATGTTCCCGTATTCCATTCCGCCAATATGTCGCTCGGTGTCGCGCTTCTTTGCGAGCTTGCAAGGCAGGCGGCGGCGCTCTATCCCGATGCGGACGTAGAGATCGTAGAGACCCATCATAACAGAAAGCTTGACGCGCCCAGCGGTACTGCTCTTATGATTGCCGATCGCATTCGCGAGGAGCGTCCGGAGGCTGTCTATAAGCTCGGCCGCGCGGGGCACGAAAAGAGAGAGCCGCGCGAGATCGGTATTCACGCCGTCCGCATGGGTAACGTGGTGGGTGAGCACGAGGTGCGTATCGGTACGGACACCGAGACCATCACCTTAAAGCACGAGGCGCACGACCGTTCTCTCTTTGCGGAGGGGGCAATCGTTGCCGCGCGCTATCTTATCGGGCAGAGCGCAGGACTTTACGGTATGCGCGATATGCTCGGCTAATTTTCTTGAAAGAGTCACAACTATGCTACACGACAATCTATCTATCAACGAAGCGGGACACTTGACCCTTGGCGGTGTCGACACGGTAAAAATGGCAGAGAAGTACGGTACGCCTCTCTATCTTCTCGACGAGGATCGCGTGCGTGAGAACTGCCGCACTTATCTTACCGCTATGAAGGAATACTTCGGCGGTGGATCGGGGCCTCTGCTTGCGAGCAAGGCGCTGTCCTTTAAGGGCATCTACCGTATCGCGAAGGAGGAAGGTATGCGTACCGACCTCGTTTCCCTTGGCGAGATGTTTACCGCGCACGCCGCAGGCTTCCCCCTCGACCGCGCCTATTTTCACGGCAACAACAAAACGGATCGCGACATCGAAACGGCGATGGAATACGGTGTCGGCACCTTCGCGGTAGACAACCGTGAGGAGCTGTACGCCATCGAAGAGATCGCCGCGCGCCGCGGCATTCGTCAAAATATCCTTTTGCGTCTTTCGCCCGGCATTGATCCGCATACCCAAGAGAAGATATCGACGGGCAAGGTGGATTCCAAGTTCGGCACGGCAATCGAAACGGGACAGGCGGAAGAATTGACGAAGGAAGCGCTTTCGCTTCCTCATGTCTCGCTTCTCGGCTTCCACTGCCACGTCGGGTCTCAGATCTTTGAGGAGACCCCCTTCACCGACGCCGCCGATATCATGCTCGCCTTTATGGCGTGTATGCGTGATAAATACGGCTTCACGGCGAGTGTTCTCAATCTTGGCGGCGGCTTTGGTGTGCGTTATACCGAAAGCGATCCCGTGATCGATTACAGGGCGAACATTCGTCTTGTCGCGGAGCACGTAAAGGCAAGATGCGCCGAATATGATTTCCCTATGCCGGAGGTTCTTATGGAGCCGGGGCGCAGTATCGTGGCAGACGCGGGTGTTACCCTATATACGGTTGGCAGTGTCAAAACCATTACAGGCTATAAGAGCTACGTGTCTGTGGACGGCGGTATGCCCGATAATCCGCGCTACGCCCTCTACGCTTCACGTTATACGGTAGAGCTTGCTTCCAATATGCACGCTCCGCGTGATTTTGTCGCTACCGTAGCGGGAAGATGCTGTGAAAGCGGTGACCTCATCGGTGAGGATATGACTATGGCACGTCCCTCGCGCGGCGATATTCTTGCCGTGCTTGTTACGGGTGCATATAATTTCTCCATGGCGTCAAACTATAACCGTATTCCGAGAGCGCCTCTCGTGCTTCTTTCGGAAGGCACGGACCGCATCGGCGTTGCGGGAGAAAGCTATGAGGACCTTTATCGCCTTGACGTTTAAGCTGTCATGCAACTAATTGTTTACAAATGATAAAATGCCCTTGCTCTCTTTTGTGAGCAAGGGCGCTTTTGGAGAGTGCTATGATACAAGAGAGAAAAGATATTGATCCGAAATACAAATGGGATCTTTCGGTGATCTATCCCGATGAAGAGGCATTTGAAAAGGACTATACGGCAGTGGAGAAATCGATCCGTGCCTTTGCCGCGCACGAGAGCGAGATGAACAAAAGCCCCGAAGCGCTTTTTAATGCGTTGAAGGAGGAATGCGTCCTCGGTGACCGCTTGGGAAAGCTTTGGCAATACGCCTCGTTAAACGCCTGTGTGGATCTTTCTGATTCCGCTTTGCAGGGCAGACAAACGCGGGTGAGAAATCTTTATACCCTCTTTGGAGAGACAGCGTGGTTCCTGTCGCCGCGTATCCTTTCGCTCAGCGACGAAACGTTAGAGACGTGGATGAAGGAATATTCTCCCTTAGGCGAATTTCGCCGTGTGCTTTCGGAGTATATGCGTTGGCGTCCGCACGTTCTTTCCGATGAATGCGAGAAGCTTCGCGCGCAAATGAGCGACGCGCTCGGCTCACATTCGGAGATCTACTCGCTTTTAACCGATTCGGATATGCGCTTTGGCTTTATCCGCGCGGAGAACGGGGAGCGTACCGAGCTGAGCGATACCAATTATTCGCTTTTTATCATGAGCCAAGACCGCCGTGTGCGCCGCGCCGCCTTTACGGCGCTTTACAAGGCGTACGCACAGTTTAAGGGTACGGTTGGCGCCGTGTATGCCGCGCGTGTGAAGGAAGCGGCTGTGAAAGCAAAGCTCCGTAAATACCCCGATGCGATCACCGCGTCTACCGACGGCGATGAGGTGACCCCGGCTATCTATAATAATCTTATCGAAACGGTGCATAAGGGGCTCCCCGTGCTTCACGACTATTATGAAATGAAGCGCAAGATCCTAAAAGTGCCTAAGCTTCATCTTTATGACGTGTATGCGCCTCTGGTCGGGTCGTTGCAAAAGAGCTACACCTACGAGGAAGCAATAGACGAGGTCTTAGCTACCGTTCGCGTTTTCGGCGAGGAGTACGAGCAGGCTTTGCGAGAGGGGCTTCTTTCCCGTGGCTGGGCGGACGTTTATCCGAGCCGCGGCAAGAGGGGCGGTGCTTTTTCGTCGAGCTCACCGCTTACCGAGCCGTATATCCTTTTGAATTTCAACGGCATGTATAACGATGTTTCTACCCTCGCGCATGAGGCGGGACATTCGATGCATTCGTGGTATTCCAAAAACGCAAATCCCAGCCAGTATATGCACCCCACTATCTTCGTGGCAGAGGTCGCCTCTACGGTCAACGAGCTCCTTTTCGCCCGTCGCAAGCTTAGAGAAAGCAAGAGCCGCGAGGAGCGCCTCTTTATTCTCAACAAGCTGATGGAGACGTACAGGGGTACGCTTTACAGACAGACTATGTTTGCCGAGTTTGAGAGAGATATGCACGCCGCCTCGGAGCGCGGCGAACCGTTGACTGCCGATTTCCTTTGCGGACATTATTACGCTCTCAATCAACGCTATTTCGGCGATGGCGTTGTGTGTGATGAGGCAATTTCTTACGAGTGGGAGCGCATCCCTCATTTTTACAACTGCTTCTACGTTTACAAATATGCGACTTGTATTTCCGCCGCCTGTACCATCGTCAAGCGCATTGAGACGGAGGGGGAGACATATGTAAAGCAGTATATCGATTTTCTCAAATGCGGCGGCGCAAAGGCACCGCTCGATAGCCTTCTCGTTGCGGGCGTAGATATGACGAAGCCCGAGGTCGTTGAGAATGCGATTGCGGACTTTGCCGATACAATTCGGCAGTTTAAAGAGCTTTACGAGGGGTAACTTAAAAGGGAAGAGGCTGAGTCATTTAGAATTCAGTAATTTGGGCGTTTTTTTGAACAAAAAACGCAAAATCTCCGATTTTGAAACAAAATCGGAGATTTTTTACTGAATTCGTGTGTTTTTAAAGAAAGGGCTAGATGGATTTAGAGCAGAAATTTTCGTTTTCGAGCGTGAGGCGTATATATATACGTCGAGCGAGAAAACGGAAATAGCAAACAAAAATTGACTTCAATGGAGAAAACCGCAGGTTTTCAACCTAAATTTTCACAAGGCACGGGTTACGGCAGGAGCAAACCCCTGCTCTGCGGTTTATATATTCCTTTTTGTTTGCGGTTATGCCTAAATGCATCAGCCCTTTTTATTATTTTTGTTTGGTAAATATGTAAAGGTCTATCTTTTCGAAAAACTTACGCGAAAGACGCGGAAGCGGTGTTTTTAAAAGAAGAGCCGACGCTTCCGCGAGGACGAAGCCTGCCAAGACGTCGAGTATAAAATGCTGGCGGGTGAAAAGTGTAGAAGCAAAAACAGCGAGAGAAAAAATACAAGAAAAGAGACGCAAAGCGAGGGGATATTCCTTTTTGCCGCGTATCTGCACGTAAATGATCCAGTTGAAGAAGCAATGCAGGGAGGGGAAGAGGTTATACGGCTTATCAATACGGTAGAGAAAGCGAACGGCGTCTCCGAAGAACCCCTCGTCTATGACGGTGGCTCGAGCAATTTCAAGCGGAAGAAAAACAAAACAAGAAAAGGCGATGATAAGACATACGAGCACACGGGCGAAGAAGCCGAAGAAGCGTTCGGTGCTTTGACACGCCATGAAAAAGAGACCGCCGAACCAAAAGAGGTAACAACCGAAATAAACGATAATAAATTCCTCAATCAGAGGAATTTGCGCGTCAATTGGCAGAGCAAGAGAGCCGCGCGCGCTGTCTCCCACGATCGCGGAGGAAATATAATAGAAAAAAGTGTTAAGCAGCGGTAAAAAGAGCATGGCGAAGAAGTGCTGCCTCGGTAACCGTTTGCCGAGCGTGCGATTGTAAAAAGCACCGATGCTTCGCTGTATGCGTGCTTCCTTTGACATGTTGCTCCTCCTTCGGAGTATTTGTTACATTATACTCCTTTTTTTGATGTTTGTCAACAGAAAAAATGGGGTGTCCGTGTAACGACACCCCATTTCATGTACTATGCCTTCTTTCCGCAAAACAATCGGCGGAAAAGCGGCTTTAAGAGCTTCGGCGGGCGAAACACCATGATCTTCACGGCACGACCTCCTTGATGGGACAAATTTTACGCTTAGCACCTCGGACGCAGAAGAAAAAGCAAGCCGATGGCAACGATAATGACGGTCTCGATCACCGCAAGAGCGCGGTCGGGAAGAAAAAAGGAAACCAAAATGCCAAGCCCAAAGGCGAAGACTGAGATCCCGATCAGCTTCCAAAGCGTGACGATTTTCATAAGTTGCCCCCTTTTGCTTTCTAACGCGATGGAGAAGATTTGCGTGTTTTACGTCGCTCTGACACGGTGGTGACATTGAAAGAAAAGGCAAATCTTCTATGCTCGCTGTTATCATATATATGCGCGAGAGGGAAAAATATGAATAAAAGAGCGCTCCGAAAGAGGAGCGCTTGAAAATTATTTGGCTATGGGGGTGGGAAGAGCGAGCCGTACACGCTCGACTGACGCGCATTTTCCCGTCGATTCGTCTGCGGAAAAGATCACGGCGTCCGCATAATAATTTCCGTCCGCAGGGGCAAAACGGGTCGGAAGCCCCGAAATATAGCGTTCAAGCACAGATTCCCGTGATACGCCGAGTATACCGCCGTCCGCGCCGCACATACCGAGATCGGTGACATAGCCTGTTCCTGCGGGGAGAACACAGGTGTCGGCGGTCGGAACGTGGGTGTGCGTGCCGTAGACGGCGCTCACCCGTCCGTCAAGATAGGCGGCAAAAGCGGTCTTTTCCCCCGTTGCCTCCGCGTGAAGATCGAAAAAGGCAAGGTCATATTTGCCTGCCTCGCGGGAAAGAATACGGTCGGCGGCAGTGAAGGGAGAGTCGAGCGGAGGCTCTATGTGCACACGACCGAGAAGGCTTGCGACCAAAACGCGATATCCCTTGGCATCAAGTATAGCGTAGCCTTGTCCGGGCGCTGTATCGGGATAGTTTGCGGGGCGCAAAAGGCGCGTGTCGTTATCGAGCATTGCGTAAAGAGAGGTGCTTTGCAGAGTATGGTTGCCGCCTGTCAGAACGTCCGCGCCACCGGCAAGCAACGCTTCTGCCGTTTCACGCGAAGGACCTACGATAAAGCCGGCATTTTCTGCGTTCACGGCGACAAAATCAATGCGGTATTGCTTGCGAATGTCCCAAAGCGCCTTTGCGAGTGCCTGTGCTGCTTTTGCGGAGGTCACGTCTCCGATTGCCATGTAGCGAAGCATAAAAGCTCCTTTCTGTCTCTGAAAAATAAATTCCAAGAAAAAGGGCAGCCTCGGCTGCCCTTTGAAAAATTATTTTGCGTAGTCGGATACGCGGCTTTCGCGAATGATGTTGACCTTAATCTGGCCGGGATATTCCATCTCGGTTTCGATCTTTTTAGCAATATCGCGGGCAAGAATCTGCATTTTGTCATCGGTGATGACGTCGGGCTTGACCATAATGCGGACCTCGCGTCCCGCTTGGATGGCGAAGGTCTTTTCTACACCCTCAAACTCCCCTGCAATCTCTTCCAGCTTTTGCAGACGCTTGATGTAGTTCTCGACGTCCTCGCGGCGGGCACCGGGGCGGGCGGCGGAAATAGCATCGGCGGCTTGAATGATGAAGGCAAGCGGTGTTTTGGGCTCCACGTCGCCGTGGTGTGCTTCGATGGCGTGAATGATGTCACGGCTCTCACGGTACTTCTTTGCGACCTCGACGCCAAGCTGAATATGAGAGCCCTCCGCCTCTTGGGTGAGCGCCTTACCGATGTCGTGCAAGAGACCTGCGCGCTTTGCCATCGTGCTGTCAACACCGATCTCGTCTGCGATCATGCCCGAAAGCAGAGCGACCTCAACCGAATGGCGAAGAACGTTTTGACCGTAGCTCGTGCGGTATTTGAGTCTGCCGAGCAAACGAATAAGGTCGGGGTTCAGTCCGTGAACGCCCGTTTCGAAAATAGCCTTTTCGCCTGCCTGCTTGATGGCGTTATCAACCTCCTTGCGTGCCTTTTCCACCATTTCCTCAATACGGGCGGGGTGGATACGGCCATCGGAGATGAGACGTTCCAGTGCAATGCGGGCGGTTTCGCGACGGATGGGGTCGAAGCCGGAGACGGTAATGACCTCGGGCGTATCGTCAATGATCAGCTCAACGCCGATCAGCTGCTCGATGGTGCGGATGTTACGGCCTTCACGACCGATGATGCGTCCCTTCATTTCCTCGCTGGGCAGGGGGACGACCGAAATGGCGACCTCGCTTACGTGGTCTGCGGCGCAGCGTTGAATGGCTTGCGAAAGAATATCGCGTGCACGCTCTGTCGATTCATCGCGGAAGCGCGCGTCGTATTCTGCGATGCGCAGGGCAGTCTCGTGCTCGATCTCGCCCTCCACGCGGCGGAGCAGCTCGTCCTTTGCCTCCTCGGCGGTGAGTCCCGAATATTTTTCAAGGCTCTCAAGCTGCTTTGCCAAGGTTTCGCTGATCTGTTCCTTTAAGGCTTCCGCCTCCTCGTGCTTTTTTTGCAGGGCGGCGTGCTTTTGCTCCAGTGACTCGGTCTTATGGTCAAGTGCTTCTTCCTTTTGCGCAATTCTGCGTTCTTGCCTGGATACTTCCTTGCGGCGTTCCTTCAACTCTTCTTCTGCTTCGTTCTTCATCGCAAGCACTGCTTCCTTGGTTTCAAGGATGGCTTCCTTTTTGGTTGCGGCGGCGGATTGAATGGCTTCGGAGAGAATGCGCTTGGCTTCCTGCTGTGCGTATGCCAGCTTCTTTTTATTGGAAGCTCTGTGAATAAGGACGACCGACAGGGATACAAGCACACCGCAAGCGATGCCGACGGCTAAAAAAATCCATTGCATAAGAATTCCTCCTTTTCTTTTTTCTGTTCCGACATAATTCGTCGGAGGGTTGTGTCATAATAGTATAAACAGGTTACCGTACGGAACGGACAGGCAGGAGGAGAAGCTTCGCCCCTTGTGCCGTGCCGCCTTTTTTGCAGACAAAAGCCCGTGACTGCGAGAAAACGTACGGGATATATCCTAAATATATTACTACATATCTATATTATATAACAATCCACCTTGGCTGTCAAGACATTTTGGGGCAAGTTTTTTGCGAAAAGCAGCAAAAAAAAGCAAATCTTTTTGAATTAACAAAAAATTCATAAAAAATGTGTGGGTATCTCTTGACTTTTTTCTTGTGAAGTGGTACTCTAATAACGAAAGTTAGCACTCACATAGCAAGAGTGCTAAAATTCGATTTCAGAGAAAGGGAGGCGCATCCTTTTGCATGAATACGAGCTTAGCGAAAGAAAAAGGCTTATTCTACAAGCAATCGTAGAATCTCATATCCGTTACGGTGAGCCCGTAGGGTCGAAGACCTTGACGGAAAATCAGCAATTGACATGCTCCTCTGCTACCATCCGAAATGAAATGGCGGAGCTTGAGACGCTTGGCTTCCTTGAACAGCCCCACGCTTCGGCGGGGCGGGTGCCGACCGAGCTTGGCTATCGCTTTTACGTAGATACCTTGGCGCAAAAATATCGCATGACGGCAATGGAGATCGAGCAGATCAACCGCACGCTCCGTCAACGTATCGGTGAGCTGGACGGGATTCTCGAAAGCGCGTCGCGCCTTGTGTCCTCCTTTACGAACTATACGGCGGTAGCCATTCGTCCGCGAACCAAAAGCAACACCATCAGTCGCTTTGAGTCGGCGTATCTCTCTGAGCATTCCTTTGTGCTTGTCTTTGTGTTCGCCGGCGGAGAGATCAAGACGCGGAACATCTACACGCCGCTTTCGGTAAGTCCTGAGGAATTTTCGACCTTTATGCAGGTCTTGAACCTCGCGTTTGCGGGACTCACAAGCGAGGAGATCACCCTTCCGCGTATCGTAGAGGCGGAAAAGCTGCTCGGTGATCTTGCGCCCTTGGTCAACCCCTCCGTTAAGGCGATGTATGAGGTGATGAACGAGGCAGGCAGCGGCGACTTGAAGATCGACGGTGTAAACCACCTATTAGAATATCCCGAGTATTCCGAGCCAAAACAACTGAAAGAAATGCTTGACCTCTTTGAGGATAAGGAGAACATCTTAAAGCTTGTTTCGAACGGTGAGGAGGGCAAGGATTTGCAGGTGCATATCGGCTCGGAGAACGCCATCGGCGCCATGAGCAATTCGGCGTTTATTTACCGGACGGTGCGGCGCGGCGGCGAGGTCGTAGGTGCCGTTGGTGTTATAGGACCGACGCGCATGGATTACTCGCGTGTCATTGCGATACTCAATCATCTTTCCGAGGGCATCACCGATGCCTTTGAGGAAAAAGAAGACTTCTAGCCCTTGCGGTAAAGAAAGGAAAACGAGATGGAAAACGAAAAGGATATAAAGAACGAAGAAGCGGTGACGGAAGCTGCCGCTGCGACCGAAGAGGCGCAAGAGACTGAGCCTGTCGAAAAGGACGCTAAGAAAAAGGGAGACAAAAAGGCAAAGGCAGAGCTTCTAAAATTAAAGGAAGAGCTGGAAGCGGCGACAGCCGCCCTTGAGGAGGAAAAGAAAAACCGTCTTTACCTCGCTGCCGAATACGACAACTTCCGCCGCCGCAGTCAAAAGGAAAAGGAAGGCATCTACGGGGACGCGATTGCGGACGCCATTAAGGAGATCCTTCCCCTCTTTGATAACCTTGAGCGGGCGGGACAGTTCGGCGGTGACGCGGAAAAGGTCTCGGAGGGGCTCGCTTTGATCGCGAAAATGTCCGACGAGGTGCTTGCAAAGCTGGGCGTTGAGCGCTTTGGCAAGGCCGGCGAACAGTTTGACGCCAACATTCACAACGCCGTGATGCACGAGGAAAACGAGGCGTTTGGCGAAAATGAGATCACCGACGTATATCAGGTCGGCTACAAGCGCGGTGACAAGATCATTCGCTTCGCAATGGTCAAGGTTGCAAACTGAAATTGCAAATAATTATTTACAAATACAATTACTTGGAGGAAAAATACAATGGGAAAAATTATCGGAATTGACTTGGGTACCACCAACTCCTGTGTGGCAGTTTACGAGGGCGGCGAGGTCGTCGTCATCCCCAATCCCGAAGGCGCGAGAACCACGCCCTCGGTCGTAGCATTTACAAAGAACGGCGAGCGTCTTGTCGGTCAGGCGGCAAAGCGTCAGGCAATCACCAATCCCGACGGCACCGTTGCCAGCATTAAGCGCGAGATGGGCAGCGATTATAAGGTAGAGATCGGCGGCAAGAAGTACACGCCCCAAGAGATCTCCGCGATGATCCTGCAGAAGCTGAAGGCGGATGCCGAGGCATACCTCGGTCAGCCCGTGACAGAGGCAGTTATTACCGTTCCCGCATATTTCACCGACGCACAGCGTCAGGCAACCAAGGACGCCGGCACGATCGCAGGTCTTGAGGTCAAGCGTATCGTCAACGAGCCCACTGCCGCGGCGCTTGCTTACGGTATGGATAAGGAGCAGGCACAGACCATCATGGTCTTCGACCTTGGCGGCGGTACCTTCGACGTATCCATTCTGGAGATCGCGACCGATCCCGACCTCGTGATCGAGGTGCTTGCTACGGCAGGTAACAACCGTCTCGGCGGTGATGACTTCGACGCTCGTGTGATCGATTGGATCGCAGAGAGCTTTATGAAGGAAAATGCAGGCATTGATCTGCGCAAGGATAAGATGGCGCTTCAGCGCTTGAAGGAAGCGGCAGAGAAGGCGAAGATCGAGCTTTCGGGCACGATGAGCACCGTGATCAACCTCCCCTTCATTACGGCAGACGCAACGGGTCCCAAGCACTTTGAGGGCACGCTCACCCGCGCGAAGTTCAACGAGCTGACCCGCGACCTTGTGGAAGCAACCATGAAGCCCGTCCGTCAGGCAATTTCCGATGCGGGCATTTCCGTTTCCGATATCGGCAAGGTCCTGCTCGTCGGCGGCTCGTCCCGTATCCCCGCCGTGCAGGAGGCTGTCAAGGAGTTTACCGGCAAGGAGCCCTTCAAGGGCATCAACCCTGACGAGTGCGTGGCACTCGGTGCAGGCGCGCAGGCAGGTGTTCTCGGTGAGGGCGCAAAGGATATCCTTCTCCTTGACGTTACCCCTCTTTCTCTCGGTATTGAAACAATGGGCGGCGTGTTTACACGTCTTATCGACAGAAACACCACCATTCCCGTAAAGAAGTCTCAGATTTTCTCGACGGCATCCGACAATCAGCCCGCGGTGGACATTCATATTTTGCAGGGCGAGCGCGAGATGGCGGCGGGCAACCAAACGCTCGGTCACTTTAATCTCGACGGTATCGCACCCGCACCTCGCGGTGTGCCCCAGATCGAGGTTACCTTTGATATCGACGCGAACGGTATCGTAACCGTTTCGGCAACCGATAAGGGCACGGGCAAGGAGCAGCACATCACCATCACCTCCTCGACCAACATGTCCAAGGAAGATATTGAGCGTGCCGTGAAGGATGCAGAGAAGTTTGCGGAAGAGGATAAGAAGCTCAAAGAGGCTGTTGAGACGCGCAACCACGCAGAGTCGCTTGTTTCGCAGAGCGAAAAGATGCTCGGCGATCTCGGCGACAAGGTCACGGAGGCGGATAAGGCTCCCGTGCTTGCTGCCATTGAAAAGCTGAAGGAGACCTTGAAGGGCACCGATACCGATGCCATCAAGGCGGACACCGAGGCACTGGAAAAGTCCTTCTACGCCATCTCCGAGAAGCTGTACGCACAGCAGGGCGGCGCAGGCCCCGATATGGGCGGAGCTCAAGGCGGCGCACAGGACGGTACCTTCTACGACGCCGACTACGAGGACAAAACCGACAAATAAGATGCATAGACTCCCAAAAGGGGCGTGCATACGCTAAAAGCAGGGTGCGGTTTTCCTTCCTCTTTCCAAAAGGGGAAGGACGCTCCCTGTTTCTCGATATTTTTTACAAGAATTTTAAGCGAAGCATATCACGGCTCTCCCCCCTGATATGGGTTTGATCCAGGTTATGCTTGGCTAAAAAGGAAACGAGACAACCATGGCGGAAAAACGAGATTATTACGAGGTGCTGGGCGTCGCGCGTGACGCGACGACTGCCGATATTAAAAAGGCGTACCGAGCACTTGCGAGAAAATATCACCCCGACGTCAACCCCGACAATAAGGAAGCCGAGGAAAAGTTCAAGGAGATCAACGAGGCACACGAGGTGCTCTCAAACAGTGAAAAGCGCGCAAAGTACGACCAATTCGGTCACGCGGCATTCGATCCCTCCATGGGAGCGGGCGGAGGTGGCTTCGGCGGCGCGGGCTTTGATTTCGGCGACATCTTCTCCTCCTTTTTCGGCGGAGGCGGCGGTGGCTTTGGCGGCTTTGGCGGTGGGGGCGGCAGACGTTCCCGTGCCGTGGACGGCGACGATATTTATACCCGCGTGACGCTTGCCTTTGAAGAGGCGGTTGAGGGCGTTAAGCGCGATATTACCTACCGTGTGATCGAGGAATGCCCCGACTGTCACGGCTCGGGGGCGGCAAAGGGCACGGAGGCTGAGACCTGCTCGCAGTGTCACGGCTCGGGTCAGGTGACCGTGAATCAGCGTACGCCCTTCGGTATGATGCAGTCGACAACGACCTGTCCCGGCTGCCGCGGACGCGGCAAAACGGTGAAAACCCCCTGCGACAATTGCAGCGGCAAGGGTTACGTGCGTGTGGAGAAGAAGCTTTCCGTTTCTATCCCCGCAGGCGTGGACAGCGGCAACCGCATCGTGCTTCGCGGCAAGGGTGACGTCGGCAGAAACGGCGGTCAGAACGGTGACCTCGTGGTTGAGGTTACGGTACGCCGTCACGCCTTCTTTGAGCGCGAGGGCGATCATATCTTCTGCGAGGTGCCCGTCACCTTCACCGAGGCGGCACTTGGTGCCGAGATCGACATTCCTACGCTGGAAGGCAAGCAAAAGTACACCATTCCCGAGGGAACGCAGTACGGCACCTCCTTCACCCTGCGCGGCAAGGGTATGCCCAACGTCAATACCAAGCGCAGAGGCGACCTCATCATTACCGTGACGATCGAAGTGCCGAAGAATTTAAGCGACAAGCAAAAGCAAGAGCTTCGCGAGTTTGCCGAGTCCTGCGGCGAGAAGAACAACGAAAAGAAATCGGGCTTTCTCAAAAAGATCTTCAAAAAGTAAAAGCAAAGCACCCGACAGCATGGCTGTCGGGTGCTTTTTAAACGGATAAATTACTTAAGCGGATTGTTCTTCTTTGCTGTCTTCACAGCCGAAACGACCATTGCGGAAAGCGCGAGGAGCGCCAAGGCGTTGGGAAGAACCATCAGGTAGTTGACGAAGTCGGTCAGCTCCCAAACGAGGTCGTTCGAGGTGAGCGTGCCGAGGAAGATAAAGACCAGAGCGATGACGGAGTAGATCTTTACGCCGATCTTGCCGAAGAGGTATTCAACGTTGACCTTACCAAAGAAGTTCCAGCCGATGACGGTGGAGAAGGCGAAGAAGAAGAGGCAAACGGCAACGAAGATGTTACCGATGGTATAGCCTGCTTCACCGAAGATCTTGGCAAAGGCGGCAGCGAAGGAAAGCTGTGCCATGTTGGTCTTTGCAATGGCAATATCACCAAAGAATTGCTTGACCGAGGGGTCGTATGCGTTGGCAAGAGGACCGTCGCCGCAGTAGAGAGAAATGATAACGACAAGTGCGGTCATGGTGAGCACGACGAAGGTATCGATGAACACACCTACCATTGCGGCAACACCCTGATCGTGGGGCTTCTCAACGTCAGCCATGGCGTGTGCGTGGGGGGTAGAACCCATACCTGCTTCGTTGGAGAAGAGACCTCTCTTTGCACCCTGGCTGATGGCTTCCTTAAGGGCATAGCCGATCGAGCCGCCGATGATGGCTTGGGGCATAAAGGCGTACTTAAAGATGGCGCCGAATGCCGTGGGGAGATTGGTGATGTTCACACAGATAACGAAGAGACCGCCAAGGAGATAAAGGATCGCCATAAAGGGAACCATCTTTTCGGTCACGGCGGCAATTCTCTTGATACCGCCGAGGAAGATAAAGCCCGCGAGAAGCACGAGCACGATGCCGACGATCCAGCCGTATTCGGGCGCGCCCGTGATGCTGCTGATGGATTCCGCGATGGAGTTCGACTGTACCATCGATCCGATAAAGCCGAGCGCGATGATTGCGGCAACGGCAAAGAAGCCGGCTAAAAACTTGCCGAGCTTGCCTTTGAAAGCACGCTTGATGTAGTAAACGGGACCGCCGTGAATGTTGCCGTCGCCGTCGATTTGGCGAGTTTCTTGCGCGAGGACAGCCTCAGCGTAGATGGTTGCCATACCGAGGAATGCGATGATCCACATCCAGAAAATAGCACCGGGACCGCCGAGCAGAATGGCACCGCAGGCACCGACAATGTTACCCGTACCGACCTGTGCGGCAATTGCCGTGGTGAGTGCTTGGAAGGTGGAAAGACCGTTGCCGCCCTTTTTGTTCTTGGCGAACACGCGGCGCCAGCCCTCGCCGAAGCAGCGCACCTGCACGAAGCGGGTCTTTACGGAGTAGAAAACACCGACGCCGACGAGAAGAACGAGCAAAACGTAGTTCGAGATGTAGCTGTTTGCGGTCGCTACAATGTTGAGAAGAAACTGTTCCATGATTTTTTTCCTTTCTGTTTTGAAAAAGAGGGATAACGCGGAGAAAATATTTGCGTATTCCAAAACAAAAACCACCGAAAAAATCGGTGGCTTTAAAGAAAAAGGTACAAAGAGGTGAAAAAAAGCTTCCTTTGTCCTTTTGCCTGAGAGATTCGGCGAATTCGCCTTGCACCTTCGGCACCCGTTCATCGCGGGATTCTCCAAAGACCTCTACGCCTCGGTCGGACACCGCAAGTCCTTCCGACGACCTCAACGAGGTTGACTTTTTCAATACTCGAACATTATAGCACACAGTTGGGGCTTTGTCAATATAAAAAATGAAAAAAATATAAAAAGCGACGTTTTTCTATTGAAAAAAGAACAAAAAAAGGCTATAATAGAGTGCAATAAAAAGTGAGGAGGCGACTTTATGGTACAAAGCAGATATATTTTAAGAGACGGAGAGCGGCTTTCTTACTTTTTTGAAGAAAAAAAGGTGAAAAACATCAATCTGCGCGTGTGTCGCGATGGTAGCGTCTGTGTTTCGGCACCGCCGCATACCCCCGCGAAGCGGATCAGCGATTTTGTTGCCGCCCATGCCCCTCGCATTCGTGCGGCGCAGGAAAAGATCAAAGAAGAGCTTGAAGCTATGCCGATCGCCGAAGGAGACACCGTCTTTTTCCTTGGAAAGCCCTATCGTCTGTCGCTTGCTCCCGGCACCCTGTCGCTCTCCTTTTCCGAGGACACGGCGACGCTGTTCCGTCCGTCCGATGATATGGATGTGACGGATGCATTTTTGCGCGCGTCCGCACTTTCGTTTTACCCCGTTATCGCGGAACGATGCGCTGCATTCGAAAAGCAAAATCCCTATTATGCGGGATGTGCCGAAAGCATCTGTGTGCGCCCTTTGAAATCTGTATGGGCGACCTGCAACTGGCGGCGAAGACGCCTGACCTTCTCTGCGACCCTTGCGGAAATGCCCATCGAAACCGTTGACGGTATTGTCGCGCATGAATACGTGCATTTTTTTGTGCACGGGCACGGCAAGGATTTTTATAAGACGCTTGACAACCTCTATCCGAAGCACCGAGAGGAGCTCGGTGCGCTTTCACGCTTAAAGCGCGAGCACCTAATGAAAAGACACCAAAGAAAGGGATAAAGCATGCCACATCCGATTCGCCATTTTATCACCATTACCCGACACCGCCACCGCGTTATTGCCCATTGCTTCCGCGCGGGTATCGGATGGCAGGGGCTTTTTCACGATCTTTCCAAATACACGCCGACCGAATTTTTTGCCGGCGCGAAATACTATCTCGGTACGCGCAGTCCCAATGAAGGAGAAAGAGAGAAAAACGGCTATTCCCTCGCTTGGATGCATCACAAGGGCAGAAATCGCCATCATTTTGAATATTGGGTGGACATCAATCCCGTCTCCAAGCGTTATGAGCCTGTGAAGATGCCTCTTCGCTTCGTCATTGAAATGTTTTGTGACCGTGTGGCGGCGAGCAAGATCTACCAAGGAAAGAATTATAAGGACACCCATCCCATCGAATATTTTATGCGCGGCAAGGACAGAAGAAGCATTCACCCCGCCACCTCCGATCTTTTGGAAGAATGGCTCCGCATGCTGTCGGAAAAGGGCGAAAAGGAAACCTTCCGTTACATTAAATCGTACAAGAAGGCGCACAAAGCATATTAACCACAAAATTTTCACATAAGAACCATTATATTTGCACTTATATGCTATATAATCATAAGGTAAAACAAGTGCAAAAAGAAGAAGGGAAAACCATGCTAAGACTCATCAACATCAAAAAGGATTATCCGGCAGGAGCAGGACTCGTGCACGCTCTTCGCGGCATCGATCTCTCCTTCCGCAGGTCGGAATTCGTTTCGATCCTCGGCCCATCGGGATGCGGTAAAACGACGCTTTTAAATATCATCGGCGGCCTTGATGCTTACACCGAGGGAGATCTTGTCATCAACGGCATCTCGACCAAGGAATATAAGGACAGAGATTGGGACGCTTACCGTAATCATTCGGTCGGCTTCGTTTTCCAAAGCTACAATCTCATTCCGCACCAATCGGTTTTGCAGAACGTGGAGCTTGCCCTTACGCTTTCGGGCGTGTCCAAGGCGGAGCGCCGTGAACGGGCGATCCGTGCGTTAGAGTCTGTTGGACTCGGCGATCAGTTAAATAAGCGCCCCGGCGAAATGTCGGGCGGTCAAATGCAGCGCGTGGCGATCGCGCGCGCCCTTGTCAACGAGCCGGAGATCATTCTTGCGGATGAACCCACGGGTGCTCTTGACACCGAGACCAGCGTGCAGGTCATGGAGATCCTCAAAAAGGTCTCCGAGGAGCGCCTTGTGGTGATGGTCACGCATAACCCCGAGCTGGCGGAACAATATTCCTCTCGCATCATTCGAATGATCGACGGCAAGCTCGTCGAGGATTCCGCCCCGCTTTCCGAGGAGGAAACGGCGAAAGAGGAGGCGCACACCACTGCTCTTCAACAGACGAAGGCAACGAAAAAGACGAAAAAGCCCTCCATGTCCTTCGGCACCTCCTTTATGCTTTCCCTCAAAAATCTTTTCACCAAGAAGGGGCGTACCACGCTGACGGCGTTCGCAGGAAGCATCGGCATTATCGGTATCGCGCTCATCCTTGCCGTTTCGCAGGGAACGACCGCGTATATCGGTCACGTGCAGGAGACCACGCTTTCCGCCTATCCCTTGACGCTGGAATCGCAAACGCTTGATATGTCGGCGATGCTGGAAAGCTTTATGAGTCATGGAAGCGACGTCGAGCACGATACCGATGCCGTATACAAGGATCCCGTGATTGCGGAGATGGTCAACGCGCTCGCAAAGCTTGAGATGAGCAAAAACGATCTTGCCGCCTTCAAGCAGTACCTTTCCGAGGAGATGGCGAAGGAGGATTCTCCTTTAAAGGAAGCCATCAGCGGCATTCAGTACACCTACGGTATAAACCCCATCATATACACTAAAAATCAAGACGGCGAGATCATAAAATCCGATACCGGCGAATTGATGATGGAAATGATCGGTGACTTTATGATCAAGGCGGGCGGCGGCATGAGTGGCAGCAGCGAGGGTGGTGCGTCCGGTGCCCAATCCTCCATGAGCTCGGCGATGATGGGCTCTATGATGGGAATGCAGATGTGGCAAGAGCTCCTTCCCGGACTTGACACGGGCGACCCCATCAACGATATGCTGGAGGAGCAGTACGACGTTATCTACGGCGCATGGCCGAACGACAAAAACGAGATCGTTCTTGTGGTGAACGAGAAAAACGAGCTGGACGATCTGACCCTATACGCTCTCGGACTTTTAAGCCGTGCCGAGATCGACGCCATTATCGATGCCGCGGCTTCGGGGAAAGAGGTTGCTACGGACAGCAAAAAATGGACGTATGAGGAGATCTGCGCCATGACCTTCCGCGCGGTGATGCCCTACGATCGCTACACCGAAAGCAACGGGCTCTACGTGGATATCAGCGGAAACGAAAACATGATGAAGATGCTCTACGAGAGTGCGATGGAGCTTCGTGTTGTCGGCATTGTCCGCCCGAATCCCGATGCGGAGGTCAATATGCTGTCGGGCGCGATCGGATACACCCATCTTTTGACCGAGCATATCGTTGAGGGGGCGAAAAATGCGCCCGTAGTCAAGGCACAGCTCGCAAACCCCACGGTAGACGTTTTGACGGGACTCCCCTTCAAATCCAGCATGGGCATGCTTTCCGATGCGGAAAAGGAAGTCGTATTGCGCGCCTATCTTGCAGACCTTAACACCGAGGAAAAGGCAAGCGCCTATTTAAAGATCCAAGCGCTCAAAGCCCAGGCGGATCCCGTGCGAGGGCTGGACGTGCAGGTGAATATGGTGCTCTCGCAAATGCAAGATAAGGATATGGTCATTTCCCAGATCAGCGAGGCGATCGCCGAGCAGATGGATATTGATCCTGCCGTGGTTGCGGCACAGCTTTCCGAGCTTACCATTGAAGAGCTGCGCGAGATGCTTCGTCCTCTCGTAGAGGAGCAGATCAAGGATGCCATCGCGAAACAGGTCGAGGCCGGCTACGCCGCCTTCAGCGCGGAACAGCTTGCGGCGATGCTGGATGCGGAATCCCCGAGCTATACCACCGAGGAGTGCGCCCTCTATTACGACGAGGTCACGGAATTTTCCGGGGCAAGCTATGAGGAAAACCTGCGCTTGATCGGCAGCGTTGACCTTGATAGCCCCGCCACAATCAATTTGTACGCCTCCTCCTTTGAAAACAAGGATATTATCGTTGAGACCATCGCGCGCTACAACGAGGCTGTCAAAGAAGAACAGAAGATCTCCTATACCGATTTTCTCGGCATTATGATGTCTTCCATCACCACCATCATCAACGCCATCACCTACGTTTTGATTGCGTTCGTGGCGATCTCGCTTATCGTTTCCTCCATCATGATCGGTGTCATTACCCTCATCTCGGTGCAGGAGCGCACCAAGGAGATCGGTATTTTGCGTGCGATCGGCGCCTCGAAGAGAGACGTTTCGGAGCTCTTTAACGCGGAGACGGTCATTATCGGCTTTGCGTCGGGTCTGCTCGGCGTTCTTGTGACCTATCTGCTTTGCATCCCGATCAATTTGATCTTGTATGCGCTGACAGATATTGCTAACCTGAAAGCGATCCTCCCTGTTCCCGCGGCGCTCATTTTAATCGCCATCAGCGTCGTTCTGACTCTCTTCTCGGGTCTGATCCCCTCACGGAGCGCGGCAAAGAAGGATCCTGTTGTAGCTTTGCGTACAGAATAAAGCTTAACCGCCGGAAAGTAAATAGTTATTTGCAAAAAACACCGCAGGATATTCTCCTGCGGTGTTCGATTTATTTGTGGTATTTCTTTCCCTTCAAAATGGTAAAGGCGCGATAGATCTGCTCGGTGAGGATCGCGCGCATCAGCCCGTGGGGAAACGTCATTTTGGAGAAGGAAATGCGTGCGTCGGCTTTTTGCTTGACGCGGGGAGAGAGCCCGTAGGACGAGCCGATGATAAAGCAAAGCTTGCCTTGCGTGTCGCAGGCGGCTCCGATCAGCTCGGCAAAGGCTTCCGAGGAATGCTCCTTTCCCTCCACGCAGAGCGCGACGGTATAGGCGCCTTCGGGAATCTTTGCGAGGATCTTGTCCGCCTCCGCTTCCAGCGCGGACGCAACCTCAGCAGGGGATTCGGTGATGAGTTTTTCGTCCTTTAAATTGATCTCCGTCACCTCGGCAAAGCCCGAGATTCTTTTTTTATACTCCTCGACCGCGCGGGAAAGATATTCTTCCTTCAAAGCGCCGAGGGTGATAAGCGTACATTTTACCATATGCCAAGCCCCTTGCCGATTGATGTGAAGAGGGCGTTAAGCGCGTCGCCAAAAAAGAGAAAGATGACGTCAAACATCAAAGTAAGCGAGAGGGGAAAGATGAAAACTAAGAGCCACCTTGACTTTTGCTTTCGCGTGTCACGTGCCAAAAGAAACTCTGTTTTCTTCTCGTGCGACCAATCGTAGGGGAGCGTTTCGTAGGTGCATGAGGCATCCGAAAAGGCGCGATTATACAGAACATATCCAAGAGCCGCCGCCAAGAGTATCCCCAAATAGACCCAAAACAGAAAATTGACGCCGCGTGCCATGACGAAATATGCGTAGATGCCGAAGAAGAGAACGGTGTTGCATAAAACGATGAGAACGAGCCGCCACGGGATGGGACGGGAGGGCGTGCCCTCGTTTGAGGGGAATCGTGCCATAGGGAACCTCTTTTATTGATTTTTGAGCGCGGCTCTCTTCGCCGCCTGTGCCTTTTTGCGGGTGGGCGTATCGAGGATCTGCTTGCGAAGACGGATGCTTTTGGGCGTGACCTCGATCAGCTCGTCCTCGGCAATAAATTCGATCGCCTCTTCAAGCGACATTTGGATGGGGGTGATGAGGGTGAGTGCCTCGTCCGCGCCCTTGGAACGGACGGCGGTCAGATGCTTTTCCTTGCAGACGTTGACCTCAATGTCACCGGGCTTGGGGTTTTCACCCACGATCATACCCTCGTATACGGGTGTGGCGGGACCGATGAAAAGCGGACCTCTGTCTTGCGAATAGTAAAGACCGTAGGAGGTCGTTTTGCCCTGCTCACTGGCAACGAGAGAGCCGGTAAAGCGAACGGCGATCTCGCCCTTGAAGGGCTGATATCCGTCAAAAACGGTGTTCATGATGCCCTCGCCGCGTGTCGCGGTCATAAACTCGGAGCGATAGCCGAAAAGACAGCGAGAGGGAATGATATAGGTAAGTCGTTGACGCGAGCCGCGTAGCTGCATATCGAGAAGCTCACCCTTGCGCGAGCCGAGCTTTTCCATGACGGTACCCATATATTCCTCAGGGACGTCGATCTCTACACGCTCCATCGGCTCCTGCTTCACACCGTCGATCTCCTTGTAAAGCACACGGGGGGTGGAGCAGGAAAGCTCGTAGCCCTCGCGGCGCATGTTTTCCACAAGAATGGAAAGGTGCATCTCGCCTCTGCCCGCGACCTTGAAGGAGTCGGTCGTTTCGCCGTCCGATACGCGGAGGGAAACATCGCGCAGAAGCTCCTTATAAAGGCGGTCGCGCAGATGACGCGAGGTCACGTATTTTCCCTCAGTGCCCGCAAAGGGGGAATCGTTGACCGAGAAGGTCATCTCAAGCGTCGGCTCGGAGACCTTGACGAATTCAAGCGGCTCGACGCAAGCGGTAGTGCAAACGGTGTCACCGATGGTGATGTCCTCAGCACCGGAGAAGCACACGATGTCGCCCATCTTTGCCTCGGTTACGGGAACGCGCGTAAGTCCGTCAAACTGATAAATGGAGACTACACGGGCGCGTCTCGGGGCTTCCTCGGGGTGATGGTAGTTGCAGATGGCGATTTCGGCGTTTTGCTTTAAAACACCGCGCTCAATGCGCCCAATACCGATGCGTCCCACGTACTCGTTGTAGTCGATAGAGGAGACGAGCATCTGAAGCGGCTGCTCCGCTTCGCCCTCGGGGGCGGGAATGTATTCGAGAATGGTGTCAAGCAGAGGAACGAGATCCTTGCCCGCCTCGTCGGGGGAAACGGACGCTGTACCTGCTCTGCCCGAACAGAAGAGCATAGGAGAATCGAGCTGCTCATCGGTCGCGTCAAGGTCGATGAGAAGTTCAAGCACCTCGTCGATGACCTCGTAAATACGGGCGTCGGGCTTGTCGATCTTATTGACGACAACGATGACGCGGTGACCGAGCGAAAGCGCACGCTCCAGCACGAAGCGGGTCTGGGGCATGGGACCCTCTGCCGCGTCTACGAGCAGGATAACGCCGTTTACCATCTTCAGGATGCGCTCCACCTCGCCGCCGAAATCGGCATGCCCGGGGGTATCGATCACATTAATCTTGACGTCCTTGTAATGGATGGCAGTGTTTTTCGCAAGAATGGTAATGCCGCGCTCCTTTTCAAGGTCGCCCGAGTCCATCACGCGTTCCTCTGCTGTCTGGTTTTCACGGTAAATGCCGCCCTGACGGAGCATTTCATCCACGAGCGTGGTCTTGCCGTGGTCAACGTGAGCAATAATAGCGATGTTTCTCAAATCGTTGCGAACCAAAGTAATTACCTCTTTTTTTACGTATTTTACCGTAATATTATAACATAGAAAGAGTTGAAAAATCAAGGTTTTTGACCGAAAAAAACAATATTTCCCCTTCCTTCTTCGAAAAAACAAAAACTTCTTGCTTTTTTGACGGAAATTTGATATAATGAGAGAAAGAAAGACGCGCGCCAAGGGCGCGTGAAAAAGACTGAAAAAGCAGGTTCTTTTCAAAATGAAAAAGCATTACAGTATTGCGTACAGAGAGCGGGGCGAGTCGCTGACTGCGGAACGCCGGTTCGCTTATACCTTTTCGGCAGGCTTTTCACAGACCGCCTTTTCCCTTGCGGACAGTGCCATCCGCCCCGAGACGCTTGCCGCCGCGCGCTGTGCGGGGCTTGATGTAGAAGCCTTGCGCTTGCCCTCGGACGGTGTCAATCTGCTTTGGGAGCCCTCACCGTACAAGGAAAAAAATGAGGACGCACTTCCCAGTGATACACCCGCACGGAACGATGCTACGTGGGAGATGCTTCTTGCGCTCTATACCTCTTATTTTTCCTTTGCCGCGGGAGTGGGGATAGAGCGCGTTATCTTCACGCCCTCACACGGGAAAAATCTCGCTCCCGTCAATCAAGAGGCACTTTCGCGCTTTCGAATGCTTGCGAAGTGTGCCAAGGAAAAGGGCATTCGACTGCTTGTGGAGAACGGCGAGAGCTCGTCTCACTTTGAGGCAGTCGTTCGCGTATGCTGCGAGGACGGCTTCCATGGCGTCAGCTTTTCGCCTGCGATTGCCTTCCGTTGCTTTGGCACGTCGGCGATCCCCGCGTATGCCGCAAATCATCTTATGCGCTTGTCCCTTGACGACGGAAAGGATGGCGAGCCCGGCTACCTTCCTTTGGACGGCGATACCGATTTTCGTCCCCTCGCAAAATCCGTGGCGTCCCTGCATTTTCGCGGTACGCTTGCCGTTTCCCCCAACCCCGATCTTCCCATCTATCGTGAGCTTGACTATTTTGCCCTCGCCTCTCGCGCGTATGATCGGCTTTCCTTGCTTTTGCGCCTTTTGAAAAACGAGGAGGGGGTTGTCTGATGGCGGTTTGTTATATCGTTGGTGCTTCTCCCACTTGTACCCCCTTTTCACCCGCAATGGGCGATCTCGTCATTGCCGCAGACGGCGGACAAAGGGCACTTGCCGCGATGGGTGTCACCCCTCATCTCATTGTTGGCGATTTTGATTCTTCGGATGTACCGTGCGGCACACCGATTATCCGGCATCCCGTCGAGAAGGACGATACCGATACGGCGTTAGCTGTCCGCGAGGGGGCTGCCCGCGGCTTCCGCACCTTTGCGCTCTACGGCTGCACGGGAGGAAGACCCGATCACGCTCTTGCCGCCGTGCAAACGGCGCTTGGTGCGGCGCAAGCGGGATGTCGTGTTTTCGTTGTCGGCGAAGGAATGGTGGGTACGGTTCTTCTTAATGAATGCTTTCGCTTCTTTCCGGACGGCACGGTTTCCGTGCTTTCGCTTTCGGAGAAGGCGCGCGGTGTCACGCTGACGGGGCTCAAATATCCTCTTCGGGACGCTACCCTCACAAATGCTTTTCCGCTTGGCGTCTCCAATGAAGGAAACGGAAGGGAAGCAACCGTTTCGGTGAAAGAGGGCGCCCTCTATCTTCTTTGGCAAGCGGATACGCTTCCGCTTTAGAAAGGAAACGTATGATTTATCGCATGACGGTCACCCCGATGTTAGAGGAGTATGGCAAGGACATGAAGCTTTCTCCTTCGGGAATTTTAAAGATATTTGAAAACGCGGCGACCCGTCACGCCTCCGCTGTGGGAGATTCGGTAGAGGATTGCTTTAAGCGAGGCGAGGCGTGGTATTTAACCGATTGGTACGTAGAAATTTATACTCGCATTCCCATGGGACTTCGTGTGCGCGTTGAGACCTTTTGCCGAAGGTGTGAGCGCTCGGTGGGACTTTGCCGAGAATTTCGCATGCGCGACGAGATGGGAAATCTTATTGCCCTTTCGACCTCCAAATGGGCAAGGGTTCGTATAGCGGATAAAAAAATACTGCGGGTGGACCAACAGACGCTTGCGCGTTACGGTGCGCTTGATCGCTCTGTGTTCGATAAGATCCCCATCCCCATGCGCCACAGCATTCACCGCTTTGAGAGTGAGAAAAATATTCCCTTGCGCCGAAGCGATTTCGATTTGCACGAGCACGTGCACAACCTTGTGTATTTGGATTACGCCTTTGAGGCGATTCCGAAGGCGGTCTATAACGCGCACGCCGTGCGTGCCTTTCATATCGATTACGTCAAGCCTATTTGCAAAACGGAAGCCGTAAAGGCAAAATGCGCCGAGACGGAAGAGGGCTATGCTGTATTTATTGAGACGGAAAGCACTCTTTGCGCTATTGTGACCTTATGGGTCGAGCACCCCGAAACGTAAACATTTGTTTGTGTTTTCGGGTGCTTTTCTTTTTGACGGAAAAGAGTACGAAAAAAATAAAAAAAGTCTGTTTGCTCTTGACAAGTACAAAAAAAAGTGCTAAAATATTTGACAATATTTAAAAAATATTTATAACATTGAAGAAAAGGAAGGCGAAATTATGAACAAGGCAAAGGAATTTTTGAAGCGCAAGGACGTCGTGTTCTCTGCCAAGCGCTACGGCATTGAAGCTATGGGTGCCATGGCACAGGGTCTTTTTGCTTCGCTTCTTATCGGTACTATTTTAAAGACAGTCGGCATGATCCCCTATCTTGGCTTCTTTGCCACCATTGGCGGCTATTGCACCTCGGTCAGCGGTCCTGCTATGGCGATCGCTATTGCCTACGCGCTCAAAGCGCCGCCCCTCGTTCTTTTTTCCGCGGCAGGCGTTGGTTATGCCGCAAATATGCTTGGCGGTGCGGGCGGTCCTATCTCGGTGCTTTTGATTGCTATCGTTGCCGTGGAGCTCGGTAAGCTGGTTTCCAAGGAGACCAAGGTGGATATCCTCGTCACCCCCTTCGTTACGCTCGTTGCAGGATGCGGTCTTTCCATTCCCGTTGCTCCCGCGATCGGCTTCGTTACCTCAAAAATCACCGACTTCATTGATTTTTCCATGACGTTGATGCCCCTTTTGATGGGTATCATCGTTTCGGTCGTGATCGGTGTTGCGCTCACTCTCCCCATTTCCTCTGCCGCTATTTGCGCCGCGCTTCAGCTTTCGGGTGCCGTTGTTCTCGGAACGGCGGGGAATATCGTCAGCGCAGGCGGGGAAGGTCTTGCTCTTGCGGGCGGTGCTGCCGTGGCAGGCTGTTGCGCGCAGATGGTCGGCTTTGCCGTCATCTCCTTCCGTGAAAACGGCGTAGGCGGACTTGTTTCACAAGGCATCGGTACCAGCATGCTCCAAATGCCGAACATCATCAAAAATCCGCGCATTTGGATTCCGGCGACATTAGCTTCCGCTATCACGGGTCCTCTTGCTACCTGCGTTTTCGAGCTGAAAATGTACGGTGCCGCGATCAATTCGGGTATGGGTACCTGCGGTCTTCTCGGTCCGATTGGCATTGTTCTCGGTTGGTTCGGCGGTGAATATCCTACGGCGATCGGTGCATTTGATTGGATCGGTCTCGCCCTCATCTGCTTTATCCTTCCCGCTGTGCTTTCTCTGATCTTTGCGCAGATCCTTCGCAAGATCGGATGGATCAAGGAAAACGATCTTCTTCTTCCGCAATAAAAGTCTTGTAAAAAAAGGAAGCCTCACGGCTTCCTTTTTCGTTTACTTCTGTTCGTTGATATAATTTAAAAAGGCGCGAAAGGCGGAGGGGATGGCGTATGTTTCCTCCATCTCCCTCGGTGAAGCAAGCACAAAGCTTGAGACGTCGGCTTTTTTGCAGGAAATGAGGTAGCTTTTCATGTGCCATTCCAGATGGGTGAAAATATGCTTTCCCACGGCGGCCTCCAGCGCGCCCGCGACGGAAAAGCCAAGCTCGCTTGCCGCGCGCACAGCTTCGTCCTTCGAAAGGTGCCCGTCGGCGGAGGGAAACTCCCAAAGCCCTGCGAGAAGCCCCGTTTTGGGACGCTGACGGAGATAAAAGCCCTCGCCGTCGGTTAAGAGAAGAACCGTTCTCGGGAGAATACGGCGCGGCTTCTTTTTCTCCTTGTGCGGATATAGGGTATAGTCTGCGTCGCCCCTTCCCACCGCACAAAGGGAGGACAAGGGACAATCCACGCATTTCGGTGCGCCGTTTGGCAGACAAAAGCGCTGTCCCACCTCCATAAAGCCTTGGGTCGTATCGGCGGCGTCGTTCCCCCGGGGGTAGACTGCGTCAAGCTCCGAAGCAAGGCGGCTCTTGAATGCTTCGTCCGTGATGCACGTGCCGTCGGCAAACAGACGGGAATAGATGCGTAGGGCGTTGCCGTCCACCGCGCTTTTTGGCAATCCGAAGCAGATAGAGGAAATGGCTCCCGCGGTATATTTTCCCACGCCGGGTAGGGTCAAAAGCGCTTCGGGGGTGTCGGGAAAGCGACCGCCGTATACCGAAACGATCCTCTCCGCGGCTCGTTTGAGGTTGCGCGCACGGCTGTAATACCCAAGCCCCTCCCAAGCCTTGAAAAGAAGGTCGTCCGATGCCGCGGCAAGTGCTTCTACCGTGGGAAACAATGTTAAAAATCTTTCGTAATAGGGAATGACTGCCTCGACTCTCGTTTGTTGGAGCATGATCTCGGAAAGAAAGACGTGATACGGCTCGCGGTCGCGCCGCCAAGGCAGGGAACGTCCGTTTTTACGGTAAAAGTCTGCCATTAAGCCGAGTGCTGTCGTAAGTGCTTCTCTTTTATCCACGGTAGATCTCCCTTCCTGCGTTTTTTTCATTATATCAAATTATCCGATAGAACAAATGGAAAAAAGGTAAACATTTTTCGTTTTCTCTTTTTGTTTCTTGCTTTTTTGAATGAAACATGGTACAATTATATAGAATAACAGTATCACGGAGGCAAAAATGCAAACATTGATTTACATGATAAGGCATGGAGAGAGTGTAGGAAACCAAAAACGCGATTTTTTGGGACATACCGATCTTCCCATTACCGAAAAGGGGGAAAAGCAGGCGCTCTCGGCGGCGAAGCATCTTGCCTCCATCGGCTTTGCGCCCGATGCGGTTTACGCAAGTCCGCTTTGCCGTGCCCATAAAACGACGCTGTTGGCGCTTTCCCTTTGCGACGCTCCCGCGCCCACTCTGCTTGACGGTCTTCGCGAGATCTATGCGGGCGAGTGGGAGGGCAAAAACTTTGATGCCCTTGACGAGGAATATCCGGAAGAGCGCCGCTTGTGGCGCGAGGACGTGGGACACGCCTGTCCCGTCGGCGGAGAATCGGTGGCAGAGCTTTATGGCAGAGTGGTGTCGACCGTCTTGACGATTGCCAAGGAAAACGAGGGCAAAACGGTTTTTATCGGCACGCATGCGACGCCTATCCGCGCGGTGGAAACCTACGCGCGCGGAAAATCGGCAGACTTAATGTGTGAAGTGCCGTGGCCCTCCAACGCATCTCTTTCGGTCTATCGCTTTGACGGAGAGCGTCTTTTCCCGATCTGCTATTCCTTTGATGAATTTATGAAGGATGCGGTTGACGTGGATCACGCGCTCAAATATTAAGCTTAAAAACGGCGGTGCCGTATGGCACCGCCGTTTTTTTATTGCTTGTAGAACATAAATCCGAAGGCTTCTTCGGGTTTCTTTTGGAAGAGAACTTCTTTTGCGTCCGCCGACACTCCCTCCTTGCGCGCAAGCGCGAAACAGACGGTTTCCTCCTTATACGTGCGCTTAATAATAAGCGCATCGTCCGAAATTGCGGTCACGGTACAATCTCCGAGACGCAATGCCGCGTGCTCCTTGCGCAGAGCGCCAAGCGCGCGGTGTAGGGCGATGAGCGCTTTATCTTCCTCACCCCAAGGATAAAAGCGGCGGTTAAAGGGGTCTTCGTATCCTTCGCATCCCGCTTCATCGCCGTAATAGATGCAAGGCGCGCCGGGAAGCGCGAACTGTAAGGCAAAAGCGGCACAGAGGCGAGGGAGCGTTTCACGCCGCGATTCGTCCGAAAGACGGTATTCGGCGCGCTCTTTTCGTGTTTGCGGCGTAGGCACATGGGACAGAAGCGTTAAAATTCTCGCCGTATCGTGCGTTGACAGGCTGTTGAGCAGGCAGGGAAGCACCTCTTGCGGATAATTCTCGCAAACGGTCATGATGCTGTTTTCAAAATCGTATGCGGTACAGTCCTCGTGTAAAAATGAGATAATGGCGTCGCGAAAGGGATAATTCATGACCGAATCCAACTCGCTGTCCGTAAAGTATTTGCGACGTACGCCGTAGCTTATCTTGCTTGAAGCATCCTCCCACACCTCACCAATGACGATGGCATCGGGCTTTATCTGCTTCACGCGGCGGCGAAGACGGGCAATAAATTCATCGGGAAGCTCGTCGGCAACGTCAAGACGAAAGCCGTCGGCGCCCGCGCGGAGCCAGTGGGCGATCACGCTGTCCTCCCCCTCGATGATAAAGTCGAGATAGGACGGGCAAAGCTCGTTTGTTGCGGGCAAGGTGTCGATACCCCACCAAGAAATGTATTTGTGGGGATATTCCTCAAACTGATACCATTCTCTGTAAGGAGAAGCGGGGTCGTGATATGCGCCGCCACCGTAGCGGTTCTTTTTGTCAAAATAGCGGCTGTCAGACCCCGTGTGGGAGAAAACGCCGTCAAGCACCACCTTGATACCGAGCGCATGCGCTTCGTCGCACAGCGCGCGAAAATCCTCCTCCGTGCCGAGCAGGGGGTCAATACGAAGGTAATCTGCCGTGTCGTAGCGGTGGTTGGAATAGGCTTCAAAAATGGGATTTAAATAGATGGCGGATACCGAAAGGGAGGCAAGATAGCGAAGCTTTGCCGTGATACCGCGCAGATTGCCCCCGAAGAAGTCACGGTTTAAGATTTCACCTTGCTCGTCGGGCAGATAAACGGGGGTGTCACGTTCGTCCGTATGCAGAACGAAATCCGTCTTTTTTTCGTCGGCACCCACGACGGACGATTTGTAAAAGCGGTCGGGGAAAATTTGATAAAAAACGGCACCGCGGAAAAATTCTGGGGTGTGAAACTCTGCGGGAATGCAGGAGATCTGCCATTTTCCGCCCTCTTCCATGTTGGTGCCGTCCCCCCTTTTGTAAAGGGAAAAGCCGCTTTCGTTCGTTTCTATCTTGAAGTAGTAGAAGTACAGCCCCGTGCGCGGCAGAGCAAAGGCGGTCTTGTAAACGGTGTAGGGAGGGACGACGCTTTCCTTGTGAAGCAAGACGGTGAGCACGACGCCGCCGTCATCCTCCACGATGAGCTGTGCCCGTCGGCAGTCACAGCAGTCGGGAATGTGCACGGCAAGCGTGCAGACCTCCCCCACGCGAAGACAGCCGAAGGGCGTTTTGTGTTCTTTCTTTTTGCTGTCGAACAGAATTTGCATAGGCTATCAGCACTCCTAAAAATGCCGTGCGAGGCAAACGACCTCGCACGAAAATAATTTTAATCCATATACCAAATGTTTTTTGCGTATTCCATGATCGCGCGGTCTGCGGAAAAAACGCCTGCCTTGGCAATGTTGACGAGCGACATGCTTCCGAATTTGTAAGCGTCGCGATAGGTGCGGGAAACGCGCTCTTGCGCTTCCTTGTAGCTGTCAAAATCCGCAAGTATCATATAAGCATCTGCCGTTCCGTAGGCGTGGGTCAGAAGAGAATTGTAAATGTCGTCGTAGCTTCCGCCGAAAACACCCGAGCGCAGGGTGCGTAAGACGTCGGCGAGCGCGGGACTGCGCCGCACGTACGCAAGCGGATCGTAGCCCGAATGCCAAAGTGCCTCCACCTCTTCGGTACGCATCCCGAAAAGGAACATGTTTTCGTCGCCGACCTGCTCGTGGATCTCGACGTTTGCTCCGTCAAGCGTCCCGAGCGTCACGGCGCCGTTGAGCATCAGCTTCATATTTCCCGTGCCCGATGCTTCCTTGCCCGCGATCGATATTTGCTCGGAAATCTCGGCGGCGGGAATGATGATCTCGGCAAGGGAGACCTTGTAGTCCTCGATAAAGACGACTTTCAGCTTTTCACGCACCGTGGGATCGGCGTTTACAGTCTCCCCAATGCCGCAGATAAGGCGGATGATCTGCTTTGCCATAAAATAGCCTGAGGATGCCTTGGCGGCAAATATAAAGGTGCGAGGCGGAATATCGATGTCCGGATTTTCCTTGATGAGATTGTACATATGAATGATCTCCAAAGCGTTTAAAAGCTGTCTCTTGTATTCGTGCAATCGCTTGATCTGTACGTCGAAGATAGAAGCGGGGTCGACGTTGATGCCGTTGACGGCAGAAATATAGGATGCAAGCCGCTCCTTGTTTGCACGCTTGACGGCGGCAAGACGCTCGATCACCGCGCTGTCGTTTTTGTATTTCAGCAGAGCTTCCAGCGCCATGGCATCGGCAAGAAATTCTTCACCGATGAGCTCTTTTATGAGACTTGTAAGAGTTGGGTTTGCTTGGCAGAGCCAGCGGCGATAAGCAATACCGTTTGTGACATTTGTAAACCGATTGTTGTCAATACTGTGATAATCTTGAAAAAGATTGCTTGTCAGAATTTGACTGTGAAGCTTTGAAACACCGTTGATCTTATGACAGGCGGCAAGACAGAGGTTTGCCATCTTAACTTCACCGTTTGCAACGATCGCCATGCGGTCAATCCTTTCGGTGTCAAGGGCGTGCTTCTCGCCGAGCTCTAAAACAAGGCGGCGGTTGATCTCGGTGACCAGCTGATGAATGCGCGGCAAAAGCTCACGGAAAAGTCCCTCATTCCATTTTTCAAGTGCTTCGCTCATTACGGTGTGGTTGGTATAGGACAGGGTGCGGCAGGTGATATCCCATGCCTCTTCCCATGCAAGCGCGTACTCGTCGAGCAAAATACGCATAAGCTCCGGGACGCACAAGGCAGGGTGGGTGTCGTTGATGTGGACGGCGACCTTGTCTTTGAGGGAGAGAATGTCACCGTACTTTTTCACGTGCAGTCTGACGATGCTTTGCAAGGAAGCCGACACAAGAAGATATTGCTGTTTGAGACGCAAGCGCTTTCCCTCGGTATGGTCGTCGGTGGGATAGAGCACCTTGGAGATGACCTCTGCCATGGTGTTTTCTTCCAGCGCCTTTAAATGCTCACCCCGTACGAAGTATCTGAGATCAATGGAGTTTTTCGCGGGGGATCTCGCGCTCCAAAGCACAAGCTTGTTGACGGCGGTCGTTCGGTAGCCCGAAATGAACATATCGTAGGGGACCGCCATGACGCTGTTATAGTTCTCATGGCGGAAGCAAAGCCTGTCCCCCTCCTTCCACTGCGTGATTTCACCGCCAAACTTGATCTCAACCGCCTCGTCTTCTCTCGCGCGCAACCAAACGTCGCCCAGCGTAAGCCAGTCGTCGGGGAGCTCCATCTGCCAGCCGTCGACGATCCTTTGACGGAAAATACCGAACTCATAACGAATGGAAAAGCCTGTGCCGGGAAGACCTAATGTGGTCATGGCGTCCATATAGCAAGAGGCAAGGCGTCCAAGACCGCCGTTGCCAAGCCCTGCGTCGGGCTCCATTTCATACAGCTCGGACAGCGAAACGCCAATGCTCTTTAAAAGAGCGCTAACCGTGTCTTCGAGACCGAGGTTGAAAAGATTGTTTCTCAAAGACGTGCCGACGAGAAACTCCATTGACATATAGTAGACCTGTTTTTTTTCCTTGGCTGTAAATTCGTCGCGGAAGGATTTTCTCTGCTTTGAAAGAAGGTCGCGGATCACGGCGCAAAGCGCCTTGTAGATTTGAAGCTTTGAGCTTTCCTTCAAGGAACAACCGAAGCTTTTCTCGGATTCGCTTTCAAGCAGCTCTAAAATTTTCTTTTGGGTAAGTTCCATGTGTTCTCCTTTTTTACTTTTCGCAGTGCGCGTTCTCCGATTTTATAGTCTTTTGAAGCGCGTAAAAGGTAACCGACAAGGGCGGAAGCACAAGAGATGCCGAGAAAGGAAGCCCGTGTGATGGAGCATCCCTTGTATCGGAGGGCGGCACTGCCGTCCCGCGTCCGCCAAAGCGTGCCTCGTCGCTTGAAAAAATAGGGACGAGCATTCCCGAGGCGGAAACGCCGATACGGTAATCTTCACGCAAAACGGGACAAAAGTTACAAACGACGATCACCTCGTCACCAGCCTGCGCTATGCGTCGGAAAACGAGCACGCCTTGCTCGGTGTCGTCCGCCACGGTGAGAGCAAAGCCGTCAGGCGAGAAATCTTGCTCATGGAGCGCGGGCGTTTCAAGATAAAGCTTGCCGAGCGCCGAAAAAAAGGCGCTCATTCGGTCGTGCTTTTCGTGGAGCTTTAAAAACCAATCCAACTCAGCACTTTCGTTCCACTCCGCGAATTGCGCGAGATCGTTGCCCATAAAGTTTAGCTTTTTGCCGGGAAAAGCAAACATATAGGCGTAAAGAACACGTAAATTTGCGAATTTTTGCTCATAATCCCCGGGCATTTTTTCGATCATGGAGCCCTTGAGATGCACCACCTCATCGTGCGAGAGGGGAAGCACGTAGTTTTCCTTTAAGGTGTAATGAAAGGGAAAGAGAAGTGTTCCGTGGTGATGCTTGCGGAAGATAGGGTCCAACGACATATAGCGAAGGGTATCATGCATCCAACCCATGTTCCATTTAAAATTAAAGCCGAGACCGCCCGCATAGGAGGGAGCCGTCACCCCGGGGAAGGCAGTCGATTCCTCGGCGATCATCAATGCGGATGGGCATACCGAAAAGGCGGCGTGGTTCATCGCCTTTAAAAATTCAATCGCGGCAAGGTTATGGTTGCCGCCAAACTGATTTGGGTGCCATTCGCGCTCCGCCCTGCCGTAATCAAGATAAAGCATGCTTGCCACGGCGTCCACGCGAATGCCGTCGACGTGATATTCCTTCAACCAATAGCAAACGCTTGATATCAGGAAGGAGCGCACCTCGTTGCGGTCGTAATTGAAGATGCGCGTGCCCCAATCGGGGTGCTCGTTCATCACCGTGTCGGGGGATTCGTAGCAAAAGCTTCCGTCAAATTCCGCAAGTCCGCTTGCATCCTTGGGAAAATGCGCGCCCACCCAATCTAAGATCACGCCGATCCCGTTTTCGTGGCACTTGTTGATCAAATACATAAAGTCGTGCGGCGTACCAAAGCGTGACGTGGGGGCAAAATAGCCCGTAGCCTGATAGCCCCAGGAAGGGTCGTAGGGATGCTCCGTGACGGGAAGAAGCTCGACGTGGGTGTAGTGCATTCCAAGAAGATAAGGCACAAGCTCGTCGGCAATTTCGCGGTAGGAAAGAAAGCTTCCGTCGCCGTGACGCCGCCACGAGCCGAGGTGCATTTCGTAGATGTTGATAGGAGCGGAGAAATGGTCTTTTTTTTCTCGCTCGGTAAGATATTCGCCGTCCGTCCAGGCAAAGCCGTCGATCGTGAAGACCTTGCTTGCCGTGTCGGGACGGAGAGCGGCATGTGTAGCGTATGGGTCGCTCTTTTCAAGAACGGCACCGTCACTTCGTATAATACGGTATTTGTAGCAGTCAAAGCGCGAAACGCCGTGGTGAATGCCCTCCCAAACGCCGCCGCCGATATGGAACATCGTACCGCGTGACGGGTCCCAGCCGTTGAAATCGCCCACGACGGACACGCCCTTCGCGTTGGGTGCCCAAACGCGGAAAGAGGTTGTACCGTCGGGTTCTTCGTGTGTGCCGAGAAGCTTATACGCGTCGGTCGTGTAGCCTGAACTGTACTTCGCGAGCAGATCATTTCGCTCGGTTATGGTCATAGGCATCCTCCTTGATAAACTGCTTTAAAGTTTTTCCTGTCTACCAATCGTTTATACGGTGCGGGAGAACAAATAAAAAGACCAAACCAAATGGCTTGGTCTTTGTCGGAGCCTCTCGCTTTGCGTAAAGCTGCTCATGATCACCGATTTTGTGCGGTGAAAGACAAATGAAGCATCGCTAGGCGATATGAAGCACTCGCTACGCTCATATGAAGCGGCACGATGCGCCATGAAGCGAAGCGCGCATGTTATCTCTCCGTGTGCCGAAGGCACGCTTCATAGGGCGAAGCCCTGCTTCATTTTTCATGCGCGTCAGCGCGCTTGATTGAAAAAAGCACTTGCCTCGGCAAGTGCTTTTTTCTGTGATGTGTGTCCGATTTAGATGCCTTCTTGAGATATTGGGTCTGCGGTGCTTTCATTAAATTTTTGTTTTGATAGACAATATGTGCTTTGGGGCAATATTGTCTCGTCATTATTGAAATCATACCGACACCGAAAGTGCGGATTGCTTTTTCAAAATAACAGTCAAGTAGTGTAAAACGTTTGCATCGGCGCGTTCACGCGTTTGATACCCTCGTCCTGCCATCCCCCACCAAAACAAAAAAGCCATCTCTAAGGGTGGCTCGTTTGCGGCGCCGGAGGCTCTCGCTTCGCTCGAAGTTGCCCTCGCTTGCCGCCGCCTCGCAAGCGGGCGTCGCTCTGCGCGGGGCAATCGGACCAGCTCGCCTTCGGCGACCGGTCCGATTCGGGCAGCTACCCCAGCCAGCAAGCAAAACAGCCGTCCCGAAGGACGGCTGCTTGCTGGCTGGGGTAGCTGGATTCGAACCAGCGCATGCAGGAGTCAAAGTCCTGTGCCTTACCGCTTGGCGATACCCCAATTTCAAACAGAAGTATTATATCACGAAAAAATGCGGTTGTCAACCGAAAAAGCAAAAATTGTCAGCGCGGGAGCGAAATTTTTTGTTTTTCGCACAAGGACAGAGGAATTTTTGGAAAAACCGTGCGAACACTTGACAGCACACGACAAAAAAATTATAATAGTTTTGTAAATGACAGCCTCTTTTGAGGGCTCTTAAAAATAAGGAGAAAATGATACGTATGAAAAAGTTGCTTGCACTCATTCTTGTGCCATGCTTGTTGCTGGGCAGCATGCTTATGCTTTCGGGCTGCTCCCGTCGCGTGAGCTACGAAAACGAGGAAATGTATTCCGTGGGTGCTTTTGCGTCGGATGAGAAAATTCGCGCGGTGGAGATCTATTGGGATGGCAGAGGCGTTTCGGTGAGTGCCGCCTTTACGGACAAGATCACCGCTGTTGAGGATTATGAGAAATCCAACGGCAAGGCGATGCGTTGCGCCGTGGAGGACGGCGTGCTTAAAATCTATCCATGCGCCTCGGGCAAACGTGTCGGCAAACTTGCGAAAACATTGTTCGTCGACATTCCCGTCGAAATAATGAACAGCTTGAGCTCTGTTAAAATCTGTGCAGTGGAAGACACGAAGGTTAATCTCCAAATGGTAAATGCAGCCGAGGTTTCTGTGGTCGCACAGGACGGTAATGTGAGCATAGAGGGGTCAATGACCAAGGTAACGGTCGAGACGGAAAAAGGAAATCTTAATCTTAAAAGTGCTACCGTAGGAGACCTTGACTTCACCTCTATTATTGGAAATGCAAATCTTTATTTGCATTTGCAAGGCTTTACAGCAGTGATGCGCGGCGAAACGGGCAGCTTTACCACAAGTTACAACGTGAGCGAAAACAACCGCCTTTACACCTATGCCACCGGAGAGGCGCTTCTTACGTTTACGACAGAGGGAAAGGTGGACCTTCGCGACTACGATATTGCAGGATGAAACACGGACTGCTATTTGTCAACCATTTTCTTGCGTCGGGGAGCTTTGACGCCCTTTATTCGTTGTTTGATGCCGCTGCACAGACTTGCGGTGTGACGCTTTCTCGTGTGACGGGCGGCGAAGCCGTCGCATCCTTTGACGAACACCCCGCGCGCGGTGCGGATTTCGTCGTTTTTTGGGATAAGGATGTTGCCGCGGCGCGGCGCATTCTAAGACATGGGATACCCGTTTTTAATTCTCCCGATGCCATTCGTATTTGCGACAGCAAGAGTGAAACGGCAGAGGCGCTCCTTTCGGCGTCACTTCCCACACCGCGTACCCTCGTTGCACCCATGACCTATGAAACTGTGGGATATACCAAGGATGATTTTATTGCGCGTGGCGCATCGGTGCTTGGCTTCCCACTTGTCATTAAGGAGTGCTACGGCTCTTTCGGTGAGCAGGTTTACCTTGCTTCCTCGCTTGAAGAGGCAAAGGAGACGGTGAAGCGCATCGGCGCAAAGCCGCTTTTGTTCCAAGAATTTATCTCTCGGTCCTTCGGCACAGACGTTCGCGTGAATGTCGTGGGAGACCGTGCCGTTTGCGCCATGAAGCGCACGGGAAGACCCGGAGATTTTCGCTCCAACATCGCGCACGGCGGTACGGGTGAGCCATACACGCTCAGTGCCGATGAGGAAGCCGTAGCGGTTGCCGCCGCGCGTGCCGTGGGCGCGGATTTTGCGGGTGTCGATCTTCTTTTCGGGGAAAACGGTCCTCTCGTTTGTGAGGTCAATTCCAATCCTCACTTTACAGGCACCTACAAAGCGACGGGAATAAACCTTGCCGTGCCTATCTTCGAACACATTTTGAATAACATATAAAAACAAAGCGTTGTTTGCAAATCTTTTCGGAAATGTAAACAACGCTTTTCTTTTATTCGAACATAGATGCCTGGCCTGCCGCGCTTCCCGTGTAAGGAATACCGAGGTGGGCGTAGGCAAGCGGGGTGACGCATCTGCCGCGTGGGGTGCGGGAGAGGAAGCCGAGCTGCAAAAGATAAGGCTCGTACACGTCCTCAATGGTGATGGCTTCTTCGCCGATGGTGGCGGCAAGGGTATCAAGCCCCACAGGACCGCCGCCGTAAAACTTGATGATGGCGGTGAGCATCTTTCGGTCGGTGTTGTCCAGCCCCAAGGCGTCGATTTCAAGACGCTCAAGACCGTATTTGGCGATCTCCTCGGTGATGGTGCCGTCGCCCTTAACGATGGCAAAGTCGCGGATGCGTTTTAAAAGGCGATTGGCAATACGCGGCGTTCCGCGTGAGCGGGAGGCGATTTCAAGCGCGCCTTTTTCGTCAATGCCGACGCCGAGAATATCCGCCGAACGGCGCACGATCACGGCAAGCTCCTCGGGCGTGTAAAGCTCTAATTTCAAAAGAACGCCAAAGCGGTCACGAAGAGGTGTCGTCAGCTGACCCGCGCGTGTGGTTGCACCGATCAAGGTGAAGCGGGGGATGGGAAGACGAATGCTTCTTGCCGACGGTCCCTTTCCGATGATAATGTCAAGCGCGTAGTCCTCCATCGCGGGGTAAAGAATTTCCTCAACTGCGCGGGAAAGACGGTGGATCTCGTCGATAAAAAGAACGTCGCCCTCCGCGAGATTGGTGAGAATGGCGGCAAGGTCTCCCTGCTTTTCAATGGCAGGACCCGACGTGGTACGCAGATTTACGCCAAGCTCGTTGGCAATGATGCCCGCAAGGGTGGTCTTTCCGAGACCGGGAGGACCCCAAAGCAAAACGTGGTCAAGCGCTTCCTTGCGTGCTTTTGCGGCTTCGATATAAATTTTGAGGTTTTCCTTGACCTTTTCCTGCCCCGTATAGTCGTCAAGCGACTTGGGACGCAAGGAATTCTCCACCTCGTAGTCGGAGGGAACGCTTTCCGTGCCTACGATACGGCTTTCAAAGTCAAATTCTTCTTCCGCGATTGCCAAGGGAGATCCCTCCTTTCTTATTTTTCGCTAAAGCGGCGAAGCGCCGCCTTGATGATGTCTTCCAGAGAAAGAGATGCCGTATCGACCTCGCGAAGCACAGAGGCGATCTCCGCGCGGGTGTAGCCCAAAACGCCGAGCGCGTCCTCCGCTTCCTTGATCTTTCCCGAAGCGGCACTCAGGGGGGCGCGCGTGGGTACGGAATCCTTTATGGAGGCAAGGTCACCCGACATTTGATCCTTCGAAATTTTGTCCTTCAATTCGAGTACGATGCGCGCCGCCGTTTTTCCGCCGATGCCGGGGGCACGGGAGAGCGCCTTGGCATCCTCGGTGCAAACAGCGTAGGCAAAGCGGTCGGGCGTCATTGTGGAAAGAATCGACATCGCCGCCTTGGGACCGACGCCCGAAACGGTGATCAAGAGGCGAAAGACGGAAAGCTCCTCGCGACCGCCAAAGCCGTACAGCTCAATGCCGTCCTCTCTGACCTGCAAATGGGTGAAAAGAAGTACCTCGTTGCCGAGCATCGGGGCAAGCTTCTCCGATGTGGTCGTGCTGACGGTGAGCGCGTAGCCGACGCCGCCGCAATCGACGACGGCAAGCCCGCCCTCGCAAGCCATCAGCTCACCTTTGACATGATACAGCATATCTATCTCTCGCTTTCTTCGTTGCTTTTTCTATTATACATTCTTTTTTTTCGCTTGTCAAGACGGGGGCTTGCGAAAAACTTCCCCGAATAGATGGTGAAAACCGCTTGCTTTTTCGGGTCGGCTTTGCTATAATGGTAGAAATTCTTTTCGTAAAGGAAACGCAATGGAACATTCTTATCGCCGCACAAGGTCCGCGTGCTACCTTGGCGGTATTACCTTGGCTGCCGTATCTTGCCTTTCTCCCCTTTTGTTTCTTACCTTTCATGACACTTATGGGATCTCTTATACGTTGCTTGGTCTTCTTGCCGTCTTCTTTTACGGGATCCAGCTTTCCGTCGATCTTGTTTTCAGCTTCTTTGCCTCACACTTTGACGTGTGTAAAACGGTGCGGCTAACGCCGCTTTTCGCGGTTTTCGGCATTTTGGTTTATGCGGTGTGTCCCGTTCTTTTTCCGGAGCAAGCTTATTTTTGGCTCGTAGTGGGAACGCTTGCCTCCTCCGTTGCGGCGGGGCTGTGCGAGGTGCTTCTCAGTCCTGTCATTGCCGCTATTCCTGCCGATAACCCCGAGCATGAAATGAGCAAGCTTCATTCCGCGTATGCTTGGGGCGTGGTCGGCGTTGTCACCGTCAGCACCCTTCTTTTAAAGCTTTTCGGTCCCGAAAGATGGTATCTGATGGCGGGTCTTTGGATGATTTTGCCGCTCGTTGATTTTATTCTCTTCGCGACGGCAAGCTTTCCCGAGATCCCCAACGGCACGGCACGCAAGGGAAGCGGTGCCTCGCGAGGAATGCTGCTTTGCGCTCTTTTTATCTTTATCGGCGGAGCCACCGAGCTGACCATGACGCAGTGGTGCTCAAGCTTTCTCGAATGTGCCGTCGGGCTTCCCAAGGTGCTCGGCGACATTCTGGGGCTTGCGCTTTTTGCATTTTTTATGGGAGTGGGAAGGACGCTTTACGCAAGGCGGGGGAAAAACATATTCGGTACGTTGCGGCGGGGCGTCCTAGGCGCCTTCCTTTGTTATCTCGTTGCCGCCCTCTCTCCCATTCCCGTTCTTAGCCTCGTCGCGTGCGTTCTGACGGGCTTCTTTTCGGCGATGCTTTGGCCCGGTACGCTCATATACATGGAAGAGAAATATCCGAATCCCGGCGTCGTTCCCTTTGCCCTGATGGCGGCAGGCGGCGACGCGGGCGCTTCCCTCGGTCCGCAGATGGTGGGGGCTGTGGTGGACGGCTTTTTGACAAATGAATGGGCGATTTCTCTTGCCTCCCGCCTTTCGCTTTCGCCCGAGCAGCTCGGCATGAAGACGGCAATGCTGATCGCTGCGCTTTTTCCGCTTGCGGGTGTGCTTTTGCTGTCTTATATGAAGCGATATTACGCCAAGCAGGAAAAACTTTTTCCGAAATCTTGAAAAAACGGTAGACAAAACGCAAAAAAGATGATATAATCGAATTTGTAAAAAAATGGGCATTTGCCCTTTTGATGATAAGGAGACAGCCATGGCTAAAAAGGTACTTGCGTTTGACTTTGGCGCGTCCAGCGGACGCGCGATGATCGGTGAATATGACGGAAAGCTCATCAACGTCACCGAGATCCACCGCTTCTCGAACGACACGGTGGTGACGGGCGGCAGAATGTATTGGGACGTGCTCCGTCTTCTTTTCGAGGTCAAAACCGCTATCAACAAGGCGGTAAAGGAATATAAGATTGACGCGATCGGTATCGATACCTGGGGCGTTGACTTCGGTCTTTTGAACGTGCACGGTGAGCTGCTTTCCAATCCGAACCACTACCGCGACGAGCGCACGGTCGGTATGCCGGAGGAGACCGAAAAATTCATCTCTCCCTCCGCGCTTTACGCCTTGACGGGAACGCAGACCATGCGTATCAATACGCTTTATCAGCTGTACTATCTCGCACACTACCGTCCCGAGCTTCTTGCGCAGGCGGATACGATGCTCTTTATGCCCGACCTCTTTGCGTATTTCCTGACGGGCGCGAAGCGCGCCGAGGCGACCATTGCCTCCACCTCCAACTTCCTCGATCCCAAGACCAAGCAATTTAACACCGCGCTTCTCGAAAAGCTCGGCATCCCCACCCGTATTCTCCCCGAAATCATTCAGCCCGGCGAAACCTACGGAATGCTTTCCGAGGAGCTTTGCCGCGAATTTGACTGCGACCCCATTCCCGTCGTTGCCGTCTGCACGCACGATACCGCCTCTGCCGTTGCCGCGGCGCCCGCGGAAGGGGATTTTGTTTACATCTCCTGCGGCACCTGGTCTCTCTTCGGCACCGAGCTTTCCGCACCCGTCATCAACGCCGAGAGTGAGCGTATTCAGTATACGAACGAGGGCGGCTATGAGGGCACGACCCGCTTCTTGAAAAATATCATGGGTCTGTGGCTCATTCAGGAATCTCGCCGTCAGTGGATCCGCGAGGGTGAGAACGTCTCGTATGCCGACCTTGAAAGGGAAGCGCTTGCCGCAGAGCCCTTCAAATGCTTTATCGACTGTGATGCGCCCGAATTTGAAACGGCGGGCGATCTGCCGAACCGCGTGCGCGAGTTCTGCCGCGTGACGGGGCAGTACGTTCCCGAGACGAGAGGCGAGGTCATGCGCTGTATCTACGAGAGCCTTGCCATGAAGTATAAGCTGAACTTTAACGCGCTGCGCGAGGTCTCTGATAAAGCCTTCACCCAGATCAATATGCTGGGCGGCGGTATCAAGGATACCCTTCTTTGCCGCCTCACCGCCAACGCTACGGGCGTGCGCGTCGTCGCGGGTCCCACCGAGGCGACCGTCATGGGCAATATTGCCGTACAGCTGATCGCGCTCGGGGAGCTTTCCTCTTGGCGTGACGCGCGCCGCGTCATCACCGACTCCACGCCTCTCAAGGTTTACGAGCCGGAAGAGAGCGCCGCGTGGGATTCCGCGTACAGCGAATATGTAAAATATCTTGGCAAAAGTGCCAAAAATTAAGCGCGCTTTTATGGGAGAACCGATGCGGTTCTCCCTTTCTTTTATTTTTTTGCTTGAATTTTTGCGAAAAAACACGAGGAGGATGCTTCCTGAAATCTGCTATTTGCTTGAAAAAATTGCATTTTTGTGAAAAAATCCTTCAAAAACGCTCGTTTTTTACGGAATGTTTACATTTTTGCGTTTTGAACATACCGTTTGTGCATGTTTGCCGTTTTTTTGTGGATTTGATAAAAAAAGCCTTGACAACTGAGGAAAAATATTGTACAATATACAAGTAAAAATGCCGTCCCGAAAACCGACTCGCTTCGGGCGGCTTGATGCAAACCAAAACAAGGAGAAAACATCATGAAAAAGAGAGTTCTTAGCCTCCTGTTGCTCTTGGCGATGCTCGTTACCATGGTACCCACCATGGCAGTAGGTGCAGCCGCCGAAACGGGTGATGGGGATGTCCCGAGAAGCGAGACGAGCGCTACCAAGCCCATCAGCGACTATTATTCGCTGTACAAGACCGATGGGCTGATCGCGTTCTTTGACGCTTTTGATCCGACGAACGGTACCGTTGACCTTGTAAACGGCAAGTGGTACGCGAGAGTCTACAACGCTGAAACGAAGCAATTCGAGAAGAGCGAGACGATCTACGCCGAGATCAAGGGCGGAGCCTATGATGCTGACACGAACGCTACGGGCTGGCAGTCGTACGCAAGCGGTATCGGTTATGCCGATCCCGACTTTACGGCTACCGCGAATCAGATTTCGTTCAATACCCAAACCTTGCTTCAATACAACGACGGTGCGGTGAATCAGCGCTATGCCAACTGGGCGGTCGAGACGGTCGTCCGCGTGGATCTGCGCGACGCTGCCGAAAAGGGCGGGCTTGTAGACGACGCCTTCCTCTTCGGTCCCGTAAAGGCAACGCACTGGAGCAATTTGCAGCACGAGGATGAAAATGACGGCAAGGGCGCCGTTCTTTGGACCTTGAAGTCCACGACGAAAGGTGTCGCTGATATCAACGTCACCGGGACTTCCTCTGCGTCAAGCTTTGTGAACTACAACGGTAAGGTCACCCCTTTGATCGTGCGCAAGGAGTTCGTGAAGAAAACCGTGAGCGGCGAGGAGTCGAAGTACACCGTAACGCACGGTGATATCGTCTCCACGAGCGCAAGCAACGCGATGAAAGCCGATTTCGGTGATAGCGGTCTTCACATTTTGAAGAACGACCAGGGCGTGGTCTACGCCCTTCGCATGTATGCCAGCGATTCCGTGAAGGACGTGCTGAGCGCGGCGGATGCTGCTGCCAACAGCATCGTGGATACGCTTCTCCGTCTTGACGTGGACCTCGACGTCTTCAACGCAATGACGGCGTATAAGGGACTTGTTGAGAGATTCTTCACCGAGACGGCTCCCGCGCTTGGCGCCGACGCTACGAAGGAAGACTATGAGAATGCCATTCAGAAGCTCGTAGAAGAAGAAAAGCTGCTCGAAAGCGCGAGAGACCTGAACGACTACGAGAAGATGTACGTCGGCGCGAACGGCGAGACCACCGCAAACGGCGGTAAGCTCGTTGCTCTCTTCGGAAGCACGGAGCTCATCGATACCGAGGCTGAGGATTGGGACGGTACCTGGGTCAACAAGCTCGGTCTCAACCACGCAAAGTTTAACAATAGCTCCGTATGGGAAAAGAGAGCTGACGGCAGTATCGGTTTCACCGGTCTCTACGGTCAGTGGGTGGACGGCAAGCTGGTAAACAGCACCTATGACAAGAAGCTACCGACCGATAACATCTTGTCGCACATTTATAACTCGTATGCTGAAGAGAATGGCAAAAAACTTGGCGGCTTAAACGATCCGAGCTTTGCGAACACGCGCTTGCAGCTCGGTCTTGCCCTTCTTCCCAAGGAAGACTTTACCATCGAGTACGTGGCGAAGTACAATCCTATCTACGTCGCAACCCCCGACGGTGAGATCGCTAAGGACGATGCGGGCAACCCCATTGAGTATTACGTCGCGAACGGTAACAATGGTATTTCCGCTGCTGAGTACACGAGACCCTTTGACTACATCGGCTTTATTTCCTCGACGTCGCCGTCGCGTGACGGTGTGCACAGCAACGGCTCGCCTGTGCGCGGAGACGTTACTTGGAAGCTGAGCGACAAAGACTACAACAATACTCATGCTTGGAGCGATAAAAAGCTCGGCAACAACTCTACGTGGGCATCGGGCATTCGCGAGTACGGCAAGGTAAATACCTACGTCTTTACGCGTGACGAAACCTTGACCGTAGGTGAAAATGACGCGCGCACCGTAACGGCAGTCTACGGTATGCTGCGTGGTGCTACACCTTACTACACCTCCCCGATACTTTCTACCGCAAACGGGGTTAACGGCACGCACTATTACGATAAGGATGACACGGGTAACTTCTACCTTTCATCCTCCCTTCCTACCGACTTCTACGCGCTTCGTATTTACACTGCCGTTTTGACCGCGAGAGAAATGGAGCATAACGCGTTCGTCGACATGGCGGCATACGTGAAGGCGGATTTGAGCAAGTATAACGCGCTCGACGACGAGACCAAGGTGCTTATTGAAAACGCCATCGTTCCTCTCGGCTTCTCTTCCAATGCCGAGGAGTTTAACGCATCCTTTCAAGGGATCGTTGATCTTTACGCCAATCAAAAGACGGCTGAGGACGCCCTCTACGTTACCGACGGCTTGCGTGTCTTGACTACTGCCTATACGGGCTTTGACACGGGTGCGCTGACTACCGGCAGCGGCGGATTTTCTTGGTTCAACGCCGCAAAGACGGGTGAGCAGGTCTCCCTGAGAGGCGCCGAGTGGGTGCGTCGCTCGAGCGCAGAGAACGGCGGTTACTATCTCATTAAGGACTACTCCAAGATGCAGACGGTAGCAGACCGTCAGTTCGGTATTTATCTGACTGCCGACATGCTTCCCGATTACGAGTACACTGTCGAACTGGTCGTAAACCCCGTGGGTTTGGTGGACGTGAACGAGGACGGTAGCTATACCCGTCACATCGACTCCACCTCTACCTACGGTATCCACTACGAGAACGGTATCATGATCGGTCCGCTCCGTTGTCTGATCTTCCCCTCGGCACACGACGGCGGTGGTCAGCGTGCGGGACTTGAAAACCGCTGGTGCTACGACTATGGCAACAGATGCTGGTACGTGTCGCCGGGCAAACGTAACCAAATCGGTACCGAGACCGCTTGGAAGAAGACGGGCATCAACGATATCATTACCTATAACATTGATTATGAGGTGGATGAGGTCCTTGGTCGCGGTCAGTACGTGATTTACAGCGACCTGCAAAAGCAGCTCTCCCTTAGAGTGGAGGCGGATAAGCTTATCACCAACGACGCTGCCAACAACGCGTTCCAGTTCATGGTCGGTATGCCTTGCGGCGTCTTCGCCATTCGTGTGTACGACAGAATGCTTACCGAGGCGGAAAAGATCCAGAACCACGCGGCGGACATCATTTACTTCTATGATCTTAATACCGATCTTTTGGATCAGGTGCTTCCTTACTTTGAGGAAGATCCCACGGTCGTTTACCGCGGTCTTTCGGAGCTTGGCTTCAATCTGCCGAAGGAACAGGCACAGGAGATCTTTGACGCCCGTCTTTCCGCGCTTTGGCTCGGATTTGCCGGCATTGGTATCCGTAACGACCGTACGGACGGCTTGCGTTACTACTTTGACCTTGACGAGGGTAACGCTACCGCAATGGTTCACGCGGGCTTTACCATTGAGATCGGTGCTATCGCAAACATCGGACAGAACGCGGCACCTTCCTTAGACGGTCGCAACTACGATTACAAGATCGTGGCATATGATGGCGTCGCGGGCAGAAATACCGGCTTCTTTACAGACAGCAACACCTTTGCTCTTACCGTGCAAGCGGGAAGCGCGAATAAGACGGCGATGATGTCCGAGATCAACGTTCTCGGTTTCGTTCGTCTCGTGAGCAAGGAAGGCAAGGAGATGATCTTCTACATTGAGCCGACGGGGGATAATTACTCCCCGAACTCCTTCTTCGGCGTGTACAACCACATGCAGAAGAATGATACGGTTCTCGAAGACACCGCGCTTACCGACCATTTGGTAAATGCTACCGAGAAGTGCTACGAAAGAGATTACATTTATTTAAATGCGGCTGCTCCGGCGGGCGGAAACGGTTCTAAGGACGCGCCCTTCAACAGCTTCGCGAGTGCCTTTGCTGTGGCAAAGACCAAGCTTCCGCTGGTGAACGTACCGACCTACGTCACCATCTTGGCGGCGGACGGTATGTATGAGCTTCACGAGCTTCTTAGTATTGACGGCTCGGAAATCCTTTATGAATTCTGTCGTCTTCTTATCACGTCCGAGAACGGAAAGAGCACCTTGACCTCGACGAAAACGCTGGATAATAGCGGCTTTGTGAAGTCTGATGGCAACATTTGGGCATATCAGTTTGAGGCAGATGCAAACGGTGAGTATCCCTTCTTCCGTTATCTCTACGTAAACGGCTCTATCGCCGATATCGCGCGTAACGGTGCGAATAGCTTCTACATTGCGAACGAGCCGCGTTACATGACTGCCTTCTACCGTTGGGAGGTCGGTCCTTGGAAGAATGCGCTCAACATGTATAACGCAGGCACCTTGAAGCACGATACGCTCTTCTATGCAGAGGAAAAGGTAGAACTGAATACTCAGTTCGCGTATTATCGTGACTTGTATTTGGCTTATTACGACGTATTCGATCTTGGAAACGAAGCTTCCCCGGCATCTTACAGCACGGCGGAGAATGCGTCGCCCTTCTACTACGCGCGCTTCAAGGAGCTTGTCTTCACCAAGGTGATCGTATCTGAGCTGACAGCCTTCTATAATTCCGAGACTTGCGGCGAAAGCATGGCAACCTTCAAAGAAAAGCTTTCCTCCTACACGAGCATATACACCGAGGAAACGATCGTAGAGAAGGCGGATAGCATTTATGATGCGGCGAAGGCAACCTTCGATAGGATCGCAGGCCTCTATGCCGAGGGCACTCCTCAATACGAGGTAGCCAAGGCGAACCTTGCAAAGGCTGACGCAAAGTGCAAGGAGACCAAGGCAAATGCGAAACAGCTTTGTGAGGAATATCTTGCGGTGTTCGCAAGCATTTCAAGCGAGGTAAAGGAATCCACTGCGGCGAATATTACGCTGGCTACTGCGGCTTACAAGCTTGTGGAGCCCGCGTATCCGACGAATACTCAAATAGAAGACGAAGGCTACGTGTTTGAGGATCTTCCCTCTACCGGTGTTTTTGCAGAGGTAACTGCACTGCACGAGGCAGGTGAGCTGACGCACACCAGTCTTCCTGACGCTGCCTATACGGGCTTGGCGCAAGAGCTTCAGTTCATCTATTACAGAGATGCATATCTCGCGCTTGATGAGGTGAATGCGCTCACGGAGGATAAGCTCAAACTGGATGCGGCACCTGCTACGGAAAACGGTAGCGAGCAGTATAAGGCACTCTTCTATCAGTTCCTCTATGAGAAGCTGGCGGTTGCCGAGTTGACCGAAGCGACCGATGATGCTGCCAACCGCGATGAAAACGGCGCCGTCACCACCTACAACAAGGCACCCATCGCCGTGTACGAAACGACCTACGAGAATGCTCCCGCAGGCTATGTGACCGTACTGAACGAGATCCGCAACGCACAGATCGTTGCAAGCGGAACGCTTGAGAATTTTGGCGATTACAGCGCGTATTTGCCTGCTGTAAAGGAAGAAGACGCACCTTATGAAGGTAAGGTTCCCTTCGTTCCCTCGATGGAGCAGTACAAGGCGTATTTCGTCATGGATATTGTAGGCAACCAGTCGTTCGCAATTGAGCAGGGATACGCAAAGCTTGCTTCCACTGCCGCAAAGATCAAGAGTGATGCTACGGCGAAGTATCAAGCGGCGTACAACCTCTTTGCCGAGGCGCAGAAGACCTACGAGGATCTGCTTGCAGAAGGCAAGGCGGCTGAGGCAGCCACCTATAACACGACCCGTAAGAACCTTCTTACAGCCCTCGAAACGGAATATGCGTCCTATCTTGCGCAGATGAAGCTTGCCGAACGCTATCTCTCCGATGAGTATGAAGAGAATTACACCTTGGAGGGAAGCGGACTTGAGCTTGCATTCCCCAGTGAGTGGACCTACAACGTCGGTCAGGTCATCGGCGTAGACTACGACGATAAGATCGTTACGGCAGATGGCAAGACGCACGTGGCTATCTACTTCGATCCCGCGCATTACGAGGGCTTCTCAATCCATGACGAGAAACACTTCTACAACCGTATGGTCACCCTGCAAATGAGCCATGCTTATCTCGATAGAAACGGTGAGTATTACTACAACGCAGAGACCGGTACGCTGTACTATTACAGCGAAAGCGGTGTTGACGGCGTGAAGTTCGAGTATCCGACCATGAATAACATGCTCTATTTCACCAACATTAAGAACGTAACGTTAAAGGACATGGCATTCACGGGACTTGACTATGACGTCATTAGCCGACAGGGCTTTGGCGGTGGTCAGGCAAGCTCTGACCCGCACGTCAATGCAGTAGGCGAGACGGATACCTTCCCCTCCGGTGCGCCCGTCTACGGTAAGATGATCCGCGGCTTTGATGTCGTCGGCTGTAACTTCCACGATCTCCCCTGCGAGGGCATCAGCTTCCGTAACCGTGTTGAAAACACCACCGTTAAGGATTCCAGCTTTACGGACATTGGCTCCGGCGCTATCCGTTTCGGCGGTGGCTCGGCCGCGGTCGCTGTTTGGAGCAAGACCGAGGGTACCGAAAACAGCACCATTACCAACAACTATTTTGACCGCATCGCGGTGAAGATCTACTCCTCTCCTGCGGTCACGGTTCAGTACGCGAAGGACATTGACCTCTCCTACAACACCATCAGAAACACCTCCTATTCGGGCTATTCGGTTGGTTGGAGCTGGAGTGCGGCTGCCTTCATGTACGGTGAGAGTGTCAGGCTGATGCACGTGGATATCCACCACAACTACATCGAGAGCGTCATGCAGCAGACGGGTGACGGCGGTCATATCTACACGCTTGGCGGTAACGCGTCGAAGGAAGAGCACACCCTCTTCAACTGGACGCACGACAACTATCTCGTCTTCACGAATAAGACGGGTGACGGTCAGGGACGCTTCCACGCGGCGCAGTACTATGACGGTTCTTCTTCGAACTGGGAGAACTGGAACACCGTTGTTGTTGCCCGTTCCTTTGGCGCTTCCGGTCCCGGCGGAGCGTACGGCAACAGAAACCAAACCGCGGTGGAGACCATGACGGAGGACAGATTCGAGAACATTGATACCGAGTTCACGATGGAAGAGTATGTTGAGCGCTTGAGAAAAGACCACAACAGCTGCTGGGCATACTTTGAGCAGACTAATACATCTGCGTTTTCCTACAATATCACGTATCGTGATTGCTATCTGATCAATACACGCTCGGAGTTGACTGTCGGAACCAAATCGGGATCGCAGCACTTTGAGGCATTCCGCAATGGTATTGATGCAGTGCGCTTCCACTACGTTCGGAACATGACCTACGTAAAGGACCCCGCAAGATTGCCTATTGATGCGGAAAACATCATCTTTGAGGCAGGCTGCGAATGGGCGAAGGCAGATCCCTACGACATCGCAGACAACAACTATTAATCTCTCTGTTACCCCCGCGCCCCGACGCCAATGCGTCGGGGCGCATTTTCGTAAGGCTCCCTCATTGAGGTAAGCGAGTGCAAACGGTGACAACCGTTTGCGCGAAGCGTGTAACTGAAACAGGGAAAAATGAAGCAAATCTGTGATTTGCGCGCATTTCGACCATGTTTCAGGAAGAGCGCTGTCAAGGCAGATGACTGAGGGAGTCCTCTTATATACCTCCCATAAATAAAAGATGAAAGAAATTTCGCGAAACCCCTTGCATTTTTCAAAAAGTGTGGTATAATAAATAGGAAGATAAAAGAATAGAAGGAAAGAGTGAGAAAGGAAGCCTCACTCTTTTCTTCTTGTGAAACTTAGAAAAGGAGTGGCTTATGGCAAAAAAGAATATTGCCTCTGTCGTAGAGGAGCTTTTGCGTCCTAAGATAGAGGAGCTCGGCTACATGCTTTGGGACGTTTCGTACGCCAAAATAGGCACGGAGTACCATTTGGAGATCACCATCGATTCCGAGGAGGGCATCTCCATCACCGATTGCGAAACCGTCCACCGTGCCATCGACCCCATTCTCGATGAGGCGGATCCCATCGAGAACGCTTATCGCCTTGAAGTCTCCTCGCCCGGGATCGAAAGAGAGCTTCGCACCGACGCACACCTTGAAGCTTGTATCGGGCTTGTGGTGGAGCTTCGCTTCTTCGCGGCACAGAACGGCGCAAAGACCCTTGTCGGTGCGCTTGCCGCATACAACGCAGACACCGTTACCGTCGTTACCCCCGACGACGCGGAGCACCTCTTCGCGCGCCGAGATATTTCCCACATCCGCACCGTATATTTTGAAGATTGATCTCATAGAAAGGATTTGTCATGAATAAGGAATTCTTTGAAGCGCTTATGCTTCTCGAAAAGGAAAAGGGCATCAAAATGGAGTACATGCTCGAAAAGCTTGAGACGGCTCTTGCAGGTGCCTACAAAAAGCAAAACGGAAGCGAGGCAAACGTTCGCTTGCACGTTAACCCCGATAAGAAGGAAATGAAGCTGTATCACGTCAGAACGGTCGTTTCGGAGGTTACCGATCCCGATACCGAGATCTCGCTTGCCGACGCAAAGGCGCTGAGCCGCCGTCACAAGCTTGGCGGTGTGGTAGAGACTGAGGTCAAGACCGATAAGTTCAGCCGTCTTGCCGCACAGGCGGGCAGACAGCAGATCATTCAGATCATAAGAGAGGCAGAGCGCGCAAACCAAGCGCGCGCCTACGAGGAAAAGAAGGGCGAGGTCATTACCGCTGTCGTTTACAAGGTGGATGATACGGACGGCAGTCTCGTTCTCGATACGGGCAACGGCAGAGCCGTTCTTCCTCGTGCCGAGCAGCTTTCCGACGATAATTTCGCTGTCGGTGATCGCTTGAAGGTGTTTATCAGCGAGGTGCACGGCGGTGAAAATCGCGGTCCTCTCGTAACCCTTTCCCGCACCCATCCGGGGCTTGTGCGCCGTCTCTTTGAGCTTGAGGTGCCCGAAATTCAGGATGGCACCGTTGTAATTAAGAACATCTCGCGTGACGCGGGCTCACGCACCAAAATGTCGGTGTATTCTACCGATGAGGACGTGGATCCCGTCGGCGCTTGCATTGGTAATCGCCGTATGCGTCTTGCGAACGTTCTTGCCGAGCTTGGCAATGAAAAGATCGATATCATCCGCTACGACGAGGACCTTGCAACCTACGTAAAGGCGGCGCTTTCGCCCGCAACGGTTCTTTCCGTTACGGTAACCGAGGAGCGCAACTGCCAGGTGAAGGTCGCGCAGGATCAGCTCTCTCTTGCCATCGGCAGAGAGGGACAGAACGCAAAGCTTGCCGCAAAGCTGACAGGCTGTAAGATCGATATCAAGGCATAATTGTTTGAAAAAAGGAGTTTTTGCATGGCAAACCAACCTAAGGTAAGAAAAATACCCACCCGCCGTTGCGTTGGATGCGGGGAGCATTTCGCCAAGGCGGAGCTGATCCGCGTTGTACGTTCTCCCGAGGGGATGTTTTCCCTTGACGTGACGGGGCGTGCTCCCGGCAGAGGTGCATATCTCTGCAAGAATACAGCTTGTCTGCAAAAAGCCAAGAAAACAAAACGACTGGAGGCGGCGTTTTCCTCAAAGATAGAGGAAGAGGTCTACCTTCGCTTGGAGGAAAAGCTTGCAAGAACAGAATCTGCCGAATAAAACGGTGAAGGAGGAAACCGAAAGGTTTTTGACCTTCTTAGGGCTCTGCCGCCGTGCAGGAAAAACGGTTCATGGCACCCCGCTTGTATGTGAAGCCTTGGCAAAGCGTAAACCGCCCTGTCTTGTCCTGCTTTCCGAAGGGGCAAGCGCGGCAACCGCCAAAAGAATTACCGACAAATGTCGGTTTTACCGTGTCCCGCTTCTCACCGTCGCCGCCGATACCGAAAGGCTTGCGCGCGCAGTGGGGAAATCCTGTGCTCTCGCCGCCGTAGCGGTTACCGATGAGAGCTTTGCACGGGAATTGCGGAAATTATACGTCATAGGAAAGGCATCTTCGGCAACCGAAGATGATGGGTAAGCAGTATGCCGAAAATCAAACGAGCACAAGTAATGAGCGATCTTGGAATGAAGAAAAAGGATTTCGAGGCTCTGCTGGCAGGGTTCGGAATAAAGGGGGACTTAGAGTCCGAGGATTTTGAGATCGTATTACAAAGCCTCACTTTAGAAAATCAAATTGAAAATTTAGAGGAATATCTTGACGGTAAGGCAACCATCGTGAGCGATGCTCCCGTGGAAAAGCCCGTGGAGAAGCCCGCAGAAAAGCCTGCGGAGAAGCCCGCGGAGAAGCCCGCGGAGAAGCCGGTGCAAAAACCCGTGGAAAAAACCGCGGAGAAGCCTGCGGAAAAGCCTGCGGAGAAGCCTGCTCCCAAGGCACCCGAAAAGAAGCCGCAGAAGCAGACGCTCAAGACCATCGATCTCGGCAGCGTAACGCCCACGGCACAGGGACAGGGCGAGACCGTCATTGTCAAGACGAAGAGCCGCGTGGTAGATACCCGTACCGCTGCCGTCGACCTTTCGAAATACGATGACACCCACAACGACCGTTATGCCTCCTACGGCAAGGGCGGCGATGCGGGCAAGCAGAAGCTGAAAAAGCAAAACAACCAGCCCGGCCCCGGCACCAAGGGTGCGCGTGATAAGGGCAAAGAGCGTGAGCGCCTGGAAAAAGAGCGTCAAAAGAGACTGGAAGCAGAGGCGGCGCGCAAAAAGCAGTTGGAGATCACGCTTCCCGACGAGATCTCGGTGGGCGAGCTTGCCAGCCGCATGAAGAAGACCTCCGCAGAGGTCATCAAAAAGCTTATGATGATGGGCGTTATGGCGTCCGTCAACCAAACCGTTGATTACGATACCGCCTTCCTGCTTTGTGACGAAATGGGCATTAAGGTAACGAAGGAGGTCGTCGTCACCATTGAGGAGCGTCTGTTCGATGAATCGGAGGATGCGGCAGAGGATCTCATCGAACGCGCACCCGTCGTGTGCGTCATGGGTCACGTTGACCACGGTAAGACCTCGCTTCTCGACTATATTCGTCACGCCCACGTCACGCAAGGCGAGGCAGGCGGTATTACCCAGCACATCGGTGCGTACCGTGCGGAGGTAGGCGGTAAGGAGATCACCTTCCTTGATACCCCCGGTCACGAGGCGTTCACCGCAATGCGCGCAAGAGGCGCGATGGCAACCGATATTGCCATTCTCGTTGTCGCTGCAGACGATGGCATCATGCCCCAGACCATTGAGGCGATCAACCACGCCAAGGCGGCGGGGATTGATATCATCGTTGCCATTAATAAAATGGATAAGCCCGAGGCAAATCCCGACCAGATCAAGCAAGAGCTCACCAAGTATGACCTTGTTCCCGAGGAATGGGGCGGTGACGTGATCTGTGTTCCTGTCTCCGCAAAGACAGGCTTTGGCATTGATGACTTGCTTGAAAACGTCCTTCTTGTGGCGGAGGTAAAGGAGCTTCGCGCCAACCCCAACCGCCGTGCCGCAGGTCTTATCATCGAGTCGCGTCTGGATAAGGGTAGAGGACCCGTCGCGACCGTTCTTGTACAGAAAGGTACGCTTGCGGTCGGTGATATCGTTATCGCAGGCACCGCCGTGGGTCGTGTCCGTGCTATGGTGAACGATGCCGGTAAGACCATCAAGAAGGCAGGTCCCTCCGTTCCCGTTGAGATCATCGGTCTTGCCGAGGTTCCCTCGGCGGGTGACGAGTTTAACGCTGTTGAGGATGAAAAGATGGCACGCTCTTTGGCGGAGCAACGCCGTGAAAAGGCAAAGGCAGAGGCGGCAGGTAGCCGTGCGAACGCCAATCTTGACGACCTCTTTGCACAGATGGCAGAGGGTCTCAAAAAGCTTGATATCATCGTGAAGGCAGACGTTGCCGGCTCTGCGGAGGCTGTCAAGGCGAACCTTGTAAAGCTGTCCACCGATGAGGTGCGCGTCAATGTTATCCATGCCGGTGTCGGCGCGATCAACGAGGGCGACGTCATGCTTGCCAACGCTTCTAACGCCATCATCGTTGGATTTAACGTCCGTCCGGATAAGGGCGCGTCCGATTCCGCCGAGAGAAACGGTGTCGATATCCGCACCTACCGTGTCATTTACGAGTGTATTGAGGAGATCGAAGCAGCTATGAAGGGCATGCTTGCTCCCAATTACAAGGAGACCATGCAAGGTCGTGTTGAGGTTCGTGAGGTCATTCACATTGCCCGTATCGGCATGAATATCGCCGGCTGTTACGTCCTTGACGGTAAGGTAACGAGACAGTCTCTCGTCCGTGTCGTTCGTGACGGTATCGTCATCTTCGACCGCAAGGCAGAGCCGCTTGCCGAGGGTGAGCAATATAACAACCGCATCGGCTCGCTTCAGCGCTTCAAGGATTCCGTCCGCGAGGTTGCCGAGGGCTATGAGTGCGGTATTACACTGGAAAGATATTCCGATTTGAAGGTCGGCGATATACTTGAAGTGTATACGATGGAAGAGGTCGAAAGATAACTCGCTCGCATAAATCGCGCAATACTTCGTTACTCGCTTGGTGAACGAGTGAAAACGATTAATAATCGTTTTCACGAAGTGTGTAACTAAAACAAGGAGGAATGAAGCAGATCTACGATCTGCGCGCATTTCGACTATGTTTTAGGAAGGAGCGTATGTTATACAGTTCCCTCGCGAGTGCCTGGTCTTGCGCGATTTCTGCTTCGCGCGGCGCTCGCACAAATCGCACATGGCGTCGTTGTCGGTCGATTCAGGCGCTTCGGAGTAGGGAACTACACCGTCAGCGCCCTCGCTCCCTTACGCCTAGCCCT
>SVRR01000007.1 GCA_015064745.1 Oscillospiraceae bacterium | reverse complement strand
GTACGGTGTACACCTTCGTCGTGAGAGCGAAAAATCCGTTCAAAATTTGCCTAATCGAGCTTGACAAATTTTGGCGTCTTTTCCCGTTCTCCCTCCTCGGAGTACGGTGTACACCTTCGTCGTGAGAGCGAAAAATCCGTTCAAAATTTGCCTAATCGAGCTTGACAAATTTTGGCGTCTTTTCCCGTTCTCCCTCCTCGGAGTACGGTGTACACCTTCGTCGTGAGAACGAAAAATCCGTTCAAAATTTGCCTAATCGAGCTTGACAAATTTCGGCGTCTTTTTTCGTTTTCCCGACTCGGAGTACGGTTTCTCTTCCCGAAACATAGTTAAAATGTGCGCTTGGCACAGCCGCGCTTCATTTTGCCTTGTTTCGGTTACGCGCTTCGAAAAAACAATCATGGATTGTTTTTTCTTGCTTACACCGTCGTCGTACTTTGGCATCTTTCTGCAAAAAGGGGCTGAGCCATTTGCTTTCAAGAAAGCTTTTGACTCAGCCTCTATTTGTTTTTTGTGTGCTTATGCCGTTTCGGGATATAAAAGCTTGCCCTTTGGAAGTGAATAAACGGCTACGGCGGGGGCTTTTCCGAAAATTCTTTCGACGGCGCGGGCATAGACGGAAAGCTGCGTGCCGTGGCGGTCGAAGAGCGTTTTTGCCGCTTCTTCGTCCGAGATGCCCGAGGGCAGACGGTCGGTCTTATAATCGACGAGAAGAAGCGAGCCGTCGGGGCGCACAAGAAGCAGGTCGATGACACCCTGCGCGAAGACGGACATTCCTCGAAACTCCTCGCTCTCCAAAAGAGAAAATTCTTCGGCAGGGAGCATGGCGTGGAAGCGGAATTCACGGTAGGTGTCCTTTGCCGCGCGAAGGGCGTCTCCGAGGTCGGAGCAAGGGAAACGCGCAAGCTCGTCAAGACGCACGCGGTCGGCATCCTCCTTGGTCATAAAGCCGTGCTCGCAAAGGCGGGCCAGCTCGGATTTCAAGCCCTCTTTTTGACAACAGTCAGTTGTCAAAAAGCGTTTAAAATCACAGAATTGTAAAAAGAGATGGGTGGCGGTGCCTGCCCTCGCCGCTTCGTTTTCCGTCTTGTCCGAAAGAAAAGCGGGGGCACTTGGGACGAAGTCGTCCGTCTCTGCTTCCTTCTCGGTGTCGTCCGCGGAGGGATCAAAGGGTGAGCGCGCCGTAAGCTCGTCCAGCACGCCGGGATAGAGCGCGGAGACGGAGAGCTTGGCAGGCAAGCGCGTTTCCCTTTCGTGCGGATAAACGAAGGAGAAGCGAGAGAGATATTTTTCACGCAAGGCGGCAAGTGTCGCTTGGGTGGGAGGCGGCGGGGGTTCGCTTTTCGCTTCCGCCTCTTTTCTTTCGCCTACGGGCGCGTCCTCCAAGGTGTAAGGCGCTTCGAGCGAGACGAGACGGAAGAGCGAGGGGGAGTCCCCCAGCGCCGCCAGCATCCAGACGGCATACGAGGCGTAGTCGTGAAGCGCGTGTGGGGTGGGAGAAAGGCGCAAGCAAGCCACCTCGTCGAGCAATCGTTCGGTCAGCTTTCTTTGAGTAGAGGAGAAGACGTAAAGCTGTTCTTTCGGACGGGTAAGGGCGACGTAGAGGACGCGTACCGCCTCTTCAAGCTCCCTTTTTTTCTTGATTACGGCATGCGCTGAAACGAGCGGTGTCGTATAAAGGGCATTGCCGCTTTCGTCGGGAATGGGAGAAACGACGCCAAGCTCTTCCGAAAAAAGGAAGGCGCCCGCGTCCGCTTTTTTTAATTCCTTTCCGGTATGAGCGAGGATACAAACGGGATATTCAAGTCCCTTGGAGGCGTGAATGGTGGAAACGGTGACCGCTTCCTCGTCTCCCGTATCGCGTTCGGGCATCCCCTTGCCGTGCGCGGTCATTTCGCGCACGCGGTCAAGGAAGCGGTAAAGCCCGCGGAAGGAGGAGCCCTCGTAGGTGCGTGCCAGCTCGTAGAAGGCGCGCAGATTGGCTCTGCCGCAATCATCGGTGGCGGCGTAGATGCCGACCTCTCTGAACATGGTGCGGATAAGGCGGTGAGAGGGGGCGTTTTCCGCCATGGCGCGGAAGCGCGCAAGGTCGCTTCGTAAGCGGTATGTCTTTTCGTCCTCGGGATGCGTGTCCCCGTGTAAAACGAGAGCGTCAAAGAGAGAGCCCTGCGCGGCTTCGGCACGAATGGAAACCAGCTCGTCTAAGGTGAAGCCGTAAAGGGGAGACCGTAAAAGACCGCCGAGATAGACGTCTCTGTGCGGATTGTTGACGGCATGGCAAAGACAAAGCGCGAGCAGGATCTCGGAGCGGGAGAAAAAGTCGGTCTTGTCTCTTGTTTTGAGGGGAACGCCGTGTGTCCGCAGCGTTTCAATAAGCTCATACGGATATTCTCTTGTGAGAATGGCGATATCCGAGGGGCGCACAGGTGTGCCGTCCTTTTTTTTGCCGTGCGAGAGGAGCGAGAGCACCTTTTCGGCGATCAGCCCGTCCTCGGTCTTCAAGCGAGGCTCGTCCGCCTCCCCGTCGAGGGCGCTCCTTTTTTTGCTTTCCTTTTCCATGAGGTAAAAGGTGGGTACAGGCGCGGCACCCTTTTCCTTTTCGGTATAGAGACGGTCCTCCTTCACGTATCCGATGGCATCTCCGACGATGGGAAAGAGAAAATCAAAGACGCCGTTCGCGAAGGAGATGACGGACTCCTCGGAGCGAAAGTTGCGGGTCAAATACAAAACGGCGCGGTCTTCCTCTGCCTCGGGGGCGGGAAAGGAGGCGCGCAGACGTCCGAAAATATCGGGCACGGCACCGCGGAAGGCGTAGATGCTTTGCTTGATGTCCCCGACCATGAAGCGATTTCTTTCGGTCGAGATCGCCTCAAAGATACGGTGCTGGGTCTCGTTGACGTCTTGGTATTCGTCGATGCAGACAGCGTCAAACGCGCCCCTCATTTCCAGAGCAAGCGGGGTGGGCGTGCCGTCCTCGTTTATGAGAAGCTCGTAGGCGTAGCCCGCGATATCGCTATAATCGCAAAGGGCGCGGCGCTTCTTTTCGGCAAGAAAGCGTGCTTCAAATTCCGAAAGCAACAGAAAGAGTGAGCGTGATACGAGCGAGGAACGGAGAAAGGCATAACGGAGATCGTCTTTTTTCCACGCGAGGGCGGAGAAGATCTCTTTTACCGCGCTGTCCGTGTCTCCGATGAGCTTTTTAAAAAGGGCTTCCTCCTTTTCGTATTCGTAGCCGCGCGGACAGGGGGAGACCTTGGGAAGGGCGTACGCATGAGAAAGCTCCGTGAGCGCCTCGTAGGACGCATCGCACGAATCGGCGATCTCGTTTAGTGTGGAAAGAAGGTAGTAGAAGCGGGGAGCGAGGGTCTTAAAAATAGGGTTGTTCGCCCCAAAGCGGGTAAGCACCGCGTCGCCCGCCGCCAGAAGCAGCGCGTGCCTGCTTTCTGCGGTCTCCTTGTAATGCGCGGCAAGCGCGCTGCCTGCTCTCGTTTGAAAGAAGGGAAGGGCTGCTTCCCTTTCTAAGGTCTCGGCACCCAGCGAAAGACGGCGAACACCCTCTCTTATGCCGTGCAAGCGGCTTTTATAAAGATTGTAGAGCGTGGTGGCAAGCGTTCCGCTGCCCTTGACCGTTTCGGCGATCTCGACGAGCAGGGCAATGTCCAATCCCTCTGGTGCGTATGTGCCGCTGTACGCGTCCTCAATCAGATCGTCGAGAAGCGAAATGCCGATGAGGTCGATCTCCGCTTCGTCCGCGATGCGGTAGAGAGGGGAAATGCCAAGGGCTTCGGTGTGTCCCTTGACGAGATCGTTGCAGAAGGCGTCGATGGTGCGGATGCGCGCGGTAGGCAAAAGAAGCAGCTGTCTTGCGAGACGGCGGTCGGCAGGACGTGCGGCCGCTGCCTCCGAAAGCGCTTCGGAAATGCGGGTGCGAAGCTCCTCGGCGGCGGCACGGGTGAAGGTCACCACCAGCATACGGGTGACGTCAAGCGGCTCGTTTTCGCGCGTGATCATTCGGATCAGACGCTCGGTAAGCGTTGCCGTTTTTCCCGAGCCCGCGGCGGCGGAAAGGAGCACGGTACGGTCGCAAAGATCAATGACCCTTTGCTGCTCGGGGGTGGGAGTGCGTTTTTGAGCCATGGGTGCTCCTTTCGTTTTGCGATTTAAGAAATGCGGAAGAGGCGCAAGGAGCGCAAAACGCGCTCGTTTTCGTCGTTTTCGACGGCCTCCGCCAAGGCAAAGAAGCCTTCGCCGTCGTAAAGGGCGACGACGGTGCCGTTTTCAAACGACGTGCCGATCTTTTTTTGATAGATGGGGGCGCCCGAGAGGGCAAGGCGGGCAAAAAAAGGGGGGAGCGTTACCTTGGGAAAAGAGGCAAAGATCTCGGAAAGAGGGATGAGAAGCCCTTCTCTTTCCTCGGGAGGTGTTGCTTCCAGCTGCGCGAGAGTCAGACATTTTTCAAGGGGATAGCCTGCCGCCTCGGCGCGTAAAAGACGGCTCATCACAGCACCCGTGCCGAGCGCGTCACCGATGTCGGCGCACAGCGTGCGGATATAGGTGCCCTTGGAGCAATGGACAAAAAGACGGTATTCCTCGTCGGAAAGACGCTCGGCATCCAGACGGTAGACGGTAATGGGGCGTGCCTCTCTTTCTACCGTTTTGCCTGTGCGCGCAAGGTCGCACAGCTTCTTTCCCCCCACCTTCAAAGCGGAATACATAGGGGGCGTTTGTAAAATTTCACCGCGAAAGCGGTCAAGCACCGAAAGGACCTCGACTTCTTTGGGAAGGGGAACGCCCGACGGTGTGATGGTGCCCGTAATATCCTCGGTATCCGAACGGACACCGAGACGCAGGTGAGCGATGTATTCCTTTTCTCCCGTCAAGAGAAATTCGCTTGCCTTGACGGCTCTGCCGACCAGCACGGGAAGCACGCCCTCAGCGAGCGGGTCAAGCGTGCCCGTATGCCCCGTTTTTTCGCCGCCAAACAGGCGGGAGACCCGCTTGACTGCCGTTTGGGACGTCATGCCCTGTTCCTTATACAGCAAAAAAAGACCGCAAGCCATGCTTTTCTCCTTGTTTGGCGTTTTTTTGTTTGATACATTATTATACACCCAAAAAGCAGCTTTTGTCAAGACGTTACTTGGTTGACATTTTTTCGGTTTCTGCTAGAATCCAGAGTAATGAAGGCAATAACAAACGACACGCTTCTTGCTTTTGGAAGGGAGAAAAAATGAAAAGGTCTTTTTTGTCTTTTTTCACGCTTTTTGTTGTGCTTTGCTTTATCACAAATTATCACAAAAACCTCTTGCTTTTTCGAAAATAATATGCTAAAATTGCCGTATTACGTCGAAAAGAGGTCATACCGTGGAAAATCAAGCTCTCGCGCTGATAGCAAGCTTTATTGCCATGCTTCTCGTGGTGCTTTCTTATTTTACGAGAAAAAAGGAGCGCTTTTTGCTTTTTCAGTCGCTTTGCATCGTCTTTCTCATCGTTTCGTATTTCTTTACCGCGCAATTCTTTGCCATGGTGGGGCTTGCCATCGGGCTTATGCGCGCGCTCGTTTTTTTCGCGTACGAGAAAAGAGGGAAGCTCGCCCCGCTTTACCTTTGCTTTTTGCTGTCCGGCATGACGCTGGCTTCTTATTTTATCGTGAATTTTGTCATTCTCGGAACCTCGGACCCGCTTGACGTTCTTTGTCTCGCCGGTCTCGTTTGCTACGCATTTATCTTTCGCGTCCGCAACCTTACCCTTGTGCGGTTTTTGATGCTTATTCCCACGGCGCTTTCCGTTCTCTTTAATCTTTTGACGGACGCTGCCCTTTTTGCCATGCTTGCTTACGCATTTGAGCTTGGCGCAAACATTGTCTCTATCCTTCGGTATCACGTATGGGGGAAGGGTATTTTCAGGAGAAAAAACAAGCAAAAATCAAACTAACATTTACAAAACCGCCGCACCGAAAGGTGCGGCGGTTTCTTTCTTTTTGATGGCTACGGAAGGAATACACGCTCTGTACGCGCGCTTCGCAAAGAGAGGAGAACGTAAGGCGAAACGCCTGCCGCCGCGGCGAAGGCGGCGGTATCCCCTGCTTTTTCTCCGAAAAGGGTGATCTCGTCGCCCTCGTTTAGAGGTGTGTCTTCAATGTCCACGGTGCTTCTGTCCATGCATACGGCACCAAAGAAGGGGCAGGGGCGTCCGTTCAGCAGTATTCGGCCGCCGTTCCCCGCGTGAGGCGGAATCCCATCGGCGTAGCCTGCGTCAAGAACGGCAAGTCTTCGCTTTTTGTCGGTGCGAATGCTTCCGTAACCCACGTGGGCTCCTCTTTTTGCTGTAAATACAGAGAGCACGCGCGCGCAGAAGCGCATCACGGGAGAAAGAGGGGATGCGACACCGACGGGCGCGACACCGTAAAGGGCAAGTCCCGCACGCGCACCGCACAGAGAAAGATCGCCGTACCGCAACAACCCCTCGCTTGCCGAAAGATGCGTGAACAGCCCGTCGGGGAGCAGCGGAAGAAAGGAAAGAAAATGGCGGCGCTGCTCCTCGGTACGGTTTCGGTCGGCGGCGTGCGCGAGATGGGAATAAACTCCCTCAACGTGAAGATGGGGAAGACACAAGACACTCCGTACACTCGCCGCGCTACGAAGTCCGAGACGGTACATTCCCGTTTCAAGCTTTAATTGTACGGGCAACAAAAAGCGTTCGGGCAGAAGACAGGATGCCTTTAAGCGTTCCACGGCGCGCGAGAGACGGCGCGCGTATTCGGGGGAGTGAACGGAAAGGATCACGTGAGGGCAGAGCAGTGAGAAGAGTGCTTTCTCCTCGACGGCTCCCATAATCAAAATCCTTGTTTTTGCAAACGAAGGTTTACTTTTTTCTATAAGTTCAAGCAGTTCCTTCGCCTCGTGCGCGCAGGCGACGGCGAAAAGCTCTGCTCCCTCGACGTATAGGGTGGGAAGGACGAAGGGTGCGCTGTGTCCGTAGGCGTCTGCCTTCAAGACGGGGATGAGCGTGCCGTTCGTTTTTTCTTTAAGCAAGCGGTAGTTGCTTGTGAGTGCTTCGGCGGAAAGATAGAGCTTTGGCATGAATGTCTCCTTTTTTGGCTGTAAAAACCCTTAGGACGGTATGCGCGCAAGGCGAAAAAAAGAACTCTTTGGGCAAAAAAATATCGCAAAAAGCGGGGAAGACGCCTCCGCTTTTTCCTTTTTCTTCCGTGTTCGCGAAAAAACGACGGGCTTGCGTCGGAAAACGGCAAAAAAAACCCTTTCTCTCGTTCCTTCCTTTGACAGTATTTGCGCTTTTTTCGCGCTAGACTGTATTTGGACTTTCGCTCTTGCCCAGCTAACGGAAAAGACCTCATAAAGAGGCACCGCGTTTGCGGAGAAAGGATGTTTTATGAATAGGGAAGAACAAAAAAGCACCGCCCTTTCCACCGAGGTTTGTGTGCCACGGCGGAGACGGGTGCTTTTCGGACAAGCTCTTGCAGAGGGGCTCGAAAGAAGGAGAGAGAGGAATGGAGAGATCGTTTTGGATCTCATATTCGGCGGGCTGTGTTGCCTTTTTGCCATGCGTCACGCCGCCTTCGGCGTTTATCCCTTTTCTCTCGCTCTTATTTTTGCCGCGTCAAGGCGGACACTCCCTCTACTTTTGGGTGCCGCCGTCGGATGCACCTTCTTGGGGGATGCGGGAGTTTTGTATCTTGCGTTACATATTTTAGCGTTTTTGTACCGCCTTTGGGCGTCTTACCCCAAGGAGCGCCGCCATTTTCCCCAAAGCCCCGCGTTTTTTGAGGAGGAGCCCGCCCTGCGCGCGATGGGCGCCTTGATTCTCGGTGTCGGAATGGCGCTTTACGAGCTGATCCTGTTCGGTGTACACAACTATACCGTTTTGTTCGCGGCGGGGGCGGTATTCCTTTTGCCGTTATGCACGCTTTCGTTTTCGTTTTTCACGGCGCAGGGAAGGACTCTTCGCGCCCTCATCGGCAAGGAAGCGCCTACGGTGTCGCCTTATTTCGGGACGCACGCGCCGCATCTTTTATCCCTTGGCGGGGTGTCCTTGCTTTTCGTCACGGCGTTTGCGCTTTCCCCGTATTACTTCTTTGGAATCTCCCTTTCCTCGTGTGCTGTCGTCGCTTTCACCCTTTTTACCGCAAGACGCTACGGCGCGGCGAAGGGATGTGTCGTGGGTCTTCTCACGGCACTTTCGGGGGAAGTTCTTTACCTGCCGGCTTATGGGCTTCTCGGTCTTCTTTCCGGTCTGTACGGCGGCATCGGAATGCCGCTTTCCCTCGCGGCGGCGGTGCTTGCGGGCGGCGGATATGCCGCTTATGCGGGAGGACTCTCCGGCTTTCTTGCCGTCGTGCCCGAAATGACGGTGACCTCCCTTTTGCTTTGGGTGCCTCTTTCCCGTCTTTCGCGTGAGGAGGGACAGCGCTTTTTCACAGAGGTCCCCCCGAACAAGGAAGAGGAGACACCCGAGGAGAAAAGCCTTGCTTGCCTTTCGGGGGCGCTTTCTGCCGTTTCCGAGGAATTGCGGGCGGCGGCAACCAGAGAAAAAACGCTCACCCCAGAGGAATATGAGGATATTTGTGTGCACGCCAAGGAAAAAATATGCCGTCGCTGTCCTGCCGACGGCGGATGCAACGAGAGCGACGACGTTTGGCAGACATTAAGATCCGCGATCCTCAGGCTTTCCCTCGGTGAGGGCGTTCCCTGCGGCACGAGCAGCCCTTGTGAGGGCTATGGTAAAATGCTGGAGGAGATCCGCCGCGAGACGGCAAGGCTGGGACACAAAAAAAGACAGGGAGGCGCGAAGGGCGCGCTTTCCACCGATTACGCGCTTCTTGCCGAAATGTTAAAGGAGGTCACGCGTGCCCGTGCGGCGGAGAGAGAAAGAAACGTCGAAGCGGAAACAGCGCTTGCTGAGGCCTTGGCGGGCTACGGCATCGTCGCCGACGGCATTACCGTGCTTGGGGAACGGCACAAACGCATTCGTCTTACGGCACTCTGCGGAAAGGACGGAAAAAGCGTTGAGGGCGAATGGGTAGAGGACGCCTGTGTCCGTGTGTGCGGAAAGAGTGTCACGGGGCTTCGTTTTTCTTACGAGGAGGGAAAGCTTTGTGCCCACACCGAAAGCCGCCGCCTCTTTTGCTCGGAGGGGGGGCTCTATACGGCGGCAGGCGGAGAGGACGAATGCGCCGCCGACGCGGCGGCGACGTTTGAAAATGAAAACGGCTTGGTGTACGCCTTACTCTCGGACGGTATGGGACGGGGGGTGCGCGCCGCACAAACGGCGTCGCTTGCCGTTTCGATCCTTTCCTCGCTTCTTTCGGCGGGGGTGGGGCGACAGGTCGCGCTTGCCCTTTTAAACAACGTTATTTGCTCCTCCGAGGAGGAATGCTCGGTGGCGTTCGACCTTTTGTCACTTGATCTCTACGAGGGGCGGGCGGGATTTCTCAAAAGCGGTGCCGCCGCTTCCTTCGTTTACAGGGACGGTGCCCTCTTTCGCATTCGCTCACGCACCATTCCGCTCGGACTTTTGCGTATCGTCGACAGCGAGGAGGCAAGCTTTGAGGTGCGCGCGGGGGATATTCTTGTTCTGCTCTCGGACGGCGTTTTGGGCGAAAGCGAGGACGGCGGCTGGTTGAAGGATATCCTTGCGCGCCGCGCGGAGAGCGCTTGGCTTGCCAAGGCGGTCGTGGAGGAGGCGGTCGCGCGGTGCGCGTCAAAGGACGATAAAACGGCGCTTGTTTTGCGCATCTTTGCCACAAAAGAAAAATAAAACGGCGCGAAACGAGGAGCCGAAAGAAAAAACCTCTTGACACACCCCGCTTTTCATGGTATTATTAAATAAATACTTCATGTAAAGTGGGGGACGACAATGATCAAGGTAGAAAAGCTCGTAGCTATGAATTTTGAAAACGCGATACGCGGCGCGCGCAATCCCATGAACAGCTGGGATCGCTCCGACAGCTATTACGACGAAAAAGGAAATTATGTCCTCGGTGAGAACGACCTCTCTCTTGCTGTGCGCCTTGCCAAGGCGGGCAGCGACCACCGCAAATATTTGCGTCAAATATTCATTTCCGTTGATATTACGGCTCCCCTTTACTGGTGGAAGGAGTTTGACACCTACAAGGTGGCAACGGTCGCCAATTCCACCTCTACCATGCACAAAATACAGGCAAAGGAATTTTCCCGCGAGGATTTCTCCTGTGACCGTATGAGCGAAAAGGCACTCGCGGCGCTTGACGCTGTGATCGCCGTGCTTGAAGAGCAAAGACAAAAGTATCTTGAGACGAAGGACCGCGCCTATTGGGACGACATGATCCAGCTTCTCCCCTCCTCTTACCACCAGATGCGTACCGTCACCATGAACTACGAGACGCTGATCAATATTTACTACGCGAGACGCCATCATAAGCTTCCCGAGTGGCACGTTTTGTGCGACGCCATCATGACGCTTCCCTATGCGCACGAATTGATCGCCGTGAAGGAAGAGGAATAAGCGGGGGACGTATGGCAGACATTTTTTCTCTGTTCCGCAAGATCGAGGGGGAGAGCACGCACGCCCCCATCACCCACCTCGTCGTGGGACTCGGAAACCCCGGAAAAGAGTACGAGGGAACGAGACATAACGTAGGCTTCCTTGCCCTTGACAAGGTTGCCGCCACGGCAGGCGCGACGGTGTCGCGCCTGCGTTTTCGCGCGCTCACGGGAGAGGGGATGCTCGGCGGCAAGCGCGTGCTTTTCATGAAGCCGCAGACCTATATGAACGCCTCGGGAGAGGCGGTCGCGGAGGCAGCTGCATTCTATAAAATTCCTCCCGAAAACATCGTCGTTTTTTGCGACGATATCAGCTTCGCGCCCGGCAGAGTCCGCATTCGCAAGAAGGGTAGCGCGGGCGGTCATAACGGACTCAAGAGCATTATCGCTTGTCTTTCGTCGGATGCCTTCGTGCGCTTTAAGATGGGTGTGGGCGAGAGAAAGGACAAAACGAGCGACCTTGCCGATTTCGTTCTCGGTAAATTCCCTTCGGCAGAGCGTGCCGAGATCGACGCACTCGTCGCGACGCTGCCCGAGGCGCTGACGCTTTGGCTTTCCGGCAAGGAAGACGAGGCGCTGAATCGCTTTTCCAAATAAATTGCAAACAAAACTTTACGAAAAGGAGGAACAAATGCGGTTTATCACCCGTGCTATTACGCACGACAGAGAATTTAAGCAAGCCATGCTGACGCTCGGCGAGCAGTACGCCGCGCGCGTTCCTCTGCCGCTTGCCGCAAGCGGACTTTCTGACGGCGCACAGGAGGCGTTTCTTGTTGAGGCGCTGAGGACTGCCGCCACGTGTTCACCCCGCGCGCGCCTTGTTTTCGTAAAGGACGAGAGCGAGGGACGCGCCCTCGTCTCCCTTCTTTCGGCGGAGGGGGAGGAGGCGTATTATTTCCCCGCGCGCGACTTCGTTTTTTTGAATATCACAGCTTCTCATGACACCGAGCGCGAACGGCTCTCGGTGCTTTGTCGTCTTTTGTCGGGGGCAAGCGTGACCGTCGTCACCACCCCTTACGCCGCGCTTTTGCGCACCGTTCCGCCCTCTGTGCTTTCGGAAAACTCTCTTTCCCTGCGCGTGGGCGATGAGATCTCGCCCGCTTTGCTTGCTTCCCGTCTTGTGCGCGTGGGCTTCGTTCCCGTCTCGCTGGTGGAGAGCGCAGGTCAGTTTGCTCATAGGGGCGGTATTTTCGACCTTTACGCGGCGGGGGAGAATGCTCCCGTGCGTTTTGAATTTTTTGGCGACGAGGTGGACCGTCTCGCGTATTTTGACCCCATCTCCCAGCGCGTGACAGAAGCCGCTTCCGAGGTGACTCTTGCGCCCGCGCGAGAGAGCCTTTGGGATGAAGAGAAGCGACAAGCTATGGAAAACGCGCACAAGGCTCTCCTTTCCCACGCTGTCGGGGAGGGCAACGGAACGCTTCGCACCGAGCTTGCTTTGATCGAGGGCGAGGGAGACATTCCCTTTGCCGACCGTTATACGGCGTTGCTTTATCCCGAGGAGTCTACGCTTCTTTCTTATTTCGCGGAGGAGCGTACGGCGGTCTTTATTCTTGGGGACAGCTTGACGGCTGACGTTACGGAGACCCGTCTTTCCTTGCTTGCGGAGGAGGGGGTAAAGCTTGTGGAGGGGGGCTTGCTTGACAAGCGCTATAATTCCTTTTTTGCGTCCTTCGGCGTGCTTTCCGCCTTCCTTACAAAGCATATTCCCGTGTACGTTACCGCCTTCGGCAACAGCTATCACGGCGCGCTTTCGGGACTCTTCGGCTTCCGCACCCGGCGTACCGTTTCCTATTTCGGCAAGGAGTCCTTGCTTTGTGAGGACATCGCGACCTTAAAAAGCGGATATTACCGCGTGCTGGTTTTGACCGAAAGTGCCGCCGAGGCGGATGCCGTGGCGGAGATGCTTGAGAGCCGTTCCTTTGCCGTTCGCCGCATTTCCTTTGACGGCGATGAAAGCTACGACCTGCTTGACGACGGCACCGTGGGAGTCGCCTACGGCGCGTATCCCTCGGGCTTTGAGCTTCTTGTTCCGAAGATCGCGGTGCTTTCGACAGCACCCGATGAGGGGGCGAAGCGCCGCCGCGCGCGCACAGCAAAGCGGCGTGCCCCCCGTCCCGCGGGACAAAGGATCCTTTCCTATGCCGACCTTTCGGTGGGCGATTACGTGGTGCACGCTGTGCACGGCATCGGCATTTTCGACGGTATGCAGCAAATCAGACAGGACGGCGTGACGCGTGACTATATTACCATTCGCTACGCCGGCTCTGACAGCCTGCTCTTGCCCGCCGAGCGATTAGAGATGATAGCCAAATACATCGGCGCGGGTGCCGAGGAGGGAACCGTCCGCATATCAAGACTGGGCGGTGCCGATTGGCAAAGACAAAAGAGCCGCGCAAAGGCGGCGGCAAAGGACATGGCAAAGGAGCTGATTGCTCTTTACGCCGAACGGCAGAAGAAGGAGGGATTTGCTTATCCCCCCTCTACCGATCTTGAAAGAGAGTTTGCCGAAAACTTTGAGTTTGAGGAGACCGAGCCGCAGCTGCAAGCCATTGAAGAGATCGAGGGCGATATGATGCGCCCCGTGCCCATGGACCGTCTGCTTTGCGGTGACGTGGGCTTTGGCAAGACCGAGGTGGCGCTCAGAGCCGCCTTTAAGGCGATCGTAGCGGGAAAGCAGGTCGCTATTCTCGTGCCTACCACCATTCTTGCTATGCAGCACTATCAGACTGCCATCTCCCGTATGCGCGGCTATCCCGTCAACGTTGAGATGATATCGAGACTGAAAAAGCCGAAGGAGCAGGAGAAGATCCTGCGCCGCTTGGCAAGAGGTGACGTTGACCTTATCATCGGCACACACAGTCTGCTTTCTAAGGGGGTTGCCTTCCGAGACCTCGGACTTCTCATCGTAGACGAGGAGCAACGCTTCGGCGTCGGACAGAAGGAAAAATTGAAGGCGATGGCAAAGGATGTGGACGTATTGACCCTGTCCGCGACCCCCATTCCGCGCACGCTCAATATGGCGATGAGCGGCATTCGCGATATGTCGGTGCTTGACGAGGCACCCGCCGACCGTCAGCCCGTGCAGACCTACGTGATGGAGCACAGCGACATCGTCGTGGAGGACGCCGTCAGGCGTGAGCTTTCACGCGGCGGTCAGGTGCTTTACCTGTATAACCGCGTGGAGACCATGGAGCGCCCCGGCGCACGCCTTGCCGAAGCGTTTCCCGACGCGCATATCGCCTTTGCGCACGGAAAGATGCCAAAGGAGGAGCTTGAGGACATCTGGCAAGCGCTCGTGCGCGGCGAAATTGACATTCTCATTTGCACCACTATCGTGGAAACGGGTGTCGATCTGCCGAACGCAAACACCCTCATCATTGAGGACGCCGACCGTATGGGGCTCTCTCAGCTGCATCAGCTGCGCGGAAGAGTCGGTCGGTCGGGACGTCAAGCGTATGCTTATTTTACTTACAGACGCGGCAAAAGCCTCTCGGAGATCGCGGAAAAGCGTCTTTCCGCCATCCGCGAATACGCATCCTTCGGGGCGGGCTTTAAGATCGCGCTTCGCGACCTTGAAATCCGCGGGGCGGGCAATCTGCTCGGCGCCGAGCAGCACGGGCATATTGATGCCGTGGGCTACGATCTTTATGTGCGCCTTTTGAACGAGGCGATCTCGGAGGAGCGTGGCGAGGTGATCGAGGCACCCTTCGAATCCCGTATAGAGCTTGCGGTGGACGCGCATATTCCCGAGGACTATATCCGCACCTCTGCCGAGCGTATGGAAATGTATAAGAAAATATCCTTCATTCGGAACGATGACGACGTTTCGGACGTGACCGACGAGCTGTGCGACCGTTACGGCGATCCGCCAAAGCCGGTCGTCCGCCTTTTGCACGTCGCGGCGCTCCGCGCGATGGCATCCTCCGTTCGCATCTCAAAGGTCGACGAAAAGGACGGTGCCTTGCGTTTCTTCGGCGACGCGCCGGATCTTCCCGTTTGGAGCATGCTGTTTGAAACGCACAAGAGCTTGCGCTTTATCGCTACCGCGTCGGGCCCCGTCGTCTCCTACCGCTTGCCGCGAACAGAGGAAGGGGTATACGCAGCGTACAAGCTCCTTTCGGATTACATTGCCGCGCGCGGCTAACGCTATTTTAAGGATGATTGGTATATGAAAGCTATCACAGAAAACAAACCCTTTTATCGGAAGCGCAGATTTCTTGTCGGAGCGATCGCCCTCGCCCTCGCCCTCGCGATTCTTGTCACCGCCATCGTGCTTGCGCTCACCGCCGCTCCCGCCGTTTACGGCTTTGGGGGCGCGACGCTTAGGGAGGACGTTTATTCCTATTGGTTCTCTTGCATGAAATACGTGTATCTGGTGAGATACCGCGATCTTGGGATCGAGGACAGTCCCGAGGGGTGGGCGAGCGCTTCCTCTGATGGGCGAAGCTTTGAGGAAATGTTTTACGAGCTGATGGACGGGGAGATCCGCTTGCGCTTTGTTGCGGCTTCTCTTTTTGACAGCGAGGGCTACGCGCTTACCAAGAGCGACCGCGCCGCCGTTACGGCATTGATCGAGGAATTTAAAGGCGAGAGCTTTGGGGAAATTCCCCTCGACGTTTTGAAGAAGCGCTACGGCGCGTCAAAAAGGACGGTAAAGCAGACGGCGCTCTACGAGCAGAAGTACAAGGCGCTTTACAGAGAGCTTTTTTCAGACGCCACCGTCATTTACAGCGACCAATACAAGGAAACTCTGGAAGAATTTTACAAGACGTACTACGGCAGGTACAACATGATCTATCTCCCCGATTCGGTGGGGGGCGACGTGATCGAAGCCTTGGAAGCTGCTCTTTGGCAGGATGGAAACGCAGGCGTCTCCGCCGTGACGGGTGTGACCGAGGAGCGCTTTACGGCACTGGAAAAGGAGTACACCGACGAAAATCACCGCGTGATGTCGGGCAACCATCCAAACGGCATTTACCTCTATGCCGGGGAAAGCTATGTAAATAATTTTAGCGCGGAGCTGCTTTCTGCCTTTGCCGAAGCGAATGAGATTGGCAAGGTGGTCAAAAAGCGAAATGCCGATGACAGCGGCAGCTACTACGTGATGCGTTACGCGCTGGATGAGAAGCCCTATCTTTCGTCGGACGAGCGCGTCACTGCCGGCTTTAAAAATCTGCCGAATTACGCGGGCGCCTACCTTTATCGCAAGCTTTTGCGTGATGAGCTTGCGAAAATCGTTTCCCACGGCATTGCCGAGGGGCATACCGTAGCGGGTGCTTTCGGCTGCAAGGAATACAACGTAGTGCAGCTGCTTGGCAGCTAAACGGAAGGAATTGTTTACATTAACGAAAAAACGGTTGCGAAAGCTCCCATGAGACGGGCGCCTTGCAACCGTTTTTTTGTTTCCGTTACGATTTCTTCTTCATGTGACCTACGACCTTGCCGCAGCAGAAGAAGTCGTCGAAGCGGCGAAGGGGGATGTCGGGATATTCGGGGTTGAGGGAGTGAAGTCGATCTCCCATAAAGCGCTTGAAATAACCCTCGCCGTCGGCGATAAAGATGCCGAGCTCGCCGAAAAGAACGGCGCTTTGTTGGTGAACGAGCACAATGTCTCCGCTTTTGAAGCGGGGCTCCATGCTGTTGCCGCTGACGCGAAGGGCAAAGTCCGCTTGCTCGGTGGTGTAGCTGGCGCGTACGTCGATGGTCTCGTGCTCGCCGCCACCGAGAACAGCCCCCGGTCCCGCGGAAACGGGGCTGTAATAAAGAGGAAGCGTGATAACTGCTCCGTCTTCACTGCTTTGGGCGCGGAGCGCGCGGTCGTCCTGCGCTTCGTTTCCGTCAGCCGTTCTGCCGCTTTCCATTTCGGCAACCTTGCGGACGAGCGCTTTGCCGTATTCGTCGGCGGCGCGATAGTCGAGCAAGAGCTTGCGCTCGTCGTCTGCCGTAGGGGTGTCGTCCGCCTCTCCTATGATCGCGGCGAGCGTCGTGCCCAGCGCTTCGGCAAGCGCCTTTGCGGTGGCGAGCTTCGGTTCTTCGATCACACCCGTCAAAAGCTTGTTCAAAGTGCCGAGCGGGATACCGCTCGCTTCGCTGAGCTCGCCTGCGGTCAAGCCGCGGCGGCTTTTAAGATCTCTCAGTTTTTTGGCAAAAGATTCCACTTTTTGTCCCTTTCGAATTGTAAAAAATTTTTTAACGCACCGCCAAAGAGGAACTGAAATACGGCGGCGCAGCCTTTCGTTGGAAATATTGTAGCACAAATTTTTTCATTTGTAAATACTTTTTGGAAAAAAATGTGCGATTTTTTTACCCTTTTTGGACTTCGAATGCCCGAAAAAGAGAAAAAATAGGTGCAGGAGCAAAAAGCACCTTCGAAACGCCAAGCGCCGCTTCGTGAAAACCGCCAAAAAAAGAAGCGCGTTTTCGGCAAATTGACAAATTGTATCATTACTAATAAAATGCAAGAAAATTTTTTGGTCTTTATTGACAAATCGACCGACTTGTGCTACAATACAAAGTAGGAATGTATCCCCATTTATGGGGAAAGGCAACGAAAACAGAAACAGGAGAACCATTATGAAAAAGAAGCTATTATTTCCGTGCTTGCTTCTGACGGCTGTTATGATCATCAGCTGTATCGTAACGCTTGGTGTCGGTGCAGAAGAGACCAAGACCATGACGGCGGTCGCAGGCGGTGAAGCTGTCGTTGCGGGTGACGTTGTCACCATTGCGAACGAGGCAGAGTTGAAGGCGTTTTCGCTTTACGTCAGCGAAGGCGGCGTAACGGAGGGTGTGACCTTCCGTCTTACGGCAGATATCGCGCTTGAGACGAAAATAACGGGCTCCGGCTTCAATAAGAAAACTTACTCCAACCTGAATCCCATCGGCAGCTTGTACAACGGTGCTTCTGCGGTACAGCCCTTTAAGGGAATCTTTGACGGCGCCGGTCACACCATCTCGAATCTTTACGTTACGGAAAGAAACGTAGCCGGTACATCTATGTCCGGTGCCGCGATTGCTCTTTCCGGTCTTTTCGCTAAGATTGATGGCGGTACGGTGAAGGATCTGGTAGTTACGGTCGGTTCGATCCAAAAGGTTGGCTCCGTGGCTGTGGGTGCAATTGCCGCTGAGGCAACCAACGCTACCATTTTAAATTGCTCGGTGAAGGCAGAGGTCTCTACTGCCACGCAGATTTCCGGCTTGTCGAATAGCTGCCCTGTCGCTGCAGGTGTTGTCGGTTTTGCAAAGAATTCGGTGATCGACGGGTGCAGCGCTTCGCTTAAAGTGACCGGCGTTAACAAGACGGCGGGTATCGTCGGCGTTGCCGAGGATACGGCGATCCGCAACTGTGTGGTGAGCGGCACGTATTCTCATACTGCCGCATCCGCAATCGGCGGTGTTGCCGCTGAGCTGACGGGCACCTCCTCTGTAAAGAACTGCTATTCCTCCGTAACATTGAGTTCTTCTTTGGGCAAAGATGCCCTTGGCGGCGTTGTCGGTATCGTCGGCGAGAACGCTATTGTGGAAAACTGCTTCTCCAATGCTGTCGTTACTGCGCCTCCCGAGGTGAAGTACGGCTCCTTGGTCGGAATCAACAACGGTACGGTAAAGCATTCTTACGGTCTGCGTGACGCAAGCCTTGCTGTGACCGTCGGATATGCCGATATCGGTGAAAAGAACGGTACGGTGGAGAACGTATTTGCCTTCCAGCCCAAGACCGAGGGCGACAAGACGACCTTCGTCGTCGGTACCGTTGTTTTCGAGCGTAAGGAAGAGGGCGGGGTGTACACGGATACTTACACCTTTGTTCCCGCAGAAGGCGACACCGATCTTGTTGCAGAGCTGAATGCATGGGTGAATGAAAACAAGGACGCTACGTATGCGGCGTGGATGGTCAGCGGAACGACCATCGTCAACTGTAAGCACGATGCGCGCGACGAAGCGATCAAGCTTTACCCCGATCAGAAGCCTACCTGTTCTTCCGTCGGCCACGGCGATCTCGTCTGCGCCTGCGGACTTGTGAAAGAGGTGAACGTAGAGGTTCCCGTGGATCCGAACGCGCATAGCGGCAGAATTTTCGAATGTCTTGATTATACGTGTAAGTATTGTAATGAGGTCATCGAGGCAGAAGCAGGGCACTTGACCGATAATATTCCTTGTCAAGATCAGACGTGCAGACGTTGTAACACATTTCTTCCCGCAACGCAGGGGCATGAGCATCCCGACGACTTTGATGAAGAAGCGCCTGCTTGTGCGGAGTATGAGTGTAAGCTTTGCCACGAAAAGACGAGAGACGAGGAGCATGATATTCCCGACGATCTGCCCTCCTGTAAGGATGCTACGTGTACTCTTTGCGGCGAGACCGTGAAGGCAAAGGAATTCCATGACCCCGGACGTGCGGCAAACTGTACGAGAGCACAGAAGTGCTTGGTTTGCAATGAAACCATTGAAGAGGCTCTCGGCCACAGATGGGGCGACCCCGCAACCTGTGGCGTAGGTCAGCTGTGTACGGTATGTAATGCCGAGAACCCCGATGCTCCCGCAACGGGCGCGCACGTGTATAACCGCGAGGCGGCTACCTGTGTTGATCATAAGCGCTGTGTGAATTGCAATTATATCGGTGAACAGATGCTTGGACACGCAAAGAATTCCGATCATCGCGTTAGCTGCGGAAGCGGTATCAGCTGTACCAGATGCTCAAGAGTTCTTGAAACGGCAACGAACGATCATAACGTAAATTGGGCAATGGCAACTGTCATTCGTGTGGCAACCGCCGAAAGAACGGGTATCGTTGTAGGCGTTTGTGCCGATTGTAACCGCGAGGTTGAGGCATACACGACCTATGCCGTTATGGAGGATGTGGGCAACGCCATGGTCTTTGGCGGCAACTTCACCTTCTATGCGGGCAGCCGTGTGAATGCCGTGTTTGGCAAGGCTGCGGATTATAAGGATATTGCCTTTGCTGACGGCTATCTGCCCTTGCAGGCCGTGACGCTTTCCGTCGTCGATGCGGCGGGTGCTTCGGTCGGCATTTCCGGTAACGTAACCGTAAAGGTCGTTCTCAACAAGTCGGTCGTTAAGATGGCAAGCAACACCATCAAGCTGTATCAGGTGAACGGCACCACGGCAACGGAAGTAGCTATTTCTTCCGTGGCTGACGGTTTCATCACCTTTGACATCAGCTCCATGGGAACCTTCGTCCTTGCGGGCGAAGAGACCGCGGCGTTCACCGTTCTTGGCTCTCTGCCTGTGCAAGCACAGCAGACGGCAGCCTTGGTAGGTACGCCCTCTTACGACAGACGCGATTTTGAAATCTGATAAAAACGAACAGCCTTCCCTAGGGAAGGCTGTTTTTACCAAAACGGAAAATCCGGATAAGCTTTGGTCGGGAGAAATATGGAAAGATACTACGTTTATATCCTACGCTGCGCGGACAACACTTTGTATACGGGGTACACCACTGACGTTGCCAAGCGCGTTCGCGTTCATAATGGGGAAGGACAGGGGGGCGCGAAATATACACGCTCACGCAGACCTGTTTCGCTTGTTTATTTTGAAGAATATGACGATATGCATGCGGCACGGGTGCGCGAGTGTGCGATCAAGCGCTTGACGCGCGCCGAAAAGGAGTCGCTGATCGCCGCGGCGAAGGCAGAAGAAAAATCAATCGGGAAATAAAAGCCATCCGATCCCTTTCTAAAAACACACGAATTCAGTAAAAAAGCTCCGATTTTTGCAAAAAAATCGGAGCTTTTGTTTTTTTGAGTCGAAAAACGCCTATATTACTGAATTCTTGATGGCTCAGCACCGGGCTTTGCCTTTATTTTTGCAAAAGAGCGGCGAGTGAACGAAAAACGAAGCGGACGGCGCATTCTCTGACCTCGCGGCGGGAAAGCTCCTCGCCAAAACGGCAGGTGCAGGCGGAGCGTTTTCCGTTGATATAAAAACCAAAGCATACCATGCCGACGGGCTTTTCCGCCGTGCCGCCGTCGGGACCTGCAATGCCGGAAATGCCAACACCCACCTCAGCCCCGGATTCCTTTGCTACTCCCTCCGCCATGGCGAGCGCGGTTTCCTCGCTGACAGCGCCGTAGAGCGCTAAGGTTTCTTCCTTTACGTGAGCGTATTTCGTTTTTGCCTCGTTGGCATACGTGATGAAGGATACGTCCAAAACGCTTGAAGCCGAGGGAACGTCCACGAGTGTGCCGACGGCAAGCCCGGCGGTGCAGGATTCGGCGAAGGATATGCGCCAGCCACGCTCCTTCAAAAGTGCAACGGTTTTTTCTTCGTGTGTCATAGAAATTCCTTTCGTGATCACGCAATTTTGGAATACGATGGGTGTATCCTTTGCGCGAGTGAAATGAAAGCAAGGGGCTGTCACATTTAGGCATAACCACAAACAAAAAGGAGGTTTATAACTCTTGGGCGGAGTCTTATCTCCTACCATGTCTATGATTGTGTAAAAATTAAGGTTGAAAACCTACGGTTTTCTCCATTTAAGCCAATTTTTTGTTTGTTTTTTCCGTTTTCATCGCTCGACGTACGCAAGTACGCCTCACGCTCGAAAACGAAAAATTCTGTCCTAAATCTGACTAGCCTCCTTGCAAAAAACATAAGAATAGAGACAAAAGGACTCGGTTTTCTTCCCAAAACCGAGTCCTTTCCGCTTTTTGTGCCAAAAAGCGGCTTTGCGTCTCTATTCTTAATGAGACAGCCTCTTTCGTATTAGTGGTTGTGTGCGTCCTCTACGCCGGGTACCTCTTGCGTAGCATTCTCCGCAAAGCTGATGCTGGAATACTTGCCTCTGTAGCTGCCGTCGGACTTGCTACCGGGCTGCACCAAGAAGGTTACGAGCGAGAGAACGACGAAAACGATACCGAGAATGGTGGTGGCACGTGCAAGAAGCTTGTCGATACGACCGCCCTTTTCCTTGCCGAAGAAGGTCTCGGCGCCGCCCGTGATCGTGCCGGACAGACCATAGGATTTGCCGTGCTGCATCAGTACGGCAACCGTTAAAACCACGCCCACGAGTAAGAGGGCGATTTGAAAGAATACCATAAAGCCTCCTAAATATAACTCTTTTCCTCTTGCGATTCTTAAAATTCCATAAAATCGCATATTACAGTAGGTACATTATATCATACACTTTTCAAAAAAGCAAGAGGTTTTGAAAAAAAGATGATTTTTTTAAGGTTAAGGCGGTCAAACGTTAAAACGAACGCCCTGATTTGGGGCGAAGGGCGTTTTGCACCACGACGGAACAGACCTTCGGCGTCAGAAGACGAGAAAGAAGGAGCTGGTTGCCGATCTCGCGCAGTGTCTTCGCGTCGGGAAGCGGCAGGTTTCCGTAGTCGGTAGCGTTGATTTGCGGCGCTTTGGAGAGAATGGTGCAATACTTTTCATAAAGGTCGGAGGTGAGCACGCCGTAAAGCCCGAACAGCATGGCGGGATCCATCTCGCGGTCGTCGATATAATCAATATAGTTCAGCTTGTTGTGCGTGCTGATCTTGCCGTTTCGAGGAAGCTGCGAGGCAAGGTAAGCGCCGCAGAGAAGATGGCGCTTGTCGCTCTTTGCGGGCACGCGCTTGATAAAGAGCATGTTTTTGTTCTTTTGCGCCAAGGAGGGAATGACCGGCACGATGTATTTTTCGGTTGGCAGATGCACAAGACCGTCACGAATGCTTTTTGGGTGAATTAGAGGAATGGCTTCGTCCGAGGGCTCGTCGCGCAGGCTGTCGGGGTAGCGAGACTCAAGCGTTAGCCCTGTGCGCATACGAAGACCGAGAGAGCCCATTGTTTCGGGGAGTGATTCGACACGCGAAAGAATTTCCGCCTCCTCCTTGGATTTTAAAAGGAGAAGCGTTCCGTTTTTCTCGTTTACGATGTGCTCGTAGGGGAAGGGGGGGAGCTGTGTAATGTCGCCGCCGTCACCGTCGCTGTACGAGGATGAGATGGAGATCTGTTGCCCTTCGGCGGGGGGACTCTTGATGAACTTTACGATCATTTCGTCCTTGGTGGCGTCGGGCTTTTCTGCTTTTCCCTTCGCGGCAAAAAGATGAAGCCTTGCGATGTGTCCCTCGCTCATCATATAAAGTCGGATGCGATCGAGATATACGCCGCGCGCATAGGCTGTGGGAAGGATGGTTATCATTTCGCCCGCGGGCTTCAACATTTTCATGCCCATTGCCGCAAAGAGAAATGCGATATCGGTAGCGCCCGCGCAGAGCGCGGAGAGGGCGACGGCTTCGGGGGAGTCCTTGGAGAGCAGCTCGGACGGTGGGTTGGCGATGACGTAATCAAAGCAGCCGCCGAGCTCGTCCGCGGCGGAGAGGATGAAGTTTTCGGTACGGATCTTATAGACCAGCTTTACGCCAAAGTCGTGGCGCGCGCGTCGGCGCAGGCGAATAAGATTGTATTCAAGCATGGGGAGCATCATTGCGTCGTTTTCAAAGCAAACGAGCTCCACCGTCTTGGGCGGTGTTGCGGAGAGACAAAGACGTTCAAGAAGGGCGGCGGAAAGAATGCCTGTGCCCGCGCCGGGATCAAGGATGGAAACGGTTTCGGTATCAGACGCTCGACACATAACGGACATCAAAGCGGCAGTTCCTTTTTTGGTAAAAAACCTGCCGATGCGGATATTTTGCTCACGCGATTTCTCGCGGATCAGTTTTTTTGTATTGCGTACAGCCATGTTTAACATAAAATTTGCCCCGCTTTTTAAAGAATTTTATGGCAAAAGGATTTCTGCCAAGGTCTATTACCCATATTATAGCAGAAGTGCGCGCAATAATCAATAGAAAAGGAGAAAAAAATATAATTTCGTCGAAACGACGAGGAAGGCTGCCCACGCGCAAAAGTTTTTGCATTTGTCGGGGAAAGTTCTTGATTTTGATAGGGAAATATGGTAAAATAGAGACGTGGGAGGCACGCAATATCGCGATTGCCTTCGTTTGCTGTGCTTTATACGGCAACCATATGTATAATAAATAGGTAAAGAAAAGGAGGGAGACGCGGTGGATTCAAGCAGTGATAAGGAAAAAGAGATCCGAACCGATTCGCCCGGCGCATCGTCGCGAGACGGACTGACGATCCTACACGTGGGTGACGTTTTTTTGGACGGCCCTGTCGGTCGCTTGCGTCGCGATACCAAGGAGCATCGCCGCGAGGAATTAAGGGAAGCCTTTGATGCCTTCTTGCAGCGCGTAGACGAGGAACAGGCAGACGTCGTCGTTTTCAGCGGAAATCTCATTGACGGCAGATATGCGGGTGACGGAACACTCACCTTTTTGCTTCGCGCCTTTGAAAAAAGACCCAATTGCCATTTTGTCATCGCGCCGGGCCCCTTTGATCCTTATAATGAAACGAGTATTTATCGCTCCAGGCGCTTTCCGCGCAACGTGCATGTTTTTTTGGAGGAGGTGCTTGGCACCTACGCGTTTCCGGAGCTTCCGCTTACCGTTTACGGTTGGGGGTATCATTCCGATACCTGCACACACGCGCCGCTCAGCGGCTTACGCAAAACGGCGGGCGACCGATTCGCGCTGGTGTGCGGCTATACCCGTCTTGGCTCGGACAAAGGAGAGGCTCCCGTGGATGAGGAGGCACTCGCTGCCTTCGGCGCGCATTATGCTGCTTTATCGGGCGGCATTCACGACGGCTTTCATCGCGTGGGGGAAAGCGTCTATGCTTATAGCGGCTCTTTTGAGGGGCGTGACGACATCAAGGCCACAGAACAAAGCGGCGGATATATTCGCATTTCGGCGGCACGCTGTGATGGCGGCTGGTCGGTGGACGCGCGCCGCATTCCTCTCGACACCTACACTTACGCGGCGGAGCGTCTTGACGTTTCTCACCTTGCGACGGTCGAAGAGGTGCGGGAACGCTTGAAGACACGTATTTCCAAATGCGGTTACGGCGCGAAAACGGTTTTGCGCGTCGTTTTGTGTGGCTCGGTTCCGCTTCACGCGCATTTCGAAGGGGTGGAAAATTGGGACTACGGCGTTTACTCTCTTTGGGTGGATGACCGAACGGTGCCTACGGATGAGTTCGGCTCACTTTTGCGTGAGATGACCGCGCGCGGAGAGCTGTATCGCTATTTTTACCCCAAAATGACCCAGGGGACGGAGGAGGAATGCGCCCGTGCTGCACGCGCCTTCCGTATCGGCTATGCGGCGCTTTTGGGCGAGGATTTCGCGAAATATTGAAGCCGCAAATAAAATTTAGCCCCTATATAATATAAATAGGAAGAAAAAATAATTTTTGAAGGAGGCGATCCGCATGATGCGCTTTGCTGTTTGCGACCCAAGTGTCGCCGACGCGCAGGAGCTTGTCGTTAAACTGCAACACCTTGCTTCGGATATGGGCATATTTTGTACTGTGGACAGCTATCGCAGTGCGCGTCTGCTTCTTGAGGTGGCAAAGACGAGGCCGTTTGACGCTGTCTTTCTCGAAACGGAGATCGGAAGCACGGGCGGGATCGAGCTTGCGAGAAAGCTTCGCTTTTACCACGAGGATACCGAAATCGTTTTTGTTACGGCAAAAGAGGAGTACGCGCTTGCGGCGTACGGCGTTTTTCCCTTGGGATATGTTTTGAAGCGGGCGGAACGCAAGCGTCTTTACCCTTTGCTTTCAAGACTTATGCATAAACGGCGCGAGGCAGGACCTACCGTGCGTTGCATGACGGTGGACGGTGGCGAGGCTATCATTCCCCGCGAGGCGCTTTATTACATTGAGGTGATCGGCAATCGACTCTTTTTTCACGGCAAGGGGGAGACGGTGGAGGGGATCGGTTCGCTCAGCGCGATTTCCGAATTTCTCCCCGAAAAGCTTTTTTACCGCGCGCATCGCAATTTCATCGTCAATCTTCAATACGTCCGAAAAATCGGGCACTACTATTTTGAAATGCAAAACGGCGACAAGGTGACGGTGGCAAAAAACCGTTATACAGAGGCGAAAGCTGTTTTTGAAGAGCACTTCGGTACGTAAATTTTCCTGAAAAAACCAATTTTGGAAGCAGTCAGAGAAAAAAGAAAATAGCCCCATTTTTTTCTTCCCATTCATGCGATATTTCGACCGTTCGTAAAAAACTATTGCATATTTTAGAGATATCGTGTACAATACAGTTATCAAATCTTTATTTTACATGGAGGCAATTATGCTTACGAAAGAAAGAACTGGCAAAACCCGCAAGTTTAAGTATGCTGCAGTTGCGCTCGCACTCCTTGCAGTGCTTGTGTTCTGCTTCGCTTCGTGCGGTAAAGCTACTCCGACCGGCATTGAATACGTAGCCGAGTCGGCAGCAAAGGTCGAGTACAATCTTGGGGATACCTTTGATTGCACCGGCGCCAAGATCAAGGTCGCTTATGACAACGGTGCCTTTGAGACGGTGGACGTGACTCAGGATATGGTGGGTAACGCTCCCCTTACGCTCGGCACGAAGTCTGTTAGCGTGACCTACTCCGAGAACGGTGCTACCGTTGTCGGTTATATCCCCGTGACCGTGAAGGATCCTCACGCTGCCGAGAAGGCAACTGCTGTGGCTGATCTTTCCAAGAACGCGGATGTTATCGCCAACAACACCGACAAGGGTGTAGACCTTCTTATCCGTGACTATACCGTAAAGATCAACGAGGCTACCAGCGTTGACGCGATCAACACGGTAAAGGCGAACTTTGCGGATGACCTTGCTACATACCTTGGCAAGAAGGCTGCTATCGTTGCAAAGCTTGACACCGATGCTGCTCTTTCGGCAAAGATCGAGAAGCTTGCTGACCTCTTCTTGCAGGACGTTCTGACCCAGAAGGGCAATGCGATCGCCAACATCAAGGCTGCAAGCACCGTTGAAGAGGCTGAGGGCTACTTCGCTGCTTTCGTTGCCGCTGTTGACAACAAGCTTGCTGAGCAGAACTACCTCGAGGATAAGGAAGCCGGCGAAAGCGGTCAGATCTTTGACAAGATCGCTCTCCTTGAACTCATCGAGAAGTATCAGGCAAGAACCGATATGTTGAAGGGGATCGTTAAGACTGCTCACGAAATGACGCCTCCCGAGATCACGGATGACGATTATGAGGCAGCGATGAACCTCGCTACCGGTAAGTATCCCAAGATCGAGAAGAGACTCTCCTTCTGGACCAAGTACATCACGCTTACCTACGACCTTGACGGTGTTCAGACTGCTCTTGAAACTGAGATCGGCGCTCTTCTTGAAACCGACGTTGACAAGGCAGCTGCTCTTCTTGAGGCAGGTACGACCATTTATCCTACCGCATACAAGCTTGATAACGGTGCGTATGTTGACGACGTGATCGTCGAGGGCGAGGGCGCTGAGGCTGTTACCTATCAGGATGCTACCGACAAGCTCATCAAGACTGTTAAGGCTTACTTCGACGCTGCTGAGGCTAAGTTCGGTGCTACCGGTCTTGAGACCCTTAAGAGGGAATACGGCGTGAAGAGCGGCGAGATCCTCGTTGACGCTATTCTTACTAAGATCGAGACCAGATACAACGAGCTTCTTACCATCCGCGCGAACGCTGCTGCTGTTAAGAACGCTATCGATGCTATCCCTGCTGATAACGGCGCCGCAAAGGCAACCGCTATCGACACTGCTTGGGTCGCTCTTAAGACCTGGGGCACCGGCGCAGGCGTATTTAGCCTGGATACTGATATTGATGAGATCTATTACAACCTCGTTTACGACAAGGAGTTTGCAAACGTTGTTTATGCCGCTGCTACCGCAGAGGGCGTCTTCACGGCTGCTGACGCTACTTGGACCGCTTACGCGATCGACGAGGCTTACGTAGTGAAGTACTTCGTTCCCAACCTTGCAAAGCTTATTGAAGCGACCTACGCTCAGGATGCATTCGAGGTGAAGGAAGAGGTTGCAAAAATCCCCGCTATCGGCGATATCGTTTACTCTTACACCGATGCTGACTCCAACGCTGTGATCGAGACTGCTGAGAAAGCACTCGCTGCATATCTTGCAAACTACGGTGAGGAAGTTTACAACGAGTACTTCGTTGTTGACGGCGTTGACGCTACCAAGGACACGATCGTGGCTGCTCGTGCACAGCACACCAAGCTCATCGAGATGGCTGCCGCTGCAAACGCTGCAATCGATCTTTACGAGGGTATCCTTAAGGATTACAACGAAGGCGCAGGCCGTGACGTAATCCGCAGCGACTACGAGAGCGCTGAGGCTCCCTTGAAGAAGGCTTACAAGCTTTACTGCGATTTTGCTAAGGAAAACACCACCACCGCAGGCGTTATTTACACCGACGTGATTCAGGATTCCAAGGATGCTACGACCGGTGCGGTAACCGTAGACGGTAACGGCAACGAAAAGGCTCTGGTTGGCTTCATGGATACGTACGTAGCACTTGCATATGCTGAGGAAAGACACGTTCAGTCCGACAAGATCATCAATGCTGCATGGCTGATTCGTGAGGGCGAGATTTCTACCGACGAAACCGCGTTCCGTAAGCTTCTCACCGAGTGCAAGAACTTCTATATCGATTTCCTTAGCACCAACGCTCAGTTCAACTACAAAGACGTTGTTACCATCGATGGTGAGTCTGTAACCAAGTCGAACTTCAACTATGACGAGCTTCTCGAAGCGAACCTCGCTGTGGTGAAGGAAGCTGCAAACACGGTTGCAGAGGCAATCAAGGTTGCTTCCTACGACAACGGTCAGATCATGATTCCCGACGCAGAAAACGAGGGTCAGTTCATTGTAATTTACCCCGTTGGTATCTAATCGGTGACGCAATTTGTATAATCTCCGAGAGGCTGTCGCACGGCGACAGCCTCTCTTTACCGAAAGAGGGGCAAAAGAAAACCCTGCTTTTCAAAGGTGCGCTTTCCGCTTTTCCGCGCTGTTGCGTGGAGGGTGCCTTTTGTTCTTTTCATTTTAATACCGTGAGTTCGAGATCCTATCCTCACGAAAAACAAAACTAAGGAGGTTGGCAAGCCTTCCCTTGCCTTTTTTTATTCTATGAGAATGTCGCAAAAAACTAAAATGATTACGCTCGCCGCTGTGATCGCGGCACTGTACACTGCCCTTACCATGGTTTCTTACGCTTTTGGACTGGATAAAGGGGCGATTCAGCTTCGTCTTTCCGAGGCGCTTGCCGTTCTGCCGTTTGTGTCCGGCGCGGCGGTCCCCGGGCTTTTTGTCGGCTGCTTTTTGTCCTCGCTTCTTTGCGGCGGGCATCCGCTGGATGTACTGTTTGGCAGTCTTGTGACGCTTTTTGCCGCCATGCTTTGCCGTAGGATGCGCGGCGCGGCGCGCTTCCGCTTTGGGGTGCTTCTTGCTCCTTTACCCAACATTATCTTGAATGCGCTTTTGATTCCGTTGCTTTTGATCTTCGTTTACGGTGTTCCTGATGCGTACCCCTATCTCGTTTTGACCGTGGGCATCGGAGAGGCTATCACCACGGGAGCGCTTGGCACGCTGTTGTTGCTTGCCCTGCGCGGAAAACGGATTGAAATAGCCTGACAGTTTTGCCTCATGCGTTGGGGTGCTCTCGGTGGAACATGTCTCTTCTTTTGAGGGGCGTCCGTCCTTGTAAAGAAAATTCGCGCGCGGTATGCTTTGCAAAATGTCGGAGGGTTCGGCTTTGCTTTGCGCTGCCTTGGAATTCGGCGCGAAATTGGGGCTTGATTTTTTTATCCTTATCATGTATAATGATATAGGAGGGAGCTTCGGCGTCCTTTCTTGATTTTTGATTGTGAGGAGCTTATATGAAAATGAAGAAGCGTTCCTTTTTTCTGTGGATGCTTGTGTTGTCGCTTATCCTTTGCGCGTTTCCTGTAACGGCGGACGATGGCGTGGGTACTGCCAGCTTTATGGTGGATGGCCGCAAGGTTTCTACCGCGCCCATTACGAACGGCAGCGTTACGCTCGTGAATGCCCCCGGCACGGTGGCAGGCTTTTGCGGCTGGCAGGGTGTTGTAAACGGCGAGAACGTCTTTTTGCCCGCCGGTGCTGTTTGCACGGGCGTTACGGGAGACGTGACCTTTCATGCTGTTTCCGCTTCCTTTGTGACCGATACGGGGTGCTCGGTGCGTTTGCGCGATAACCAAGTGTCTTTGCGCTTTACCAGCACCATCAATACCGCAGATTATGAAGCGCTTGCCGCGATTTTAGGCGGAAAAGACAAGATTTCCTTTGGTACTTATATTGTTCCTGCGAGATACGTTACCGATGCGATGGGGGAATTCACCCTGGAAGCGCTTGCCGCGAAGGGACGCACGCAATATATAGACGTTCCCGCGACCGCTTTTTACAAAACGACCGAGACTACGTCAACCATCGCGGGTTCTGTCGGAAACATTTTGAAGGGCAACTACACGTTAGAGTATTCGGGCGTTGGTTATATGAAGCTCACCTACACCGACGGTTCGGTGGGTACGGTGTACGCTGCCTTTAATCAGACAAACAATTCGCGTAGCATTCTCTTAACTATTCTCGATGCTTATAACGACAGAGACGAATCCTATGATAATCTTGTTTTAGAGAGCATTGGAAGCACCCATAGTCCCTACACAAACACACAATTATCTCTCATGCGCGATTTTCTCGACCAGGTCGTTCTTGTGGGGCATGACTCAAAGTACAATTACTTTGTCTTGCCTACCGCATATTATACCTCTCCTTGGAAGATCACCTTCTCCAGTGACGACTTTGAAAGAAAAAAGATCTATGCCGAGCCGCCCGCAGGCAAGACCCCCTCGGATGCGATGGGCATTTATCTGGATGGCAAGATCATCTCTGTTCATGTTGCTCAAATTCAGAACGGAAAGCTTGTCTTCGAGCACAATCCCTACATTACGATAAATTAAAACGATTTCTACATGACAAAATCTTCCGTGAAACGGGGATCATTGGATGTAACACAAAAAACAGATCTTGCCCGTGATGCTGTGACAGGATCTGTTTTTTAATGCAAAAAACCGCAGGGCTTTGCCCTGCGGTTCGAGTTATAACCGTTTGCGCTTATTCTTCAGCGCGGCGCTTTGCCATATCGGCGATCAGCTGTGCTGTGCCCTCAATTCCGAGGACGGCGCTGTTAATGGCGATATGGTAGTTGTCATACTTGCCCCATTTGTTACCTGTGTAGAAATTGTAATAGGAAGCGCGACGGCGATCGGTCTTATTGATGATGTCCAAAGCCTCGCTTTCCTTTACGTCGTGCCGTGCGGCAACACGCTTTTTGCGTGCGTCCAGATCCGCATAGATGAACACCGAAAGGCGGTCGGGGTTTTCACGAAGAACATAGTCCGCGCATCTGCCGATCATGATACAGGATTGCTCCTCCGCCAGACTGCGGATGATGGAGCATTGAATGGCAAAAAGGCGATCGTTGAGAGGAAGCGCAGGCGAAATGTGGGGAGAATGAAACATGTTGGAGCCCATCGCCAGCGTGTAGAGAAGGCTACTGGTCGCTCTCTCATCTACCTTTTCAAGTGCGTGCGGATCGAGAGAATTCTCCTTTTCCGCCGCCATGGTGACAAATTCTTTATCGTATTTGGGAATCCCCAAGAGTTCTCCCACGCGTTCGCCGATCTCTCGTCCGCCGCTTCCATACTGACGGGCAATAGTAATGATAGTCTTTTTCATGAGTTCTCCTTTCGTGGATAATGATCTTTTCTATTACTATTATACTAAAAAACTTAAAAAAAGTAAAGGTTTTTGGGCAAATTTCTATAAAATCACTCTAAATTTTTTGATAAAATGCTTCGAAATACCTTTTGATCATAGATAAAACGACCAAATACGCCAAAGGAGGATGCGTTTTTGAAGCTGGTAAGACCAAATAGCATTCCGCTTATTGATGATGCTTGGATAAAAATTCGCGGCATCACCGAGGATCGGTTGATCCGTATGGCGGGCGATGCAATTGCCGAGGAAATTTTAAGTCTTCCCGTAAAGGGGGAGGTGCTCGTTCTTGCGGGAGGCGGAAACAACGGTGCTGACGGTTATGCGGCGGCGCTTGCGCTTCATGCCCACGGCATCAAGGTGAGCGTTGTTGACGTCTTCGGCAAAGGCCAGAGGAGCGAAGGCGGTCGTGCCGTTCTTGCCGAGTATCGCGATACGGTCGGTGACGCGCGCGGAATAGATGTTTTGAATACGGAGAGCGGTGCCGCCGTCATCGTAGAGGCGGTGATGGGAAGTGGAGCAGTGGGAGTGCTCTCTGAAAGAGCGCGAGAGGTCTGTGCTTGGCTTGAACGTCAGCGGGGATATAAGCTTGCTGTCGACGTGCCGCTTGGCGTGGATGCCGATTTCGGAGAGGTGACAGAGGGAGCTTTGCACGCGGATGCGACATTGGTGCTTAGCCTTCCCAAGAGAGGTCTGTATTCCTATCCCGCGAGAGAATATTGCGGACGTCTTGCATACGCTGATCTTGGAATTGATGCTACGGCGTTTGCGGACTGCTTTGCAGGAGAAACGGTCGATAGAGAATTTGCAAAGGCGTATTTGCCTCATCGCGCGCAAAACAGCCACAAGGGTAGCTTTGGACGGCTGCATGTTTTTGCCGGGTCAAGAAAATATCGCGGCGCGGCATTCCTCGCGGCAGAGGGGGCTTTGAGAATGGGCGTGGGGCTTCTCACCCTCACCACCGAGGAAGCGGTGATACAAACGGTGGGGCGGCGGTTGCCGGAGCTTTTGTTTGACGAGACGGCGCCTATTGCCTCTTGGACGTGCGAGGAGATGACGCGAAAATGTGATGCCTGCGACACGGCGACTGCCGTTTTGGTGGGCCCCGGTGCAGGGGTGAGCGAAGCTCTGTACACCTTTCTTTCTATGCTCGTACAAAGAAAGGGCGCGCCGCTTTTGTTAGACGCGGACGCCTTGGGCGCAATCGCCGCTTATGCCCCTGACGTGGATGCTTTTTTTGCATCAGCAAAGCGGCCGCTTGCCTTGACGCCGCATCCGCTTGAATTTGGGCGGTTAATTGGTAAAACGGCGGAAGAGGTACAGAGAAGCCGTATGCGGCTTTGTATGGAATACGCAGAGAGATGGGGCGTTTCCTTGCTTTTGAAGGGGGCAGGGACTCTTGTTTGCGACAAGGAGCGACTGTATATCAACACCACCGGCTCGTCGGCGCTTGCCAAGGGCGGCAGCGGCGATGTGCTTTCGGGTGCTGTGGGTGCCTTGCTTGCCGCAGGGGTAATGCCGACCGAGGCACTTGCCCTGGGGGCGTATCTGCACGGTGCGGCAGGTGAGAGCCTTGCTTCGGAGCTTTCCGAATACGGTGTTCTTCCCTCCGAGCTTCCGCGCCGTATGGCGAAGCTTTTACGGCAAATAAAATAAAAGGCGTGCCAAAGCGGCACGCCGAAAGAAACGGGGCTTTTTCTCTGAAAGCCCCGTTTTCATTATTTGTTGGTATCAATGTAAGGGAAATAAGACTTCATGTAGTCAACGCCCGAGGCAACGGTGGTGATTGCCATTGCCGCCATGGCGATATAGGAAAGCACATGGTTTCCAAAGAAGGCGGTAAGGGGCGCAAGGGAAATGAGGGAAGAAAGCCAAGCGAGCACGGGCTCAAGAAACATCACCATTACGGCTACGACCTGCGTGACCGTTTTACATTTGCCAAAGAAGGAGGCGGCGACAACGATACCGCTTTGCCCTGCCACCACAAGACGGAGCGACGTGACGGCAAGCTCGCGGAGCATCACGACGGCAGAGACCCAGACGAAGACGGGCGCGGTTGCGGAGTCAATGACGAGAAAGGTGATGCAGGCGCCGAAGATCATAAATTTGTCGGCAAGCGGATCAATAAATTTCCCGAAATCGGTGATGATGTTATGCTTCCTTGCGATCTTGCCGTCAAGCATATCGGTGATAGCGGCGGCAAGGAAGAGAAGTGCGGGGAAAATTCTGCACCAAACGGGGAAGGATTGCAAAAGAAGCGCGGCTAACATGAAGATGGGGGTTAGGAATACGCGCAAAAGAGAGAGTGTGTTGGGAACGTTCATTTTTCTTGCCATGGGTAGTCCTTTCTAAAAGCAGGTTTTGCAAATAAATATTTACATCAATCGAAAACAGCTTTTCCGATGAGGTCGTAATCAAGCGCCTCCGTGACCTTAACGCGCAAAAACGTACCGGGAGCGATGCGCTTGGGGGAGGAGAAATAGATCTTCCCATCCACGTCGGGGGCGTCGGCGGCGCTTCTTCCGTAATGAATGCCTGCGGGAACGTCATATCCCTCGGCAAGCACCAAAATCTCTTCGCCTACCTTTTTGGCTTGCATCTCCGCGGAAATGTCAAGCTGAATTTCCATTAAGGCGTCAAGACGCGCTTGCTTTATTTCCTCGTCCAGCTGATGCGGGAGAAGAGCTGCCTCGGTTCCCTCCTCGGGAGAGAAGGTGAAGCCGCCAAAGCGGTCAAAGCGTGTTTCCTTTATAAAGGCACAAAGCTCTTCAAAATCTTCTTCTGTCTCACCGGGGAAGCCCACCATCGCGGTGGTGCGCAATGTGATGTCGGGGACGGCGGCGCGCAGACGCGCGATTGCTTCCTTGATCGTGTCCCCGTCGCCGTGGCGGTTCATTCTATGAAGAACGGAAGAGGAAATATGCTGAATGGGAATATCCATGTATTTGACAAGGCGGGGATTGTTTTTTAATTCATCTACCAGCTCATCGGTGATCTTGTCGGGATAACAGTAGAGCAGACGGATCCAAGGAATGTCTGTTGCCTCGGTGATGGCTTTCACGAGCGCCGCAAGGCGGTATTCTCCGTAAAGATCAAGGCCGTAGCGCGTCGTGTCCTGCGCGATAAGATTTAATTCCTTGACCCCGAGCCGTTCCAGATCGCGCGCCTCGGCAACGATATCCTCAATGGGGCGCGAACGCATTCTTCCGCGGATGAGGGGAATCGCGCAATAGGTGCAGCGATTGTCGCATCCCTCGGCAATTTTAAGGTAGGCGGTATATTCGGGGGTGGTCAAAACACGGTCGCCACCCAAAGGAGATTGCTCCTTGTCAAGAAAGGCGGTGTATTTTTCGCCGCGCGCGACCTGCTCGACCGCTTCGACGATCTTTTCAAGCGATCCGACACCGAGCAGGGCATCCACTTCGGGCATCTCTTCCATAATCTCTTCGCGGTAGCGTTCCGCAAGACAACCCGTACAGATGAGGGCGCGAAGATTGCCGATGGATTTTAAGGAGGCGAGGTCGAGAATATTCTCGATCGACTCACTCTTTGCGGACTCGATAAAGCCGCAGGTGTTTAAAACGATGATCTCTGCTTCCTCTGCCTCAGGGGTGATCTCATACCCTGCTTCGGCAAGCAGATAAAGCATGCGTTCGGTGTCTACGAGGTTTTTTGAGCAACCGAGAGAAACAAATCCGATTTTCATAGCTGATCCTTTGCATGAAAGGGAAATTTATTTTAAGAAGCGCGCGATGCGCGGACGGATGCGAAGTCCGTAAAAGAGGATGAGGCGCGAAAGTGCGATGTCGTACAAAACGAACGCTGTGAGAGCGACGGTCAGAAAAATGGGAAGAAGCCAGCCTGTCAGAATTGCGTCGGGCAGAAGCAGGACAAATTTGGCGACCAAAACGAACACGGTGAGAATACCGCCGGCAAGCAGGAGCTTGCAGGTCCATTCGACGATGGGGGGGCGGCGTTCAAGAATCGCCTTGGTCAGCGGATAGAGCCCGAGAAGCGCAAAGAGAAGCCCTGCCGAGCTTGACGGCATGATAACAAGCGAGCAAAGAGCGGTTGTCGCCCAAAAGAGATAGGGGTACGCTCCGCCGAGCTCAATGCGCAAAAAGACGACAAAGCAGGAAACGATCGCCGCCATCGAAAGGTCCAGCACTTCAAGGAGAGAGCCCAGAGTGAGCAGTACAGTGCCAAGCGCCGAAAGCAACGCCGTTACGGTAAGCTTTTTCGTGCTTTTCATTTAGCAGCAGGAAATAAGGTCGCCGCCCAAGCACTCACAGCAGCAGTCGGCACAGATAAGCCCTTGGCAAACATCGCAAGAGGAGCAGCCACCCTGATTGTAGTTGGTCGTACCGCCGTAATAGGTTCTGCCGTAGCCTGCGGCACGCTGGTTGAACATCTGCTTCGCTTGCTGATATTCCATGTTGCCGGGCTCCATTTCACAAGCCGTTTCCAGCTCGCGCATCGCGTCGTTGACGTAGCCGCGGTGCATGAGGACGAGTGATTCGAGAAAGTGCCAGTCTGCGGTACGGTCGGCGAGGGGAATGCGGGAGAGCGCCGCCTCTGCCTCACGCATACGGCGCGCGTTGATCATGGTGCGGATCTCGGCGTAGGTAGCGGTTTTGGCGCCGCCCTTAGCCCCGCCCTTGCGCTCGCGCGTGATAGCGTCGTACGCCTCGTTGACCTCCTTCATCTTTTCGGTGGCAAGCTCTGCCATATCGGGATTGTCGGCGTAGTTGTCGGGGTGATACTTTCTTGCTAAGGCGCGATAGGCATTTTTGATCTCGATGTCCGTCGCGTCGCGCGAGACACCGAGAATTTTATAAGGATCTGTCATGGTTTCCTCCCACAGATTGATTTTTATTTTTGCTTTTCGGCTTTCCGAGCAGGTCTATGCGGTCGGGAAGCCCAAGATATACCGTGTTTTTGATGATATTTTCCAATGTGGCATCGCCCTTAAAGGGAAGCTTTTCTACCGCCTCGCCAAGCTTTTCGAGGGTGAGAAGGAGAGACGCCTTGACCGTATCGGGGATGCCGTTTTCAAAGTCCTTTCCGTCGGGATATAAAAGGACGTAGGGGTTATAGCTTCCGCTTTTTTTATCGGTGCGATAGTCGTCTGCTGCGTCGGCGGCGTAGATGAAGGCACCGAGGTGATATCCGACGTCGTAGAAGAGAGCGTGCTCCTCGCCCGAAAGACCCTCGGCAAAGCAAAGACCCAAGAGGTCGCCGAAGACGGCGGCAGGCTCGTCGATGGAAGGCACGCGCGCACTCTCCAAATCGGCAAGCGCCGAAAGGCATTCCTCGGTCTCTCGCGATAAGAAGGGGAGACGGGCGCGCTTTGCCGCCTTGCGGAAAATGGGTAGAAGCAGATGGGCGCGCAGTCTGTGGCTGCCCTTATCCTTTTTGTCGTCAAGACATTTTTCGTAAAGCAGTACCGCCGAGATGCGCGCGGCAAAGGAAAGTGCCTCGTTTTCTGTGAGACAGCTTTTCGCACGGCAGGGGTGGGCGATACAATGGCAACGCTTGGCACAGGTGTGACGGTCGGTCAGCAGCATACGGCATACGGCGAGAAAAACGATGTCGTACGAGAGAGCGAAGGAGGAGAAAAATCCCGTTTCCTTACGCATTGCGCGGCAAACGCCGCAATAGGCGGCGCGGAAGAAGGCGTATTCCTTGACGAGCAGGTCATCTGCCCGCGGCTTTACGTATCCAAACATGCCGTCTTTCCACCACCGTTCTTACTTCCTTGCGGATTTTATACCTATACCATTTTATTTTACCACACTTTCGTGAAGAAATCAAGGAAAAGGGGTGGAAAAATACGAAAAAGTTGAAGAAATCTCCGAAACGGCGCGCTCCCTCTTGATTTTCTGTCAAATTTGTGATAAAATGATTGTTGTAGTATTGTCGCTTGTCGAAAAAGAAGGGAGAGGGGACCGCCATGAAGAATCAAAATTTTGATATGGCGCGCGAAATTACCGTACGCGAGGTCAGATCAAAGCGCGAGCGCCGCCTTTTCGTGGAATTTCCAAACAAGCTTTACCGCGATAATCCCTACTATGTGCCGCCGATGTACGCAGATGAGCTTGCGGATATGGACGCGCGCAAAAATCCTGCCTTTTCTTATGCGCAGGCGAAATATTTTCTCGCGTTTGCCGGTGACCGTATCGTCGGTAGAATCGGGGCTATTTACAGCACTCGCGCAAATGAGCGCTGGGGCACCCACCGTATGCGCTTTACCCAAGTGGATTTTATCGACGACGAGCGTGTTTCGGCGGCGCTTTTTGCCGCGGTTGAAGCGTTCGCAAGGGAAAAAGGGTGTGATGAGATACACGGTCCCCTCGGCTTTACCGATCTTGACAGAGAGGGCATGCTGGTCGAGGGCTTTGAAGAAAAGAGCCTTTTCTTCACCTATTACAACGAGCCCTATTATAAGGAGCATCTTACGCGGCTCGGATATGAGAAGGACGTGGATTGGATAGAGCTGAACGTCCATCGCACCGAGGACGACTCCAAGACGGCGGAGCTTCTCAAAAAGCTTTCGGCACGGGCACTGAAAAGACACGATCTCCATATTGTGACGGTGCGCCGTAATAAGGATTTTACGCCATATATCGAGCGCGCCTTTGCCCTTGTTAACCGTGCCTATGCGTCGCTTTACGGGGTAGTTCCGCTGGATGATGTGCAGATCCGCCATTATGCCAAAAAATTCGTTCCCATGATAGACCCCGACCTTGCTTGCCTCGTGGAAAACGAGGGGGGAGAGCTGATCGCCTTCGGCGCGGCGGTGCGCAGTCTTTCGGACGCTTTCCGCAAGACGGGAGGAAAGCTTTTCCCCTTTGGGTGGATCCCCACCTTACGCGCCTTGAAGCACGGCAGTGAGATCAATCTTTTGTTGATCGCTGTTGCGCCTGAATATCAGGGCTCCGGCGTGAACGCGGTTATTATTCACCGACTTCTTGAAAACGCTTGGCGGGTAGGCATCATGTGCGCGGAAACGGGACCGCAGTTGGAGATGAACGACAAGGTTCTTGATCAGTGGAAGATCTTTCCTTCAAGACAGCATAAGCGCCGCAGGTGCTTTATCAAGTGCATTGATACGAAAGAAGGAGAAAATGCAAACGAAGATTTGCATTTAGAAGAAGCATGATACGGGTGCGGAAGGGAACCTTCTCGGACATTCCCTATGTGAGCGATCTTGAAAATGCCGTGTTTTCCGATCCGTGGGGAGAAAACGCGATATCGGCACATGTGGAGAGCACTTACCTTTCTTTTCTCGTTGCGGAGAGAGAGGGGGCATTCGTTGGATATCTTCTCGGCTCGGTCATACCGCCCGAGGGGGAGATCCTTCGTGTTGCGACCCTTCCGGAAGCAAGACGGCTTGGCGTGGGGGAAGCCTTGTGCCGAAGCTTTCTTTCGCTTGCGGACGCGACCTATCTTGAAGTGCGCGTCTCAAACACCGCCGCGCGCACGCTTTACGAAAAGCTGGGCTTTTCCCTTGTGGGAGAGCGAAAAAATTATTACAAGAACCCAACGGAGGACGCCTGTCTTTACAGACGAAAGTGACGAATGAAGATCATTGGCTTTGAAAGCTCCTGCGATGAGACGGCAGTCTCTGTGCTTGAAGCAGACGAAAAAGGAAAACTGCATATTCTTTCAAACGCCATCGCGTCGCAGGTGGATACCCACCGACTTTACGGCGGTGTCGTACCCGAAATCGCGGGGCGCGCGCATATTGAGGCGATCTCCGCCTTGACGCGCGAGGCGCTCACCTCGGCGAGCACAAAGCCCGAAGAGCTTTCGGCGGTTGCCGTGACCACCCATCCCGGACTCATCGGCGCGCTTCTTGTGGGCGTTTCCTTTGCCAAGGCGTTTGCGGTGCGCTATGGGCTTCCGCTTGTTTCTGTCGACCATATCAAGGGGCACGTTGCCGCCGCGTATTTGACCGAAGCGCCGCCCACGCCTCCCTTCGTGGCACTCGTCGTTTCGGGCGGGCATACATCGCTCTTCGCGGTCGAGGACTATACGCGCTTCCGTCTCGTGGGAAAAACGCGTGACGACGCTATTGGAGAGGCGTTTGATAAGATTGGACGCATCGTGGGACTTCCGTATCCCGCGGGGGCAGGCTTTGACACCTTGGCGCGGCAGGGCTTTATCCGCGCGACGGGAAAAGAAGAGGGCTTTTATGCCGCCTTTAAGCAAACGGAAGTTTACAAAAACCCGTATTATAAATTCCCTTCGGCGGCGCTTGCGGACGGCTCACTTGATTTTTCCTTTTCGGGCATGAAGACTGCCGCCATCAACCTTTTGCACCGCTTTGAGCAGTCGGGTACCCCTCTTGAAAACGATTATTTTGCCGCAGCGTATACCTATGCCGCCGTGGAATCGGTTGCCAAAAAGGTAGAGGCGCTTTTGAAGGAATATCCGACGGCGTCCCTCACCGTGGCGGGCGGCGTTGCCGCCAATTCCCATTTGCGCGCAAGGCTTTCCTCTTTGTGTGAGAAAATGGGAAGAACTCTTTGTATGCCGCCCATCTCGCTATGCGGAGATAACGGCGCGATGATTGCCGCGCAGGGTTATTATGAATATTTGGACGGGCATATTGCCACAAGCGCGCAGAACGCCTCTGCCGAGGACGACGCGCAGTAAGCTTCAATGAAACGATAAGGAATAGGACTATGTTAGAACAACGTAAAAGAATGATGCGCCGCAAGAGAAGCGTTGCGGAGAGAGGCATGGTGTCTGCGGCGGTCGTGCGCCGTTTGCCGAGATACCACCGTTTTCTCGGTGACCTTCTTCGAAAAAACGAGCTCCGCATCTCGTCGGCGCGTCTTTCTCTTTTAATGGGCGTTACGGCGTCGCAGATCCGTCAGGACCTTAACTGCTTCGGTGGCTTCGGTCAGCAGGGATACGGCTATAACGTCAGATATTTATACGAGCAGATCGGCGAATTGCTCGGTGTCAGTGAGGGCTACCGCGCGGTGATCGTGGGTGCGGGCAACCTTGGCAGAGCGCTCGTTTCAAGCCATATGTTTGAGCGTCGCGGTGTCGTTCGTACCGCCATGTTTGATACGGATGAGAACGTGATCGGTCGCACCTTTGGCGGAATCCCCGTGTATAACGTGGCGGGGCTTGAGGAGTACGTGCGTGCCGCGCACATCGATATTGGCGTTTTGACGACGCCCAAGGATGCCGCCGAGGGGGAGGCAAGACGACTTGCCGCCGCGGGAATTAAGGGAATTTGGAATTTTTCCAATCAAGAGCTGACGCTCCCCGACTATCCCGACATTATTATTGAAAACATGCACATGGGCGACTCGCTCATGATGCTTCTTTATGCTATCAAGGAGAAGGAGGACGGACGTTGAAGCGTTATATTCGTTCGGGCAAGGCACCCGAAAGAACGGAGGCGTTCTTTGCCGCCTCGGATGAGGAGCTTCGCGTTCTTGCTCTTATCCTTGCCGCTGATACCCCGCTTTCCGCTGAGGATATCGAAGCGGCAGCGCGGTTAGAGACGCTGGGGGATGCTAAGGATGCCCTTGCCTTTTGGAGAGGTGCGGGACTGATCAAGACTGCCGCCGCAAAGAAAAAGGATGCGCTCTCTTCCGAGGATACGCCGAAAAAAGAGCCTTCCACTTCCGACGGTGCAGCGAAAAAGAATGCCCAAACGAAGAAAAAACCCGTTCGCTCGGCGGACGAGCTACCCGATTATTCCGGCACGGAGCTGTCGGCACTGATCGAAAAGGGAAATCTTGCCGCGTTTATCGAAGCGTGCCAAGAGATCTACGGCAAGGTGCTATCCTCCACCGATATCAACATCCTCGTGGGACTTAACGAGGAGCTTCATTTCAGCTGTGAGTACATATGCTTGCTTCTTGAATACTACGGAGAGAAGGCGAAAAAGCCGATGCGCTACGTGGAAAAGGTGGCGTTTTCGCTATATGATCGCGGCGTTCTCACCTTTGAAGAGTTGGAGGCGTACATTGAAAAGGATCGCCTCATGCGCACGCGTGAGGGAGCGCTTCGCAAGCTCTTCGGCATCGGTGAGCGCGCTCTTTCCACCAAGGAGGTGGAGGCATTTACTCGTTGGTGTGTGGAGTACGGCTACGACGACGCTCTCATCGGGCTTGCCTACGATATGACGGTGGGCGCGACGGGTAAAGCGTCGGTCGTGTATGCGGATAAGATCATTACGAGATGGAACACCGAGGGATGTAAAACGGCGGCGGACGTCAACGCTCTTCTTGAAAGAGAGAAAAGCGAAAAGGCGGCAAAGAAATCGCAGAAGTCCGCGAAGGAAGCGGAAAAGGACGAGATGCGTTCCTTTGACGTGGACGACTTTTTCGCGCACGCGCTCGACCGCAGCTACGGTAAAAAGGATTAATATTTCCGAGGAAAGGAACCGGTTATGGGTTATAGCAAAGAAAATTACGGATACGTAGAGGGCGTTCTTGCCAAACGCCGTCAAGACGGTGAGCTTCTTTCCCAAAAGCGTACGCAGGAGGTCTACGCGAAATGCCCCGAGATCAGAGAGATTGATCGCCGTCTTGCGGGCACGGGCTTTGCCCTTGTGCGCGTAGCGATGGAGAAAACGGACGTAAAAGCACGCGTTGCCGCCTTGAAGGAGGAAAATCTCGCTCTTCAAGCGAGGCGAAAAGCGCTTCTTTCCTCTCTCTCGCTTCCTGAGAATTATACCGACGTCATTCCCACCTGCCCTCGTTGCCGTGACACGGGGCGGCTTGAAAAGGGGCTTTGCTCTTGCATGAAGCAAATGCTGATTGAGGCGGGCTATCGCTCTTCGGGACTTGGCGCGCTTTTGAAAAAGCAGGGCTTTGACAACTTTTCTTTGCGTTTTTACGAAGGTGAAGCGTTAAAGTATGCCGAACGTGCGCTTGAAGCGGCAAAGGACTTTGCCGAGAGCTTCGAAAAAACGGGAAGAAATCTTCTCTTTATGGGTGGCACGGGGCTTGGAAAGACGCACCTCTCCACCGCCATTGCCAAGCGCGCCATTGAGCGCGGCTTTGACGTGGTGTACGAAACGGCGCAAAATATTATTGCCGATTTTGAGCATGACCGCTTTAAGAGTGGCTATGGGGAAACCGAGAGCAAGAGCGAGAAATACCTCGAATGTGACCTTCTTATCATGGACGATCTCGGGGCGGAGCTGACCAACCAGTTTACCGTTTCTTCGCTTTACAACATCATCAACACGCGCATTAATCTTGGCAAGAGCATGATCATCAGCACCAATCTCGGACAGAAAAATCTCTTTGAGAGATACGACGAGCGCATTACCAGCCGTCTGTTCGGCGAGTTTGATCCCTTCCTCTTCCGCGGCGTGGATATCAGAAGACAAAAATAAAAAACGCCCCGATTGCATACCTGCTTTACGGCAACTGTGCAATCGGGACTTTTTTATGTCGTCACGCGCCGAGGCGTTTTTCGAGATTTGCGCGGATGGCGCGGATAAATTCAATCGACGTGACCGCCGTGACCTTCACGCTTCCGTCGGTGAGGGAGACGAGGTCCTTGGTCATAACACCCGACGAAAGGGTGTCGATGCAGGCGGCTTCCAGCGCGTCGGCAAAGGCGACGAGGTCAGCGAGGTTATCCAGCTCGCCGCGCTTTCTGAGCGCGCCCGACCATGCGTAGATGGTCGCCATGGGGTTGGTCGAGGTCTCCTCGCCCTTTAAGTATTTGTAGTAATGGCGGGTCACGGTGCCGTGTGCCGCCTCGTATTCGTAGTTGCCGTCGGGAGATACGAGAACGGAGGTCATCATGGCGAGCGAGCCGAAGGCGGTCGATACCATATCGCTCATCACGTCGCCGTCGTAGTTCTTGCAAGCCCAGATGAAGCCGCCCTCACTGCGGATCACGCGCGCTACGGCGTCGTCGATGAGGGTATAGAAGTAGGAGATCCCTGCCGCTTCAAAATCAGCCTTATACTCATTGTCGTAAATTTCTTGGAAGATGAGCTTAAAGGTCTGGTCGTACTGCTTCGAAATGGTGTCCTTGGTGGAGAACCAAAGGTCTTGCTTGGTGGAAAGCGCATACTTGAAGCAAGCGTGCGCGAAGGAACGGATGGAGCTGTCCTTGTTGTACGAGCCCTGCAAAACACCGGCGCACTCAAAGTCGTAGACCGTTTCGCGGAAGGTTTCCTTGCCGTCCTTATCGGTGAAAACGAGCTCTGCCTTGCCGCAGTCGGGCACGCGGTACTCGGTCGCCTTATAGATGTCGCCGTAGGCGTGACGGGCGATGGTGATGGGCTTTTTCCAGTTGCGGACAGCGGGATGGATGAAGTCGAGCAGGATGGGGGCGCGGAAAACGGTGCCGTCGAGGATGGCGCGGATGGTGCCGTTCGGGCTCTTCCACATCTCGGAGAGGTTGTATTCCTCTACGCGCTGACGGTTGGGGGTGATGGTGGCGCACTTGACGGCAACGCCGTATTTCTTGGTGGCGTATGCCGAATCAAAGGTGACCTTGTCCTTGGTCTTCTCTCTTTCGGGCAGACCTAAATCGTAATACTCCGTCTTTAAGTCCACAAAGGGAAGCAGGAGCTCGTCCTTGATCATCTGCCAAAGGATGCGGGTCATTTCGTCGCCGTCCATTTCGACGAGGGGGGTGAGCATTTTGATTTTTTCCATGTTTCAATACCTCCGAAATTAGGAAAATGAAATAGATTTTTTGCAAAGAGGGTGGCTCTTCGCGCTGTTTGACGTGTTCCACTGACACGTCTTATCCATTGTAGCAAAACGGTAGGCAAAAATCAAGAGTGTTTGCCATATTTTTACTTCTTTTTCTCGCTTTCCTCTTTTGCGGGCGCGAGGCGGAGCGTGGGCGCGAACACAGCTCTTACGCGGCGAAGCAAAATGTCAAGGGGAGATTTTGAGTGTGTGAGCGCTTGAAGAAAATCGCTTTTATCGGCGGCGGCACTCTTTAACAGCTTTTTGACGAATTCATAGCCGGGCTGCTCGGTGAGTGTGACGGAAAATCCGTCGCCCGCCTTACGGAAAAGAAAGCGTCTCGTGTCGGCAAGCGCGGGGAAGCGGAGCTCTAAACGCAAATACGGCTCTCTTTCTTCGTTGAGCCCCCAGGCGTATGCCGCCGCGACGCGGTATTTTTCTCCGTGAATACGGAGAACGCTGTCAAGGAAGCGACAGTTGCCCGCCGCGATACGGTAGGTCGCGTCCCCCTCGGTGAAGGAAAAGAGCAAAACACGCGCATCCTTCGGGCACTGTGCGACGGTGAGGGCGGAAATTCCCTTGGTCGGGCTGTTTTGGATGAGTCTCGTAATAAGAGGAAGCACGCCGCCGTTGTTTTCGGATAGCGTAAAGCTCGTTTTAAGGGCGGGCAAAAGCTTTTTTTCAGCCTCGCGGCTCTCGGCGCTCACGTAGGTCGGGATAAGACTTGCTTCCTCGCCGAAGTGACGGGCGATAAAACGGCGCTCTCGTTTTGCGCGAAGGGTATCGCGGGGAGTCATATCCGAAAGCTCTCGCATCGCGGCGGTGAGTGCCTGCGCGTCTTGGAAAAGACAGCTGTCCCCTGCCGTGATCGCCACGACGAGCTGCTTTTCGGGCAGGACCCAAACGTTTTGTCCCAGCATGCCGTTGAGAAGAAGGCTGTCGGTTTGCTTGTGCCGCCAAAGGTGGTAGCCGTAATCAAAGTCTCCCAAGGTGTCGGGTACTTCGGCGTGGCGCTCCGACATGAGAGCCAGCCAGCCTTCCGAAATCAGGCGGCTTCCGTTCCATACACCGCGACTAAGGAAAAGCTGACCGAGCTTTGCCATGCTTCGTACGGGCAGATAAAGCCCCCAGCCCCCTTTTTCAATTCCCTCGGTCGATTTTTCCCAAAAATAATTGCGAATACCCATGGGGGCAAAAAGACGCTCGTTTAAAAAATCGGAGAGAGAGGTGCCCGTGATGCGTGTCACGATAACGGCGAGAATATAGCTGCACATGCTGTTATAGGCGAAGCCGTTTCCCGGCGTTCCGCGCAAGGCAGACTCGAAAAAGGATTTCGTGTAATTGTCGGAGATCACGACGCCTACCTCGTTGAAGGGAAGGTCTACCGACATGGAAAGCAGGTGCCCTACGGTCAAAAGCTTGAATTTCGCGCTGATGCGCTTTCCTTTAAGCTCGGGGAAAAAGGAGAGAACGGGGGTGTCGGGCGAGAGCTTCCCATCGTCCGAAAGCATACCCACGGCAAGCCCCGTTACCGTTTTGGAAAGCGAGAATGCCGCGTGCGGCATTTGTGCGGAGTAGCCCGCTTTTGCCGCTTCAAAGACACATCTTCCGTGCGAGAGCACCGTGACGGCGTGTACGTTTCCCTCGCGGCTTTCCGAGACGGCGCGGGCGAAGGCGAGAAGCTTCTCCCCGTCAACGCCGACACGGCGCGGAGAAGCCGTGCGGAAGAACGGCTCCTTTGCGGGGAGTAAAAGGGTGGTTTTGGCGGCAGAGGGGGGAAGCTGGGCAAAGTCGGGCTTTCCCTTAATGAGACAGTCGTAGAGCACGCGCACGGCAGAGAAGGTATTGCTAATGTCCATAGAATTCCTTTCCTTTCGTCTCTTTTGGGCGTATCAAAGCGCGATGCGGCGGAGCGCTTCGCGGTATTCTTCCTTGGTATAGAGCAGATTGCAGGCGTCAAGCAGAGCGTTTGCCGTCATATCGGGTGGGAAGCCGAGGGCGAGGGAAAGCGCCTCTCTTTTTTTTCGGGCGTCCGTGCCGCCCGAAAGACCGTCGGCATAAAGATCCTGCTTGGTGATGCCGCCGCGTGCCTTTTGGGGCGCACCGTCGGCAAAGGGCGCAAAGATGCCGCGTAAGGTGTCAGCGTCTATTCCCTCGACGCCGAGCAGTCCCGCCTTTCCCGGTTGCGTCTTGCGCTTTTCCTTGCCCGCGACGGCGGGGATATACAGGTGTATCACCTTTTCCTTGGGTAAAATTTCCGAGAGAAAGGCGCGGATCTGCTTGCCGCCGCCGTCGGCGTCGGTCAAGACGATGACCCCCTTTTCTTCTGCCAAGCGGCGGAGCAGCGCCGCTTTTTCCTTTTTCTTAAAAAGGGCGAAGCCGTCCGTGGGAATGACGTGTGCCGAAAGAAGGGAATCTAGCTTTATCTTGTCGTATTTTCCCTCAACGATGATGGGACGGGAAATGCACAGCTTTTCCATAATATCCTCAAATGTGAAGTTTTATTTACTTTACTTCTGCTTTGCGTGGTCGCAAAGGGAAGAAAGCGGGCAACCCTCGCACCTCGGCGTGCGCGCGGTGCAGGTGTCTCTGCCGAACTGCACGATGCGGTGGCAGAAGTCGGCGCTCTCGTCGGGGGAGAGCAGCGGGGTCATGATACGCTCTATCTTAAAGGGATTTTTTTCCGTTTCGGGGTAGGCGCCGAGCCTTCCGCAGATGCGGATGAAATGGGTGTCGGTCACGACAGCGGGCTTGCCGAAGACGTCACCGAGCAAAAGGTTGGCGATTTTTCTGCCGACGCCGGGGAAGAGAAGCAGCTCCTCCATGGTGTCGGGGAGCTTGCCGTCAAAGCGCGAGAGCAGAAGGGCGGCGCTTTCCTTTAAGTCGTGCCCTTTTGTGATATGAAGTCCGCAAGGGCGCACTGCCTCTTGTAATTCGGCAAGGTCGGCGTCGCGCATCGCTTCGGGGGTGGGATATTTTTCAAAGAGGGAGAGGGAGACCTCGTTGACTCTTTTATCGGTGCATTGGGCGGAGAGCCTGCCCATGACGAGCAAGCGCCAAGGGTCGCCGCCGTATTTTAAGGCGCAGGCGGCGTCGGGATAGATCTCCTTTAATTTTTGGGTGATCCTTTTCATTTTATACCGCTTTTCGGCGGTTTCGATCAAGGAAGCGAGCAGCGTGCAGGGAAGCCCTATTACGTTGTCAAAATTGCCGCGGTAGGATTCGACCAGCTTGCCGCCCTTGCCTTGAATGCCGTAAGCGCCCGCCTTGTCCATCGGCTCGCCCGTTTTTACGTAGCGTAAAATTTCCTTTTCCGTAAGCTTGCGGAAGCGCACTACGGTCGTATCGGCGGCGGCAAGCGTCACGCCTCCGTGCACGACGGCGACCCCCGTCAAGACCAGATGCTCGGTGCCCGAGAGCAAGGTCAGCATACGCACGGCATCCTTTTCATCCTTCGGCTTGCCGAGAGGCTCGTTTTCGTAAAAAACCAAGGTATCGGCGCCAATGACGACGTCGTCCGGCGATTCACCCACGGCGCCCGCCTCCGCCTTGCGCGTGGCGAGAAGGGTAACTGCCTCTGCGGGCGTCAGACCCGAAGGGAGGGTTTCGTCCGCGTTTGCCGTTTTGACGGTAAAGGGGCGGCCGAGCGTTTCGATCAGCTCACGGCGGCGGGGAGATTTTGAGGCGAGAATGAGCATAAGCGTTGCTCCTTTCGGTTATTTGAAGGCGCGGCGTACGGGATAGGGAAGAGGGGTGCGCGCGCGATAGGCGCATAGGACGGCGAGTGCCTCCTTTGGCTCTTCCACGGTGAAGATCATGTGGGTGGCAAGGGGTGCGTCAAGTGCCTTTGTGTCGGCAAGATAGGTCGGTAGACTGTTGACGACGAGGCATCGGTGGGGATATTCGCGTATCACGGGGAAGGCAACGCCGCGGCGGTCGGTGAGGGTTGCTGTGCCGCAGGCGTCACAGCCGTAAAGCTCCTTGACGAAGCAACGCTCGGTCAGCATGAGGGGAAGTCTTCCGTAGCTGACGACAGCCCCCGAAAGAGCGCGTGCGGCGGCAGGGGTGCATTCCGCCGAAGCGAGAAAGCCGACGAGTCCCATACTGCGGTAAAGCGCGGCGGCAGGGCGGTTGGCAATATTTAAGCGCAGGTCGCCAAAGGGAACAAGACCGCACTCGCGTGCGAGAGATATCTGTCCGACGGAAGAGACGAGGGCGTATTTGACGCCCTTTGCGGCAAGCGAAAGAAGCGTCGGTCGGATGAGGGCTTCCTCGCGGTCGAAAAGCACGGGCGGCAGAGCGACGCCGTTGGGTATCTTTGCGCCTGTGGGAAGGGAAGCGGCGGCTTCGAGGGAGAGGAAGGTGATATCAAAGCCACTCGTGTCCATGGCGGCAAAGGTATCGGCACGGTAAATATGGGCGGTATGAAGCGGCTTTCCCTCTTCGGTGTGTGTAACGGCAGGAAGTGGGAGAGGGGCGGCATGGCTCTCCTCCTCGCACTCGGCAAGCGCGCGGGTAAGCGCGGCAACAGCGTCACGCCGTAGCGCGTTGAGCGCACCGACGGGAAGGAACAGCCCCTCGTCAAGCGCAAGGTCGATTTCTGCGAGTGCAAATCCCGTGCCACCGAGCTTTGCTAACCTATCCTTTACATTTTCGGGTGTCAGCGCGGCATTTTGGGCGGGTTCGGGCATACTTCCCTCTGCCGTGGCGGTATAGCGTTTTCCGTTTTTGGCGGTGAAGGAGAGAAGGAGAGAGGCGGGACGCCCCTGCTTTAAGACAGCCCTTGCCGTAAGAGGAATGGGGGGAAGCGGCGAAATTTGCACGTCCTCGGTGCGGGAGGATTGCTTGTCCTCCTCACGGCGGACGCCGCCCATGCTTGTGAGATTTCCCGTAAAATAGCCGTCGGTAAAGCCGTCACGCGAGAAAATGCGCGCAAGGGCGGTCATCTCGTCGTCGTTGGCGGGGCGGCCTTCGTCAAGCAGACGGCGGAAAATGCGGGTAACGCCAAAGACGTAGGCGGGGCTTTTCATGCGCCCCTCGATTTTAAGGGAGGCTACGCCCGAATCTATCAGGGCGGGAATATGGCGGGCGAGGGAATAGTCCTTGAGGCTGAGGGGATAGGTGCCGTTATAGGGCAGACGGCAGGGCTGGGCGCAAGCACCGCGGTTGCCGCTTCTGCCGCCCACGAGCGAGGAAAAAAGGCATTCGCCCGAATGGCTGACGCAGAGCGCGCCGTGCAAGAAAATTTCGGTCTCGCACGCCGCCTTTTCCGTAATTTCGCGAATGCTGTCCTCTGAAAGCTCACGGGCGAGCACGACGCGCGAAAAGCCGAGTTGGGAAAGCGCTTCTGCCGTGCGGGTCGAATGGGTAAACGCCTGTGTTGAGGCGTGCAAGGAAAGACGGGGGACTGCCTTTCTTATCTCATAGGCAAGCCCGAGGTCGGCGACGATGGCGGCATCGGCTCCCGCTTCGTAAAGAAACCGCGCAAGCGAAACGATCTCGGCGATCTCGCTGTCGTAGGTCAGCGTGTTGAGCGTGACGTAAATTTTCACGCCGTGCGCGTGGGCGAGGGGAATGAGGCGCGAGAGCTGTTCACGGTCAAAGTTTTCGGCAAGGGTGCGCGCGTTGGACGCGCCCTCGCGCATGCCGAGATATACGGCGTCAGCGCCGCCCGCGATGGCGGCAAGAAGTGCCGCTTCACTCCCTGCGGGGGATAACAGTTCCGGCAATGCCTCTTTGCGCTTCATTTTATCTCTCCTTATCGCTTTAATCAAATTATTATACTATAATTTTTTCAAGAAATAAAGAGGTTTTTTGTAAAAAACGCATTTTTCGGCGCGACTTTGTAAAAACACTTGACAGAGAGGAAAATATGTATTATAATATAAAAACGAAAAATCAAAATCACAAAGGCTGTGACGAAGAGAGTAGACCCCAAAGCCCATTCAGCGAGCCGTGTACGGTGCAAGACGGCATGTGGTGAGGGACATCGAAGATCACTTCCGAGCCGCGCGCCCGAACGGAGTAAGGCGCGACGGGAGTCCGCCGTAAAAGGACGACATATCGTGGGTATGGAATAAGTGGTAAGGGCAGATTGCTTTTCTTGTTCGTGCAGGAAAGGCTTTTATTTTTTTGTAAAACAACGACAAAAGTCTTGGAGGAAAATATGTTTAAGAAAGTTCCCACCAGCCTCGGCTTTAAGGAAAGAGAGGCGGCAACGCTCAAGTTCTGGAACGAGAAGGGCATCTTCGAAAAGAGTGTGGAGATGCGAGAGGGCGCACCCTCCTTTACCTTCTACGACGGTCCGCCGACCGCCAACGGTAAGCCCCATATCGGGCACGTCTTGACCCGCGTTATCAAGGATATGATCCCTCGCTACCGCACCATGAAGGGGTATGAGGTCGTCCGTAAGGCGGGCTGGGATACCCACGGTCTGCCTGTTGAGCTTGAAGTGGAAAAGCTCTTGGGTCTTGACGGCAAGGAGCAGATCGAGGCATACGGTCTCGACCCCTTCATCGGCAAGTGTAAGGAGAGCGTTTGGAAGTATAAGGGAATGTGGGAGGATTTTTCCGACCGCGTCGGCTTCTGGGCGGATATGAACGACCCTTACGTTACCTATCACGACGAGTTTATCGAGTCGGAGTGGTGGGCGCTCAAAAAGATTTTTGACAAGGGACTGCTTTACAAGGGCTTTAAGATCGTTCCCTATTGCCCGCGCTGCGGCACCCCCCTTTCCAGCCACGAGGTGGCACAGGGCTATAAGACGGTCAAGGAGCGTTCGGCAGTCGTGCGCTTCCGCGTTTTGGGCGAGGACGCTTATCTTCTCGCTTGGACGACCACCCCTTGGACGCTTCCCTCCAACGTGGCTCTTTGCGTCAACCCCAAGGAGACCTACGTGAAGGTCAAGGCACAGGACGGCTACACCTACTACATGGCAGAGGCACTGCTTGACAGCGTTCTCGGCACGCTTGCCAAGGAAGACGCGCCGGCGTATGAAATTCTTGAAAGAATGACGGGTGCGTCGCTGGAAGGCATGGCGTACGAGCCTCTCTTTGCCTGCACGGGCGCCGAAGCGGCAAGACAAAAGAAAAAGGCACATTTCGTGACCGTGGACGGCTACGTTACCATGTCGGACGGTACGGGTATCGTTCATATTGCGCCTGCCTTCGGTGAGGACGACTCGCGCGTCGGCAGAAACTACGACCTTCCCTTCGTGCAGTTCGTGGACGGCAAGGGTGAGATGACTGCCGAGACCCCCTATGCGGGCAAGTTCGTCAAGGACGCCGATCCCCTCGTGCTCGTTGACCTTGACAAGGAGGGCAAGCTGTTCTCCGCACCCAAGTTCGAGCATGATTATCCCCATTGCTGGCGCTGTAACACCCCTCTGATCTACTACGCGCGTGAGTCTTGGTTTATCCGCATGACGGCGGTGAAGGATCAGCTCCTTGCCAACAACGCGACCGTCAACTGGATTCCCGAAAACATCGGTAAGGGACGCTTCGGCGACTGGTTGGAGAACATCCAAGACTGGGGTCTTTCCCGTAACCGTTATTGGGGTACGCCGCTGAACATCTGGGAATGCTCTTGCGGAAAGACGCACGCAATCGGCTCTGTGGAGGAGTTGAAGGCGATGTCGAAGAACTGCCCCGACAAGATCGAGCTTCACCGTCCTTATATCGACGACGTGACCATTACCTGTCCCGATTGCGGCGGTGAGATGCGCCGTGTGCCCGAGGTCATCGACTGCTGGTTTGACTCGGGTGCAATGCCCTTCGCGCAGTGGCATTATCCCTTTGAGAACAAGGAGATCTTCGATAAGCATTTCCCCGCGGATTGGATCTCCGAGGGCGTTGACCAGACGCGCGGATGGTTCTATTCCCTGATGGCGATCTCCACCCTGATCTTTGATAAAGCGCCCTATAAGAACGTGCTCGTGCTGGGTCACGTGCTGGATAAGGACGGACAAAAGATGTCCAAGTCCAAGGGCAACGCCGTTGACCCCTTTGAGGCACTTGAAGAATTCGGCGCGGACGCGATCCGTTGGTATTTCTATTCCAACTCCGCCCCTTGGCTTCCCAACCGCTTCTTCCGTGAGGCTGTGGTGGAGGGACAGAGAAAGTTTATGGGTACGCTTTGGAACACCTACGCCTTCTTTACCCTTTACGCGAGCATCGATGGGTTTGAGCCCGGAAAGTACGCTTTGGACGACGGCACCCTGACCGTCATGGATAAGTGGCTGCTCTCCCGCCTTCACACCATGGTGAAGACGGTGGATGCTTGCCTTGAAAAGTATCAAATTCCCGAAGCGACGAGAGCGCTTGACGACTTTGTGGATGAGATGTCCAACTGGTACGTGCGCTGCAACCGTGAGCGTTATTGGGGCAAGGAGATGACGGCGGATAAGGTCGCCGCTTATATGACCCTTTACACCGCCCTCGTGACCACCGTTAAGACGGTGGCTCCTCTGCTTCCCTTTATGGCAGAGGATATGTATCAAAACCTCGTGGCAGGCGAAGACGAGACCGCACCCGAGAGCGTGCATCTGTGCGCCTTCCCCGTGGCAGACGAGAAGTATATCGACCGTGAGCTTGAGGCTCGTATGAAGGAGGTCTTGGCTGTCACCGTGCTCGGCCGTTCGGCAAGAAATGCCGCCTCGATCAAGAACCGTCAGCCCATCGGCAGAATGTTCGTCAAGGCGGACGAGGTGCTTCCTCCCTTCTTCTGCGATATCATCAAGGATGAGCTGAACGTCAAGGAGGTCATCTTTACCGACAGCCTTTCGCAGTTCACCACCTACACCTTTAAGCCCCAGCTTCGTACCGTCGGTCCGAAGTACGGCAAGATCCTCGGCGGCATCAAGGCGGCGCTCGATTCTCTTGACGGCAATGCGGCGATGGCAGAGCTTGAGGAAAAGGGTGTGCTTTCTCTCACCGTCGGCGACACGGTTGCCGAGCTCACGCGTGACGATCTCTTGATCGACATGGTGAAGCAGGAAGGCTTTGAAACGGTCAGCGACCGCGGCGTTACCGTGGTGCTTGACAAAAACCTCACCCCCGCGCTGATCGAGGAGGGCTACGTCAACGAGCTTATCAGCAAGATCCAGACCATGCGTAAGGAAAACGGCTACGACGTGACCGACCGCATTCGCGTGACGTTAGGCGGCAACGCGAGACTCGCCGCTATCATGCAAAAGAACGAGGCGCAGATCGCGGGAGTCGTTCTTGCCGAGAGCTTTACCTACACCGACGAGGCAGAGGGCAAAGCTTGGTCGATCAACGACGAAAAGGCAACCATTGCCCTTGTAAGGGTTTAATCTGCCCTTTTCGGGAAATAATAATCAAAATGGGGGTGCCGCAGGGCACCCCCTAAAAAGAGGAAAAGCAATGGTCATAGATTTTCATACCCACGTCTTTCCCGACAAGATAGCGCCGCGCGCGATTGAAAAGCTGGCGGACGCCTCGGGCGGACTTTACCCCTATACCGACGGTACGGCGGACGGGCTGTTAAAGAGCATGCGAGAGGGCGGCGTCGATCTGTCGGTGGTGCTTTCGATCGCGACCAACGCCCATCAGCAGGGGAGCGTCAACGACTTTGCGGCAAGCCTTAACGAGAGGGAGGGGTTCGTTGCCTTTGGCTCGGTATATCCGCATGCGCCCGATGCTTGCGAGGAGCTGGAACGCATTGCAACCATGGGATTGCGCGGTGTCAAGCTTCATCCCGATTATCAGGGATTTGACGCCGACGACGACAAAATGATCCCCCTTTACAGGAAAATATCCGCATTAGGGCTTATCACCGTGTTCCACGCAGGCGTGGATTACGGCTATGCGCCGCCCTACGGCGGCACGCCCGAAAAAATGAAGCGCGCGCTTGCGTATTTTGATACGCCCGTGATCGCCGCCCATTTCGGCGGTGTGAACTCTTATGAGGGAGTGCTTGCCCACCTGGCGGGGGAAAATCTCTATTTTGATACCTCCTTCGCTTATGCAACGATGCCAAAATATTATGCGGCAAAAATCATTGAGAAGCACGGTGTTGAGCGTATGCTTTTCGGGACGGATTCTCCGTGGCACAGCCCGGATATGGAAAAGAGGCTTCTTTCGTCGCTTTCTCTCACCGAGGGAGAGCTTGCGATGATATACAGCGAAAATGCAAAGCGTCTTTTGCATTTGTAAGAAAAAGCGGAGACATCTCCGCTTTTTTTCGTTGGGAATACAATATAAAGGAAATATTTTTCGAAAAAGTCCTTGACAAACGGAAAAACCCATGCTATAATTTTTTATCATAAACGCAACGATGCGGAATAGTATGCGAAAATCTTTCCTTTCAGAGAGACGTCGGGCGGTGCGAGGCGTCGGGAGAATTTTGCGGAACTCACCGCGGAGCGGCTGTCATGAACCGAAGTAGTGGCAGACGGGAACTCCCGTTACAGAGTTACGGTGTGTCGGCATCGAAAGGGCATCCTATCAAGGGATGAAGAAGAGTGGTACCGCGGAAGCGTAGTGTTTGCGTTTTCGTCTCTTTGAAGCAACAAGGAGACGGGAGCGTTTTTTTGTTGTAGAAATACGGTTTTACATTCCGATGACAGAAAAGGAGTTTCTCAAAATGAAAAAAATCAACGTTTCGGACGTCACGCTCAAAAGACTTTCCGAGGACAGAGCCGTATCGCTTTTGTTCCGTGAAAAATCGGCGATTGCGGGCTGTGCAGACAGACTCGGTGCGGACGTTATTGAGCTTCCCCCTGTAAAAAATCCTCGTGAGGACGCCATTATTTATAAGACTGTCGCGAAAAACGTTGCCCATGCGGCACTTGCCATTCCCGTAGGCTTTGACGCAGAGGGGGTCTCCTTTGCGTGGGAGTGTGTCAAGGAGGCGAAGCATCCCCGCCTTCAAGTGGAGCTTCCCGTATCGACCATACAGATGGAATATACCTATCACGTGAAGCAGTCAAAGATGCTTGAAGTGATCGGCGCGCTTGTCAAGGAAGCGAAGTCTCTTTGCGACGACGTGGAATTTTGCGCGCTTGACGCGACGAGAGCTGACGCGGATTTTCTGATCGCCGCCGTCAAGACGGCAGAGGAGAACGGGGCTTCCTCGGTCAGCGTTTACGACAATGCGGGTGCGTCCGTTCCCGAAGAGATCGGTGCCTTGACGGCTGCCGTCAAGGGCGCTGTTAATATCCCCGTATGCGTCGGCGTGTCCGACCGCATCGGTATGGCGGTCGCTTCCGCCTTTGCCGCTGTGGAGGCAGGGGCTGACGGACTCAAATGCGCTATGGTCGGCAAGGACGCCCTTTTGACCGGTGCGCTTTCCGATGCGGTGAATGCTTGCGGCGACAGGCTGGGTGCGTCGGTTTCCTTAAACAGCACCAAGATCCACGCGAGCATTGACGATATGCTTGCCGGCATTCGCCACGAGGATGCCGTGCCCGAAAAGGAGATCAGCGAAAAGAAGAAGCTTCTCTTGGATTCCGACGCTACTCCCGCGCAGGTCGCAAACGCCGCCGCGCTCATGGGCTACGAGCTTTCGGACGCGGACGTCGGAAACGTATATAAGGCGCTCGGTCAGGTCCTTGCGAAGAAGGGTGCTATCGGCGCGAAGGAGCTTGAGGCGTTGATCGCAAGCTATGCGATGCAAGCGCCCTCTACCTACCATTTTGAATCCTATACCACGACCAGCAGCAACCTTTCGAGTGCTGTGTCGCAGATCACCTTGACCCGTAACGGTGAGACGGTTTGCGGTGTCAGCGCGGGCGACGGTCCGATCGACTCTGCCTTCCGCGCCATTGAGCAGTGCATAGGACATCACTACGAGCTTGACGATTATCAAGTACAATCCGTAACGGAGGGAAAAGAGGCGCTTGGCTCCGCGCTCGTTCGTCTGCGCAACGGCGGCAAGCTGTATTCCGGCAACGGCACGTCGACCGACATTATCGCGGCGAGTATCAGAGCGTATATCAACGCGCTGAACAAGATCGTCTTTGAGGAGGCATGATATGAAGATCGTATTTTCAACCAAGAACGTAAGCCGTGCTTCCTTTCTTGACCTTTGCCGTTACGCCTATGATTACGGCTTTGAGGGCTTTGAAATATACGATGCCGTGAAGGAAAGAAGCGCGCATTACGACAGCGTTTTGCGACACGACCGCGTTTCGGATGCCAAAAGAAAGCTCGTGAACCGAAATCTTGCCGTTTCCGCGCTCCGTATGCCCGCACCTTTGGAAAGCGAGGAGACGACTGCCGAGCTTGCCTTGAAGTACGTGGATATGGCAGCCATCTCGGGTACGCCGAGCGTGATCGTTCGCATGGAAAAAAAGACCCCCTTTGCCGTTTTGGACGAAAAGCTGGCGGCGGCGATCAAGCGCGCCGAGGCGTTAGAGGTAAGCATTCTCTTTGAAACGGTGGGGTACCTTGCGCGTACCGAGAACGTTATCGGTATCATCAATCATTTCGCGTCCGCCGCCATCGGCGCGTCGTGGAACGTCAGAGGCACGTTTTTTGACGCAGGCGAGACGGCAGAGGCAACCATCAAGACGCTGGGGGCATATATCAAGTACGTGCGCCTTGGCGATATGAAGGACGGAAGGACCGTTCTTATCGGAGAGGGCGACCTTGCGGTGGATAAGGTGCTTGGTGCTTTGTCCTCTCTCAACTACGAGGGCTTTATCTGTGCCGCTTGGAACGAGGAGATCAGCGACGCCGATATCGTTCTCACCCATTTTACGAACTATATTTCTTCGCTGAACCGTGAGAAGAAGGCGTTTGACCGTGCGTACTATAATCGCGCGAGAACGGGTACCTTCGTATGGAAGAAATACGACGTGATCGAAGCGACCTTCTCGGACGTTCTCGATACGATGGCAGAGACCTATCCCGACCAATACGCCTTTAAGTTCCCGACGCTTGATTATACGAGAACCTACGAGCAGTTCCGCCGCGACGTGGACGAGTGCGCCGCCGCCCTCATCTCTCTCGGTGTCAAGGCGGGCGACCACGTAGCTGTTTGGGCGACCAACGTTCCCGAATGGTATATCACCTTCTGGGCGACCACCAAGATCGGTGCCGTTCTCGTGACGGTGAACACGGCGTATAAAATCCATGAGATCGAATATCTCTTGCGCCAGTCCGACACCCATACGCTCGTGATGATAGAGTATTGCAAGGATATCAACTACAAGGAGATCGTGGAGGAGCTGTGTCCCGAATTAAAAACGCTCACGCCCGGCACGCCTCTCTATTCCAAAAATCTGCCCTTCCTTCGCAACGTCGTGACGGTTGGCTTTTCGATGGACGGATGCCTTTCGTATGAGGAAATGCTTTCCCGCGCCACGCTCGTTCCGCGTGAGGAGGTCAGAAGACGCGCGTCTCTCGTGCGCCCCGACGACGTATGCAATATGCAATACACCTCGGGCACGACCGGCTTCCCCAAGGGCGTTATGCTCACCCACCGCAACATCGTCAACAACGGTAAGACCATCGGAGACCGCATGGATCTTTCGACGGCAGACCGCATGATGATCCAAGTGCCGATGTTCCATTGCTTCGGCATGGTGCTTTCCATGACCTCTATGATGACGCATGGAGGCACGCTTTGCCCCATTCCCTATTTCTCTCCCAAGTCCTCGCTTGCCTGTGTGAACGACGAGCACATTACCTGCTTTAACGGCGTTCCCACCATGTTTATTGCGATGTTTAACCATCCCGATTTTGCCAAGACGGACTTCTCCTATATGAGAACGGGTATCATGGCGGGCGCAAACTGCCCCGCAGACCTCATGCGCCGCGCCGCCGACGAAATGAACATGCGTGAGATCATTTCGGTCTACGGTCAGACCGAGGCATCTCCCGGCTGTACGATGGGTGAGGTCAACGAGGATATTGACCATCGCGTGGAGACGGTCGGCAGCGCCTTCCCCGGTGTAGAGTGTAAGATCATCGACCCCGAAACGGGACTTGAGCTTCCCGATGGGGAAAGCGGCGAGTTCGTTGCGCGCGGCTTTAATATCATGAAGGGCTATTACAAAATGCCCGAGGCGACGGCACAAGCCATTGACGCCGACGGTTGGCTCCATTCGGGAGATATCTGTATGAGAACGCCTGACGGCTACTACAAGGTGACAGGACGCCTCAAGGATATGATCATCCGCGGCGGCGAAAACCTGTATCCCCGCGAGATCGAGGAGTTCTATCTGACCAATCCCAAGGTGCGTGACGTTCAGGTGGTCGGCGTTCCCGACGAGAGATACGGCGAGGAGTGCTGTGCTTGGGTCATTCTGCACAAGGGAGAAACGGCAGACGAGAACGAGATGCGCGAGTACGGCAACGCCTCCATCGCGCGCCACAAGGTACCGAGATACTTCCTCTTCGTAGATGAGTTCCCGATGAACGCCGCCGGAAAGATCTTAAAGTACAAGATGCGTGATGAGTCCGCGGAGCGTCTGGGACTTAAAAAGTAAAAAACGAATAAAATAGAATATATATCGACAAAAAAAGGGCGAGGAATATAAAAATTCTTCGCCTTTTTTCGGCCTATCCGTGATTTCCTGCCTCTAAAAGAAAAGAGATGGCGAATTCACACCCTTTAAAAAACGCCTTTTTCGCAAAAAGGGTGTCAATATCGCATAATTCGGCAACATATTTTTCTACAGCTTCTCGTTGCTCTTTGTTAAGTAGAGCGTTAGCTTTTTCGTGTAGCTTTATAGCACTTTTAGCAAGGCTTCGCTCCTCATCCGTATCAATTGCGGTACATTTTTCCCAAAGATATTCACTCCATAACTTTTCAAGTATTTCTTTCATTTTTTTACCCTTCCTTTTAGTTCAATTGCAGACTAAATACACTATAGTTCATATATAAACTAAAGTCAACCCTTTTTAGTTCATTTGTGCTATAATTTTCAAAAAAGAAAAAAGGGGAAAGAAATGAGCGTATATCAAAGACTAAAGGATCTTAGAGAAGATATTGATAAAAGTCAGGAAGAAATTGCAAAAGTTATAGGCACGAGCCAATCCTATTATGCGCAGTATGAAAACGGCAAAAGAGCCATTCCGTTTGAGCGTGTGGTTGCGTTAGCCCAATATTATAACATTTCCCTTGACTACATTGCGGGGTTTATCGATACGCCGAGAAAGCTAAAATAAAATCATTGGTAGAATGACGGTCCGTACCCTTGCTTTTTTTGGTATAAATCTTCTCTTTTTCGCATATGATGCCGTGAAAACGAAAAGAGAGGAACAGAATATGTTTATTTGTGCCGTAAAAGCGACCACGCTTCGCTTCGTGGGAATACTCGTGTTATCCGTGACTGTGCTTGTGGGTATGACGGTCTTTTATACAGCCGAGGAGCCCGTGCTTTCGGGTACGGACGTGCGATACGACGGTATGTACACCGAGACCGACCGCCGCGATTTTCTTTCTTCGCTCGGCTATAAAGCAACGGGCGACGCGAAGAGTACGGTAGAATATACCCTCCCTCCGACGCTTGACGCCGTCCTTCTCGGCTACAATCAGCTGCAAAGGGAGCAGGGCTTTGATCTTGAAAAATACACGGGCAAGACACTCACCCGCTACACCTACGAGCTTGCAAGCGAGGACGGAAAGGAAAAGGAGTACGCCACCCTTCTCGTTTACCGCGACCGCATCGTGGGGGCGGATCTCACGGGAGAGAACGGTAAGAACGTAAAGCCTCTTCTGTAAATCAAAAAGCACTTGCGAGAGCAAGTGCTTTTTGTGATATCCGTTCCTTCGGGGAACGGAGGATAATATCCTTTGTGAATACGCCGAAGGCATAGCCATAAAGGTGATATACGCTTGAAGAAAAGGATATATCATAAATTCGCTTCAAAATCGAAGATTTTGCACGGAAGCTCTGCTTCCGTTGGCGCATATCGCGTGAGCGATATATCATTATTTATCCAGATATCGGCACGCGGCGATGGCGGCGACGGCACCGTCAGCGGTGGCAGTCGTGATCTGGCGGATACGCTTGGAACGGCAATCGCCCGCGACGAAGATGGCGGGGTCGCGCGTGAGACAATCCTCGCCCGCTTCAAAGTAGCCGTAGTCGTTGAGCGTGACGTGCTCACGGAAGGGCTCGTTTTCGGGGATCTGTCCGATGCAAACGAATGCGCCGTCCAAAGAGAGGCGGGACTCCTTGCCCGTTTCGGTGTTTTTCAGGTGAAGGGCGGTAAGCTCCTTTTCACCTTCGAGCGCCGTAACGACGGTGCTGTAAATAAAATCTACGTTATCCTTCGCGTCGAGCTTGTCGGCAAGCCTTTTTTCGCCCGTGAGGACGGCAAGGTTTTGCACCACGGTGACTTTTTTGCAGATGTCCGACAGCATGACCGCCTCTTGGAGCGCGGAGTTGCCGCCGCCGATGACGGCGATCTCGCGGCCTGCGTAGAAGGCACCGTCGCAAACGGCGCAATAGGAAATGCCGTGACCGATAAATTCTTCCTCTCGTGCAACACCGAGGGGGCGGTGGCGAGAGCCGGTGGCTAAAATCACGGCACGCGCGGCGTATTCGCTTCCCTCGGCGGTAGAAACGATGCAGGTCTCACCCTGACGGCGAATGCCCGTGACCTCGCCCATGTCGATCTCAGCGCCCAGACCCATGGCTTGGTCAAGCAGCTTTTCGCCCAGCTCGCTTCCGCTGATATGGGGAAAGCCGGGGCAGTTTTCCACGTGGGGCGAGAGGGTGATCTGTCCGCCGAAGGTCTCCTTCTCCAGGACGAGAACGCTTTTATCGGCACGAAGCGCGTAAATGGCGGCAGTCAGTCCCGCGGGACCTGAGCCGACGATCAAAATATCGTACATGGTAACTCTCCTTTAAAAAGCCCCGCTGTGGCGCGGGGCTTTGTTTTTTTAGCTGTTTGCTTCGATATATTTGCGGATGTTCGAGACGTTCACGATCTTCTCCACCTTGCCGCCGCGAACGACGACCAGCGTGGGAGCTTGGTGAATGTCGAACTGCTCAACGAGGTCTCTGTCCTCGTCGGCGATCACGTGCTCATAGCTCATGCCCGCCTTATCGAGGAATGCCATTGCCATCTTGCAGTTGGGGCAGGTCTTGGTAGCGAAGAGAATGGTGCGGTTGTCTGCTTCGGTATCAAAAATGGGAGTGCTTTCGCCAATGGCCTCGGTGCGATCGAAGAGGGGCGTCTTAAAGTCCACATCCGTTTCGTGGCGGGAGTAGGACTTGGGAATGTCGTAAAGACGTCTTTCCTTGTACTCCTGTGCCTTACCGTCGTTCCAGTTCTGTACGGGGCGGTAGTAGCCCGTGATACGGCTGTAAACCTCGGTGTTGTTGCCGCATTCGGGGCACTTGAACTCTTCACCCGCGATATAACCGTGGTCCTTGCAGACCGAGTAGGTGGGGGAGATGGAATAGTAGGGAAGCTTGTAGTTCTCGGCAATCTTGCGCACGAGGGTTGCCGCAGCCTTCCAGTCGGGCAGTCTCTCACCGATAAAGGCGTGGAAGACGGTACCGGAGGTGTAGCGGGTCTGGAGCTCGTCCTGAATGGAGAGCGCGTCAAACACGTCCTCGGTGTAGCTGACGGGCAGGTGAGAGGAGTTGGTGTAGTAGGGGGTAGCGCCGTTCGAAGCGGTGATGATCTCGGGGAAGCGCTTCTTATCGTGCTTCGCGAAGCGGTAGGTGGTGGACTCTGCGGGGGTCGCTTCGAGGTTGTAGAGGTCGCCGTACAGCTCCTGATAGTCGGAAAGGCGCTCTCTCATGTGGTCAAGCACCTCGGCGGAGAACTTCTGGGTCGCTTCATGCGTCATATCGCACTTCAGCCACTTCGCGTTCAGACCCACCTCGTTCATGCCGATAAGACCGATGGTGGAGAAGTGGTTGGAGAAGGTGCCGAGGTATCTTCTCGTATAGGGATAAAGTCCCTCGCCCAGAAGCTTGGTGATGACCTCACGCTTTACTTTGAGGGAGCGTGCGGAGACGTCCATCATATGGTCAAGGCGGCGGTAGAAGTCTGCCTCGTCCTCGGCGAGATAAGCGATTCTCGGCATGTTGATGGTGACGACACCGATGGAGCCGGTGGACTCACCGCTGCCGAAGTAGCCGCCCGATTTCTTGCGAAGCTCGCGAAGGTCAAGGCGCAAGCGGCAGCACATGGAGCGAACGTCGGAGGGCTCCATATCGCTGTTGATGTAGTTGGAGAAGTAGGGAGTACCGTACTTTGCGGTCATCTCAAAGAGAAGCTTGTTGTTCTCGGTCTCCGACCAGTCAAAGTCGCGGGTGATGGAGTAGGTGGGGATGGGGTACTGGAAGCCGCGGCCGTTGGCGTCGCCCTCGATCATGGTCTCGATGAAGGCGCGGTTGACCATATCCATCTCTGCCTTGCAGTCCTTATACTTAAAGGGCATCTCCTTGCCGCCCACGATGGCGTTCAGCTCTGCAAGGTCGGCAGGTACGGTCCAGTCAAGCGTGATGTTGGAGAAGGGCGCCTGCGTACCCCAGCGAGAGGGGGTGTTAACACCGTAGATGAAGGACTCGATGCACTTTTTGACTTGATCGTAGGTGAGGTTATCTGCCTTAACGAAGGGGGCAAGATAGGTATCAAAGGAGGAGAACGCCTGTGCGCCCGCCCACTCGTTCTGCATGATACCGAGGAAGTTGACCATCTGGTTGCAGAGGGTAGCG
>SVRR01000006.1 GCA_015064745.1 Oscillospiraceae bacterium | reverse complement strand
GTCACCGCCGTAGCTCCCAAGATCTTGGCTGAAAAGCAGTACCTCTCCAAGAAGTCCGTTTGGATCTTCGGCGGTGACGGTTGGGCATACGACATCGGCTTCGGCGGTCTTGACCACGTAATCGCTTCGGGTGAGGACGTTAACATCATGGTATTTGATACCGAGGTGTACTCCAACACCGGCGGACAGGCATCCAAGGCCTCCAACATCGGTCAGGTCGCACAGTTTGCAGCAGCAGGTAAGGCAATCGGCAAGAAGGATCTTGCGCAGATCGCTATGTCCTACGGCTACGTTTACGTTGCACAGATCGCTATGGGCGCTGACAAGAACCAGACCCTCAAGGCTCTCCAAGAGGCTGAGGCATATCCCGGACCCTCTATCATCATCGGCTACGCTCCTTGTGAGATGCACTCCATCAAGGGCGGCATGCAGAACTGCCAGGAGGAGATGAAGAAGGCTGTTGAGGCAGGTTACTGGCAGATGTTCCGCTTCAACCCCGCAAAGAAGGCAGCAGGCGAGAATCCCTTCACCCTTGACTCGAAGGCTCCCACCGCTTCCTATCAGGACTTCATCATGAGCGAAGCTCGTTATGCACGTCTTGCACAGGCATTCCCCGAGAGAGCCGCAGAGCTCTTTGAGCAGGCAGAAGCCAATGCAAAGGCAAAGTATGAGCGTCTCGTGAAGCTCGGCGAATTCTACAAGTAATTCTCTTAAGAACCCCACGCGTTTTGCGTGGGGTTCTTTTACGGGAAAGGGGAAAAGGATATGGGAAAAAGAAGAAGGATATACCCCGAGGAGGGAAGGATCGGTTTTTATATTTCCGATTACGGAGAGATCGCAATGGCACATTATTGCGAGGCAAAGAGGTGTATAGAAGCGTTTCGTGCGGCGGATTTTCGTGAGCTTGCGCTTCCCGAGCATGCGGCTTCACGTTTTTATAGAAGCGTGATGATCTCAATAGTGTTTTCCGCAATGGCAATCGAAGCGTTCGTGAACGATTACGGTGCCGCTTGTACAAGTGACGATTTCTTCTACGATAATTTCGAGCGTCTGTCGACGCTCGGAAAATTACAGTTGATCGCCAAGCTTTTGCTGCACACGGAAATCGATAAAAGCACGGCGCTTTATTCTCATTTGAAGGTGATCTTCGGAGCGCGCGATAAGCTTGTGCACAGCAAAACAAGGTCGGCAAGAGAATATTTTGAAAAGCGTGGTTACGAGTACGGAAGTGAAAGCGAACGGGATGTATGGGAAGGTTTTGATCCCGCGAAGGAGCCGATTCTTGACAAGGAAGAGATTGCGAACGACTTTGAAATTTGCCGCGTCGGCATCAAAGCGATGCGTGAGCTTGCGTATTTCTTCGATCGCTTGGACGAAAGCGCTATTGCTGTCGTAAAGCTTTTTGGTGTGGATCTCATCGGTGCGTCAAGTGAGGCGGGACGGGAGGTTGCAAAGGAGTTTTCGGTAAAAATGATTGAGCCGTTCCGTTCTTAAAACAAAAACAGGGCGTCGCATTTAGGCATAACCGCAAACAAACAAGAAATTTAAAAACCGTAGGGCGGGGTTCGTCTTTTGCTGTTTCTTTTGTCTTGTTTCAAATTAAGGTTGAAAAAAGCCGATTTTCATCATGAAAATCGGCTTTTTTGGCGGCGTTTTTACAAAAAACGCCTGTTTTATTAAATTCTTGACAAGAGAGTTTTTACTGTTTTTTGTTTTTATTTTCCAACAAGAATAATGCTTTTGATGGTTGCGAGCTCTTTTTCTGTCAGCGGTGTGAGCGTAAAGCCGTGGGAGAGCGCTTCCGTGCCGACAAAGTCGGAGCATTTTTCTAACCGAGCGCGAAGAGCGTTGACGGATCTTGCAAGCAGAGCACCCGAAATTCCGTCGATATGGTCGATAAAGTCGCAAATAACGCGGCGGATATCGGGGTTTTTCGGATAGCCAAACTCGGCATAGGTGACGGCAAGCTCCTTGAATTTTTCCTTATCGCCGCCCCTTTCGTAGATGGGAAGCTTTTCGGAAAGGACGCCGAAGACGTGGACGTAGTCGCCCTTGGTCAGAATATCACTGTTGAACAAGTAATAAAACGCTGCCGCCAATCGATTGTAGTCCTCTGCGGTGGTGCTTCGGTCAATGAAGCAGTTGGTGTTGGGGAGTGCCTTGAGTACGGTGGTGTAGATTTCTTTTTTATGTGACATAGTTTCTCCTTTATTTCCAAAGGTAAGGCTTTTTCATGCGTTCGATCGCCGCGGAGGCGGGGATGACGACGAGAGGGGTGATAAGGCCTAAAATGGTAGAGGTCAGCATGCCGGAAACAAAACGGGCGGAAAGCGCACCCCAGAGGAGAGGATTTTCGCTCGACCAGCCGAACACCTTGAAATCCACGTAGAGGGGAAGGGTGTTGCAGATCGTCACGACGATGGCAGAGAGAATGGCACAGACGACGGTAAACACGACGAAAAGCGAGGCGTTCTTGCCCGCCTTGGCGGGGGTAAAGCGACCGTCCGTGCGCTTTTGGAAATAACGGCGCATGAGAAGAGCGAGGGCGCCGATCAAAAGACCGCGAACGACGGCAGGCAGGATCCAAAGCGGCATCGTGACGCTGAAACCGTATTTGATGAGCTGTTCGAGAAAGGCACCGATAAGACCGACGACAGCACCGTCCACGGGACCAAAGAGAAGTCCCGCGATCAGAATAGCGAGGGGTGCCACGGTAAATTTGATAAAGCCGAGATCGACCGAGAACATCGAAAGGGCGAAGAAGAGGGCGGCGAGCATGGCGTCGAGCACCAGACGGTGAACGTGGTTGGAAAGGATCTTTGCGTTGCTTTTCATAAATAAAAATACCTCCTTGACATCAGAATAAAGCGTGCGTAAACACTTGCCCGATGCAAGAAGATATCTTCTTGTGTTTTGCAGCGGGATGCGACGATGCCACCGCGGAAAAACCTTCGTTCCTTGGGCAACTCCCCGTCCCAAGGACACTTGACGCGGCAACGTCTACTCTGTTCTGTGGGTATAGCATAGCATATTTTTTCTGTTTTTGCAAGTATTTTTCCAAAAAAACTTTACTTTTGCCAAGGAAAATGGTACAATGAATAAGAGAAGATGAAAGGGGGAGAAAAATGCGGCTCGATAAGCTTTTTTCGGATGCGGGGCTCCTTTCCCGCCGCGACTGTGCCCGTGCCGTTTCACGCGGTGAGATCGTCGTTGACGGCGTGCCCGCCTCACGCGCCGATATGAAGGTGGATGAAGCGAAGGCGGAGATCTTCTTTCGCGGCGAGCGCGTTGGCTTCTCCAAATTCGTCTACGTGATGATGAATAAGCCCGAGGGATATATCAGTGCAACGACCGATGGGCGCTTGCCCGTCGTCACCGAGCTGCTTCCCGAGGAATTAAAACGCCGCGGACTTTTTCCCTGCGGCAGACTGGATAAGGATACGACAGGCTTTATGCTGCTTACCGACGACGGACAGACGGCACACAGGCTGCTTTCCCCGAAGCATCACGTCGAAAAGGTCTATGCCTTCACGCTTGACGCGCCTCTCCCCGAGGGCGCGGAGGCACGCTTCCTCGCGGGCGTTCGGCTGGGCGATGAAATTTGCAAGCCTGCCGCCTTGGCGCTTGATGACGGACGGACGGCGGGCGAGATCGTCTTGACCGAGGGAAAATACCATCAGATCAAGCGCATGATGCAAAGAGAGGGCTGCACCGTTACTTCGCTTGCGCGCATCTCCTTCGGCGGTATTCCGCTGGATGAAGGCTTGTCGCCCGGTGCGTGGCGCTATCTGACCGAGGAGGAGACGGCGCATCTTCTTGCACAAAAATAAGTAAATATCCTTCAAAAGAAGGCAAATATAAAGGAAAACGACATGAACATTATTGCAAAGCTTGCAGAAGAACTGAAATTTTCGGAGGAGCACGTCACCCGTGCGGTCGAAATGCTTGACGAGGGAAATACCGTTCCCTTCATTGCCCGCTACCGCAAGGAGGTCACGGGAAGCATGGATGACGATACGCTCCGTACGTTAGAGGACCGTTTGCGCTATTTGCGTAATTTGGACGAAAGACGCGCTGAGATCATCTCTTCTATTGAAGGACAGGAGAAGATGACCCCCGAGCTTCTTGCCGCCATCGAAAAGGCGGAAACGCAGGTGGCATTAGAAGACCTTTATCTTCCTTACCGTCCCAAGAGAAAGACGCGCGCTTCCGTGGCACGCGAGAGGGGGCTTGAACCGCTTGCCGCACTCGTAACTGCGGAGCCCGACAAGCTGGAAGAGTCCTTAGAAGCGCTTGCCGAGGCATACGTGAATGAAGAGAACGGTCTTCCTGACGTTTCGTCCGTGCTTGCGGGCGTGTCGGATATCATTGCCGAGGACATCTCGACGACGGCGGAATACCGTCAGGTGCTTCGTACCTATCTTTCGGGGGACGGTGCCATCAAGGCCGCCGCCGCGAAGGAGGAGGACTCGGTCTACGCCGATTATTACGAATACAGCGAGCCCATCACCAAGATGCGTCCGCACCGTATTCTCGCGCTCAACCGCGGAGAGAAGGAGGGCTTCTTAAAGGTCGACCTTGCGGCAGACGAAACGGTTGCCGTTGGCAAGCTTTGTGCTTCCTGCACCAAAAATCCCTCGTCGCCCGTCGCCCCCTTTATTCACGCGGCGGCGACCGACAGCTATTCTCGTTTGATTTTCCCTTCGCTTGAACGCGAGATCCGCGCCGAGCTTTTCGACGCGGCGGCAGAGGGCGCGCTCAAGGTCTTTGGCGAAAACTTGAAGAATTTGCTTCTGATCGCGCCCGTCAAGGGCAAGACGGTGCTGGGCTTTGACCCCGGCTATGCGCATGGCTGTAAGCTTGCCATTGTGGATAAGACGGGTAAATATTTGACCTCTACGGTTATTTATCCCACCAAGCCGCGCGAGGATACGGTGAGAGCCTCTCGCACCCTTCTCGAGCTTATTCGTAAATATAAGGTTGACATTATTGCCATCGGTAACGGCACGGCATCCCGTGAGAGCGAGAAATTCGTTGCCGATCTGATCCGTGAAAACAGCCTGCCCGTGGCGTATACCATCGTATCCGAGTCGGGTGCCTCGGTGTATTCCGCGACCAAGCTTGCGCAAGAAGAATTTCCCGATCTTGACGTCAACGAGCGCAGTGCCGTTTCCATTGCGCGCCGCCTGCAAGACCCTCTTGCAGAGCTTGTTAAGGTCGATCCCATGGCGATCGGCGTCGGTCAGTATCAACACGATATGAACCCCAAGCGCCTTGCCGAAACGCTCGGCGGTGTGGTGGAGGATTGCGTAAACAGCGTGGGCGTTGACCTCAATACCGCGTCTGCCTCGCTCCTTTCTTATGTGTCCGGCATCAATAAGACCATCGCGAAGAATATCGTTGCCTATCGCGAGGAGAACGGAGAATTTAAGTCGCGTGCAAAGCTTCTCAAGGTGCCCAAGCTGGGCGCAAAGGCGTACGAGCAGTGTGCCGGCTTCTTACGCGTCGTTGGCGGCGATGAGATCCTTGACAATACGGGCGTGCACCCCGAATCCTACGGCGTTGCCAAGGCGCTTCTTGCCCGCTTTGATTATACCGAGCAGGACGTGCGCGGCGAGGGAATGAAGCTGCTTCGCTTCAAGGCGGAGAAGGTCGGCTTTTCCCGTCTTGCCGAGGAGCTGGGCTGTGGAGAACCGACGCTTCTTGATATCATCGGCGAGCTTGAAAAGCCGGGCAGAGATATCCGCGATGATGCGCCCGCGCCCGTGCTCCGTACCGACGTTCTTGAAATGAAGGATCTTACGCCCGACATGGTGCTGAAGGGAACCGTGCGCAACGTGGTGGACTTCGGTTGCTTCGTGGATATCGGCGTGCATGAGGACGGACTTTTGCACGTTTCCGAGATGTCCGACCGTCGCTTCGTAAAGCATCCGCGCGAGTTGTTCTCGGTGGGTGACGTTATTGACGTGAAGATCAAGGCGGTGGATATGCAAAGAAAGCGTATTTCGCTTACCAGAAAGGGTCTTTCCGAAACGAAATGATCTCTGCGCGACATCGCTGTGTTTGCCGAATTCTAATAAATTAGAATGGTAGGCGGTAAGATTTCGCTGCAAATTCACAAAGAAAAACACAATTTGTGCATGTTTACCAAATGCACATACGAAAATTTGGGGAAAAAACCACTTTTCAAGTTGATGTTTGTTTGGTATAATATATAAGGTAAAAAAATAGTCTTCGGACAAAAAAAGGAGTACACAATGGCAGGTCTTTCTTTAAAGCACATTTACAAAAAGTATCCCGGTGGCGTTACCGCTGTATCCGACTTTAACCTTGAGATCAAGGACAAGGAGTTCCTCATTTTCGTAGGTCCTTCCGGATGCGGTAAGTCTACCACCCTCCGTATGATCGCAGGTCTTGAAGAAATCACCGAGGGTGAGCTCTTTATCGGCGATACGCTCGTAAATGACGTAGCACCTAAGGATCGCGATATCGCGATGGTGTTCCAGAACTACGCTCTTTATCCTCACATGACCGTATTTGAGAACATGGCGTTCGGTCTTAAGCTCCGCAAGGTCTCCAAGGAAGAGATCAAGCGCCGCGTTGAGGAGGCTGCTAAGATCCTCGACATCAACCACCTTCTCGACCGTAAGCCGAAGGCTCTGTCCGGCGGTCAGAAGCAGCGTGTGGCACTCGGTCGTGCAATCGTCCGTTCGCCTAAGGTCTTCCTTCTCGACGAGCCTCTTTCCAACCTTGACGCAAAGCTCCGTGCTTCGATGAGAACCGAGCTTACCAAGCTCCACAAGAAGGTTGGTACCACCTTTATCTACGTTACGCATGACCAGACCGAGGCTATGACGATGGCTACTCGTATCGTCGTTATGAAGGACGGTCTTATCCAGCAGGTAGATACTCCTCAGAACCTCTACGACTATCCCTGCAACCTCTTCGTTGCAGGCTTTATCGGAAGCCCTCAGATGAACTTCGTGACCTCGAAGCTCGTGAAGAAGGGTGACGACCTGTATCTTGAATTCGGCACCACCTCGGTGAAGCTTCCCGCGGAGAAGGCTTCTAACCCCGCGCTTCTTGAGTATATCGATCAAGAGGTCGTTATGGGTATCCGTCCCGAGCATATCCACGATGACCCCATGCACATCTCCAACATGCCCGACAGCTTGATGGACGCAGACGTTGAGGTTACCGAGCTTATGGGTGCTGAGATCTACCTTTACCTTGGCTTTGAAGGACAAGAGGACGCTACCAACGGCAAAATGCTCATTGCCCGCGTTTCCTCCCGTTCTCAGTCCCGCGCCGGCGACAAGATCAAGGTTGCTATCGATGCGGAGAGAATCCACATCTTTGACAAGGATACCGAGCGTTGCATCGTTCACTAAATCAAAAGCGAGGGGCTTTCGCGTTTTTGCGAAAGCCCTTTTTTGAAAAATGTTTGTTCGCGGGAGGTGGAAATTATGCCGAAATACCGTATTGCCGAGCTTCTTGTTGAGATTGAGGCGCGCTATCCGCTGACGGCAAGCACTTGCCGCGACTATTTGGTCGAGACAGAGGACGTCTCCGATTTTCGTGTGTCGGTAGATGACAGTGAGCTTGCCGACATTATGAGGGAAAATCCTTCGTTCTCATCGGCGTATGCCGAAAGCTTTGCGATCTTCCGCTGCGTGGCAAACGAGGCGGCAAGCCGCGGGGCTATCCTTTTCCACGCCGCAGTAGTCGAGGTCGACGGTGCCGCTTATGCCTTTGCTGCCCCCAGCGGTACGGGAAAAAGCACCCACATTGCGCTTTGGAGAAAATGCTTCGGCAAGCGTGTGAACATCATCAACGGTGATAAGCCCTTTTTGCGTATCAAGGACGGTGTCGTTACAGCATACGGCAGTCCTTTTTGCGGAAAAGAGGGGTGGCAAAGAAACGTCAGCGCCCCTTTAAAAGGTCTTTGCTTCCTGTCTCGCGGCGAGCAAAACGAAATTCTTTCCGTTGCGCAAAAAGAGCTGCTTCCGCGCGTTTTTGCGCAGATGTTAAAGCCACCCACCGCGCAAGGTGTAAGTGAAACGCTTCGCCTTGCGGACACACTGATAAAGCAGGTACCCATCTATCACCTTTTTTGCAATATTTCTTCCGAGGCCGCAGCGCTGTCCTTCCGCACCATGACAGGGATCGATATATCTTTGGATCAATAAACGTTGTAGAACACAATGTGTTTCAGAAAAGAAGGGTAAAAGCATGAAGATAAAAAACGGTTTTATTATAAGAGAAGTTGCGGGGAGCACGGTAGTCGTGCCCCTTGACCCCACCCACACCTTCGCGAGTATGTTAAAATTGAACGGCACGGGAAAATTTCTTTGGGAAAGAATGCTGACCGAAACCGATGAGGACGCGCTTGTTTCCGCGCTTGCGGAGGAATATGAGATCGACATGGAGACGGCGAGGGCAGATACGGATCGCTTCTTGGCTTCGCTCCGTTCCTTCGGCGTTTTGGAAGAATAAAAATATGGCTTCGCATATCCTTTTGGAAACTGCGAAGCCATGTTTTTTGCTTTTTTAGTTCAGACAAGATCCCAAATTAAGTCATCCCCTGCGTTGTCGCTGCCTTGGGGAAGGTCGGGCTCGTTGTTATTGCCGCCTAAGCCGCCACCGGAAATTCCCGAATCGTCATCGTTGTCAGGTCCACAAGCGACAAAAAGGGCACATACCAACAATAAGACAAGCAAAAGCGCAATCAGTTTTTTCATAGGCACCTCGTAAATAAAATTTATTCGTTGGTGTAGTTATCGAAATAGCCTTGAATAAGAACGATGGGCGTGCCCTTATCTCCCGAGCCGGAGGTTAAGTCGCAAAGAGAACCGATCAGGTCGGTAAGACGGCGCGGTGTCGTTCCCTCGGATGCCATTTTTCCGACAAGGTTACCGTCCTTCTCTTGGATCTTTCCCTTGATTGCTTCCTTGAGCGCTTCGCCCGAAAGGGAAGCGAATTCGTTATCGGCAAGATATTTCAGCTTAAGCTCGTTGGGCGTTCCTTCAAGTCCTGCCGTATAGGCGGGGGAAACGATGGGGTCTGCGAGCTCCCAGATCTTACCGACGGGATCCTTGAAGGCACCGTCACCGTAAACCATGACCTCAATATGCTTGCCGGTAGCCGCGATGAGCTTCTCTTGGATGGCGTCTACGACAGCCTGGCAGTCGCGGGGGAAGAGCTTGACCTCGTCCTCGGTTGCTTTGTTAGAGCCCAGAAGACCAAAGTCCGCGTTATAACCCGAGCCGTCCACGGGGGCATTCATGATCTCGTCAAGACCGTAAAGGCGTTCGGCGCCTGCCGCGCGCAAAATACGCTTGGTGCGATGACGCGTATGAATATCACAGCAGATGACGTTTTTTGTGTAGGCGAGGATCTTGCGCGCATCGTTGGCGAATACGATCTCCACGTCAGCACCGCAATCGCGGATAAGCTCCTCGTAGTAAGCCACGTAGTCGACACCCGTAAAGGGATGCACCTCGTAGCCGAACAGCGCACGGTACTTTTCGAGAGAGAGAACGTCGCTGTAGGGATTAATGCCCGCCTCATCGACAGCGTCAAGCGAAATAAGGTGATTTCCTACCTCGTCGGAAGGATAAGAAAGCATCAAAACGATCTTTTTTACCGCCTTTGCGATGCCGCGCAGGCAGATGGCAAAGCGATTGCGGCTGAGAATAGGGAAGATCACACCCACGGTGTCGCCGCCGAGCTTTGCCTTGACATCCTTTGCAATGTTGTCTACCGAGGCATAGTTGCCTTGCGCGCGCGCAACCACCGCTTCCGTCATCGCTACGACGTCACGGTCACGAAGTGCAAAGCCTTCGCTTTCAGCACATGCGAGCACCGACTCGGTTACGATAGAAACAATGTCATCTCCTTGACGAATGATGGGCGCACGAACGCCACGGGAGACGGTACCGACCATACGGCTCATAGTAAATATTCACTCCTTTTAGCCCACGTGGGCAGATAAAAATTCTTTAACAGAAATAGTATAGCAAAAAAAAAGAAAATTGTAAAGTCAAAAGACAAAATTTTTTTCTTTTTTTTAAGGTTATTTTTTTGGGATGAGGAAAGCTCGAAAGAAAAGAGTGAATAAAATGTTAAAACGCGAAAAACTTCCTTGACAAAGAAAAGGCAAGATGCTATGCTACAAAAAGAATAAAGAAGCCTTGAAAAAGCGGCGTGTCTGAAAAGTCTGAAAGGAGAGCGTAATGAAGCGCATCGACTGTCACTGTCATATTTATCCCGAGGCCATTGCCGCGCGTGCCGTGGCGGGGACAGGCAAATTTTACGATCTTCCTCTTGTGTATGGCGGCACGCTTTCTGATCTTATCTCCGTGCACGATGGGGTGAAAATTTCGGGCGGCGTTATATTTTCGGTCGCAACGACCCCGCGTCAAGCAGAGAGCATTAATCGTTTTATTGCCGAAACAGCGGCAGAAAGCGGCGGACGCTTTATCGGGCTCGGGACGGTGCACCCCGACAGTGAGACGATCGAAGAGGATATAGAGAATATTATCGCGCTTGGGCTTCGCGGCGTGAAGCTGCATCCCGATATTCAAAAATTCAGGGTGGACGCCCCCAAATGTCTTAAAATTTATGAGCTGTGTGAGGGGCGGCTTCCCGTGCTCCTGCATGCGGGTGATCATAGATACGATTTTTCCAATCCCCGTCGGCTTTCTTCCGTTCTTTCCGTTTTCCCCTCTTTGACGGTGATCGGCGCACATTTCGGTGGCTGGTCCGTTTGGGAGGAGGCGGTAGCGCTTCTCACCTCGTACAAAAATTTTTACGTCGATACTTCTTCCTCTCTTTACGCGCTCTCCCCCGAGAGGGCGACCGAGATCATCAGAGCGTACGGCAAAGAGCGTGTGCTCTTTGCGACCGATTATCCCATGTGGCGGATGGATGAAGAGCTTGCGAGATTTGATTCTCTCGCGCTGACAGAGGAAGAAAAGGCGTGTATCCTCTATAAGAACGCGGAACGGCTTTTCGGTTGCAGAATCGGCGACTGAAAAAATCGGGCGAAAGACTTGCTTTTTTTGAAGTTTTGGTATATAATGGTAAAAGAGTGGAATAGCGGAGGTAAAGGATGAAGCAAAAGTTTTCGGAGCTTGCTCGGATTTTTTGTCTTTCGGGTGATGTTACGGATTATGAGGTTATCCGTAACGGTAACATTAACGCGACATATGATGTCATTATGACCAATGAAGGAAAAGCGCGTCGTTTCGTTTTCCAAAAAATCAATATTTTCGTTTTCAAAAACCCCAAGCGCATTATGAAAAACATTGAGAAGATCACCTCTCATATTGCGGATAAGTTAGAGATGCAGGGGGAGAGCCGTGATCGAGTGTTGCATTTTGCGCATACGTCGGACGGCAAAAACTATTACATAGAGGAGCAAGGCTTTTGGCGCGTTTCGGAGTTCGTTCCCAACACTGTGACACACAATTCTTGCGACGATCTTGCCCTGCTTCGCTCGGCGGGAGAGGCGTTCGGCAACTTCCAAACGATGCTTTCCGATTTTGATGCGACGGCGCTTTATGAGACCATACCCGGCTTTCACGACACAAGAAGCCGTATTGCCGTTTTCTTGCGCCACGTAAACGAAGATCCTTGCGGTCGCGCGGATGAGGTGAAGGAGGAGATCGCCCGCATTCGCGCCTACCGTTCTCTTGCCTGTCGGCTGAATGAATTGATCGATTCGAAGGAGCTTCCTTTGCGTGTAACGCACAACGATACCAAGATCAATAATGTTCTTTTTGATAAGGATACGGGAGAGGCTAAGACTGTCATTGACCTTGATACCGTGATGCCGGGGCTTGTGGCATACGATTTTGGCGACGCCATTCGCTTTGCCGCCAACACCGCGCCGGAGGACGAACCCGATCTTTCGCGCGTTTCCTTGGATATGGAGCGTTTTCGTGCTTTTGCGGAGGGGTTTCTCTCAGCACTTGGCGGCGCGCTTACGCCTACCGAGATCAAAACGCTTTCCCTTGGTGTTTTCACCATGACGTTAGAGCTTGCCGTTCGTTTTCTCGATGACTATATCACGGGGGATCAGTACTTTAAGACGTTATATCGCGGACACAACCTCGTCAGAACGCGCTGTCAGCTTTATCTTGCGGATATTATTTACGATAAGCTTGGCGAAATGAATAAGATCATCGCGGACTTAACGGGCGTGACCTTCTAAAAAAATCAAAAAAATCGAAAAACCCCTTGACAAATGGAAAAAGCGGTGCTATAATTTTTTTATAATTTATAAAGGCTATGACGAAGACGAATGCGGCAAACGCCCTCATAGAGAGTCGGTGACGGTGGAAATCCGACAGCAAGCGTGCCTCCATTTTATCACTTCCGAGCTGAAAGTCCCAAAGCAAAAGCAAGTAGGTCTTTCCGTATGGCTGCGTGAAAGCACAGAGCTTGTCAGAGCTCGATGAGTGGTACTCGTAAGAGTACAATTTGAGTGGTACCGCGGATATTATCCGTCTCAAAGAATTCTTTGGGACGGATTTTTGTTTGTCCCGTGAAAGGAGAGCATACGTATGAGAAACATGGAAAATTCCTTGATGGAGGTTGCGTCCCGTATTCGCGACTTGCGTGAGATCTTGGGCTTTACGGCTGCCGAGATGGCAGAGAAGACCGACGTGAATGAGACTCTTTACGCAAGCTATGAGGCGGGTGAGAGCGACCTTCCCTTTACCTTTATTCACAAATGCGCGCAGGTCTTCGGTGTGGATATGAGCGATCTGCTTGAGGGCAGAAGCGCAAAGCTTTCCTCCTATACCGTAACGCGAAAGGGAAAGGGACAGCTGACCGCAAAGGAGGACGGTATTGAGATCTCGAATCTTGCGCCGATGTTCCGCGGTAAGATCGCCGAGCCGTATTACGTGCGCTACGAATATTCGGAAGAGCTGCAAAACAAGCCCATCCATTTGACGACGCACGGCGGACAGGAGTTTGACCTTGTCATTTCGGGTTCTCTTAAGGTACAGGTCGGCGACCACACGGTCGTGCTTGAGGAGGGGGACAGCATCTATTATGAAAGCGGCACCCCTCACGGTATGATCGCCGTCGGCGGTCGCGAATGCGTCTTCTGTGCCGTCGTGCTCCCCGGAGAGGATGGGGTCGACGAGAAGGCGAACGTAGAGAATATCGCCGTTTCGGGCAGACGAGAGAAGCTCCTCATCAGCGACTTTATCAAATGCACCGAGGATGAAAAGGGCGTGCTCACCGACATTGCCTTTGAAAACGAGGAAAAATACAATTTCGCCTTTGATACGGTGGATGCGCTTGCCGACAAATATCCCGACAAGCTCGCTATGCTTCATCTTGACGCGAATAAGGTCGAGCGCCGCTTCACCTTCCGCGATATCAAGCGTGCTTCTGCCCGCGCAGCCAACTATTTCAAATCGCTCGGCATTGAGAAGGGCGACAAGGTCATGCTGGTGCTTAAGCGTCATTACGCATTTTGGTTTGCCATTCTCGGTCTCCATAAGCTGGGTGCTGTTGCTATTCCTGCGACCAATCAGTTGAAATCGCACGATTTTTCCTACCGATTTAATGCGGCGGGCGTCAAGGCGATCCTTTGTGTCGGCGGAGATGAAACAGCGGGTGAGGTCGATATTGCTACCGAGGATGCGCCCGCCTTGACGACTAAGATCATCGTTGGGGGTAAGCGAGAGGGCTGGCATTCCTTTGAGGAGGAGTATACCCTTTTCAGCACGCATTATGAGCGCACCGAGGATACCGCTTGCGGCTCCGACCCTATGCTTATGTTCTTTACCTCGGGTACGACGGGCTATCCGAAGATCGCCGCGCACAGCTATAAATATGCGCTCGGTCATTTTCCAACTGCAAGATATTGGCACGATATTCGCCCCTCCGACTTGCACCTGACCATCTCCGAGACGGGGTGGGGCAAGGCACTTTGGGGCAAGCTTTACGGTCAATGGATGGCGGAGGGCGCTGTCTTTACCTATGACTTCGACCGCTTCAATGCCGCCGACATTCTGCCTCTTTTTGCGAAATATCACATTACCACCTTCTGCGCACCGCCCACGATGTACCGCATGCTGATCAAGGAGGATCTTTCCCGTTACGATCTTTCCTCTATCCGTCATGCAACGACAGCGGGGGAAGCGTTAAATCCCGAGGTCTTCTCGCAGTTTAAGAAGGCGACAGGACTTTCCATTATGGAGGGCTTCGGTCAGACGGAGACCACCCTTACCATTGCCAACATGGCGGGGACCACCTCTAAGCTGGGCTCGATGGGTCGCGCGATGCCGCTTTATGATATCGACATCGTGGATTCGGATGGCAACAGCGTCGGCACGGGCGAAAACGGTGAGATCGTTATCCGCACCGATAAGCGCACGCCCTGCGGTCTCTTCCTTGGCTACTATGGGGACGAGGAAAGAACGCGCGAGGCGTGGCATGACGGCATGTACCACACGGGTGACGTTGCTTGGCGCGACGAGGACGGCTTCTTCTATTACGTCAGCCGCATCGATGACGTCATTAAATCCTCCGGCTACCGTATCGGTCCTTTCGAAATTGAAAACGTCATCATGGAGCTTCCCTATGTTCTTGAATGCGGTGTTTCCGCCGCACCCGATGAGGTGAGAGGACAAGTCGTCAAGGCGTCTATTGTCTTAACGAAGGGTACACAGCCCACAGAGGAGCTGAAAAAGGAGATCCAAGAGTACGTTAAGACGCACACGGCTCCCTATAAATATCCCCGTATCGTCATTTTCCGTGATGAGCTTCCCAAGACCATCAGCGGAAAAATCATCCGAAACAAGCTGTAAGCTTGGGATTTATATAATATAGGAAATTTCAAAAAAACTCTTGACAAAACCAAAAAGACTTGATATACTGTTATCACAAAAGAATAAAAGGCTGTGACGAAGAGGGCATAGCGATGGCTTTTACAGAGAGCCGACGGATGGTGTAAGTCGGTAAAGACCGCGCGTTTGCTTGTAGCTTCCGAGCCGAGAGGAAGAAAGTGTCCCAAGGGGTGCCGTAGAACCTCTCCGTGATTGCTGCGTAAAGGCATAGGGCTTGTATGAGTCCGAGAGTGGTGCCCGTAAGGGTGCAATTTGAGTGGTACCGCGGGATATAAGAGATTATAGCTCGTCTCAAAGTATTTTACGTCTTTGAGGCGGGCTTTGTTTATTCTTTTCCCCCTCGAAAAAGGAGAAAATATGGGACAACAAAACAAGAGTCTTGACGCCAAGATCAAGGAAATGGCGGCGCGTATTCGAGAGCTTCGCGAGATCGAGCAGCTGACCGTTCGTGAGATGGCGAAAAAGACGGGCGTCACCGAAGCGGAATATCTTGCGTGTGAAAAGGGAGAGAGTGACTTAAACTTTGCCTTTATCTACCGTTGCGCGCAGGCGTTCAACGTGGACGTTACCGACATCATTGAGGGTACCAGCCCTCGCCTTGCCGCTTATACTGTAACGAGAAGCGGGGAAGGACAGCGCATCGAGCAGGCACACGGTATGGTGTACTACAACCTTGCCTCTGCCTTCCGCAATCGTATTGCCGAGCCGCTGTTTGTCAGAGCCGCGTATACGGCGGAGAACGAGGAAAGCGAGATCGAGGTCACAACCCACGACGGACAGGAATGCGATATCGTCATTTCGGGCTCGCTTTGCGTACAGGTCGGCGATTATAAGGTCGTGCTTCACGAGGGTGACAGCATTTATTATGACAGCTCGACGCCTCACGGTATGAAGGCTGTCGGCGGACGCGACTGTACCTTCTACGCGATGGTGCTGAATCCCACGGGCGAGCCCATCCCCGAGCTTGTGCCTGCCAAGGCAGCGGTGGTCGATAAGCCGCGCCGCGAGGCGGTCGCTGAGCCTTCCGAGCGTGTTTACGACAAGTGGGTGGATACCGTCGAGGACGAAAACGGCGTTTTAAAGAAGATCTCCTTCAAAAATCCCGAAAAATTCAATTTTGCTTATGATATCGTGGATGAGCTCGCGAAAACCAAGCCCGAAAAGCTTGCCATGCTCTATCTCGATAAAGAGAAGAACGAGCGTCGCTTTACCTTCCTTGATATGAAGCGTGCCTCGGCACAGTGCGCAAACTATTTCAAATCGCTCGGCATCAAGAAGGGCGACAGAGTCATGCTGGTGCTTAAGCGCCATTATCAATTCTGGTTTGCCATGCTCGGTCTCAATAAGCTCGGCGCTATTGCCATTCCCGCAACCAACCAGTTAAAGTCGCACGACTTCTCCTATCGCTTTGGTGCGGCAGGTGTTTCGGCGATCCTTTGCACCTCGGATGAGGAAACCGTTCTTGAAGCAGAGGTAGCGCTTGCCGAGTGCCCCTCGGTCGTCAACCGCATTATGGTAGGCGGAGAGAGGGAGGGCTGGCGTAGCTTCGACGATGAATATAAGCTTTACAGCACCCACTTTGACCGTACCGAACAGACGGCATGCGGAGACGACCTCATGCTCATGTTCTTCACCTCGGGCACGACGGGCTACCCCAAGATTGCGGCGCACAATTATAAGTACGCGCTCGGACATTTCCTCACCGCCAAGTATTGGCACGGTGTCAATCCCGAGGGATTGCACTTCACCATCTCGGATACGGGCTGGGCGAAGGCAATGTGGGGCAAGCTTTACGGTCAGTGGATGGCGGAGGGAGCCACCTTCGTTTACGACTTCGACCGTTTCTCGGCGGCAGATATTCTGCCTCTCTTTGCGAAATATCATATTACCACCTTCTGCGCTCCCCCGACCATGTACCGCATGATGATAAAGCAGGACATCAGCAAGTACGATATGTCTTCGGTTGAGCGTGCCACTACGGCAGGCGAGGCACTTAATCCCGAGGTCTTCCGCCAGCTGGAAAAGCTGATGGGTGTCAAGATCATGGAGGGCTTCGGTCAGTCCGAGGGTACGCTTATGATCGGTAACCTCATCGGTGACGCGCATAAGCTTGGCTCGATGGGTAAGCCCGTGCCGCTTTATGACGTGGATATCGTCGACCCCGACGGCAAGAGTGTCGGCATTGGTGAAACGGGCGAGATCGTTGTGCATACCGAAAACGGCGCGCCCTGCGGCTTGTTTGCGGGGTATTACCTCGACGAAGAAAAAACGCGTGAGGCTTGGCACGACGGACTGTATCATACGGGCGATACCGCATGGCGCGACGAAGAGGGCTTCTATTGGTACGTCGGACGTGTGGACGACGTGATCAAGTCCTCCGGTTACCGCATCGGTCCGTTTGAGATCGAAAACGTTATCATGGAGCTTCCCTACGTTCTTGAATGCGGCGTTTCCGCCGCGCCCGACCCCGTCAGAGGTCAGGTCGTCAAGGCTTCTATCGTCTTAACCAAGGGCACCGAGCCCTCGGATGACCTCAAAAAGGAGATCCAAGAGTACGTTAAGCAGAAGACCGCACCCTATAAATACCCCCGTATCGTCGTGTTCCGTGAGGAGCTTCCCAAGACGACAAGCGGAAAAATTATTCGCAACAAGCTGTAAATCAGCAAAGAATATGAACATAATCCCCAAACGCGTTACCCTTTTTTCGGGACATTACGGCAGCGGAAAAACCAACATTGCTGTAAACTACGCTTTACATCTTGCGGAGAAAGGTCTGCCCGTGACCATCGCGGACCTTGATATCGTCAATCCCTATTTCCGCACCAAGGACAGCGCGGAGGACCTGAAGACGGCGGGTGTTCGCCTCATCTCCTCCGCCTACGCAAACAGCAACGTGGACGTGCCTGCCTTGCCGGCGGAGCTATACGCCCTCACGGAAGATAAGAGCCGCTATGCGGTGCTTGACGTGGGCGGTGACGACCGCGGTGCCTTGGCGCTCGGCAGATACGCGCCCGCTATTCTCGAAGAAGGAAACTATGAAAGCATTTTTGTCGCCAACTTCTATCGCCCCCTTACTCCCACGGCAGAGGCGGCACTTGAAGTGATGCGAGAGATCGAATTGGCAGCGAAGATTCCCTTTACCGCCATCGTGCACAACTCAAATCTTGGCGAAGAGACAAAGGGAGAGGATGTCTTAATGATGGAAAAGGAAGCCGAACGGCTTTCCGAGATCACGGGACTTCCGCTTCTCTTTACTGCGGCGGATGCGCGCCTATCGGGTGTGCTTCCCGAAGCATTTCACCTACGCTTACAGAAAAAAATAACATAAAGGACGGATATTAAAATGGCTAAAGTGACATTTGACACCGACCTTTGCAAGGGCTGCGGACTTTGCGTTACCGCTTGCCCCAAGAAGATCCTCGTGATCGCAAAGGACAAGATCAACAAAAAAGGACATTCTCCTGCGGAGATGACCGACGAATCGAAATGCATCGGCTGTGCCTTCTGTGCAACCATGTGCCCCGATTGCGTTATCCGCGTTGAGAAGTAAGGAGGGAAGACAATGGCTAAAGTACTTATGAAGGGTAACGAGGCAATCGCCGAGGCGGCGATCCTTGCCGGATGCCGTCATTATTTCGGCTATCCTATTACTCCCCAAACCGAGATTGCCGCGTATATGGCAAAGCGCATGCCCAAGATCGGCGGCGTGTTTCTTCAGGCAGAGAGCGAAATCTCCGCCATCAATATGGTTTACGGTGTTGCGGGTGCGGGTCTTCGCGTTATGACCTCCTCCTCCAGCCCCGGAATCTCTCTTAAGAGCGAGGGACTTTCCTACCTTGCAGGTGCGGATCTTCCTGCCCTTATCGTCAACGTACAGCGCGGCGGCCCCGGTCTCGGCGGCATTCAGCCCTCCCAGTCCGATTATTTTCAGGCAACGCGCGGCGGCGGTCACGGCGACTATCATATGCTTGTGTATGCTCCCGCTTCGGTGCAGGAAATGGCTGACCTTACCGTTCTTGGATTTGAAAAGGCAGACGAGTACCGTATGACGGCGATGATCCTTGCCGACGGTACGATGGGTCAGATGATGGAGCCCGTAGAGCTTCCCTCGGGCGAGACCCGTACCTTTGATAAGCCCTGGGCGCTGACGGGTACCGAGTGCAAGAGACCCCATAATATCGTCAACTCTCTCTTCTTAAAGCCCGAAACGCTGGAAGTGGAAAACTTCAAGCGCTACGAGCGTTACGCGAAGATCGAAGAGACCGAAGCAATGTACGAGTCTTACCTGATGGAGGATGCCGAGTATTGCGTCGTTGCGTTCGGTATTGCTTCGCGCGTGGCAAAGAACGCTGTCAACGAGGCGCGCGCGAACGGTATGCGCGTCGGTATGATCCGTCCTATCACCCTTTGGCCCTTCCCGAAGAAAGCCTTTGCCGAGGCGGCAAAGACGGTCAAGGCGTTCCTTTCCGTTGAGCTTTCGATGGGTCAGATGATCGAGGATATTGAGCTTGCCATTCGTTGCGCAAGACCCGTATCCCTTTGCAACCGCGCAGGCGGTATGATCCCCACGCCCGAAGAGGTCTATGCCAAGATCGAGGCGATGGTGAAAGGAGAATAAGCAATGAGCGTTGTATTTGAAAAACCAAAGTCCTTGGCAAATGTGCCCTTCCACTACTGCCCCGGCTGTACCCACGGTATCATTCATCGTCTTGTGGCTGAGGCAATTGATGAGCTTGGCATTGAGGGACGCGCGATCGGCGTTGCCCCTGTTGGCTGTGCCGTTATGGCGTACGACTACTTTACCTGTGATATGATCGAGGCGGCACACGGACGTGCTCCTGCCGTTGCAACGGGTATCAAGCGCGGTCGTCCCGATAACATCGTATTTACCTACCAGGGTGACGGCGACCTTGCCTCCATCGGTATGGCAGAGACGGTGCACGCCGCCGCAAGAAACGAAAATATCACCATCATCTTCGTCAACAACGCCATTTACGGTATGACGGGCGGTCAGATGGCGCCCACCTCGCTTCCCGGTCAGGTCACCCAGACCTCTCCCTACGGACGCGATCCTAAGCTGACTGGTCTTCCCGTGAAGGTCGCTGAGCTTCTTTCCGCGCTTGACGCGCCTACCTATATCGAGCGCGTTGCCGTCAATAACGTGAAGAACGTAAAGAACGCGAAGAAGGCAATTCTGAAGGCGTTCCGCAACCAGGTCGAGGGACGCGGCTTCTCTCTTATTGAGGTGGTATCCTCTTGCCCCACCAACTGGGGTATGACGCCCGACAAGGCGCTGGAATGGGTGGAAGAGAAGATGATCCCCTATTATCCTCTCGGCGTATACCGCGACAAGACGAAGGAGGACGCACAATGAAAACGACCAATCTTTTGATTGCAGGCTTCGGCGGACAGGGTGTTCTGTTCGCAGGTAAATTCCTCGCGTACAAGGGACTTCTTGAGGGCAAGCAGTTAAGCTGGCTTCCTTCCTACGGCCCCGAAATGCGCGGCGGTACGGCAAACTGCTCCGTCATTATCAGCGACGAGCCCGTTGGCTCGCCCATCGTCTCCAATCCCGACGTTTTGATGGTGATGAATCTTCCCTCGCTTGACAAGTACGAGAGCGCGACCGTCGCGGGCGGTAAGATCTTCGTGGATTCCACCCTCATTGAGCGTAAGGTAGAGCGCGCCGACGTAGAAGCGTTCTACATTCCCGCCACCCGCCTTGCAAAGGAAGCAGGCTTCCCCACGCTTGCCAACATGATCATGGTAGGCAAGCTGATCCGTGAAACGGGCATTGTGTCCTACGAGGGCATTCGTGATGCTCTTTCCAAGGTCGTTTCGGCAAAACACGCCGATCTGCTTGAGATCAATCTCAAAGCAATCGAAACGGGCTATAACTACGCAGAATAATTCGACAGAAAGAAGGCAAAAAACATGCTGAATATCAAGATCGAAAAAACCACTGCCCCCAAGGCAAAGCCCGCGAAGGGTCAAAAGCTTGGCTTCGGACATATTTTCACCGACCATATGTTCGTGATGAACTACACGGAAGGCAAGGGCTGGCATGACGCTCGCATCATTCCCTATCAGAACCTTTCTCTCTCTCCCGCGTCCATGGTTTTCCACTACGGTCAGGAGATGTTTGAGGGATTGAAGGCGTATATGGGTGACGACGGAAAAGCATACCTTTTCCGCCCCGACATGAACGCAAAGCGTGCCAATCAGTCGAACGACCGTCTTTGCATCCCGAACATTCCCGAAGAGGACTTCGTAGAGGCTGTACGCGCCGTCGTTGAAGTGGATAAGGACTGGATCCCCACCGAGCCCGGCACCTCGCTTTACATTCGTCCCTTCGTGATCGCTACCGACGATTTCCTTGGCGTTGCTCCCTCTAAGACCTATCTCTTTATGGTCATTCTTTCTCCCTCGGGCGCATACTATGAAAGCGGTCTTGCTCCCGTAGGTATTTGGATCGAGGACGAGTACGTCCGTGCCGTCAAGGGCGGTATGGGCTTTGCCAAGACGGGCGGTAACTACGCAGCTTCTCTTATCGCGCAGGTCAAAGCGCACGACGACGGCTATTCGCAGGTTCTGTGGCTTGACGGTGTGGAGAGAAAGTATATTGAAGAGGTTGGCGCAATGAACATCTTCTTCAAGATCGCAGGCAAGATCGTCACGCCGATGCTTAACGGCTCGATCCTCCCCGGCGTTACCCGTAATTCCGTTCTGACCCTTTGCCGCGCATGGGGCTATGAGGTAGAGGAGCGCCGCATCTCGGTTGACGAGCTGGTCGCTGCCGCGAAGAATGGCTCTCTGGAAGAGGTCTTCGGCACGGGTACCGCCGCCGTCGTTTCCCCCGTCGGTAAGCTCCGTTACATGGATGACGTGATGCAGATCGGTAAGGGCGATATCGGTGAGCTGACCCAAAAGCTGTACGACGAGATCACCGGCATCCAATGGGGACGCCGTGACGATCCCTTCGGCTGGAGAAAAGAAGTCTGATTGAACAAAAGGGTCGATCGGCTTCGATAAATAGACAAGGCTGTTTGCGTGCAAACAGCCTTGATTTCCTCTTGAAATGTAAATAACGGTTTCTATTTCTGCAAACAAATATTTGCATTTAGAGATATTTTCCTGAAAGGAAGCCTAAATTATGGAGAAGAAACAACATATTGATACCGTTTGCGTGCAGGGCGGTTATACCCCCGGCAACGGTGAGCCGAGACAAATCCCCATCGTGCAAAGCACTACCTTTAAGTATGCGACGGGTGAGGACATGGGTAAGCTCTTTGACCTTGAGGCGTCCGGCTATTTTTACTCTCGTTTACAGAATCCCACCTGTGATACGGTGGCGGCAAAGATTTGCGCGATGGAGGGCGGCACTGCCGCTATGCTGACCTCTTCGGGTCAGGCGGCAAACTTCTTTGCCGTATTCAATATTGCAAATGCAGGCGACCACGTGGTTGCTTCCTCTGCCATCTACGGCGGTACCTTCAACCTCTTCTCGGTCACGATGAAGAAGATGGGCATTGATTTTACCTTCGTTAGCCCCACGGCGACCGAAGAGGAGCTTCACGCTGCTTTCCGTCCGAACACCAAGGCGCTCTTTGGCGAGACCATCGCCAACCCCGCGTTAAACGTTCTTGACATTGAGCTGTTCGCTAAGGTTGCGCACGAGCATGGCGTTCCCCTTATCATCGATAACACCTTTGCGACCCCCGCGCATTGCCGTCCCATTGAATGGGGTGCGGATATCGTCACCCATTCCACCACCAAGTATATGGACGGTCACGGCTCCTGCGTTGGCGGCGCGATCGTCGACGGCGGTAATTTTGACTGGATGGCACACGCCGAGCGTTTCCCCGGTCTTACCACGCCCGACGACAGCTATCACGGCATTACCTACGCCGAGCGCTTCGGCAAAGAGGGCGCATTCATCACCAAGGCAACGGCACAGCTGATGCGTGACCTTGGTACAACGCAGTCCCCGATGAGTGCCTTTATTCTCGGACTTGGGCTTGAAAGCTTGCACGTTCGCATGAAAAAGCATTTTGAGAACGGTCTTGCCGTAGCGAAGTATCTTGCCGCCCACGAGAAGATCTCCTGGGTCAAATTCCCCGCGCTTGAGGGCGACGAGGATTACGCGCTTGCGAAAAAGTATATGCCGAACGGTACCTGCGGTGTCGTCAGCTTTGGCGTCAAGGGCGGCAGAGCCGCCGCGGAGAAGTTTATGACGGGACTTCGCATTGCCGCCATTGAGACCCACGTCGCGGACGCGCGCAGCTGCTGCCTGCACCCCGCATCCACCACCCACCGCCAGCTTTCCGACGCCGAGCTTGCCGCTTGCGGTGTTTCAGCGGATCTTGTACGCTTTTCTTGCGGTATTGAGGCAGCGGAAGACTTGATTGCGGATATTGAGCAAGCACTGGCTGAAATTTAACGGAGTTTCCCCAAACTTTTTCGAGAAAAGGTTTGGAGCAAAAAGCTTTTAAGAAGGAAAGGGAAGCGGTCATTGTGAGCAAGATTTGAAAGTGCTTTTGCTCTGTTTTTCAGCAGCCTTTGCCTTCCCTCAATTTCAAAAAATATCACAAAGAGGTTTGGGGTGTGGGGGCTTTCCTCAAAAGCCCCCACGTTCTTCCCTTGCCAAGAAAGGAGCGAAGAGCTATGCCGATTCGCATACCCAACGAGCTGCCCGCCACAAAAACGCTGGCAGAGGAAAATATTTTCGTCATGACCGAAACAAGAGCGCAGACGCAGGACATCCGACCTTTACAGATTGCGGTGCTGAACCTCATGCCGACCAAGATCGACACCGAGACACAGCTCTCGCGCCTGCTCGGTAACTCTCCGCTTCAGGTGGAGCTGACGCTTTTGCATACCAAGACCCATAAGTCCAAGAACACCTCCGAGGAGCATCTTCTTGCCTTTTATAAGACCTTCGACGACGTGAAGGAAAAAAGGTTCGACGGTCTTATCATCACGGGAGCGCCCGTCGAGCAGATGGAATTTGAAGTGGTCGAGTACTGGGATGAGCTTTGCGAGATCATGGAATGGAGCAAGACCCACGTGCACAGCACCTTCCATATCTGCTGGGGCGCACAGGCGGCGCTGTATTACCATTACGGCATCAAGAAGTATCCCTTGAAAGAAAAGATGTTCGGCGTATTCGAGCACACGGTGCTTGATCGCAAGTCCATGCTCTTCCGCGGCTTTGACGATACCTTTTTCGTTCCGCATTCCCGCCATACTGAGGTGAGGGAAGAGGACATTGCCGCTTGCCCTGCGCTTACCGTGCTTTCCGTCTCCCCCAAGGCAGGCGTTTACGCCGTCAAGGCGAAGGAGGGAAGACAGATCTTTATCACGGGGCATTCGGAGTACGATCCCGATACGCTTGCCAAGGAATTCTTCCGCGATCTTTCGCAGGGCAAGCCCATTCGAGTTCCCGAAAATTACTTCCCGAACGATAATCATGAGAATCCTCCCCTCGTTCTTTGGCGCGCGCACGCCAATCTTCTTTACTCCAATTGGCTAAACTATTTTGTCTATCAGACCACACCGTACGATCTGGATACGATGGATAATCAGTCGCAATAAGACAACTTCAATTTACAAAAAGACCGAAATCAGAGTTTCGGTCTTTTTTTGTTGTTTTTTTAAAAATGACGCAGAAAGTTTACAAAAACAGGGAATGGTGGTAGATAATTCATGGCAGAATGTAGGCAAAACGCACAAGAAATGAACAGATATTTCGACAAAATGACAAAAATGATGAAAATCTTTCAAAAAGTGTTGCTTTTGTACGCGTTAATTAGTATAATGTAATGTAGGATTGTGTCCCTTAATAAGGTTTTGTCTTTAATATTAAAGAGAGAAACCTGCCGGGGTATCGTAGAACGTTTAAATGTAATTGGGAAGGAAAGACTTTATGAAAACCAAGGTCAGACTCTTGTCGCTTTTGCTTGCGGTGCTTCTCCTCGTAACAATGCTGCCCATCGGGTCGGCATCTGCCGCAGACGGGCAGACAAGCTACACGAAAAACAAGGTCGTCTCCGTATTGTTTGACAACTCGGGCTCAATGGTAGGCGACCGCTGGGATTACGCAAGGTATGCGCTTCAAACGCTGATGGCTACCCTCGGCAAGAACGATACGCTGATCATTACGCCGATGAACCAAAAGAACTCTTGGACAGAGGTGACGAACTGGCAAGACCCCGCAGTCATTGAGGTCGATCTGGGAGCTGAGGACAGAGAAGCGGAGATCACGCGCGTGATGACGAGCGCGTCGAGCTTTCTTTCCACAAGTCCCGAGGGCGGTACACCCGACGCGGGTATTGCCGTCGCCGTAGAGCAGCTCGTCCGCCGTTACGGCATGAAGGAGACCTCCAAGATCGCGGCAGACGAGAAGAGCGAGAACGAATATTTCCTCGTGGTCCTCACGGACGGTGCCTTTAACTGCTGTACCGCAAGCACGCTGGAAGGCAATATCAAGCTTGCGGCGGATAAATTTGACGATGACCTTTCCAAATACGCCTTCTTCCAAAGCATCTACATCGGCTTTGACAGAGACTCCCTCGATTTGAGCCAAGCCGACAGCTTGAAGGACAAGGCGAACTTCGTGGCGTACAAGGCACCCGACACATCTTCCATCGGTGAGGTGATGAAGAACGTTGCCAACCGCATTACGGGCAGATATCCGTTTGAAAACGTCACGGTTAGCGGCACGACCGTCCGCATTCCCCTAGACAGCATTGGCTTCGGTCTGCGTACCGTTACGGTCATGGCGACCAACACCAACGCACGCTTTGTTTCCGCCACCTACAACGGCACTCCCATCGGGGCAAGCCAGAAGGCGGGCTTTGATACCACCACGACCGCGATGAAGGGCGGCTTTACCGCCGTGCTCAGCCGCGGCGCGAACGCGCCCTTTACGGGCGGTGAGATCGTCCTCTCCTTGGACGATGCGCCCGGCAGCGCCGCTGTCGTCTCGGTGCTCCTTGAGCCTGCGCTCGTGCTTGAGCCGGTAATCGAGGTGGCAGACGGCAACGGCCGCAAGGAGGTCGACGCAGCTTACATCAACAGCAGCATGAAGAAGAACGACACCGTGTATCTCTCCTACCGCATCGTAGAGCAGGGCACGGGAACGGCGGTCGACCCCTCCTTGATGGGCGGAGCCTCCTCGGCACGCGTTACCTACAACACCAAGAGCTACGCGCCCGGCGAACCCATCACGCTCGTGGAGGGAAAGAAGGAGATGGCCATCTCCGTCACCATGCTGGGCGGTCAGTATACGCTTTACACATCCTTCCCCTGCGTGGTGCTGGAAAATCCCACCTTCTTCCGCATTGAGAACGGTGACGTTGCGATAGAGAACACTACCACCTTCAAGATTCCCTTTACGGTCTATAACCAAAACACCGCGCTTTCCTCTCTCTCCGCGCTTGAGGCGTTCTCTCCCTCGGTGTCGGTCGTGAAGGAGGACGGAACGGCGTACACGGGCTTCTCTATGCAGAAGAATACCGACGGTACCTTCACCGTCACTCTGAATACGGCGGGGGAGGAGTACGGCACCTACACCGTTAAAGCATCGGTCAAGGATGCGGACGGTAACCCGCGCGCCATCGATGTTCCCATCGGCTACTATCCCTCGGGACTGACTTTGACGAGCACGGGGGCGGACAGTCTTTCCAAGACGCTCCACGGTGTCATAAACAATGCCGAGGGGTATAGCTTCACCCTCACGGCGGGCACGGATGCCGAGAAGGTGAATATCCCCTTTGCGAACGCGCTCCTTACGTACCGCTTAACGGTAGGCGGCATTGACGTAACCAAGCACGCTTCGGTGAACGGCAACGTTCTCACCTACGTTCCTACGGCAGAAACGCTCGGGGACCTTGCAAGCAAAACGGGCGAATACGATGTTGTTTTGACTGCCAGCTTCCAAGGAGCGACGACGGAGACTGTGCAAAGCAAGCACAAGCTCACCCTCACCGACACCGTTTTCGAGGTGGTGCCGCTTGAGCCTACGGGTAAAGTAGACCGCTTTGCTTTGAAGAAAAACCAAAGCACGATTTCCTTCAAGGTGTTGCGCGACGGCGTACCCCTTTCCGCCGAAGAGCTGCAAAGCGCGCTCGACGACGGTACCATGTATCTTGATCACTCTTCCTACAAATCCATCTTGTCGCCCGTGCGCACAGAGTGCACGGTGGCGAGCGTGGGAGACACGGCGGTATTTACCGTTCGTCCCATCGCGGGACAGTTCTTCCTCTTGCGCGGACTTGTGACCTCGATGCTGGTTTTCGGAACAGGCCTTGATATGGACGTGCATTACGGCAACGTGAACGCGGTGGGCGTGATCTCACTCCAAGACGCGAGCATCGTTTCCTACGTATGGCGTATTCTGCTGATCCTTTACATCATTCAGCTCGTCCTCCTGGTGCTCACCTTCGGTAAGGTCAAGCGTATTCCGCAGGGCGTATTCGTTCGAGTTCCCATCGTCGACTACGACAAAGAGGAGACTGAGTTAAAGGGTAAGGTCATCGTCATCAAGAGACTCGGACTTCGCGAGTATCTTATCCTTAAGAGACTCATTCCCTTCGTGGGGCTCTGCTTCTGGTCGAAGGATATTCCCACGACCGAGGGCACGCTGAAATATCACCAAAACGCGGGTGTTTGCGTTGTCGCGGGCATCAAGTGTATGGAGGGTGAGATCAAGCCGAACGGACTGATCGTTTCCACTACCTTGAAAAACAAGGGTTGGGCGGCTTTGAGACCCGGCACAAGCTTTAACTTCAACAAGATTTCGATGTCGGGCATTTTGGTCAAGATCACCCAGAAAACGAGCAAGGCAAACATCGACCAGCCCCTAACGGGTACGAGAGGCCTTGTCCTTAAAAACAAATTTTATCTCTTCGTCTCCGCCCGTTCGGTAGGGAAGACGAAGTAATGGCAAATGCGCTCCCGCCCCCCGGGGCGGAGGGCGCACCAAAACTCTGAAAAACTAAGGAGAAACGTAATGAAGAGTGTTCTTATTCTCGGCGTTGGCGGTACCGGCAGCCGAGCAGTTAACCTCTTGCAAAAGAAGATCTCTCGCGCGGGTCAGACCGAGGACGTTAAGATCGTCTCCGTGGTCTTTGACACCAATGCCGCGGATGAGAAAAACATCGATGCCGCCACGGTCATCTCTCTTTCGGAGAACGCGACGGTGGGGATGGTGCGTAACCGTCTCGGCGCACAGTGCAACGAGTGGTTTCCGAGAGATCATAAGTACGATGAGAATAATCTTTCCATCGGTGCCGGTCAGTGGAGAAAGCAGTCCTACCTCGCCTTCTTAAACGCGATGAACGACTCGATCCGCAGAAACGATCTTGATAATGCCCTGCAAAAGCTGGTCGACCAGACGCAGGCAACCTTTTCTATCGACATTTACACCGTAGCCTCTCTTGCGGGCGGTACGGGCTCGGGCTCCTTTATCCCCTTGACGCTGTATGTGAAAAAGAGATTGCGTCAGATGTTCCCGAACGCTACCGTAAGAGCGAGAGCTATGCTCGCCTGCCCCGATATTTACGAGGCAAAGCAGAACGGCGACCGTATGAATATTACCAGCATCTACGCAAACGCGTACGCTATTTTGCGTGAGCTCAACGGTATCAACCAGGTCGTGTATGGGCTGAACGGTGAGGAATATGACAGCGGTAAGGGCGAAAACGCGCGCCGCGGAAGAACGCCCGTTAATTTCCGCCTCGGAAGTGAGGATAGCCCCGTCGGTGTCCTCTTTGATTCCAAAAGCAAGAGGTATCATTCTCCTACGGCAGCCCCCTTTGAGCGTGTTTGTCTTATGGAGAAGATCATTAACGTTTCCTCGGTCGCCGCGCATGACGAGGCGATGGCAAACATCCTTTACTCCCTCGTTTGCACGAGAGCGGGCGGGGAGCTTGACGGCATTTGGTCCAACGAGGAAAAGAAGCGCGCGGGCGAAACGGGTCATAACTGCATGTACGCCGGCATAGGCTCTTCTGAAATCCAATATCCGATCGATACCCTTCTCGAATATTTTTCGTGGCGCAAAACGCGTGACGATGTGGAGGGCGAGTGGCTGCTTCTCCACAACGCGACCGAGGCACAGATTGCCGAAAAGCGCAAGCTTGCCAAGGAGATGCGTAAGGAATACCATCTCACCACCGAGGATTACGCGAAGCTCTTCTTAGAAGCGCAGAAGGCAGAGGAGCGCACCGAAACGGGCAATATCACCGAGATCATTCGCGCGGCGACGCGATATTATGAGCGCCGCGACGGCAAGGAAGAGCAAAAGTTCGTCTTCAACGAGTATTTCACTCGCTTGAAGGCGGCACTGGAAGCGCTTATTCCCGATCACAGCGATATCGCGGGACAGATCGCGTCGGATATCAATCCCGTAAAGAATCCGATGCTTTTAGCCCCCAAGACCGCGAAGGAGACCGCGGCACAGCAGGTCGCCAACAACGCGGAGGAGGTTTACGATTACCTCAACGATTATTATCAGAAGGCAGTCGAGGCGATCCGCAGCCAGATTGGTATTTGCGCCGACGCTATCCTGCCGCTTGACATGAAAAAGGATCCCACGGCAAGCCTTGACCTTTCCTTTGTAAACAACGTGCTCGCGCGCGGCGGTGTGCATGTGCATCCCGTGGCGGCAATGATGCAGCTTTGCACCTTGCGTCTTGCTATCGCCGAGGAGCTTTCCCGCATGGATAGCCGCGATTGGAAGGATCTCTCCACCTTTGAGGTGGGAAGCCTGCCCTTTGAGCTTCTGGAATGCACCGACGACGTCAGCATTCTTGATCTCGGCGCAAGAACGGGCAAGAGCGCTTACCTGAAAAAGGAGAGAGCGCGCTTTACCGAAATGCTTTCCGAGAACGGAAAGCAGGCATATGCCAAGGAGAGAACCGACTACGAGATCGATAACAAGGCGCTCATCAAGGATGGAGATCTTCTTTTGACCTCCCTCAAAAATCAAGCCGTTCAAATGCTGCTTCGCCGTGTGCTTTCACAGGTTGCCGACCGTGCGAACGCGCTGATTGAATCCTACCGCGCCTTCTTCCGCCGCTTTACCGAGCAGAAGTCACGCCTTTCCGATCGCGTGAAGAGAGCGGAGATTGAACGCTCCGCCTCCACCGAGACCTCTTGCATTTACGTAGGCGCTTCGGTTGAGAGCCGCAGAAAGCATTACGAGAGACTTGTCGGCGACATGATGTCGGGCGGTGCCGAGGGCGGAATCGCCGGGCAGGGCGTTTTCTCCATCGCCTACGGCATGGCATGCGCTAAGCGCTTTAAGGCAGAGGATGACATTAAGGTAGATACCACGAGCGTCTTCTCCGCTATGTATGAAGCGAATAAAGCATCCATCAAGCGCTCCGATTACTATCAGGAGATCGCCGCAAAGAACGTTCTTGAGGTGATCGCGGACGAGAACGCGGGCGCGGAAAGCGAGATCGGAAGAAAGATCATCGCAACGGCGTACGAAATGGCAAAGCCCGCCCTTCGCGTCAATGAGACGGGAATGCAAAAGGAGCAGGCCGTTGTGCTCGTGCCCGAAAAGCTTGAGGAATACCTTGAAGCGAACTCGCACGTGTTCGATCTGTCGGTTGGCGGCGGCGACGCGCGTGCTTGCGCGGACGATCTTATCGGTAAGTGGTGCCAAAATGCCCTTGTGCGTTTGGAAGCGGGCATTCCCGCCAATACCATTTACGTTTGCCGCGCGCTCATGAGCGTGGATTCCATTGACATTATCAAGGTCAACGAGAACAACCTTGAGGACGGATATTATAAGTACTATCTTGAAACGGTCAAGATGGCAGGCTCCGATTACTCCAAGTGCGGAGACGGCTCGGGCTACTCCGATGACAGTAAGCTCCCCCACCTTGGCTTCAACTGGCACAAGCGCGGATATCTCCCCTACATCAACGCCGAGCTTGAGGTTGCCGCCGACAAGAGAATGGTCAAGGCTTTGCTTTACGCTATCATGAACGGCGAGCTTTCCTTCAAGAAGGAATACGGCGACCTTGCTTTCCGCTACGATGGAGAGAAGATCGTGGGTGACGGTAGGTTTGTGGATGATAACAATCTCGTTGGGCTGATCGCGTGGCTCCGTCCGCAGGATGATAAGATCGCGCAGTGGAGCGATGCGTTCGACCGTGACGTAGAGGAGCAGCTTTCGTCGCTTCCGTCTACCGGCTTTGTCCATCAGATCGGAAAGGCGAAGACAGCGCTTACCTTGACGAAGTATTTGAAGATGCTTCGCCGCAACATCTTTGAAAATCTCTTTAAAACGGCGGGTAAGGAAAAGGCAAGCCCCGAGGACGAAAAGAAATACGCGAAGATCAAGAAGAAGCTCGATATGAATATTTTCGAGTTTGCGTATCGCATCAAGACCGAGGAGGAGGGTCATTACGGCTACGACTGTAACGACGGAGAAAAGATCCTCTCGGTGGTCAGCGACCTCCTTTGGGAGCTTTGCGAGCGCGTCGTCAGCAGCGACAAGGATCAGTTCAAGGAAATTTACGAATGGGAGCTCGACTACTTTGTTGCCGAGATGTATCTTGACGATGATATGCCCGAAGATGACGGCGACCGTGTTGCCGTGGTCAAAACGCTTCTGCATTTCGCGAATCGTGCGGGCAGCTTTATGGAGATCGTTCCCAGCCGCGATCCCAGCAAAAAATGGGAAAAGAGAGATTTCAATTTCGCGGAATTTCTTGAATACCGTATGTCCTCTCTTGACCGCGTAGCGAGAAGTCGCGCCAAGAGCGAGAGTGACTCCAATGCTTCTACCCCCGTTCCCATGGGTGAGGAACAGGCAAACGCATGACGTTTGACAGCCAAAGCTTTCATTATTTAAATTATATATAAACAAACAAAGAAACAAGGAGAACAAAAATGAAGAGTGTCCTCATCCTTGGCGTCGGTGGTACCGGCAGCCGCGCGGCAAACATGCTGCAAAAGAAGATCAACAAGATGGGCAAGCAAAACGATGTCAACATCGTTTCCATCGTGCTTGATACCAACATGGCTGACGAAAAGAATATCGATGCCGCAACCATCGTTTCCCTTTCGGATAACGTAACCGTAAAGACGGTAAAGGAGCGCCTTGGCGAATCCGTATGGGGCGATTTCTTCCCCTCGGATTCCATCTTTGACAGCAATAACATTTCCATCGGCGCAGGTCAGTGGAGAAAGCAGTCCTATCTCGCCTTCCTCAATGCCATGAACGGAAGACAAAGAACCATTCTCGAGCAGGCAATCGAGAAGCTGGCGGACAAGACCAATCCCTCAATCGACATTGACATCTACACCGTTGCTTCTCTCGCGGGCGGTACGGGCTCCGGCTCCTTCATTCCTCTGACCCTTTACGTAAAGAAGGTCATCCGTGAGAAGTTTGGCGAAAAGACCACAATTCACGCGAGAGCGCTTCTTGCCTGCCCCGATATCTACGAGGGCAAGCAGAGCGGTGACCGCACAAACATTACCAGCATTTACGCAAATGCGTATGCTATTTTGCGTGAGCTGAACGCGATCAACCAGGTCGTTTACGGCTTGAACAGAAGCGATTATGATGACGGTAAGAACGAGACCGCAAGCGCGGGCCGTACCCCCGTCCGCTTCCGTCTCGGCACCAAGGACAGCCCCGTAGGTGTGCTGTTTGATTCTCAAGACCCTGCTTTCTGGTCTCCTGAGGCAGCTCCCTTTGAACGTGTTTGTATGATGGAGAAGATCGTCAACGTTTCTTCCATCATCGCGCACGACGAGGCACTTGCAAACACTCTTTACTCCCTCATCTGCACCAAGGCAGGCGGTGAGCTTGACTCCATCTGGTCGAATGAGGAGAAAAAGCGTGCCAACGAAACGGGTCACAACTGTATGTTCGCGGGTATCGGCTCCTCGGAGATCCACTATCCTATCGACGAGATGTTAGAATACTTTGCTTGGCGCAAGACGCAGGACGATGCCGAAGGCGCATGGCTCGTGCTTCACAATGCAACCGAGGCACAGATTGCCGAAAAGCGTCAGAAGGCAAAGGAGATGCGCAAGGAGTATCACCTCACCGTTAAGGATTACGCAAAGCTCTTTACCGACGCTAAGGATGCGGAGGAGCGCACGCCCACCTGTAACGTCACCGAGATGTTGAAGGATGCGGTAATGCCCACCATCGAAAAGGATGGCAAATTCGTTCCTTATAATATTCTTGAAGAATATTGGAAGGAGATCAAGAAGGCGCTCATCGCCCTCGCTCCCGACAACAAGGATCAGCTGGATGCCATCAGCGACATCACCAAGGTGGATGCCGCAGGTCTGTTTGCGGGTAAGAGCGAGAAGGAGGCTAAGGGAAATCAGGTCGTAGAGATCGCAAACGAGATCTACGAGAGCCTCAACTCGTATTATAAAATGGCAGTGGATGAGGTCAATAGCCAGCTGAACGTTGTTGCCGATGCGATCCTTCCTATGGATCCCAAGAAGGATCCTCTTGCCAACCAAAAGCTTTCCTTCACCGAGAACGTGCTTGCGAAGGATGGCTATTACATCCATCCCGTTGCCGCTATGCTTCAGCTTTGCTCCTTCCGTCTCCTCCTTGAGAGAGAGGGTGCGGCTCTTCGCGGTAAGGAGTGGCGTGACGTCGGTGCTTACGAGATCGGCGATCTTCCTCACGACTTCCTTGAATGCGGCGACGTTGATACGCTGCAGCTCGGCAGCCGTGCGGCAAAGAGTGCTTACTTAAAGGGCGAGACCTCGCGCTTCAGCACCTTCCTTGATCCCTCCGCGGCAGAGGCATACAAAGCACAGAAGACCGACTATTCGGTCGATAGCGAGGCTTTGATCAAGGACGGCGATATGCTGCTCACCTCCCTCAAGAACGATGCCGGCGAGATGGTTCTCCGCCGCACCATTGAGACGCTTAAGGGCCGCATTGACGCCATGATCGAGAGCTACCGTTCCTTCTTCGGCCGCTTTGCCGAGCAGAAGGATCGCCTTAAGGAAAAGGTCAAGAGAGCAGAGGAGGATAAGGCAAAGGGTGCCGACACCTCTTGTGTATACGTGGGTGCTTCCATTGAACAGCGCCGCCGTCATTACGAGCTGATGATGGAGGACAGTATGGCTGACGAGCGTGAGGGCATCAGCACGGCAGGCGAAGGCGTATTCGCTATCGCCTACAAGATGTCCTGCGCAAAGAAGGGCACCGTTGCCGAGGATGAGCGTGTGGATGCCACCGCTGTGTTCGATACCATGAAGGCTTCCAACCTCAAGCAGATTGCGAAGGGCGACTATTGCGTTGCTCTGCGCGCGAGAAACGTTTTCGAGGTGCTTGCCGAGGAAAACCGCGGCAAGGAATACGATGCGGCAAAGACGGCTATTTTGACTGCCTTCGAGATGGCGAAGCCCGCACTTCAAGTGAAGTCCGGCGGTATGCATAAGACGCAGGGTGTCGTTCTTGCTCCGAAAAAGGTTGAGGATTACTTGCAGAAGAACACCGACCGCTTCGGCATCGCGCCCAGCGCCGCATGCACCGATGACCTTGTAACCAGATTCTGCCCCGAATCCTTTGTTCGTATCGAGGACACCGTTCCCGAGAACACCATCTTTATCTGCCGCGCGCTCATGAGCGTTAACTCGGTGGATATCGTGAAGGTCAACGAGAAGAGCGGCGAGGACGGCTATTACAAGCGTTATCTTGAAGCTGTGAAGGTCGGCGAAGACCAGAAGAACGACAGCATGTTCCCGCACCTTGGCTTCAACTGGCACAAGCGCGGCTACCTGCCTTACATCAACCCCGATCTCGAGGCTGAGGCAGACAAGAAGCTCTTTAAGGCGCTTCTTTACGCTATCATGAACGGTGAGATCTCGTACAGCGCCGAGTATTCCGACAGAGCCTTCCGCTTTGCGGGCGAGAAGATCGTCGGCGACGGTAGATTTGTCGACGAAAACAATCTGATCGGTCTTATCGCATGGCTCCGTCCTCAGGACGATAAGATCGAGAAATGGTGCCAAGAGTTCGACCGCAATGTCGAGGATCAGCTCTCCGTTCTTCCCAAGACGGGCTTTGCGCACGAGATTCCTGCCGCAAAGGCAAAGCTCACTACCACCAAGTATCTCTCCATGCTCCGCAGAAACATCTTTGAGAATCTCCTTAACAATGCGCCCGCAGGCTCTTCTGCCCGCACGGTGCTTCAAAAGAAGCTGAACAAGAGCCTCTTCGAGTTCGCTTATGCCGTTAAGGTTGAGGAAGAAAGCCGCGGCGGCTACGACTGCAACGATGCCGAGAAGATTCTCGCTGTCGTCAGCGATCTTCTTTGGGATCTCTGTGAGCGCGTCGTCAGCAGCACGGACGATCTCTTTGCCGAGGTCTATATGTGGGAGCTTGATTACTTCATCGCCGAGATGTTCTGTGACGAGGATATTCCCGAGGCTACCGCGCTTGATACGGCAAAGATGATGCTTCAATTTGCAAACCGCGCAGGATGCTTCATGGAGATCGTTCCCTCCGCCGAGCCCGGCAAGGGTAAGTGGGCGAAGAGAGCCTTCAACTTCAACGCCTTCCAAGAGGATCGCATGGCAAGATGCGTGAGCAACGTGCGCAAGAGCCGCGGTATTGACGTAGCTCCCAAGAAGGAGACTCCTGTCGAGGCGGCGCCTGTGGCAGAAACGGCTCCCGCAGCTCCCGCAAACTCCGAAGAATAATCTTCCCCGACGGCGTTGCCGTCAAAACAGCGCCCCGTGTCCGTAGGGACAGCCTCAAGGTGAAAGCCTTGGGGCGGGGCGCCGTCAATTTTCCTGTTTCTTATGAGCAGGGAAGGACATCCTTCCCGAAGAAAGGACCTGAAGAATGTTAACATACGTTATCAATACATCGGAGAATAAGGTTCTCAAAACCGATCTTCTTTTTGAGTTGGTCGGATACAATAAGATCTCATGGATGCGCAGCCCTTTGAGTGCTATTGAGGATTGCGCGGAGGAGATCGTCAAGCGTCAACAGCCGATGACCGCAGGGGAATACCGTGTAGTCGTGCTCGTTGACTTTTTGGCGTTCGATAAGACGCTGTATCCCGAAGAAAATCCCGTCAGCGAGTATCTTGCGATATATAAATCGTTGATAGAAATATATCTCCATGACCATCTCTATACGCCGCTTCGCCGTGCGCAGCTCGGCTTTGACGGCCTTGAGGTGTTCTATATTCAATACACGGAAAAGAATACCATTCGTGAGAATGCGGCGGAGAAGGAGCAGCTTGCGACTCTCCTCGGTCTTGACGATGAGCATGACCGTATTGTAGAGGCGAAAAAGACCGTCCGCATGCCCGAAGAGCCTGTCAAAGCCGAAAAGAAGAGTACGAAAAAGGCAGAAGCGGAAGCGTCTGAGGATGTAAAAGAGCTCCCCCGTTACGAGATGTTTACGGTCGAATACCGCGGAGGAAAGCTTACCTTCCGTGCCGATGAATTTTGTAAGGATATCGGCAAGGCGAAGGACGCGACCTTCGATACCTTTTATCGCAATCTTTCCGAAAAGTACGACATCGCTTATCGTGCCTTCGGCTCGCGCTCACGTACGTATGTAGCGGGTACGGCATCGGCGAGGAGCGAAAGCCGCGCTGCCTTCGATAACCTCAACCTCTCCTTGGCTCTTATCCGTTCCTACGAGCAGGAAATGGATATCGCCGTTGATAAGAGAGACGACGTGGTGGACGTGCCGAAAATGAATAAGGAGCGCTTCTTCGACACACTTCGTCATTCCTATGGCAAGGTGCAAAGCGCCCTTGAATATGTCCGTCAAAGCGGCAACTCCAACGGCTTCTACGTGCTCGAAACGCGCAAAACGGTTTCCGACAGCATTTGCGTCGATACCATGAGCGATGAGGAAAAGATGGACGTCATCGCCGCCGCGAAGGGGACGAGCTTTGAAGCGCGCTACGATAAGATCCGTGAGCTTGCCTCCGTGCCGCCCGGCACCAAGAGTGCGGATGAAAAGCGGGAGCTTGCGACCTATATGAGCGCTTACAAGCAAACGCGCGACGAGATGCGCAATCACGCCACCGAGCAGGACACCCGTGCCATTTTGCGTGACGCAAAGAAGCAAAGCAAGTACCCCTCGGGGCTTGAATATGAAAATGCCGTAGAGAAGAAAAAGGTTACCATGCGCCGTATTTTAAAGGCGGCGATCGATGCCGATTATGACGGTGCCGATTACACCGAAGAATTTGCTAAGGCAAATGACGCGCGCGACAAATATCTTTCGGGCAAGGCGCGTATTGAGAAATACGTACGCACCAATGTCGTATGCTTTGTGCTTGTAATGCTTGCCATGCTCGTTCCCTATTTCGTTTTCCAAATTAAGGATTCGAAGCTTGGCGCGGTAGTCCTTCTTTCCGTCGCCATGGCTGTATTTGGCGGAGTCTTCCTTCTTTCGGCGCTTTTACACGTGATCCCCATTTTACGGGATATCCGTTCGGCAAAGCTGGAGATGACCGACCTGCACGAGAAATGCCTTGTCAAACAAAGACAGGCGATCTTCCGTTTAAGAAACCGTTATATCATATATTTGCCTGCCGTGGAGAGCATTCACTATGAGCTTGCGGAGCTTGCTATGCTGTACGAGGCAAACCGTGAGATCAATCGCCATATTGAAGAGCACCGAGAAATGCTTGAGCGTGTGCGCGACGTCCTGCTCGGTATGCTGACCAGCATGCAGGTGGCACACAAGGCGGATGGAGAGGTTGCTTTGGATGACGACGAGTTTAAGCTCAACGAGTCCTTCCGTATGAACCGCATTTATAAGGTGTTCACCATTGACGTGATTGAAGACATTTTTGAAGAAAGGAGAATATAAGGACGATGACAGCAGTAAAGGTTCTTATTATCATTGCAGCAGTATTGCTCCTTTTTCTCCCTCTTCTTCCCCTGCCTAAAAAGCTACGACGCTTTTCGAGCTTTTACGCTCTGCGTTATGAAGCGCCCAACAACCGTTTAAACGCATTCTTCGTTGTTTTGGCGGTGCTTGAATTTGTGGCGCTTGCTGTCGTTTACGGCGCAATCTTCAACATCGCAAGCACGGTCGCTTCCGTTCCGTTTATTGCAAAGCTTCTTTCCAAGGCATCCTCCGCGCTTGCTTTCGGAAGCTCGGTCGTCTTCAAGGTCCTGCTTTTGAATCTTGTGACGCTTTACCTGCTTTTGTTCCTCAAAGCGTTTGTCAAGGGAGCGCTCGGCGTTTGCTTTGGCTTCCATAAGAAAAAGAAAAAGTCGAAAAAGAAGAAAAAGAACGACGGTGAGGAGCAGTCGACGGCGACAGGCGATACGGCGAAAAAGCCGCGCCGCATTTCCGTTTTCTTCCGCGCAAGACGCAAGAAGACGGAGGATACCGCGGATACCGCAAACGCGCAAGACGAGGAGGAAAAGGCGCTCGCCACCCGCAAGACGCATGCGGAGGATGAAAAGTTCAAAAAGGAGCATCCCTTCCTCTACCGTGTCTACATGGGCTTTTGGGGCATCTTCTTTGAAGCGCCCGACTTAAAGCACTCGCGCCGCTTTGTACATGCCGCAACCTCGGTCGTACAGTTCTTTATCTACGTTGTAGAGGCGCTTTATGCCGTGCTCTTCTTCCTTTTGCTGTTAGGCGTTTTCTTCCCCATGCCTGCCTTCGTGTACACCGTTCTCAACTGGCTCACCGCCAAGATGTACATCTATCCTTTCATTTCTCTTATCTTTTTGCAAGAGCTTTGCAATACCTTCCGCTCCCCCTGCAAGCCTCCTGTCTCGACCAAAAGAGTGATTGAGATTGCGGAAAAGGAAGAGAAGGAACAGAAAAAGATCGGTCTTGACAAGCTTCGCTGTGACATTTTGCGCCGCTTTGCCAAGTATCACAGCATTCGCTATTTTCCTGCCACCGAATCGAAGGAGGTCGCGGAATACCGCTGTACCAACGAGATCTATAAGGACGCGATGGGGTACATCAGCGTCTATATGAAAAACAATTATGGCAAGGTCATTCAAAGCTATATGGGTGGTCTTGACGCGGTGTTCAATAACCGACACGTGTATTTCGGCTCGTCCTTCTATTCTCAGCTGGGCGAATACATCATCTCCTATGCCTATATGCGCTTGCTTTCGGGACAGAGGATCATCTTTATCGTCTCGGACAGAAGCAAGGTGGTAGGGCTCCAGCAATACATCGGTAACCGACTCACAGAAATCACGGGAGTGACGCGCGAGGAGACCTGGCGCGTTTACAGTGCCGACGCGCATCACCTCAACGAGGCGGACGTTCTTGTGGGTGTGCCTGAGGATTTTGCGACCGACAATCTTGTGGAAAACTATCCCGGCTTCTTTGAGGAGGCGTGCAACGCTGTCTTCGTGGACGCGGATAAGATCCTTAATCTGAACAGCTATCTTTGCGCTATTATGGCTTGTCGCTTAAAGGAAGCAACGAACGGAAGGATCCGTTTCATGTTCCTTTCCCGCGACGTTTTGCAGGGCTTCTCGGCAAGCCTTCGCAAGTTCTTCTGCATCGACGAGGAGATCGTTGACTGCAACAGTGCTGAGGAAAACGAGCACGTTTCCTACATGCTGTGGAACCGCGAAAGCAACGTCCTCTATAACAAGGACGGTCAAAGCGAGACCACCATTGAGTCCTTGATCGCCGAGGCGGCGTACGGTGCTCATGTGGACGGTATTCGTATTTTGACAAGCGTTCCGCTTACACCTGCCGAGAAGCAGAATTTTATGGCGCACGACGTTGAGATCAATCACTTCCATAAGGAAGTGCCGCGCGTCAATTACATGATCTGCACGGACGACCGATGCAATCTCGCTGCCGCCATTTATGCGTACACGCGCTTCCACGGCAGAGAAGCGTCCATTCTGCACATTCTCAGCCGCCCTTACCTGCTCCGTGAGTATTTCGGAGACCGCGTGGAGATGTACGTCAACCAATCCGACCTGATTAAGCCTCGCGCGACCGAGCATGCAGATACCGACAAGATTTTGCTTTTGCGTTTGCTTTGCGAAGCAACGGCGGACGATTCGGGCATGCCCATCTCTCGCTTCTCTGAGCGCATTGATGCCGCGATGAAGGAAAAGGGTATGAAGCCGGCGTACGACCTCAATGCCCGCGTAGCATTCCTGCTTTCCGAGTTGATGTTCGATCCCAAGATGATCGCGGAAAAGAAGGAAAGCAAGAGTGGCGGCAAGGTGGTTGAGTACACGGTTGCCAAAAAGCCCGTTTACAACTATTACAGCATCATTCAGCCTGAGAAGAAGGACGGATACGTGCTTCGCAGCGAGCTGCACATCTCCTTCCTCCGCATTGAGGAGGTCTTTGAAAAGCTACTTGCCAACAATGCGCGTGTCGAGCTTTCGATGCACGGTACGGTCATTGGCACGCTTGATACCTTCCCCGATCGCGTGTATCAGCAGTATTTGCCGGGTCAATATATCATTTATGACAACCACGAGTATGAAATTGAGAAGATCTCGGGAGACAAACACACCATTTATCTGCGCCAAGAGAACATTACCAACAACTCTTGTCTCGATACCGCTTTCCTGCGTCGCTATACCGTTTCGGGACGCAAGGATGCGGGAGCTCTTCACGGCGTACACCATTACAGCATGGGAACGCTTGCGGAGATCAACATCGGATACGAGAGCGCGGAGATCCTCGGTGAGACCTACGGCTTCTATCGCTTGATGGCGAACAGCCAGACGCTTAACTTTAAGGATGGTGTCGGCGGTAACCCGAATCTTGACGAGCGTACGGTAAACGAGCAGGCAAGACGCCTCAAGGACGGTAAGATCCTTTCTGTTCGCCTTGTTTCGCGTCAAAAGTGCTCGGACGGCACAAGAAAGCTTCTCGCCGCTGTTCTTAACGAGTTCTTGCGCACCATGTTCCCCGAGACCTACCGTTGCGTTGCGGTGTGTCCTGTGCTCCTTGCGCCCATCGAAAAGGAGTCGGTCAACGAGAGCTACGAGGGCTGCGTTGAAACCTTGTACCCTTATCTTGTGGACGGCACCGCGGCAAAGGATGAGAAGACGGCAGAATTTCTTATCATCAATGACGCGGATGCGGACGTCGGTATTCTCGATCGTCTTTATGACGGCGGTGCCCGCATCATGGAGGAGCTGTTCTCCTATATTTACGACTATCTGAAATGGCTCGGAAGCCATCCCACCCTTCCGGCGGGGGACGCACATTATATTTATTTTGGCGCGGATACCCTGCCTTCGGTCTACGACCTTGAAGGAAGCCTTGCTCTTCTTGCAAACTGTGAGCGCAAGATCGGCGAGGACAAGGAAGAGGATGCGGTCGAAAAGCCCACGCACTGCTCCTTCTGTAAGCGTCCTCTCGTGACGGGACGTTACGCCATTTACGATGACCACAGATACATCTGCTTTGGCTGTCAGGTTGAAGCGATCAGCGAGGATAAGGACCTTGTGCGTGTGGTCGAAGAGGTCAAGAGCTATTGGGCAGAGCATTTTGCCGACAGAGAGCTTCCGAGAAACGTGAACTTCACGCTTGCCGATCCCTTCTCCTTGGAGGAAGGTCAGGAGCTTAGCGAGTACTTCTATCGCTTGGCATACGAGAATCGCCGTGTGGAGATCGAGTGCGATCTGCCGCATGACTGTGTCTTTGTGGCGGTTTTGCGCGGCTTCCTCTCGGTATGGCACAGAGACGATAATTGCGTGACCACCTCTGCCGTTGCACAGCTTTATTACGAGGAGCTTTGCTATCTTGACAGCATCGGTGCCGCGGAGCGCGCGGAATATACACGCACAGCCATAGGGGACAGCTGGATGCCCTTGGTGGATGATATCAAGCGTTATATTGCGGAAAATACGGGAAGGACCTCCTTCGATTACGTAGTAGAAAACGCGACACGTCCCGATGACGACGATATTCTTCCCACGCCCGGTGACGACGATGAGGAGGGTGGCGGAAACGAAGGTCTGGATGCTCTTTACGATCCCGACCGCGTGCCTCGCTTCTGGAAGCGTTATCTGCGTGGCAAGCGCGCGAGCGACGACGACAGCAACGATGGCAGAACCACCGACGGGGATGCTTCCGAGACAGGCGATACGGGCGCCGATGAGGGCGATACCTCCACTGCCTCCGACGGTATGCCGAGGACAACACCCGAGGGTGAAAAGAACGGCAAGCTTGCGAAATTGAAGACGGGAAGCGAGCTCATTCCTCACGAGCCTGAGGAGGATAGAAATCCTCAGATTCGTCTTTACAACGAGATTGCCCGTCACATCTCCGATTTCAGCGACGAGGCGATCCCCTGCTTTGATATGCCTCTTGCTATGGTGCGCCGTATCTTCTATTTCGTTCTGTACGATTATCCCGAATTTTTCTGGGTAGAAAGCTTCCGTTACAGCCACGTGGGAGATAAGGTCAAGAGCATGATGCTCTGCTTCCGTTGCCTTGGTAGTGACGGCAAGGTGGACGTTGCCCGTGTGCAAAAGCACAGAAAAGAGCTTCGCGCTCATGTCAAGTTCTTTACCAAGGGCATCACGAGAAAGACCGATCCTTACGAGGCAATGCTCACCATTTACCGCCGCTTGATCCTCAATCTCGATTATGACGGCGTTGGACTTGATAGCGGTGCGGGACAGAATGTACGCGAGGAGGATACGCTCCGTTCGCTTCACAGCGCACTTGTCGACCACAAGGTGGTTTGCGTCGGTTATGCGGTAGCGGCACAGTATCTGTTGCAATCGGTAGGTATTTGCTGCGGTCAGGTCGTCAGCAAGACCCACGCGTGGAACGTCGTGAAGCTTGGAAAGTATTGCTACTATCTTGACGTTACCTGGGGCGATCCCTCGAATACCAAGAGGGGCGATGCTGACCAAAACGTAGTTGGCTACGGCTATTTCTGCGTCACAGCTAAGGAAAATCTGCTGGGCGAAGACAAGTCGGTCCGCGAGCCCGATCCCGAGCTCTTTGGCGATCTTGAAGAATTCCGCGCAACCAAGCATGAGTATTGCCGTTTCCATGGCGGATACTTGACCTCGTACAACGAAGAGCAGATTGCCAAGGTCTTTGCCAAGGCGGTCAGCGAGCGTCCCTTTGAGAAGGCGGCGCCCTGCGCGGTCTTCCGTTGCTCGGATAAGAACGTATACGATATGATCGTCAGGTACCTTTGGACAGACGGCGGTATACACACCGTCAAGGAAAAGGCGCGCGCCCTCATTGCCAAGGAGGGCAAAAACAAGCAGGCGAACAAACTGCTTGACAGAAGCGTACAGCTGTGGCCGAATAGCCGCAACCTCACCCTTCAATTCCTTTTCCCCGAGGATTAAAACAAAATCGCACGATGCTTCGTTCCCAGCGGGGGGGCAGTATGGAAATACAGCTCCCTTGCAGGCGCCTAGCCTCGTGCGATTTTTCACTATTTAAAGTTTCTTTGCTTCTTTCTTGCAAGAAAGAAGAGAAAAATCTCCGAGCGCAAACGCGCTCGGAGATGCTTTTATTATAGAGATTTTAGCGGGAGATTTGCCGGGAGGCGCGCCGTCGAGCATACGGTGTAGACGATCTGGTAGCGTTCTGCGAGATGTGCAAGCAGGTTTGCCGCCTTGGAGTAATTTCCATCGTCGAGATTGATAAAAGGGTCGTCAAGCACGAGGACAGGGGACTCCTTGGTGAAAATGGATTCAAGAAGCGCGAGCCGCGCGCAGAAGGAAACGAGGTCTCTTTCACCGCGGGAGAGCACGGCGATGGGGCGGCGCTCGCCGTATGCTTCACAGGAGAGGGCGAGGGATGTGTCCATCGTAAAGCTTGAGATGCGTGCGCCATCGGCGGGGATTTCGGTGTGGACATCGTTTTTGATCTTTTGATAATATCGGTCAAAGTGAAGCTCCATATCCCTTAGATAGCGTGTCGAGAGGTCCTCCTTCGCTTCCTTTAAGAGCTCTTTGGCGCTTAAAATGAGGGATAGGGTGTGTTCCGCTTCTTCCTTTTCTGCCAAAAGCTTTTCGCGTTCTGCTTCAAGTCCGGGAATGGTAAGCGCGATCTCACAAAGCCGCTTGCGCTCGCTTTCCTTGACAGAGGAAAGGGCTTCAAGGTCGGTGAAGGCCTTTTGTAGGGTGTTTTCACTTTCCGTTAATATCCGAATATCGCCGCCGTAAGGGGGCGGGGGCGCGTCGGGGTCGAAGCGCGTGGTCTGTAAATAGTTTGCCAAGCGGTTGCGCGCGCTCGTATACGCTGTGAGCGCTTGCTTGGAGAGGAGCATGTTTTGCTTCACCGTATCAAGTGCCGCGCGCGGAGAAAGGTCGGCGAGCGAGGGATAATTTGAAAGGAAGTCCGAAACGCGGCGAGAGGCAAGCTCCCGTTCCCTTGTGAGAAGCTCGCACTTCGTGGCAAGCTCGGCTTTCTTCTGCAAAAGAAGTCTGTATACAGGCACCTCGGCTTCAATGCGTGCCGCTTTTGCTTCGGGATTATGGCATTCGCCGCTTCCCAAAGCGGCGATGAGTGTCTCGCGCGCTTCTTTCTCCTTTTGACGGTACTCCTCTAGTGCACGGCGAAGCTCGGCTTCCTCCTCTAAAAGAAGCTCGTATCTTGCCAGCTCGTCGAAGAAACGGGAAGCGGCAAGGAGGGGATCCTTCTCCGCGTAGTCAAAGGGTGCTAAAAGAAAAGCAAGTCTTCTTTGCTTTACACGATAGTCTTCGAGCCGCTTGGCGAGCTCGTTTGGCGTTTTTGCCTTTTGCAAAACCAAAAAGGTGGAGAACCCAAAGCTCGCAAGCAAAAGAACAAGCGACGGAATGGCGAGTGCTAAGAGAGACAAAACAAATCCGAGAACGGTAATCACGGCAAAAACACCGCAAAGAAGCAAGAGAGGGATAAGAAGGTGGGGACGCTTTGTGCGGTCGTTGTCCCGGTATAGTAATGCGCCCGCGTCTTCTAACACCTCTTTTGCCGTGCGGATAGCGGCGCGTTCTCCCTCGGTGGGGGTGCGCTCATCAAACTTCAAACGGAGGGAATTCTTTTCCTCCTGTAAGCGGGCTTCCGCAACGCGGATACGTTCTTTTTCGCGCTTCCAATGGGAAAGCGCTTCTCGCATACGGTCCATAAAGGCGTCGTCGGGAGCGCTATCGCCGTACGTCTCGCGGAAGGCAGAGAGGACGGATACATCCTCCTCGGAAAGCTTAGCTTGCGCGATCTGTGCCGTGAGGGTCGTGCATTCGGTCACCGCGGCGTCCGCCGCCTGAATCTCTTCCTCGGTCGGCAAGTGCGGAGTGAAAAAGGCTTCAAGGGGCGCAAGCTGCTGCTTTGTTGTTTCTCGGAGCTCTAACAGAGAAGTATAGCTTGCGTTTTGCTCTTCCCAAAGACGCCGTTTTTCCGCCTCGGCACGCTTTGCTTTGGCTTCGGCAAGCGCTTGTCCTACCTCGTTCTTTTTGCTTTCAATGGCATCACGCTCTTGAAGAAGCGAGGCGGCTCCCGCCTCTGCCGCTTTGGCTTTTTGGATTTCCTCTTCCTTGTCGCGGATGGCGAGGGAAAGCTCGGGGATGAGACCTCGTTCTCCTTGTGCGCGGTAATGACGGCGCGAGGTATCTAACAGCTCATCCGCCTTTTCAAATTTTCCAAGATCGTCCGATGCGTCAAGCAAGGAGCCGAGACGCGCGCGGATGCTGTTGTTGTCGGGCGGTAAAAAGGGAAGCGCTTGTGAAATGTAAAGGCTTCTTTCAAATCCGTCGGCATCCACGCCGAACAATTCTTCTCCCACAGCTTCGGTATAACGAAGGGAAGGATTTCCCGTCGCTAAGTGGTAAAGGGCGAAACGGTCGTCCTTTTCCTTTGCGCCGAAGAAACGTTCAAGGCGGTATCCCACCCCCTCTGCTTCAAAACAGAGCGCTCCGCCAAACGTGCCGCCCTGCCAGGGCGCATAGCGACGCCGCTCATTATCAAGCCCTGCTTTTCGATTGGAAGGAAGTCCGTAGAGCATCGCCTTTAAGAAAGCGGCAAAGGTGCTTTTTCCCTTGCCGTTCTCTGCAAATACGATGTTAAGTCCATCGTCAAAGTTGAACGAGCAATCGGAAAGACAACCAAAGTTTACAATTTGACAATTTAAAAGCTTCAAGTAAGTTTGCCTTCCTTTCCGATTTAATAAGAGGTATCCTCGGGAAGCTCACCGTCAAGTGCGCGCAAGCCGTAAGACAGCACACGCTGCTTGTCCTCCTCCGAAAGTGAGCTGTCGCTAAGCACGCGTCTGATAAATTCTCCGCGCAAGGAAACGTCGCCGACGGTGGGACGCATACGCAAACGGATGCCGTCCTTGACCCTTGCAAAGAAGAACCGTCCGTCAAGCAGAAGCTTGATCTGCTCGGGCTGCTTCAAATAGTGCTCCTCTACCTCGCCTATCAAATGCAGGCGCACCATATCGCTTTCGGGGATGGCGGCGACCGCGGCATTCACACGCTTTTCGATCTCGGGCAGGGTAACGGCGCCCGTAACGTCTACTTCAATATTGTGCAGAGTGCGCTGGGCAGTCGTTAGAAAATCCGCCTTCATGGTATCGGTGTCGAGCAAGATCACGCCGCATCTTCCCGTTTCATCAAAGCCGCGCCCTTCGGGGGTGCCTGCATAGCAAGCAAGACCGCCGCGTGAAAGACGCATGGCGGTGTGGGTGTGAAAATGCCCCAAGGCAAGATAATCGACCTTTTTATTGTCAAGGGCAGTGCGTAAGATCATTTCTTCGCGTATATCCGCGCGAGAGGTCGTCAGCGTGCCGTGCAGTAAAAGGATATTCTTCTCGTTCTCCTTGCATTCGAAGGCGGCAATCGTTTCTTCCGTGACGCCGAAGCCCGCTGCGTAGATTTTAACGTCATCAAAGGAAAAGACGGCGCTTTTACGTGCGGGAACGAGGAGCATGTTGGGGGGAGGTGCGCTGTTTGAAAGTGCCCCTGCGTCGTGATTGCCCTCAATGTAGAGAAAGGTCATATCCGCGTGTGCGGAAATGCAGTCGAGCACGTACCGTAATGCACCTTCCGAGGGGGTAGGCGTGTCGAAAAGGTCCCCCGCGATGAGCACGAGCGATGCGCCCTCCTTTTCTGCGGCTGAGACGGCGGCGGAAAATGTTAAAAGAAGCTCACGGCGGCGTGCCTTGGCAACGCGTGCGGGCAGATGCCGTTCCATCACAGAATCAAGGTGACAGTCTGCCATATGTAAGATTTTCAAGGGAATCCCCCCTTTTTTTTGCTTTCTTTATTTATTCTATCAAAAATTCATCTTAAGGTCAAGAGGGTTCTTGACAAAAAGGCTGTTTTTTGTTAAAATGAAAAAAGAAAAAAATCAGGCAGAAAGGATTTGCTTTTATGATCGTTATTGAAATGGAAAACGGCAAAAAGATCAAGCTTGCGCTGGATGCCGCGGCTGCGCCTATTACGGCGGCAAACTTTGAAAAATTGGTGAAAGAGGGCTTTTACGACGGGCTCATCTTCCACCGTGTCATTGAGGGCTTTATGATCCAAGGCGGCGACCCCACGGGAACGGGTATGGGGGGCGCGCGTGAGCAGATCAAGGGCGAATTTAAAATGAACGGCTGGGACAACCCCTTGAAGCATACGCGCGGAGTCATCTCGATGGCGCGTTCGCAGATGCCCAATTCCGCTTCCTCTCAGTTCTTTATCATGCATAAGGACGCCCCCCACCTGGACGGCTCCTACGCTGCCTTCGGTAAGGTGGTGGAGGGAATTGACGTTGTGGATGAGATCGCTACCACTGCGACCGATTATTCCGACCGTCCGCGCTTGCCGCAGGTAATGAAGCGCGTTTATATCGAAGAATAATAAGCAAAGAAGGGTGCGCTTTAGCACCCTTCTTTTTGTAAATATTTATTTGCACTTGTATATTTTTCTATGCTCCATCTATACTAGTGATAGGGGGGACGGGGATGCAGAAAAAGATTACCTTGGCGGCAGCCATCGTTGTACTTGTGCTCGGCGGCGGCGCGCTGTTTTATTTGTTTTTTAAATATCTTGCGGGGGTTCTTTTGCCCTTTGTGCTTGGTTGGGGGCTTGCGATGCTCGTGCGACGTCCCGCTGCATGGCTTCGGGAAAAAACGCGGTTGCCGCTGGGCGTTGCAAGACTTCTTTTGGTAGCACTCTGTGCAGTGCTCCTCGGTACGGTGCTCGTGCTTGGGGTGCGCGGGATATTTCGTGAAATATCCCATTTTCTTAGCCGTTTCGGAAGCGATAGCTCTCTTTTTGCTGAGCGTGTGCGTGAATGGCTTGCCTCTATTCCCATCATAGGAGAGAAGCTTAGCATGGGAAGCGCGCTGGAAGAAGGAATTTCCATGCTTCTTTCTGCCTTGCCCACGATCGTGGCGAGGCTTGCCGACGTTTTGCCTGCGTTTTTCTTCACGCTTGGTGTTGGCGTGATCGCGGCAATTTACTTTTGCCTTGATCTCGACCGTATTCACGCGGCACTCTCGTCGCGCCTCAAAGCCCCCCATAATGCCGTTTTTCGGTTTTTTAAGGACTCTGCCTTGCGTGCCGCGCTTTCGGTGCTTCGTGCACAGGGAATATTGACGCTGGTTGCCTTCGCTTTGCTGCTCTTTGGGTTTGTCCTTTTAGATGTAAAGTATCCTTTGCTTTTGTCGGGACTGTTTGCTTTGCTTGACTTTCTCCCCGTTTTGGGGGTAGGTCTCTTTTTGGTGCCTTGGGGCGTTTTTTCTCTTTTAAGCGGTGCGCGTGTGTTAGGTGTGGGGCTTCTCGTTCTTTTTGGGGTGATCGCCGTTTTACGGCAGTTTCTTGAACCGCGCGTGCTGGGACACGGCTATGGGCTTCATCCGCTGGTGACCTTGCTTTCTCTGTACGCGGGCGGACGGCTCTTTGGTCTTTTTGGTTTGCTCGTTTTTCCGATGATCACTCTGCTTCTTTTTGAAATGTTGTTTTCTGATGAAGATAAAAAAAGCTCCGCCTCTTGAGGCGGAGCTTTTTCATCAAGCAAGATAGCGGGAATTTTTCTGTTTTACGACCCGAAGGCAGGTTTTAGTTTTCTTGGCGGTGTCCTTGCCCTTCTCTCGGGCGTGACCTACGCTGTGTACATCATTCTCTTTTCTCGTTTTTGCTACAAGAAGGAGATCTCGGGCTTTACCTTTTGCTTCTACGTTGCCGCTGTTTGCTCGGCGGTCATGCTTATCGTCTGTCTCGCAAGCGGAAATCTCACCTTGCCGAGCTCGCTTCTCGGATGGGGACTTTGCTTTTTATTTGCTCTGACACTCAACGTGGGGGCTGTCCTCCTTTTCCAAATGGGAACCTTCTTGATCGGCGGAGAGCGTGCCTCTATTTTAAGCACGATCGAGCCTATTACCAGTATTTTTGCGGGAGTTATCATCTTTGATGAAGTGCTCAGCGTAGGAACGGTGGTCGGTGCCGTCCTCGTTCTTTCGGCAAGCATCTTGATTGCTGTGTCGGACGCAAGGAAAAAAGCAGAATAAAAATAAAAAGCGCCCCGAATCGGGGCGCTTTTTATAGAGCCTTTATGCGCGCTCAACCTTACCGGAACGCAGGCAACGGGAGCAAACATAAACGGTCTTGTTCGTTCCGTCAACCACAGCCTTCACCTTGCGGATGTTGGGCTTCCAGGTTCTGTTGCACTTACGGTGGGAGTGCGAAATGGTGTTACCGAAAACAACACCCTTGCCGCATACACTGCACTTTGCCATGGGAAATTACCTCCTAATCGTTTACATGCAGTCGCTCTCGCGACCTTGTTTCATAAATCAACAGATAGTATTATAGCATATAACTTTTAAAATTGCAATAGGCTTGGACAATTTTTTTAAAGTTTTTTTCTTATGCCTCAATGCTCCGCTTCCAGCCAGCTTTTGCCGACGGCGGTGGAGACGGTGAGGGGAACGGCAAGCGATACAGCCCCCTCCATTTCCTCCTTCAAAATGGTGCGGACCTGCTCGGCACAGCTTTCTTCTGCCTCCACGATAAGCTCGTCGTGTACTTGGAGGATCAGCTTTGCGTCAAGCGTCTCCGCCTTCAAGCGTTTATCTACTCGAACCATGGCAAGCTTGATGATGTCGGCGGCACTGCCTTGGATCGGACTGTTCATCGCGACACGCTTGCCGAAGGCGCGCTGGGTAAAGATGCGGGAAGTGAGCTCGGGAATATAGCGGCGTCTTGCGAAGAGAGTCGTGGTGTATCCCGTCTCCTCCGCGGAGGCGATGACGCCGTCAAGATACGCTTTAATGCTCGGAAACTCGGCAAAGTAGTCGTCCATATACCGCTTTGCCTCGGTGACGCTCACCCCAATATCTCCCGAAAGAGAATAGGCGCTGATGCCGTAGATGATACCGAAGTTTACCGCTTTGGCACGGGCGCGAAGCTCGTCGGGCACAAGCGGCTCGGGCAGACGGAAGACCGCGGCGGCGGTGCGCCTGTGAATGTCGGTGCCCGAAAGAAATGCGTCGCACATATTTTCGTCTTGGGAAAATGCCGCCATAAGACGGAGCTCAATCTGCGAATAGTCTGCATCGACCAAAACGCGCGTGGGCGATTTGGGAATAAATACGCGGCGCAGCTCCCGTCCGAGCGGTGTGCGGATGGGAATGTTTTGCAAATTCGGCTCTGCCGAGGACAGCCTTCCGGTTGCCGTCAGTGCTTGCTTGAAATCGGTGTGGACGTTGCCGTTATCGTCCGCTACTTTAAGAAGCCCCTGCACGTAGGTGGAATATAGCTTGCTGACCTTGCGATATTCTAAAATCTCATCTACAATGGGATGCGTATGACGAAGCGCGGTGAGCGTGTCTACGTCGGTGGAATATCCGTTTTTGTTTTTCTTTACACCCTTGGTAGGGAGCGCGAGGTGAGTAAAGAGCACTTCGGCAAGCTGTTTGGGAGAATTGATATTAAATTCCACCCCTGCGTGCGCGATGATGTTTTCCGAAAGAAGCACCATTTCGTCAGCAAGGCGCTTTCCAAACGCTTCAAGCGCCGCCGTGTCGATGCGGAAGCCCTCTCGCTCCATGCGTGCAAGTACGGGGGAAAGCGGAAGCTCTATGTCTTCAAGCAGAGATTTGCAGCCTATGGATTCAATTTCGTTCAACAGGGCTTTTTCCAAAGGAATAAAAACAGAGATAAACGGCTCGCCTTGGGGGATTGCCGTTTGTAAATAGCGAAGCGCAAGCGCTTCGGGCGCGTGGCTGCCGTCGCCGCCTGAAAGCACGTAGGCGTAAAGGAGAAGGTCGCGCGGCACGAGCGTTGTTTCGATGCCCTTGGAAAAGAGACGGTGAAGGAGAGCCTTTCCATCATAGGTGATGATTTTCTTTGTACCGTCGAAGAGTGCCGAGATGTCGGAGAGGTTCTCGGTATAAAGGTAATTTGTTATTCCGTCAGAGAAGAGAAGGGAGTCCTCTTTTAACTCGACGGCAAAGGAGGATGCGTTGGTAAAAGCGTCAAGGATCGTGCTTGCGCTTGCTGCTTTTAAGGGAAGGGCGGTGCCGATGGCGGCGGTGCTTTCGGCGCAGGCATCGTCGGTTGGCACGAGAGAGAGCTTCTTGATGAGCGCCGAAAATTCAAGCTCGGTGCATTTATCGTACATTTTGGGACAGACACCCTCATAGACGAGCGCCGAGAGGGGGATGTCAAGCGGCACGGTACGACAGATTTCAGCGAGAAAAAGAGAGTCCTCGGCAGAGGCTTTGCCTGCTTCGAGCTTGGCACGCACGCCCTTGGCGATGGAGGGACTGTCAAGATTCTCGTATAGATTTTCGATGGAGTGGAACTCGGCGATCAGCTTGCCTGCGGTTTTTTCTCCAACGCCCGGAACGCCGGGAATGTTATCGGAGGAGTCTCCCATGAGCGCCTTGAGGTCGACAAATTCCGTGGGCTCAATGCCGTATTTCGCGAAAAACGCATCGCGGTCGAAGGAAACTGTGTCCCCCGTAGCAGCCAAAAGGACGGTCGTCTGTTCGTCGATCAGCTGTAAGAGGTCGCGGTCGCCCGACAAAACATAGGTGTGCGTATCACCCTCTTCTTTGCCAAGGCGGGCTACTGTACCAAGAATATCGTCCGCCTCGTAGCCCTCCTTTTCCAAGGTATGAAAGCCGAGAAGACGCAGGCATTCCTTCGCGTCGCCAAACTGTGCGAGAAGCTCCTCGGGTGTCTCGTGTCTTCCTTCTTTATAATAAGGGAAGCGTTGCTTGCGAAAATTGGGTGCCTTCAAATCAAAGGCGACGGCGGCGTAATCCGGCTTTATCGCCTCTAAATGCCTCAAAACAATGTTTAGCATGCCGTAAATAGCGTTCGTCGGCTTTCCTGCTTTGGTATACAATGGGCGTATGCCGTAAAAGGCTCGGTTTAAGATACTGTTACCGTCAATGACCAGCGTTTTTTTCATAGTTTTCCTCATGTTTCGGGAGAGGTGTTAAAATCGGTTGCCGCTTTATGAGAATCGTCATTCTCTTGTCCGTCAGCTACGGCGGAGGGGGTGTCCGCGACATCAAAGTCAAAGGTCTCCTGCGCAAGCACATCGGATTCCGCGGGGACATATCCTGCGCCCCCTTCCGTTTCGAACATGGGGGTTGCGCCTTGGCTCTCGGCGGTTTCCTCATGGAAAAGAGGAGGTAAAACGAAGGAGAGCAATCGTGTGAGCGCATAGAGAGCAAAGCCTAAGAACAGAAAGTCGTGCATCGTATGAACGACAAGAGGTCTCCCCTCTATGGCGTTGTAGAGCAAGGCGCTGATGGCGTTCGACGCGCACAGCAATATTGCTGCCATACCGACGGGATAAAATATCGCCTCACAGACCGCTCCGAAACGGAAGCGTGTTTCGAGAAGGAAAAACAAGGTTAAGGAAAGGGCGGAAAGAAGATCAAGAAGCTTGATTGGGCTGTTCAGCGCAAATGCGGTGTCAAAGTAGGCGTAGAAGGCGAAAATGAGCATAAATACCGCCGCCGCCATACCGAGGAGCACCGTAAGTGTGTGAGAGGGGTTTGGGGTGGCACACAAAACGAGGTATGCCACCGTCATAGCACCAAAAAGGATCAGAAGAATGCTTAAAAGAGCCAAAATGCCGTTAGGCATACTTTTAGTTAAGCCGGCGAGAAAGGTAAATAGCCACAAAGCTGTTGCCAATGCTGCGAAGCCGGAGGCGAAAAGACCGGATAACGTACTCTTATACGTGCGTCCCGAAAGAGAGGTGCGGAAGAGAAAACCGAACACCGCAAACGCGACGAGAGCGAGCATATATAATAAAGGAAGGAAAACGTCCGAAAAAACGTCTTTTTCGAATTGTCCGATGGAGGGAAGGTACGAGGATAAGAGCTCGTAGATGTAAAAGCCCGTGCATAAAAGCAGAAAAATTGCCGTTAATGACAAGGCGAGGAAACACACTTTTTTGGATGCAGTGCTCATAAGAACTCCTTCTTTTACATGTAATATCTTTATTGTAACGCACACATATGAATAAAATGTAACGGTTTCGCGCTTTGTGCAAAATACCCAAAAAAATATTGAAAAAATGTGCAAAATTTTCTTGGTATAGCAATGAAAAATATGAAAAAAGACTTGCTTTTTGGCGAAGAATACTGTATAATAGTAAGGCTTGATATGCGTTGAAGCGAGAGGTTGCCGCGAAAGCGGGTAATTTTCGTGGAGTATGTCCGACAAATCGGGCGAAAACATTCGTCGCGTGCGTCAAACCGTTCCCCCGGGTTCTGCCTTTGCGGAAAGGCTGTTTCCCGGCTTTCATTCGTAGGTGTTTGAAACGCGCGGCGCAGTGTGAATGGCAATCGCCCCCCTGAAAAGAAATTTTAGAAGGAGGCAAATCAAATGGCAAAGGAAAAAATCAGAGTGAAGCTCAAGAGCTACGATCACACCCTCGTAGATGCTGCTGCGGCAAAGGTTGTGGAAGTTGCTAAGAGAAACGGCGGTGCAGTTTCGGGTCCTATCCCGCTGCCTACCGAAAAAGAGATCATCACCATTCTTCGTGCGGTGCACAAGTACAAGGACAGCCGTGAGCAGTTCGAGACCCGCACCCACAAGCGTCTCGTTGACATTCTGAACCCCCAGCAGAAGACCATCGAGGATCTCATGAGCCTCGAGCTTCCCGCCGGCGTTGAGATCGAGATCAAGGCGTAAGTCCTCATTCCGCAGAGGCAAAATCTTTTGAACCACTATCCGTGGTCACGTTGGTGCGATCGGGCAACCGAAAATTCAAACGCATCAACCAATAACGAACGGAGGAAAAAATGAAAAAAGGCATTATCGGTAAGAAGCTGGGCATGACCCAGATCTTCGATGAAGTCGGCAACGTGATTCCCGTAACCCTGATTGAAGCAGGTCCTTGCGAGATCGCACAGAAGAAGACCGTAGAGAACGACGGCTACGATGCAGTTCAGCTCGCATACTGCGACGCAAAGGAAAAGCATCTGACCCGCGCTGAGCTCGGTCACCTCAAGAAGGCAGGTATCTCCCCTAAGAGACACCTCAAGGAGTTCCGCTTTGAGAACGCAGCGGATTATGCGGTTGGCGCTACGATTTCCGTCGATACCTTCGCCGCAGGCGAGAAGGTCGACATCACCGGAATCAGCAAGGGTCACGGCTACACCGGCGTAATCAAGAGATGGAATTTCGCAGTTCTCAGAATGACGCACGGTACGGGTCCCGTACATCGCACCGGCGGCTCGATGGGTATGAACTCCGACCCCTCCCGCATCTTCAAGAACAAGAAGATGGCAGGTCAGTGGGGTAACGAGCAGGTCACTATCCTGAACCTTGCAGTTGTCAAGGTTGACGCAGAAAAGAACATCATCGCGGTCAAGGGTGCGGTTCCCGGTGCTAAGGGAAGCATCGTATTCATCCGCGACTCTGTGAAAGCATAACGGAAGGAGGAAACACGAATGCCTAACATGAAAGTTGTAGATATAGCGGGCAAGGAAGTTGGCGAGATCGCACTGTCCGATGTCATCTTCGGCGCAGAAGTAAACGCTGCCGTCCTCCACACCGCAGTAAGAGCATATCTTATGAACCAGAGACAGGGCACCCAGTCCACGCTGACTCGCTCCGAAGTATCCGGCGGCGGTAAGAAGCCCTGGAAGCAGAAGGGTACCGGTCACGCAAGACAGGGCTCCACCCGTTCTCCTCAGTGGACGCACGGCGGTATCGCGCTCGGCCCCAAGCCCCGCAGCTATCGCGTGTCCATGAACAAGAAAGTGAAGAGAATCGCGCTCTTCAGCGCCTTCTCCTCCAAGGTCAACGCAAACGAGCTCGTCATTGTTGACAGCATCGCGACCGAGACCTACTCCACCAAGACCATGGCTAACATGGTGAACGCCGTCAGCGGCGCAAAGAAGACTCTCATCGTTCTCCCTGCGGTGGACGAGAAGGTCGTAAAGAGCTGCGCGAACATTCCCGGCGTTAAGACCACGGTCTACAATTCCATTAACGTTTACGACATCCTGAACTGCGACAAGCTGGTGCTTGCGAAGGATGCGGCTGAAAAGATCCAGGAGGTATATGTGAAATGAGAAATCTTTCTGATGTCATCCTGAAGCCTGTCATCACCGAGAAGGCGATGGACATGATCTCCGAGAAGCGCTATGTGTTTAAGGTTGCCAAGGACGCGAACAAGCCTGAGATCGCTGCGGCGGTAGAGGCAATGTTCGACGGCGTAAAGGTTGCCGACGTTAACACCATCAACATGAAGAAGAAGCCCAAGAGACTTGGTGTCCATGCGGGCTACACCGGCGAGTGGAAGAAAGCGATCGTTACCCTGACCGAGGATTCCAAGGGTATCGCCTTCTTCGAGAGCCTGAACTAAGGAGGAAGCAAGAATGGCTACTATGAATTATAAGCCCACAACTCCTTCCCGCAGAAACATGGTTACCCCCTCTTTCGCAGAGTTGACCAAGTTCACCCCCGAAAAGAGCTTGATCGAAACCAAGAAGAAGCATGCGGGTCGTAACAGTTACGGCAAGATCACCGTTCGTCATCACGGCGGCGGTAATAAGGTAAAGTACAGAATCGTTGACTTTAAGCGCCGCGCTGATGGCGCCGCAAAGGTCATCGGTGTGGAGTATGACCCTAACCGTACCGCATATATCGCACTCGTTGAGAACGATGAGGGCAAGAAGAGCTACATTCTCGCTCCCGCAGGTCTCACCGACGGTGATACGGTATACGCAGGCGCCGATGCCGACATCAAGCCCGGCAACACCCTGCCCATCTCCGCAATTCCCGTAGGTACCATCATTCACAACATTGAGCTTTACCCCGGCAAGGGCGGTCAGCTCGTTCGTTCGGCAGGTGCACAGGCACAGCTGATGGCTAAGGAAAACGGCGAGGCTCAGGTGCGTCTCCCCTCGGGTGAGGTTCGCATCGTTCGTCTTGACTGCCGCGCAACCATCGGTCAGGTCGGTAACATCGAGCACGACACCATCAAGATCGGTAAAGCAGGTAAGACCCGTCACAAGGGTATTCGTCCTACCGTTCGCGGTAGCGTTATGAACCCTGTCGACCACCCCCACGGTGGTGGTGAGGGCCGTGCACCTATCGGTCACGCAGGTCCTATGACTCCTTGGGGCAAGCCCGCTCTGGGTCTGAAGACCAGAAACAAAAAGGCGAGAACGAATAAGTTTATCGTGAAACGCCGTGACAGCAAATAAGGAGGCAAGATAGATGAGCAGAAGTTTGAAGAAAGCTCCTTTCGTGGAAGAGAAGCTGTATAACAGAATCGTTGCCATGAATGAGAAGGGCGAGAAGAAGGTCCTTAAGACCTGGTCCCGTGCATCCACTATTTTCCCTGAGTTTGTCGGTCATACCATCGCTGTTCACGACGGCAGAAAGCATGTTCCGGTATACGTCACGGAAGATATGGTCGGGCACAAGCTCGGCGAGTTCGCACTCACCCGTACGTTCAAGGGCCACGCAGGCTCCAAGACGTCCAACAACGGTAAATAATCAAAACTATTCGTATTCGCAATAACGCGAGAGGAGGCACAGCCTAATAATGCAGAAAGAAAAAAGAGTTGCGCTCGAAGAGAGAAAAGCTGCTGAGAAGAACGCGCCCGAAGGCAGAGCGTACTTGAAGTATGTCAGAATCTCCCCGCGCAAGGTTGAAATTGTTCTGAACCTCATCAGAGGTAAGGATACGGATACCGCTATGGCAATTCTTAAGAATACCCCCAAGCGCGCGTCCGAATATCTTATGAAGCTCCTTAAGAGTGCCGTTGCAAACGCCGAGCACAAGAATGCCGAGAAGAACCTCGGCATGGACACCACGAACCTTTATGTGGCAGAGTGCTTTGTGTGCCCCGGTCCTACGCTTAAGAGAATTCAGCCCAGAGCTCAGGGTAGAGCATTCCAGATTTTAAAGAGAACCAGCCACGTAACGCTGGTAGTCAAGGAAAAGGAGGTCAGATAACATGGGACAGAAGGTAAATCCTCACGGTCTGCGCGTCGGCGTGATCAAAGAGTGGGATTCCAGATGGTTCGCAAAGGACGAAGAGTTCGGCGATACCCTGGTGTCTGACTACAAGATCAGAAAGTACCTCAAGGCGAAGCTCCAAGCAGCAGGTACTCCCAAGTTTGAGATCGAGCGCGACAGAATGCGCGTTCGCATTTTCATTCACTGCGCAAAGCCCGGTATGGTTATCGGTCGCGGCGGTGTGGAGATCGAAAAGCTTCGTACCGAGCTTGAGGCTATGATCGGCCGCCCTGTTGTTGTCAATGTTGTTGAGATCAAGAATCCCGACATCAACGCACAGCTGGTTGCTGAGAGCATCGCTTCTCAGCTTGAAAACAGAATCGCGTTCCGCCGTGCCATGAAGCAGGCAATCGGCAGAACCATGCGCCTTGGCGCAAAGGGAATCAAGATTTCCTGCTCCGGTCGTCTCGGCGGTGCTGAAATTGCCCGCACCGAGCACTACCACGAGGGAACGATTCCCCTTCAGACCATCAGAGCCGACATTGAGTACGGCTTCTGGGAGGCAAACACCACCTACGGTAAGATCGGTATTAAGGTTTGGATCTACAAGGGCGAGGTTCTTGCTGAGAGCGAGAACGCCGCAAGAAGAAACGACCGCACCGACCGTCGTCCTCCTCGTCGCGATGGCGACCGCCGCCGCGATAATAACAGAGGTCCCCGTAACAACAACGGTGGCTTCCGCGGTGGTAGAAAACCCGAGGGAGGTAACCGCTGATGTTAATGCCTAAGAGAGTAAAATACAGACGCGTACAGCGCGGCCGTTTGACCGGTAAAGCCCTTCGCGGTAACACGCTGACCAACGGCTCGTACGGTCTGGTTGCAACCGAGCCCGCATGGATCACCGGCACTCAGATCGAGGCTGCCCGTATTGCCATGACCCGTTACACCAAGCGTGGCGGTAAGGTTTGGATCAAGATTTTCCCCGACAAGCCGATCACCGAGAAGCCTGCCGAGACGCGAATGGGTTCCGGTAAGGGTTCTCCCGAATATTGGGTAGCTGTGGTTAAGCCCGGCAGAATCCTCTTCGAGATGGACGGCGTTGCCGAGGACGTTGCTAAGGAAGCTATGCGTCTTGCCATGCACAAACTTCCCATCAAGTGTAAGTTTATCACCCGCGAGACGGAAGCACAGGAGGGTTAAGCCGTGAAAGTAAAGGAACTCAGAGAAATGAACGGTGAGCAGCTCAACGCTAAGCTCGCTGACCTGAAGAAGGAACTCTTCAATCTCCGCTTCCAGCATGCGATCAATCAGCTTGACAATCCTCACAAGATTGCAGATGTGAAGCACGACATCGCACGCGTTATGACCGTTCTTCGTGAGAAGAATGCGTAAGGAGGACGAAAGACATGGAAGAGCGTAACCTTAGAAAAGTAAGAGTCGGTAAGGTCGTCAGCAACAAGATGGATAAGACCATCGTTGTCGCAATCGAGGACCACGTCCGTCATCCCAAGTACAACAAGATCATGAAGCGCACCATCAAGATCCACGCCCATGACGAGCAGAATGCCTGCTCCATCGGCGATAAGGTGTCCGTCATGGAAACGAGACCCTATTCCAAGACCAAGAGATGGAGACTCGTTGAGATCATCGAAAAGGTGAAGTAATCATTCTTCACAGCAAGCTAAAGTTTCACAATAATCACAGTAGGCAGGTCACAAAGCTTGCCGAAACAAGGAGGAAACAACCGTGATTCAGCAACAGACACTCATGAAGGTCGCTGATAACACCGGTGCGAAGGAGATCATGTGTATCCGCGTGCTCGGTGGCTCCGGTCGCCGCTACGCCAACATTGGCGACGTGGTAGTTGCCTGCGTGAAGAAGGCAGCTCCCGGCGGTGTCGTAAAGAAAGGCGACGTAGTAAAGGCTGTTGTCGTAAGAAGTGTTAAGGGTGTTCGCCGTGCGGATGGCTCTTACATCAAATTCGACGAGAACGCAGCCGTTATCCTGAAGGAAGATGGAAACCCTAAGGGAACCCGTATTTTTGGCCCTATCGCAAGAGAGCTCCGCGACAAGGACTTCACCAAGATCCTGTCGCTTGCTCCCGAAGTTCTGTAAGGAGGAGACGAAATGAAGGCACTTCACATTAAGAAAGATGACCTTGTAGTCGTCATCTCCGGCGAGGACAAGGGCGTTCGCGGAAAGGTCATTGCCGTATCTCCCGAAGAGGGCAAGGTAATGGTCGAGGGCGCGAACATCGTATCTAAGCACAGCAAGGCTCGCCGTCAGGGTGAGGTTTCCAGCATCGTAAAGACCGAGGGCGCTATGTACGCCTCCAAGGTGATGCTGGTTTGCCCCAAGTGCGACAAGGGCGTGCGTGCGAAGATCGCCGTCGAAGAGAAGGACGGCAAGAAAATCAAGTCTCGCGTTTGCGCAAAGTGCGGCGCGAAGCTTTAAGGGAGGGAATGAAACATGTCTAGATTCAGTGAACTTTATAAGAGTGAAGTAGCTCCCGCCCTGATGACCAAGTTTGCGTACAAGAGCCCCATGCAGATCCCCAAGTTCGACAAGATCGTTATCAACGTCGGCGCGGGCGATGCTAAGGAAAACGCAAAGGTTATCGACGCTATCATCGCAGACCTCACCCTCATCACCGGTCAGAAGGCTGTTCCGACCTTCGCTAAGAAGTCGGTCGCAAACTTCAAGCTCCGTGAGGGCATGAAGATCGGCGCAAAGGTTACGCTCCGCGGTGAGCGCATGTACGAATTCATGGATAAGCTGTTCAGCTTCGCGCTGCCCCGCGTCCGTGACTTCAAGGGTATCAACCCCAACGCCTTCGACGGCAGAGGCAACTATGCTCTCGGCTTGAAGGAACAGCTCATTTTCCCCGAGATCGAGTATGACAAGGTGGAAAAGGTACGCGGTATGGATATCATCTTCGTTACCACCGCGAACACCGACGAAGAAGCAAAAGAGCTGCTCACCCTGATGGGCGCGCCCTTTGCGAAATAAGATAGGGAGGTAAATAAAAATGGCAAAGACTTCTATGAAGCTGAAGCAGCAGAGACCCCAGAAGTTCTCTACTCGTGAGTACAACCGTTGCAAGATCTGCGGTAGACCTCATGCCTACCTCCGTAAGTACGGAATTTGCCGTATCTGCTTCCGTGAGCTCGCTTACAAGGGCGAGATTCCCGGCGTCAGAAAGGCAAGCTGGTAACAAATTCTCTCTCTACCGGCAGGAAAGCCAAGGGGCTTTTACCACCGGTCAGCCACCGCGCGATATGCGCGGTAGCAAGCATAATGAACTTGCATCAAGGAGGATATTAAAATGCAAATTTCAGATGTCATCGCAGACATGCTCACCAGAATCCGCAATGCCAATGACGCAAAGCATGAGACGGTAGATGTTCCTGCATCCAACATGAAGAAGGCAATCGCAGAGATCCTGCTCAACGAGGGCTATATCAAGTCCTACAACGTCGTAGACGACGGCAAGCAGGGCATCATCCGCATTGCTCTTAAGTACGCTCCCGGCAAGCAGAAGGTCATTCACGGCCTTCGCCGCGTATCGAAGCCCGGTCTTCGTATCTACGCAAGCTGCGAGGAGATGCCTCGCGTTCTTAACGGCCTCGGAATCGCTATTGTTTCCACCTCTAAGGGCGTTATGACCGACAAGAAGGCAAGAGAAGAAAACGTTGGCGGCGAAGTTCTCGCCTTCGTTTGGTAAGGGAGGGTATCAAGATGTCTAGAATCGGAAGAGCACCTATTACCATTCCCGCAGGCGTGACGGTTACCGTCGGCGCTGAGAATTTTGTAACCGTTAAGGGCCCCAAGGGTGAGCTGAAGCAGAGCCTGAGCCCCGCTATGACGATCGCGGTTGAGGGCAACGTCCTCACCGTAACCCGCCCCGATGATGAGAAGGAAAACCGTGCGATCCACGGTCTTACCCGCACGCTCATCAACAACATGGTGGTCGGCGTGACCGAGGGCTATTCCAAGACCCTTGAGATCAACGGTGTCGGTTACAGAGCAGAGAAGCAGGGCAAGAAGCTTGTGCTTAGCCTTGGTTATTCTCACCCCGTCTTCTTCGAAGAGAACGACGATATCAAGTTTGACCTGCCCAACAACACCACCATCGTGGTTAGCGGCATCAACAAGCAGATCGTCGGTCAGGTAGCGGCTCAGATCCGCTCGAAGAGACCTCCCGAGCCCTACCTTGGCAAGGGTATCAAGTACACCGGTGAGCACATCCGCCGCAAGGCCGGAAAAGCCGGTAAATAATTAGAAAGGAGTAGACACAATGGTTAAGAGAACAGATAGCAACAAACAGCGTCTGAAGAGACACGTAAGAGTAAGAAGCAAGATCTCCGGTACCGCAGAGCGTCCTCGCCTTGCTGTGTATCGCTCTAACGCCAACATCAGCGCACAGATCATCGATGACGATGCAGGCGTGACCCTCGTATCTGCTTCTACCGTCGAGGCTTCCTTCGACGGAATTGGCTCCAACAAGGCCGCAGCCGCTAAGATCGGTGAGATCATCGCCGAGAGAGCGCTTGCAAAGGGTATCACCACCGTCGTATTCGACCGTGGCGGCTATATCTATCACGGACGTGTATCGGAACTGGCTGAAGGCGCTCGCAAGGGCGGTTTGAAGTTCTGATCCGGTTTGTACACATTCAAAGCAATTTGAATTCATTTAAAGGAGTAAAAACATGGCAAAAAAGTTTGATGCAGCAGGCATGGAACTCGAAGAAAAGCTTGTTGTTCTGAACCGTGTTTCCAAGACCGTGAAGGGCGGCCGTATCGCCCGCTTCGCAGCGCTGATGGTAGTCGGCGACCGCGATGGTCACGTTGGCTTTGGTCTGGGAAAGGCTTCCGAGGTGCCCGACGCAATCCGCAAGGGTATTGAGGACGCAAAGAAAAATATGATTACGGTGTCGCTGAACGGCAACACCATCCCTCACGAGATTGTCGGTGTTTACGGCGCAGGTAAGGTTATCCTGAAGCCTGCTTCGGACGGTACCGGTATCATCGCGGGCGGCACTGTCCGTGCCATCCTCGAGCTTGCGGGTGTGAAGAACATCCGCGCAAAGTGCCTTCGTTCCAACAACCCCATCAACGTTGTGAAAGCAACCTTTGAGGGACTTAAGGAGCTTCGCACTGTTGAGGAAGTTGCAGCTCTGCGCGGTATTTCCGCGGACAAAGTGAAGGGCTAAGGAGGATAAGGAACATGGAAAAGGTAAAAGTTGTACTCGTAAAGAGCCTTATCACCGCAAAGCCTGCACAAAGAGCAGCAGCAGAGGCTATGGGCCTTCGCAAGATCGGCGATTTCAACATCGTTAACAACGATGCTGTTCTTGCCGGACAGGTCCGTGTAATTCGTCACCTCGTTAAGGTAGAAACCGTTTAATCGGAATAAAAAGGAGGAAAACAAATGAAGCTCCATGAACTTTCTCCTGCGGAGGGCTCCGTTCAGGCGTCCTACCGTAAGGGCAGAGGTCCGGGTTCCGGAAACGGAAAGACCGCGGGTAAGGGCCATAAGGGTCAGAACGCACGCTCTGGCGGCGGTGTCCGTCCCGGCTTTGAGGGCGGCCAGATCCCGCTTTACAGAAAGCTTCCCAAAAGAGGCTTTTACAACAAGTTTGGCAAGTGCTATGCAATTGTCAACGTCGAAGTTCTTAACATCTTTGAAGACGGTGCAGTCGTTGATGCAGCCGCTCTTCTTGAGTGCGGCGCGATCAACGAAGTTTGCGACGGCGTAAAGATCCTTGGCAGAGGCGAACTCACTAAAAATCTTACCGTGAAAGCAAATATCTTTTCGGAAACCGCAAAAGGAAAGATTGAGGCTAAGGGTGGAAAGATTGAGGTGATCTGATATGTTGCAGACACTCAAAAACGCATGGAAAACGGTTGACATTCGCAAGAAGCTGATTTATACCTTGATCATTCTTCTTCTGTACCGTGTCGGTACTGTCATTCCCGTTCCGTTCGTTAACGCTACCGGCTTCTCCGCCAGCTTTGGCGGTACCATTCTCGACTACCTGAATACTCTTTCGGGTGGCGCGCTTCAATTCGCAACGCTCTTTGCTTTGGGTATTTCGCCCTACATCACGGCTTCCATCGTGATCCAGCTTTTGACTGTTGCTATCCCCGCCCTTGAGCGTCTTGCTCAGCAGGGCGAGGAGGGAAAGAAGAAGATCAACAACCTTACCCGCTACGCAACGGTCATTCTTGCCGTTGTAACGGCGATCGGCTACTACTTCCTTTTGAAGAACAGTGGCATGATCACCACCCGTCAAGGGGAAGGCGTGCTTGGCGCTTTCGTTATCATCGCATGCTACTGTGCGGGCGCTTCGCTCGTGATGTGGCTCGGCGAGAAGATCAACGAGAACGGTATCGGTAACGGTATTTCCATCATCCTCTTCGCGAACATCATCTCGGGTCTCCCCGGAAAGATCATTCGCCTTGTGCACCTTTGCGTTGTTGGCTTTAACGGCGACGCACCTGCACTTTGGGGAACTCTTTCGCTTGTGTTCGCACTTGGCTATATTGTGCTTCTTATTGCGATGGTCGTGTTCTGTGTTTACGTCACAGGCTCTGAGCGCCGCATTTCGGTGCAGTATGCAAAGCGTGTCGTCGGACGCAAAATGTACGGCGGGCAGAGTCAGAATCTGCCTCTCAAGCTCAATATGGCGGGTGTTATGCCTGTCATCTTCGCCTCCTCCATCATCTCGCTTCCCGCGACGATCATGGCATTTTGTCAGGTCCCCACGCCGAGCTCTTGGGAAAAGGCCGAAGGCTTCTGGCAGCACGTAAACTTCCTGCTCAGAAGTGACGGATGGATCTATCCCATTCTGCTCTTCGTTCTTATCATCGCCTTCTCTTACTTCTACATTCAGATCTCCTTCAATCCTGTTGAGGTCTCGAACAACTTGAAGAAGAACGGCGGTACCATTCTTGGATGCCGTCCCGGCGCACCTACCGCGGACTATATCCGTAAGAGTCTGTCGAAGATCACCCTTATCGGTGCGTTCTTCCTCAGCGTTGTGGCAATTGTGCCCATTATCCTCGTGCCGCTTGTAATGGAACCTTTGGTGAATGCGGCACTTGCGGCAGCTCCCGATTTCATCCTTGACGTTTCGTATTTCACAAGCTCCTTCGCCTTTGGCGGCACGTCGCTCCTTATCGTTGTCGGCGTCGCGCTTGAACTGGTACGTGACATTGAGGCACAGCTGTCTATGCGCAGCTACAAGGGCTTTTTGAATTAAGCTGCGGAGGAGAGAAGAGGAAATGAACATCATATTCCTTGGAGCTCCCGGTGCAGGTAAAGGTACTCAGGCAGAGATCGTGTCGGCACGCCTTGCGAT
>SVRR01000038.1 GCA_015064745.1 Oscillospiraceae bacterium | reverse complement strand
GTATAATAGATAGGGGTTTGGGGGAAGGAAGAAAGGGGGAACAAAGGGGGAGAGGAAAAGGGGGAGGGATTTGTAACGGTATGTAACGTTACAGCCGTTACATCAGCGTTACATGTAACGCTTTGTAACGCGTTACATGCCGTTACATCACCGTTACATGCCGTTACATCTTCGCCGCAAGAGTCTTCGTAGGTGGTCTCCTCCTGCTCTTTTTTGCGTGCACGGTAGCGTCTGACGCGCTCTCGACTGCTCTTCTTAACGCGTTCGTCACAATCCTCAACGCCATGGTATTTGTCAGAGGTATGCCAAGACCAATGAATGATAGCGCACGCGCCATCCTCGGTCATAGCGATATAGCCCGAGCCTTCCAGCTCGGACATAGCCTCCACGGATGCACCAACACCCTTGCGAATTCGACCGGGAGTAGCAATAAATCCGTTATCGTCCGCATTCATACAAAGGTGCATATATAGCGCTTGCGCCTCGAAGGAGAGCTCCGCAAATGCGTCGCTCCCCGTAACCTTCTCCGAAAAACTTCTTTTTGTTGCCATGGTATGCTCTCTCTTCCTGTGTTTGGTGGTGGATCAGAAGGGCAGCTGATCGTCGCTGACCTCTTCAAATTCTGCTGCGGTCGCTGCCGCGACGTAGGGGTTGTAGGAATCGGCGGAGCCGTCCTCTGCGGGCTTGGCGTTATCCGATACGCCCTTATTCTCAACAAAGTCTGCCTCGTTTACAAAGACCTCGGTAACGTAGCGCTTAGCGCCTTGCTTATCCGTGTAGGACCTGGACTGCAGCTCGCCGATCACGAGGATGGGTTTTCCCTTTTTGAAGTATTTTGCGACAAACTCCGCTCGTTCGCGCCATGCAACGCAATCGATGAAGTCACAGCTTTGCCCGCCTTCTCTTACCGTCTTACGGTTGACGGCGATCGAGAAGGGGCAAACGGTTGTACCTGCGGAGGTTTGTTTCAGCTCGGGATCCGCTGTCAGATACCCGATAAGGTGGACCTTATTAAGTCGTGCCATGGTCTTTTTCTACTCCTATGTAAATTTTTCTTTGGCGAAGATCTCGCTTGAGCGCCGTAACGGCGCCGACGTCGTATTTTTCGACGTATCTGTCTAAGGTTGCTTGCGAGATCTCCACAAGACGTCCTGCGCGCTTTCTTCCAAAGCCGTAGGTGTCGTGCAGCTCAAGGAAGATCGCGCACGAAAGACCGTCGCAGCAGTCCTCAACCTGCTCCCGGCAGACGCCGACGATAGCGTGGTAAAGCTTAATCTTTTCAATGTGCGGTATCCCTTTCACCTTGGAGATCGCCGCCTTAAGCTTGGCATCGAAGGTGAAATCTGCGTATCCGGCGGCGTGCGCCGGCTTTGCGTTTGTGTTCATACGATTTCCTTTCCGAAGATCTCCCGAGAGAGGATCTTCTGTAGATCTGCATTAAACTCCGTGACCTCTATCATATCCTTCCCGGCATCGATGAGATCACAGCAATAGTCCTTGATTGCCCGGGAGACGTCTTCAAAGCTCAGGAGCTTTGCGGGGGGGGGTGACGTCCTCCAAGAGTTCTTTTGCGACAGCTTCTACGACGTTCTTCACGAACGCAGGGTAAATGCCACCCTTGATGCAACGATCCTCGATGGACTTCTGCATCTTCCGCACAGCGTCGACCGCGCCTTGCTTATAGCCATTGAGATAGGCTGTCTCTGTTGCATCGTGTTCGTTCATTCCGTGCCCTCGCTTTCCCTGCCTATAACAAGAGCAGAATAGACAACATATGCGTTATATCCATCTTCTGCCGTTGCCGTTTGATACTGCACTTCTACATTTAAGGCACATTCGTTCTGCATTTTTGCGATCTCGCTTCTAACTCTGTCGGCAAATTCGCCGCCATTTGCTGTGTATATATGAACAATTTTAACTATCATTTCCCTTCCTCCGTGTATTTCTTTTCGATTTCATCAAACTTTTCTTCAAATTCGCTATCGTAATAAGTAGATTGAAAAGCATCCCAAATCAACGCAAATATCTCTTTTATCGTGCTTCTCGGTACGACATCGGCGGCGGGCATCTTTCTTATTACGCTTGCCGCTTCCGAAAATCCCTCTGCTAAAATATCAAGATGATCTTCTCCTTGAGAGATTAGTTTTCTCGTTTTCTTGTATTCTTCATCGAACAATGCGGGAACAAGTTCCGCATCAATATATCTCGGCATATCGTTATCCTTTCTCAAAATTTGAATATTAGTTCTGCAAACCGTAACGCAAAAAGCATCGCGGTCATTAAATTAAATCCGAAACGAAAATACTTTTCTTCTTTGAATCTGAAAACCGACAACGCGATAAAAATTGCCGAAAGCGTTGCATAAAATATATAGAATACTCCAAGAAGCAAAAAAGCCAATATTTTTTCCATTTCACTCACCGCCTTTCAAACAATTTGCTTTCCGAACCACCCTCATTGAATACATCAATAATTCTATAATCGGGACTATTCGGTAAATGCTTTTTTAATTCTTCAAAATCTCCCGATACTGCAATGTCTTTCCAACGATATGTTTTTACAGGCATTGAATGATTGCCTAAAATATTTGGCATTAAATAAGGCTCTTTCCTTTGCAATCTGTATCTGTACTGTTCGCTCATTATTCCTCACCGCCTTTCTTGTCACCGTGTTCAGTACAGAAAAAGTTCGGCGTTAAGAGTATGCCTTTCATATACCCGTGATGTTCGGCTTTGTGATTGCCCAAATTACAGTGCCCAACCCTACCGCCATGATCTGCGTAATATTTGCAGTCTGCACACTTTATAAATTTCTTGTCAGCCATTTTTTCCTCCTGACATATGCGCTCCACAGTTTGGACAGAAATTCCACTCGTCATTGTTGGAGTAGTAGATGAACTTGCACAGCGAGCAGGTTTTTTCGTTTCCACGTTTTACCCACTCCCCCTCGCTCTGCTTTCGGTAGCCTGCGTTGTAAAGGCGTTCCGCGCTTGCTTTAGGAGGGCAAGGTGGATAAAAACTAAATGAGCAATTATGGCAATCTCCGTCAAAAACGGAGCAAGCCAATTTCGCCATCTCCTCAATCTGGTTGTACATCGGTTTTCTCCTTTCTCACGTCAACAATCTCATACAGTGTGTCGACGCTGTTGTTCCCAATCTCCTTCAGCACAAATATTGAGTGCCAAAACTTCTTGGCTACTTCATTATTGTTGATGATGCGCAGGCGAATGCCGTAGCTGAGTTTTCCGTCGACGTATTCAAGAGCTGCCTTACGAGCAAGACCGCGCTTGCGATATTCGGGAAGGACGTACAGACAGTCGATGTAGTCAGCAAAACCGCCGATCATTCCGACGATTTCTCCGTCCGCTATAACGGGATGGACGATCCTCAACTCGTCGATGACAAGCGGAACGCACATATCGTCAAGCTCTGCGCGGAAGGACTTGTAAAGGTCAATGAATTTTGCCTTTTCCTCAATCTGTTTGTTCATCGGTTGTCCTCCTTCGGCGAAATTTCTACGAGGACAGCGTTGTCGAGTGCCATCAGAAAGGAAACGTGCGCCTTATTGATGGGGTCATCTTTATGTATCCCTCTGACTGCGCCGTGATAAAGACACTTCTTGTCAATGGAAACGTTCTTGCGCGTGTTTACGATGATATCATCGTCCTTATCCATGATGTAAATCAGCTGTGATAGTTTCATATTCCTCCTACGGTGCATAGACCTCGACGCCCGTGAGCTTTTGAACCTCCTCGACGAAACGCTTTTCGTTGGAATTATTCGCGCTCATGTGGAGGAGGTAGATCTGCTTCAGACGGGATCTATCCATCTGTCTTAAAAAATTGAGAAAGGTATCGAGGGACATGTGACTCCGCACGAGGCGAGGCGCGAGCTGGGCAGGAACGTATCCCTGCCGTACCGCTTCCTCAATACCTTCATCGTCGTGGTTACACTCCCCGAGCAAGTGCGTGACGCCCGGGAAGCGATATTTCAAGTAAAAGGTGTCGGTGAAATACAAGAGCCTCTCGTCAGTGACGTCGGATGTCAAAAGAAAGCCGAGAGGCTCGGGTGCGTCGTGGGCAACGTCGAAGGGGATCACACGGAAGGTACCGACGTCAAAGGGAGATAGGCTCTTCACCGTATGCAGATGCACGCCGCCAAGCCCGCAGGCTCCGGCGGTTCCGGCAGAGGTATAGACGTCTACGCCACGAAAAAGAAGATCAGCGCAAGCCTTGGAATGATCCTTGTGGGAATGGGTTATGAGTGCGCCTTTGATTTCGTTGAGGCGGTACCCAAGCGCGCGCTGCAGGTCACGGAAAGGGATCCCGGCATCGAGGAGAACGGCAGTCTCGCCGTCGCTCACTCGATACGCGTTGCCGGTGGATCCCGTTGCGATAATCTGAATATCCATCAGAAGTCGGGGTTCTCCGCGGCAGCCTTGGCGGCTTTGCCGAGATCTACGATGATGGGCTCGGAAATCTCGCCTGTGTCGGGGTCGATGTCTACCGTGTTGGCAAGTTGCTTGATTTCCTCGGCAGCTGCCAGCTTAGCATATTCAAGCTCTTTCAGTTCAAGATGGCGGTATGCATCGTCCACCTTACGAGGATCTCTTGGAAGGTGCTTTTTGCCATAAGCCTCGCGGATAAGCGTTTTCCTCACCATTTCATCAAACCACCCGTCGAGCTCAACCTCGCTTTTTTTGCCGTTTTCCCAAACGGTTTTTTTACCGCCCCAGAATTCAGGGCTTGCGCTTGCAGGCTTTCGCTTTAGAATATCGTTCTTTGACATCGTGATAAGCTTGTTTTTTGTGGGATCATCAAACTCCAAGAAGGCGAATCCGCCTACGATCTCTCCGCGTGAAAAAGGGTTGGTGATCTCAAATTCGTAGCCCTCGACACTGTGCGCGATGTCCTTCTTGACAACGCGGAATTTGTCTGTCGAATACACAACCTCGACCACAACATTTCTCGGCTTGTCAATCGCGTATCTCTCAGCGATCAAACGGATCCCGTTGTAGCCCTCCATCAAAACAACATCGTAAAGGTTGCGCTTATTGTTTTTGTAGGGGATAGCAAAAAGCATATTGGGCTCTTGCATATCAAGTCCAAGCTTTGCATAGTGCATCAGATCGATAGCGAGATCGGTAAGGTTGACGTTCGCCCAGACTATGGGAAGCTCGTTGTCGAATTTGTGGTCGGCGTTCTTTTCGTTTTTGCGTTTACGGTTTTCTTCCGCCGCTGCAAGCGCGCGGTCAATGGCAATAAAATATCCTTGGATAAGCGCCTTGTGGTGGTCGGTAACCAGGAGATCGCCCGCTATGTTTCCGCCAAACTCTTTTAAGACAAGCGATGTAAAGCGTTCGCTCACAGCAAGCGTCTCGTTTTGCTCTTTCTTTTCGCTCATGCTTCTACCTCCTGCTCTACGGCGAGCTTTACGTGATACGCTTCAAGCACAGCACCTTCGAGCTGCTCACGAAAAGCGCTGTTGATGGGATGAACGATATCGTGAAAGGCACCGTCCGCGCCCTTACGACTGGGCATCACAACAAAGTGACGACCGCTTGCGCTCGTATGGATGATCTTGATGTCGTGCACAGCAAGCGCGTCGTCGAAGGTAACGGAGACGATCGCCCGCAAGGGGTCGTTGTCGAATAATTTTCTGATCTTGATATCTGTGATTTGCATTTGCTTTTGTCCTTTCTTTATTCCTCAAATAGAGAGATTTGAATTTCCTTGAATTTTTCCTCCGCCCGCGTTTTCATCAAGCAGACGTGTCCGAAGCCGTTTCGCACCGCCTTGGCACTCGTGAGGATGCCGCCACAGCGCTTGCATTTGCGCGCCTCAAGCACGAAGATCTCCGGCTCAACGTCCTCAACCGCGCGGATCTTCAAGACGTAGCATTCGACGCCGGGACAGGCGCCCCATTCGGGGCGACCTTCACCAATCGTGACGAGCACCGTAGCCTTGATCGTCGGTGCCGTCCTTGCGTATCCGTTACGGAGAAGAACGTCGATTTCGCGGCCGAGGCAGTCGCCAAGTCTTGCGTCGTAATAGGGGGTCTTGTCCCGGTACTCCTCCTTTTTCTCGCCGGAGCGTACCATATCAAACCACCGGCGCTTAATGGGAAATATCAGCATACTGCCTCCGCGCGGAGGGTCTTGTCTTTCTCACTAACGGTGAGAAGGATCCTCTGCGCCTTACCGGGAGCGAGATGTGTCACGCTCTCCGCGTTGTCGACAAAGAGTGGCATTTCTACACCGAAGTGCTCGGAGATGGCACCGATAATCTCAATACCGGCATTGATCCTTGCCGCGTGATTGGCGAACACGTAAGGAACGAGGGCGCCGTCTGCCGAAGGGACGAGGACCTCGCACTCCTCCTTCAAGCCGCCGTTGATCTGCTCCGAGAACAGAGAGAAACGCACGTTTTCGAAACGGTGGTTGATGCGGTCGGTGAGAAGGGATACCTTGGTTTTGATGAAAAGCTCACAAAGATAGGTCATGCGCTCGGCTTCCTCGTATTCTGCGGCAAGTGCCTTTTGCTCGGAGAGCAGCTCGTCTACGCGCTCCTTTGCACGAAGGGCGGCGTTGTAGCGCGCCATGTCGCCACGGATAGCATCTGTGTGTTCGGTAACGGCACGAATTTTGCCATCCTGCTCTGCAAGGGCTTCGGCATGCGTCTTTGCCTCATCGGCAAGCTCGGCGCGCACATAGCGGATTTTTCCCGCGATCTCGCGGTATGTATCCGTCTCCTCAAAGGGTGGGAGCTCGGGGAATGCGCGCTCTGCTTCCTTGACAGCTTCCTTTGCCGCCGCAAGCTCTTTTTCTTGCGCAGAGATCTGCTTCTCAATCTCCGAGATATCCGCCTCAAGCTTGGCGATCATCTCGCGCGATGCTTCTCGCTTTCCTTTTTCATTGATCTCGGTGAGGCGTGCGCTCTTTTTCAGATAGAAGTCCTCGCGGAGCTTCGTGACCTCTTCCTCGGGGAGCGGACGGTGACAGCAGGGACAAACGGTGGTGCTTTCATCGAAAACGAGATCTAAAACTCTCCCGTATTCATCGATGAATTCATTGCGGCGGCGATTGATGCCGTCTCTATCAGCCTCTGCGGATCTTTTCTGCATCGCCAGGCGGCGGAGCTCACTCTCGATATCGGCTTGATGCTCCTTGGCGGCAGCGAGGATCTCACGTACACTCGCAGCCTGCTCGATGCAAGCGGTACGGTATGCGGCAGACGCCTCGCTCATCTCAACCTCAAGAGCTGAGAGCTCCTTGCGCTTTTCCTCGGTCGCCATGTAGGCAATACCGGCACGCGCCTCGATAAGAGCCCGCTTTTCGCATTCCAGGTCGTCAAGAGATTTCTGCGCAGCTTTGATATCAAAGCCTTCTGCATCCGCGGTGCTTCTCCGCGCTTCGTCGAGACGCCCTGGGAGCTCGCCAAGCCGCTTATTGACCGCCGATTTCTTTGCGTGCATGAGCTTCATCATATCCTCAACGCTTCTACTCTCTAAGGCGGCAGCGAGATCGATCAGCTCCTCGTTTGCGGCAAAGACGTCGCCGATGCAGACGTCACCGCAAAGTTCAAGAAGCAATGCTCTCCTTTTCTCCCAGGGGAGAACCTCGGAAAAATATTCGGGCATCGTGAGGATCTTGGCAAGCTCCGCGTCGCCACGCCACATGGCGCCGACCGCATCGGTGTACTCCTTCTCCTTGACAGGCACACCGTCCACAAAATACTCCGTCGTATGTCCGTCAAATTTCTCGCGGATACTGCCGCGCTTCTTCTTGTAGATCTCGCGGTAGGTTTTCGTGAGTGAGATCCGCTTGCCCTCGTGCTCAAGCACGGCACTCGCCGTATGGTCGAGACCGTGGACCTCCCCGTCGGGGGTCCGGGTCTTGGGGGTGAAATTCTTGGCACCTGTTGAGGGTTTATCAAAGAGAAGCCATGTAAAAGCGTTGAAAACGGTGGTTTTGCCGGTGCCGTTGTCGCCGTATATAGCGAAATCTTTTCCGTTCGGGGCAAGGGTAAGCTCCTTCACCCCTTGAAAGTTTTTGAGTGTTAAAGAAATAAGTCTCATATTGCCCTCCGTAGTGGTGCGAAGATTTGAAGGAGCTGCGCCGCTTCATATTCATTAAAGGATCTGAATTCTGTTTCTTCCGTTCTCGGGTCTTTGATGAGGATGATGTTTCCAACGTACCCCGGGAAAAAGGGATTTTTCGGAAGCCCGAGGCGTTTTCCGTCTTCGTTGACCAGCAGCGAGATAGTGGGGAGCGACGGGATCCGCTCCACGTATCCGCCAACAATGCTTTGATATGTCTCAAGCTTTCCGTCCGTGATGCTTACCTCAAGGGAGCCGTCAGCACGAAGGATCACGACGCGCACGTCGCGGCAGTCGCATCTCTCGCCGGGATCCAAGGCAGCACCACAGCGCTCACAGGTATAGCCTTTCATTGTTCTTCCTCCTCGCCTTCGTTCGCAGGATCCAAGCTCCGGGAGATCTCCGCAATCTCCTCTAGGAACACCTTTTTCGCCGGCTCGGGCAGCTTGGCGTAGATCTCGACCGCCGCACGCGACAGACCGCACACAAGCGCCGTGGCGAGGTTTACAGGATCGCCCTCCATGACGAGTTCGATTTCGTCCTTTTTATCCATGCTGATTTTAATTACCGTAATTTCTTCCATTTTTCATGTCCTCCTATTGACATTTATTTGTTTGAGTGATACAATAGGGGTAGTCCAGTTGGTTATTATACCCACCCCTGCACCGTCTCGCGCGCCAACGCGAGACGGTTTTTCTTTTTGCGGTCAGTCAATGTAAAAATACATCTCACCGTTGCACAGCTCGTATTGGTTGCCGCAAACGTTGAAGCGGATGTAGTTGTGGTCGGGCGCGGCGTAGAGCGCTTTTCTAGTGTACATTCTTGTCGGGGTCCACACCGGCACGCCGTTGTGCTCCTTTTGCCCGAAGTCGGCAACGATGGCCTCCGTATGGATCTCGATGCGCGATGCTTCAAAGCCATACTCCTTGTTGATGAGCATTCTTGCTTCCGCATCGGTGAGGGGACGTGCCGAGGGCTCCTTCAAGAGCTCCTCGTACTCGGTTTGAAGGTAGTTTGTGCCGACGTTGTTCACGATACCTTTCCTTTCTTTGGCATATCGTGTGTCCTGACGTTTATGCCATTGGTGTTTGTAAACCATAGATAAAACGTGGCAGTGGGAATTACAGCAACGCGGTTGCCGCCGTCCTGCTTTTGATACGCAAACCCGAACGGGGTGTTGCCGCGCATTAATGCCGCCATAAGCCCGTCCGCGTTCACATCAAGGAATTCTGCCGCCTTCGTCAGCGGAATTTTAAGGGGATACCGCTCGATCAGAGCTTCCAAAGTGCCGATGCGCTCGGTGATTATGCTTGGTACCATTGTCTACACCTCTTCTTTCATATAGAATAAATTACATAGAATAGATCACGGCACGGAGCTCACACCAGGTGAGCCCATACCGTTCTTTGATGGCGCGCAGGGCGCCCATCGGACCGCGGAACATCGGTGTGCCCCTCCGTTCCCAAAGAACCTCGCGCTCGGTGTCAAGGAGTTTGTCGCAGACAGCGGTTACGATTTCGGGGCGGATGGAGGTGTGTTGGACGATCATTTGTCTATTCCTCCTCAAAAAAAGACTTAAACACATCGGCGCGGTATTGTCCCTCTGTAAGGTCGATCAACTCTTGCACCGTGTATTTCTTTTTGACTACACGCAAGCCTTTAATGAAGTTTTCTGTGCCGACTTGACATGCGCCTGTGATCACTCGGTACATTGTTTTTGCTTCCTCGGCTGTCACAACGGATTGCTTGTTATATTTCTTGTATTGATCGGCGCCGCGTTCTTTTGCCTTTTTAAACTCGATATCCTTGACGCCGTCTTTGAAGCTCTTACAATGTGCATAGTGTTCACCGTCATAAATAACATTCACACCCTTGATTTTTCCCGTGAAATAGGTGTAATCACCGATTTTCTTTTTGCGCTTGATATGTACAAGCATATCGTCACAGTAGAGATATTTCCCAGCAACGTAATCGCCGTTTTTGAGTTTCTTATAGTGTTTCGGATTCGTGATGCCCGTGCCGCTAAGGTCGAGCCAACCGCCGACCGTCAAGCCCTCAGGTAAAGCTGTGATGCCCGTGCCGCTAAGGTCGAGCCAACCGCCGACCGTCAAGCCCTCAGGTAAAGCTGCGATGCCCGTGCCTCTAAG
>SVRR01000005.1 GCA_015064745.1 Oscillospiraceae bacterium | reverse complement strand
GCTCCAAACGCCGGCGTTGATCATGTTGCCCTTGTAGAGCTTGAGGCGTACCTTACCCGTCACGCGCTCCTGGGTCTTGTCCACGAATGCGGAAAGCGCCTCGCGCAGGGGGGTGAACCACTGACCGTTGTAGACCAGCTCAGCAAAGGTGATGGCGAGCTTCTGCTTCTCGTGCATGGTCATCTTGTCAAGGCAGAGGGTCTCCAGCACGCTGTGTGCCTTGTAGAGGATGGCTCCGCCGGGGGTCTCATAAACGCCGCGGCACTTCATACCGACAAGGCGGTTCTCCACGATGTCGAGAAGGCCGATGCCGTTCTCGCCGCCGAGCTTGTTGAGGCCGAGGATGATCTCCTTGGCGCTCATCTTCTTGCCGTCAAGGGATACGGGAACACCCTGCTCGAACTCGATTTCCACATAAGTGGGCTTGTCGGGTGCCATGATGGGGGAAACACCCATCTCAAGGAAGCCGGGCTTCTCGTACTGCGGCTCGTTGCCGGTATCCTCAAGGTCAAGTCCCTCGTGGGAGAGATGCCAAAGGTTCTTGTCCTTGGAGTAGTTGGTCTCACGGTTGATCTTCAGAGGAACGTTGTGCGCCTCTGCGTAGTCGATCTCCTCGTCACGGGACTTGATATCCCACTCACGCCAGGGGGCGATGATGGGCATGTTGGGAGCGAAGTGCTTGATGGTCAGCTCAAAGCGCACCTGGTCGTTGCCCTTACCCGTGCAGCCGTGGCAGATGGCATCGGCGCCCTCCTTGAGCGCGATCTCCACAAGTCCCTTTGCAATGCAGGGACGTGCATGGCTGGTGCCAAGCAGATATTCCTCATAAATTGCGCCCGCCTTCATGCAGGGGATGATGTAGTCGTCCACGTATTCGTCGGTCAGGTCAAGCACGTAGAGCTTGGATGCGCCCGTCTTCAGCGCCTTCTCCTCAAGTCCCTCCAGCTCGTCCGCCTGTCCAACGTTACCCGAAACGGCAATAACCTCACAGTTGTTGTAGTTTTCCTTCAGCCACGGAATGATAATAGAGGTGTCAAGACCTCCCGAATACGCAAGCACGACCTTCTTGATGTTTTCCTTGTTCATGGTGATTTCCTTCCTTAATATATTCGCGAAGAGCGATTTGTTTTTGACGTGTATTATTATACACGATTATTTTGCAAACTGCAAGCCCTTTTCTTAAATTGTATAAGGTTTTATCCTTTTGCGCATTCTGCTTCGTTTTGCCCCCGCCGTTTTATGCATGTTTCACAATTTTATTCAAAAATACTGCATATTTAAAATTAAAACACGCCGTTTTTGCATATTTTCGGCGTACTTTTGCATATTTATTTCCATTTCAAATTGTTTAATTATTCATTTTATTCAATAATTTTTGCATAAAGCCATTTTGAGCAAGAAAAAGAGCCCGAACAAATGCGAAACTGGCAATAAAAACAGAAGAGAGAGTAACACGGTTACAGAATTCCGTAAAGCTCTCTCTTCTCTGCTTTTTAGTGATATTCTTTGCTTTCGCAAAGAGTGATATTATTGCTGCCGCAATAGTGATATTGAAGCCCTACGGCTTCAGTGATATTCTATTCGCCTTGAAAGCTCGCGATGCTCACTGCGTGAGCCGCGAATAACACTCGGCGTATGCCGAATATCACTGCGTAAGCAATATCACTCGCCGTAGGCGAATAGAACTGGCGTGATACTCCGTTAAGAGTATCACGCCAATCGGGCTCTTTCCGTTATTTGAATATCATTTTGCGTTCAGCTGCTTGACAGCCGCCTCGCAGCACGCCTCTTCAAGCCCGGGGGTAAAGGGGGTAGAGGACGCTTCATAGCCACCCTCCGAGAACGCCTTGGTGGTCACAAGGTATCCCTCGGAGCCGTTGGTGTTGCAGGAGGTTAGGATAAAGCGGTCGGGGCACGCCGCTCTGACATTCCAGCCGTACTGGGTGAAGGGCTCGCCGCCGAAGCCGACAAAGGCAACGGGGCCGAGATTGATGACCGAAACGGGGAGCTTCTTGTAGATGGGCGCGGATTCACGGATCGCAACGATACGCATCATATTTGCATAGGTGGTATAGCTGGGATCTCTTGCGATAACGCCATCCTTATCCTTGCTCATCTCCTTCATCTCGTCATACAGCTCCTCGCCCTCGGTGCGCGTCTTGTTGTAGACGATCTCCATCGAGGAGATGAGAGAGTCGACCGTGACGGGCTCGGTCTTGTCCCACATGGCGATGACCGCATTTGCGATCACGCGGCCCATGTGCTTGGAGTGCCCGTAGCCGTCCTTATATTCGGGGAGGAAGAAGTCGCAGTGGTTGCAGTCACCCTGCACACCCACCGTCACAAGGCAATCCACCTCGTCGAGGTACTCATGCTCCACAAACTTGCGGACGAAGCCCGGCCAGTCTGCCGAGGTCACGTTCTTATGAATGACGTCGGGATGGGTCTGGAAGTTGACAAGCGCGATATCCTTTGCGCCCTCTCTCTTGAAGCGGAGAAGACGGACACGGTTGTCGGCGTCGGCATAGCGGCGCTCGACCTCCTGATACTTGCCGATGGGGTTGGTCGCGATAGAGCCGTCCTTCATGTAATAGCGACGGATGAAGGCGATGGTCTCCTCGGTTTCCTTGATGCCCGTCGAAAGCGAGCACTCGGTAAGGTCATTCACCGCGAGAAACGCAACGTCGCTGAATTTACGGTAAAGCACGTCAAGGAAGGTAAAGTCCCCCATCATGTTGTTCGTCGCTCTGGGTGCGCGAAGCTCAATGGCGCTGTGCTGATGGAGCGCATGGATCATGATGTTCTTTACGGGAACACCCGTGCGCTTTGCGATCACGTCACGCAATTCGTTTGCATATTGCATGCCGATGGCAAGAAAGTCTGCCGCAACGACAATGACCGTCTCACCGTCAAGCGAGATGGCAAGCGCGTTTAAGAAAATGGGATCAAGCACCTTTTCGGAAAAGCGCTGAATGCCTGCGCCGGGAATAAATGTGCCGAGCGGGGGCGTGACGTCAAGTCTTGCAAAGCCTGCCTTTAGCATTTAAAACACCTCTTTTGTAAACCGTTGTTTGCTTTTATCAGATCGTGTAGTCGATAGCGATCTTCTCGCCCGTTGCAGCGGAGCGAACGATGGCATCACAAACAGCCACGGTGCAGAAGCCCTGACGGCCGTCGGGATCGGGAGCCGTATCATTGTTGATGCAGTTGATGAAGTCGCGGATCTCCTCGGTCATGTTGTGAGAAGCGATGGCAACGGGAATCTTCAGCTCCATGGTCTGGTTGGGGATGCCGAAGGACTCGAGCTCGCCGCCCACCTTGTTGCGGAAGAGGGAGATGGTGTCGCTGGTGTTGTCGGTGATGATGGTGCCCTCGGAGCCATAGATGCAGGTGCGCATGGTGTAGGAGCGCTTGCAGCCGATGGAGGTCATGACCTTACCGATCACGTCGTTCGGGAACTTCAAAACGGATACAACACAGTCGTTGATGGGCCAGCCGGGGAGCATCTTGTGGTTTGCGAATGCAAACGCCTCGATGGGGTCGCCTGCGATCCAACGGAGCAGGTCAACTGCATGGCAGCCGCCGCCGATGATGGGGTGTCTTTCGGGCACCTGTCTCCAGCCGTCGATGCCGGGGAATTCAAGATAGTCGTGTGCATATTCGGACTCTACGAAGAAGACCTCGCCGATCACGCCCTGATCTACGAGCTCCTTTGCCTTGATGAAGCCGGGAGCCTTGCGGCAAACCTGACCGATCATAAAGCGGCGGCCGGTTTCTTCGGAAACGCGGATCATCTCGCGGCACTCATTCAGGTCAAGCGCCATGGGCTTTTCGCAAAGCACGTCCTTGCCTGCACGCATTGCGCGAACGGCGATGTCACAGTGTGCCTTGTCGGATGCGCAAACGATGACAGCGTCAACGTCCTCGCGTGCGAGAAGTGCATCAAGGTCGGTGTAGCAATCCTCATCCTTCATGGGGAAGGTCTTGCGGAAGGTATCCATCTGCTCGGTATGGATGTCCATGATCGCAACCAGCTCCGCCTCGTCAAGGCGCTGAATGCCGTACATATGGGTAAATGCGATGGAACCGGTACCAACGATAGCCAAACGAATCTTTTTCATGAGAAATCTCCTTTAATTTTCCCTTTTCGGGATGATTACAGTTTCATTATAAAGCCTTATTATACGATTTTCTATAGAATTTTGCACCGTTTTTTTGTATTTTTCTGCCAAACACCCTTGACAACGGCAGGATTTTACAGTAGAATATACAGGTAAAATAAATATAGGAAGAATATGAATGCTATTTAACAAGATCAAAAAGACCTTCAACGTGCAGACGGTCGTCTTAGCGCTTGACTTCCGTCCGCTCCTCATCTCCAAGCCTCCCTATGAAGAGAGCTATCCCTTCTGGCAGCTCTTTTACGTCAGCCGCGGCGAAATGTCCATTGAGCGCGACGGCAAGAGAGAAACCATCCACGCAGGGGAGATCATCTTCCGTCCGCCGGGGCAAAGCTCCACCATGTATTACCCCGAAGGGTGCGAGCTCTACATGAGCCTCATCGACTTTATTTCAAACGATGAGGAAATGAATATCTTTGGCGATAAGCCCATCGCCCTCGACGGTAAGGAGCGGCAATTGCTCTCTGAGCTGATCCGCGAGGCGGCGGCATTTTACAAGAACACCCCCACCGAGCCACTCTGGCAGGAGCTGATCTCCTCGGCGCTTGAGAGCTTTCTCACCCGTCTTTACGGACGCATCACGGGGGTCTTCTCCTCCGAGGGAGAGGGAAGCAAGGCAAGCACCCGTCGCCAGATCTCCGAAACGGTGGACCGCATCAACCTCATCCTCGAAGAGCGTCGCTTCTCCACCATCACGGTCGACGAGCTCGCAAACCTCCTCGGCGAGAGCCCCAACGTCTTAATGAAGCGCTACCGCCGCGAGATGCACGAGAGCATCATCGAGCATTTCTTGACCCTCAAGCTGCAAAGCGCCATTCAGCTGATGCTGTCAAGCGATATGAACTTCACCGAGATCTCAGAGCTGCTCAGCTTCTCCTCTGTCAATTATTTTTCCAAATTCTTTAAGAAGCGCACGGGGCTGACCCCCACCGAATACAGCAAGGAATACGGCTTGCGCTAAGCCGAAAAGGAGAATGTTATGTTAAAGCAAGAGCTTCTTCGCCGCGCTCTCCCCGCCCTTCCCGAAGCAAGAGAGGAAATGGTCGATATCTTCACGCACGAGGTGTTCGGCGAGCTTCCTTCGGTTGATTTTACCGTCAGCATGAGCGAGCCCACTGTCATTTACGACGGCTTTGCCGACCGCACCGTCACGCACAGCGAGGTGGTCATGACCGTCACCGCAAACGGAAGAAGCCACTCCTTTTACATTGACCGCCTGCTTCATACCGACGGCAAGCCCCGTCCTACCGTAATCGCAACACTGTTTGAGCGCATGGGCAAATATCGTGGCTTTGCCATTGAAGAGATGTCGGAGCAGGACGTCAACTTCCTTTCCGTCTACCACAAGGAGATCACGTCCGATGACGGTGACTTCTCGAACGGGCTTGCCCCCGTCATTCTCCCGAACGGTCAGGACACCGACACCACCTGCGGCAAGATCGGCGTTTGGGCTTGGGCAAACATGCGCGTGCTTGACTACGCCCTCACCCTTCCCGAAACCGACCCCAAAAACGTTGCCATTGCGGGGCACTCCCGCCTTGGCAAAACCGCCCTTTATACCGGCATGCTGGACGAGCGCTTCCGCTTCGTGTATTCCAACGCCTCGGGATGCACGGGTGCGACCCTCGCGCGCGGCAACACAGGCTTTGACCGTCCGAAGAGAACCTACGAGGGCGGGGAGCTTGTCGAGGATATCGTTCGCGTTTTCCCCTATTGGTTCTGCAAAAACTACCACAAATACGCCGAAACGAGCATTCCCGAAGGCTTTGATCAACACTTCCTGCTCGCATCCATCGCGCCCCGCTGTGTTTTTGTCGCAAGCTGTCACTCGGACGACTGGGCTGACCCCAAGGGCGAACAGCTCTGCGCACTCGCCGCAAGCGAGGCGTGGGAGCGCATGGGGCTTGCGGGACTTGTAGACGGTGCCGAGCGTTATTTAGACCCCAAGGAAGAGCGCATCGACGGTCACGTCGGATATTGCAAGTCGAACACCTACCACTATTTCACAAGACACAACTGGGCAAGCTTTTTGCGCTTTATGCAAAAGCACCTCGCCTAAAACGGAGATCATCATGACAAAAACCGCATATTCCAAAAAAGGCATCGTCGCTTTGTGCGCCCTCGTCTACTTTACCAGCTATTTTTCCCGCAAAAGCTTTGCCGCCACCCTCTTCGGGATGCTCACGGCAGGTGCGCTTTCCTCAACCACCGCAGGGCTGATCGAAACGGCAATGTTCATCTTCTACGGTGCAGGCCAGCTCTTAAGCGGCTTTCTCGGTGACCGTGTGAAGCCCGCCGTCCTTCTCGGCGTGGGTCTTGGCACGACCGCCCTTTGCAACGGCATTCTTCCCCTCATGCCGAGCGGCGAATGGATGATCCCCGTTTGGGCACTCAACGGTCTTGCACAGGCAATGCTCTGGCCGCCCATCGTGCGCATTCTCGCAACGAGCCTTGACCACGAGCGCTACGTGACCGCGAACCTCATCGTCACCACCGCCGCGCACGCCGCAACCATCTTGCTGTATCTCTACGTGCCCGTCTGCTTGAACTACATGTCTTGGAAAGCGGCATTCCTCACCGCCGCCATCCTTGCCGCCGTCGTGCTCGTTATTTTCCTTATTGCCATCACCCGCGTGTTGCCGAGCGAGCCGACCGTCGGCGGTACGGCAAAGAACGCGTCCCCCGAAGAAAAGCACTCCATCGGCGCTGTGCTTCTTCATTCGGGCATCCTTCCCATCTTCGGTGCCATCATCATGTGCGGCATCCTGCGCGACGGCATCGAAACCTGGCTGCCCACCCTCTACGGTCAGGCTTTTGGCAGAGATGCGGGCGAATCCGTCCTCGTTTCGGTCATTCTTCCCATCTTCTCGGTTGCCGCCATCACCGTCGTGACCGCCTTCCACCGCAAAAGCTTTTTCAACAATGAAGCAAGAGGAGCCGCGGCGCTCTTTCTCTTCGCCGCCGTTATGTGCGTTCCCCTCTCTCTGCTGATCACGGCAGAGGCAGCCGCCGCACGCTATATCTGCCTGCTTCTCGCCGCCCTCGTTTGCGCCGCGATGCACGGTATCAATTTCCTTCTCATCTCCTGCCTGCCCGGCAGATTTGCCCGCTTCGGCAGATCCTCGACGGTGGGAGGCCTTGTCAACGCATTCATCTACATCGGTGCCGCCACCGCATCCTACGGTTTCCCCCTCATCTCGAAGCACGCAGGCTGGAGCACCACCGTCGCCGTCTGGATCGGCGTTGCCGCCGTCGGCATCGCGCTTGCCATTGTCGCATACCGCAAATACACCGCATTTATCAAAACAGAGGAATAATACATACGAAAACAGCGCGTCCCTCTCGGGGCGCGCTGTTTTTTTATTTTCTAATCAAGCCGAAATAAACGCTGTCGATGCCTTCCCCTCTGTCGTTCTCCACTCGCTTTGTGAGCGAAAATCCCATGCGGGTAAGAATGGCGATATGCGCCGCGTTCGTCGACCAAGTGCGGGTAAAGCAACTGTAGTCGGGGCGCAAAACATCAAAGAGATATTCATACATCCGCGTGGTAAGATGCATTCCGCGCGCTTCCCTCGTGATGACTGCCGTGCCGATATAGAGATTGGGAAACGTGCCCTCGGGAATATAATTGCCCGAAATATTTTCACGGAAGGCAACAAAGCCGAGAAGGGTATCGCCCTCCAGCGTCGCAAGCAGATTTGCCGTCAGCATCTCATCAAAGTAACGGCGCACGCCGTCCGCCTCGTTCTTTGCTTCGGGAAAGCGTGCGGATAAAGGCGGCACAAAGTCTGCATCCGCTTCACGCAAAAGCGCAAAAATTTGTTCGCCGTAATGCGCCTTTTCCGTTTCGGTCAAAAGCTTGATCTCCACATTCTTCTCCTTTTTATAGTCTTCATACCAAAAATCAAACAAACGGATATAAAAATCGGCAAAGAGATCGGGGGTCAGTCTTCCAAAGGTAGCACAGCCCTCGCTTCCAAGGCAGGGAGTAAACTGCACGTTTTTCCGCCTCGTCGGCGTAAAAGCAGTAAAGGCATCGCATATTACAAAGCGAGGAGGCAGGCTTCAGCATCGCATTGAGCGTTTTCATTTTCTACCTCCTTTTTTATTTCATTATGCCACGGGCACCTTCAAAAGTCAATAGACTTTCCTTGCATTTTAGGACTTTATTCTTGCACTTTTCCTTCCCGACACCCGACCGACACCCCTTCCATCCCCAAACCTTGACTTTTCCCTCACTTTGTAGTATAATCATATAAGCAAAAACGAAGTTTCTCTTCTTACAAAGAAAGTGTCTTGATATATTATGAAAAAAACAAACAAGAAAAACTGCAAGCATACGTGGATCACCGCGCTTTGCCTCATCCCCGTTTTTGTGGGACTTGGCTTTCTGCTTTTGTCGGGCGGAAATCTCGAGATCATCAAGAGCGTCATCACGGGCAACCTCTCCGGCTATGCGGCGCAGGATCGCTTACACGACATGGGCATCCGCGGCTATATCACGGTGTCCGTCCTTGCCGCACTCCAGGTGATCCTCACCTTTCTCCCCGCCGAGCCTGTGCAGGTGCTCTCGGGGCTTGCCTTCGGCTTCCCCACAGGACTGTTTCTCTGCACCGTCGGCGTCGTCGTGGGCAACACCGCTATCTTTTTACTGTACAAAAAATACGGTGCGGGTCTTCGCGAATATTTCGACAGGAAATTCGAGTTTGAGCTTGGCGAGTGCGTCCCCATGGGAAAGCTCACCCTTATCATCTTCCTTCTTTATTTCCTTCCCGCCATCCCCTACGGGCTCATCTGCCTTTTCGCCGCCATCATGGGCATGAAATTTCCGCGTTATATCGTCACCACGGTGCTCGGTGCCCTTCCCTCCGTGGTGATCGGCGTGGGGCTCGGTCACGTTGCCATGCATTCGAGCTGGCTGGTTTCCCTCTTTGTTTTGCTCCTGCTCCTCTCGCTCTTAACTCCGATCCTCGTATATCGAGATGCTTTGATCGCAAAGGTGAATGCATATATGAAAAAGCATACATTGCCTCACTCCTCCAAGGCGGAGGCAAAGCCATATTCAAGACACAAGCTGACCTTTCTCTACGTCTGCAGCAGAATTCTCTTTTTCTTCCGCGGTGTCAAGGTCAAGTACATACGCACGGTAAAGAAGCCCGACATGCCCTGCATCGTTCTTTCCAACCACGGCGCGTTCGGCGATTTTGCCTACACGGGCAGTCTGTTGCGCAAGTACAGCCCCCACTTTATCGTGGCAAGAATGTATTTCTTCCGCCGCGACCTCAAAAAGGTGGTCACATCGGTGGGTTGCTTCCCCAAAAGCATGTTTACTCTTGACGTTGAAAGCGCGAAAAACTGCTTGCGCGTCATCAAAAACGGGCGCATCCTCGCCATGATGCCGGAGGCGCGCCTTTCCACCGCGGGCGAGTTTGAGGACATCCAGCCCGAAACCTTCTCCTTCTTAAAGAAAATGGCGTTGCCCATCTACGTTGCCAAGATCGGCGGCGACTATCTTGCCTCTCCCAAGTGGGGCAACGGCATGCGCCGCGGCAGCTACGTCGAGGCGGAATTATATCAGCTCTTCACAGGCGAGGAGCTTGCCTCCCTCTCGGTCGAGGAGGTCGAAAAGAGGGTAACCGACGCGCTCTACTACGACGAATTCAAGTGGCTCGAAGCCCATCCGAACGTAAAATACCGCTCGAAAAGGATCGCCGAGGGTCTTGAGAACATCCTCACCCTCTGCCCCGCTTGCGGCAAGCAGCATACGGTAAGGACCCATAAAAACCGCGTCTATTGCTCCGCGTGCGGTCTTAGCACAAAAATCGACGAACGATATGCCTTCGATCAAGATTTCCTCTTCCGCAACTTCAAGGAATGGTATGGATACCAAACCGCAAAATACAAGGAAATGTTAGACAGCGATCCCGATTTCGCCCTTACGTCCCGCGTCACGCTAAAGCATGCGTCGATCGACGGCAAGTCCTTCTTGCGCACGGCGGGAGAGGGCGTCGGCACCCTTGACCGCACGGGACTTCTCTATGAGGGAAGCGAGGACGGAAAGGAGATCAAAAAGCACTTTCCCATCAAACAGATCTACCGCCTTCTCTTCGGCGCGGGCGAGAACTTTGAGGTCTATGAGGGAAAGGAGATCTGGTACTTCGCGCCCGAAATTCCGCAAAGCTCTGTCAACTTTTACATTTTCAGCAAGCTGATCTACGACAGCACCGTAGGTGTAGGACAGGAGAAAGAACATGAAGAAAAGCAATTCGTCTAACAAGGAGAAGGCGTTTTCGAGCATCAGCCGCCGCTCCTTTATCACCGTCGTATCTCTGCTCGTTGCCGTTCTTATCTTAAGCGGCGCGCTCTCTTACGTCATTCCCCGCGGCTCGTATGAGTACGATGCCGACGGCATGATCATCGACGGCACCTTCCAAACGACAGGGGTCAAGGGCATCGCTTTCTGGCGTGTCTTAACGGCGCCCGTGCGCGTGTTTGCCTCCTCCGATGCGCTCACCATCATCATGATCAGCATTTTCCTGCTCGTCATGAGCGGTGTCTTCAACCTTCTTGAGAAGACGGGCGGCATCAAGCACTTTATCGGTAGGCTCATCAAGCGGCTCAAGGATAAGGGCGGTCCCGTCGTTTGCATCTCGGCTCTCGTCTTTATGCTCTTCGGCAGCTTTTTCGGCATGTTTGAGGAGCTGGTCACCCTCGTTCCCATCATGGTGATGTTTATGCTCTCGATGGGCATGGACTCCATGACAGGTCTTGGGGCTTGCATGCTCGCTGCATGCTTCGGCTTTTCCGCCGCCATCACCAACCCCTTCTCGGTGGGACTCGCTTCTCAGCTGGCAGGCACGACGCCGCTTGACGGCGTATGGCTGCGACTCGTCTTTTTTGCCATCATCTACGGGGTGCTCGTCGCCTTTTTGATGCTTCATCTGCGTCGGATCGAGAAGGACCCGAAAAGATCCCCCACCTATGAAAGCGATCTTCTGTTGCGAAAGGAAACCGCCATTCCCGAGGAGAGCGGCGAGGACGCGCGTCTGTTTCGTGTCTTTGCTTGCTTCTTTGCGGTGCAGGCTTTGGTGCTGATCCTGATCGCCGCCGTTCGCGCCATCAGCGGTCTTGCCATTCCCATTCTTTCGTTAAGCTTCCTTCTCGGCGGCATTGTCGCAGGTCTGCTCGTCACAAAAAGAAAGCGCGACGTCTTCCTTTACATCGCACGCGGCGCGCTCGCCATGCTCCCCGCCGTCCTCATGATCGCCCTTGCGTCCTCAGTCAAGCTCGTCATGACCGAGAGCGGCATCATCGATACCATCACACACAGCATCATCTCGATGCTTGCAGGCAAGGGTCCCTTCCTCGCCATCGTGCTGATCTACCTGCTCATCTTGGTGCTTCAGCTCTTCATCGGCTCGGCATCGGCAAAGATCTTCCTCGTGATGCCCATCATTCTCCCCATCTGCGGAAACCTCGGCATCTCGCCTGAGCTTGTCATCCTTACCTATTGCATGGCGGACGGCTTTACCGACGTCATTCTGCCCACCAACCCCGTGCTTCTCGTGGGGCTTTCGATGGCGAACGTTTCCTACGGCAAATGGGTCAAATGGACGTGGAAGCTCCAAGCACTCGTCCTTTTTCTCACCCTCGGGGTGCTATATCTTGCCACGCTGATCGGGTATTGATCACAAAAAAGGCTGTGTCTTTCGACACAGCCTTTTTTCTTAAAAGAGCTCGTCAAGCCCCTCCTCGAGTTCCTCAAGCTCCTCGTGGCAATCCGAGCAATAAACGATCTCTTCGCCAAAGAGCTCGTCCTTGTACTGCTTTCCCGACTTTTCCTCGCCGCAAAGCTCACAAGTGAATTTTCCGCAACCCACAAGGCAAAGCATTGTCGCAAGAATTAAAACGATGCTGCAAATAATCTTCTTCATAACTGTAATCTCCTTGCATTTTTTCGGTTTGGCGCGAAGCGGCAAACGCCCTGCGCACCTTTGCCTTTCGTATTATATCACATCATTCGACGCTTGTCAACCGCAAAGCAAAAAGGAGCCCGAGAGAAGGCTCCTTTGCTTTATTTATTTAACTCCATCGGAAGCCACAGCTTCTCAGACAGCACGCTTGGGGTGATCTTGCGATTGTCCCAGCAATCGCTGCCGATCGCCGCCTTGCCGTCCACGCCGTGGAAAAAGCTGCTCTCCATGCCCTCGATCTCGATCATGCCGTCGTCCGACAGCGTAATCACGGCATGGACGGGGTCGTTATAGATGAGAAGCGACTGCGCGCCGAAGTATTTTTCGTGGAACTCCTCGGGGAAGAGGTGGTGCGGCGGCGTCAACCAATACATGGAGGCGGAGTTGATATCGAGATAGCAAACGTGCTCGTAGATGCGCATATAGTTCATATGCAGGTGTCCGTTTAAGCACATGAGGATACGCTTGCCGTTTTGGTGTGCACGGCGGAAAATGTCCTGCACCTCCTCACGGTTCTTGACGGCGGCGTGCTTTTCGTCCTCCAGCATCAAAGAGCCGTGTGAAAGGATCACCATGGGATAGGGCGACGACATCACCGTTTCCTCCAGCCATGCAATCTGCGGACGGGAAATCACGTCGCGGTAAGGACCGAATTTGTAGTAATTGCCCTTGGAATAGGGAACGTCCTCTCCCTCATAGCGATAGTAGTTTTCATTGAGAACGATAAAGCGGAAGCCGTTTTTGTCGAAGTAATAGTATTCGGCGGGCATACCGTACGCCGCCACCGTTTCTTCCAGCGTCAGCCTGTCCATATCATGGTTGCCGAGCACGTGATAGGTGGGGATCTCAAAATTGTTGTATTTTTCGAGTGCCGCCGTTTCGGCGTGCGGATTGTGACAAAAGTCGCCGCAATGGATGATGAAATCCACTTTCTCCCGCTTGGCACGCGCGAGAATGGCGTCAAGTCGCGCTTCACAGTCACCAAGCCAGAAATGCTCGTATTTTTCATCCATTCCTCGCGACAAATGCAGATCGGCAAAAACGGAAAATTTCACTTTATTCATAAAAAGCCTCCTTGCGCCAAGCGCTATCTTCTTGCCCTTATTGTAGCACAACAAGAGCTTCAAAGTAAATGCATTTTTTCACATAAAACATGTAAAAAACATCTCTGCACACCCACAGACCTTCTGCGGCGATTTTGGAAAAAGAAAGGAGCACTCGCTTGAGTGCTCCTCTTTGCGGTCTGCGCCAAACGCAATCCTTGTTTCTGCGGCGGCGATTTTGGATGCAGAACGCGGCTTCTTCGGGGCGAAGCCGTATCTATCTACGGCGAGCTTCCCCGAAAAGGCGCGTAGCAAAAAGGAAAGGAGCACTCAAATGAGTGCTCCTCTTTGCGGTCTGCGCCAAAAGCGCGCCGCAGAATTAGTCCTTGAGGGCTGCCTGAGCCGCCGCAAGGCGTGCGATCGGCACGCGGAAGGGCGAGCAGGAAACGTAGTCAAGGCCGAGGGTGTGGCAGAATTCAACGGATGTGGGGTCACCGCCGTGCTCACCGCAGATACCAACGTGGAGGTTGGGATTTACGGGGCGGCCGAGGGTGATTGCCATGTTCATCAGCTTGCCAACACCGGTGGTGTCAAGCTTTGCAAAGGGATCGTTCTCGAAGATCTTTGCATCGTAGTATGCTTCAAGGAACTTACCTGCGTCGTCGCGGGAGAAGCCGTAGGTCATCTGGGTCAGGTCGTTGGTACCGAAGCAGAAGAAGTCAGCGTTCTTTGCGATCTCGTCAGCGGTAAGGCATGCTCTCGGGATCTCGATCATGGTACCGACCTGGTACTTGATGGATGCGCCTGCAGCGGCGATCTCAGCGTCAGCGGTTGCAACGACAACAGCCTTCACATACTTCAGCTCCTTGACGTCGCCTACGAGAGGAATCATGATCTCGGGAACCATATCCCAATCGGGATGTGCCTTCTGGACGTTGATAGCTGCGCGGATAACAGCCTTGGTCTGCATCTTTGCGATCTCGGGGTAGGTAACAGCAAGACGGCAGCCACGGTGACCCATCATGGGGTTGAACTCGTGGAGAGATGCGATGATCGCCTTGATGTCCTCAATGCTCTTCTTCTGTGCCTTAGCGAGAAGAGCGATGTCCTCATCGGTGGTAGGAACGAACTCGTGCAGAGGGGGGTCAAGGAAGCGGATGCAAACGGGAGTGCCCTCAAGAGCCTCGTACAGCTTCTCGAAGTCGCCCTGCTGATAGGGAAGGATCTTCTCAAGAGCGGTTTCTCTCTCTTCAGCGGTGTCAGCGCAGATCATCTCACGGAATGCTGCGATTCTGTCAGCCTCGAAGAACATGTGCTCGGTACGGCAAAGACCGATACCCTCAGCGCCAAGCTCGCGTGCCTTCTTTGCGTCAGCAGGCGTGTCGGCGTTGGTGCGGACCTTGAGCTTGCGGAACTCGTCTGCCCAGCTCATGATGGTGCCGAAGTTGCCGGAGATCTCAGCGTCAACCGTGGGGATGATGCCGTCGTAGATCGCACCGGTAGAACCGTTGATGGAGATGAAGTCACCTTCCACATAGGTCTTACCGTTGAGGGTGAACTTCTTGTTCTCCTCATCCATAGCGATATCGCCGCAGCCGGAAACGCAGCACTTACCCATACCGCGAGCAACAACGGCTGCGTGAGAGGTCATACCGCCGCGAACGGTGAGGATACCCTGACTAGCCTTCATACCCGTGATGTCCTCGGGAGAGGTCTCAAGACGAACGAGGATCACCTTCTTGCCCTGTGCCTTCCAAGCCTCAGCGTCCTCTGCGGAGAAGACGACCTGGCCGCAAGCAGCACCGGGAGATGCACCAAGACCCTTGCCCATGGGGACAGCGTTCTTGAGTGCCTTAGCGTCAAACTGGGGATGGAGAAGGGTGTCAAGGTTTCTGGGGTCGATCATGAGAACGGCCTCTTCCTTGGTCTTGTGACCCTCCTTCACGAGGTCAACAGCGATCTGCAGAGCAGCCTGTGCGGTTCTCTTACCGTTACGGGTCTGGAGCATGTAGAGCTTCTCGTTCTCGATGGTGAACTCCATGTCCTGCATATCGTGATAGTGATTTTCAAGGATCTCGCAAACCTTTACGAACTGCTCGTAAGCTGCGGGGAACTTGTTTGCCATTTCAGCGATGGGCATAGGCGTACGAACACCTGCAACAACGTCCTCACCCTGTGCGTTGGTAAGGAACTCACCCATCATCTTCTTTTCGCCGGTTGCGGGGTCGCGGGTAAATGCAACACCGGTACCGCAGTTGTCACCCATGTTACCGAATGCCATTGCCTGAACGTTAACGGCAGTACCCCAAGAGTAGGGAATGTCGTTGTCGCGGCGGTAAACGTTAGCACGGGGGTTGTCCCAAGAACGGAAAACTGCCTTAACAGCACCGATCAGCTGCTCCTTAGGATCGGAGGGGAAATCTACGCCGATCTTTGCCTTGTACTCTGCCTTGAACTGATTTGCAAGCTCCTTGAGGTCGTCAGCGGTCAGCTCGATGTCCTGCTTAACGCCCTTCTTTGCCTTCATCTCATCGATAAGCTCCTCGAAGTACTTCTTGCCGACCTCCATAACGACGTCGGAGTACATCTGGATAAATCTTCTGTAGCAGTCGTAAGCCCAACGGGGGTTGCCGGACTTCTTTGCAAGAACCTCAACAACATCCTCGTTCAGACCGAGGTTCAGAATGGTGTCCATCATACCGGGCATGGAAGCGCGGGCACCCGAACGAACGGAAACGAGAAGGGGGTTCTCCTTGTCACCGAACTTCTTGCCGGTGATGGCTTCCATCTTCTCGATGTATTCCATGATCTCTGCCATGATCTCATCGTTGATCTGTCTGCCGTCCTCGTAGTACTGGGTGCAGGCTTCGGTGGAAATGGTGAAGCCCTGGGGAACGGGAAGACCGATCTTGGTCATTTCTGCAAGGTTTGCGCCCTTGCCGCCGAGAAGCTCACGCATCGAAGCGTCGCCTTCGGTGAAGAGATAAACATACTTCTTGCTCATCTTTTTTCTTCCTCTCAATTTTATATTTTTTGTTTTTAATAAGCCACTTTTTGGTAAAAGTCCTTTTTTACCATCGTTTATTCTAACATATATTTTTGCCAAAGTCAATATCTTTTTTCCGCAACAGGGCGTTTTTTTCCCTTTTCGACAAAAGCGGGCAGCTTACCGACGCAAATTTTAGGGATAAAATGTCAAAAAACTTTTCCTTTCGGGTTGACAAACGAAAAAAATCGTTTTATAATAATTTCGTACTTTATTACAAGAAAGGGTATTTCAATGAAAAATCAGTATTTGATCGACGTTCTTGAAAGCGTCAAGAAGAGAAACCCCGGTGAGCCTGAGTTCATTCAGACCGTTACCGAGGTATTTGAGAGCATCGAGCCCGTCATCGAGCAGCGTCCCGACCTCGTTAAGGCAGGCGTCGTTGAGCGCATGGTAGAGCCCGAGCGCACCATCATCTTCCGTGTGCCGTGGGTAGACGACAACGGCAAGGTGCAGGTCAACCGCGGCTACCGCGTGCAGTTCAACTCTGCCATCGGTCCCTACAAGGGCGGTCTTCGCTTCCACCCCTCCGTTAACCTTTCCATCATGAAGTTCCTCGGCTTCGAGCAGACCTTCAAGAACTCCCTCACCTCTCTCCCCATGGGCGGCGGTAAGGGCGGCTCCGACTTCGATCCTCAGGGCAAGAGCGACGCTGAGGTGATGCGCTTCTGCCAGTCCTTCATGACCGAGCTTGAGCGTCACATCGGCGCGGACACCGACGTTCCCGCAGGCGACATCGGCGTAGGCGCACGCGAGATCGGCTACCTCTTCGGTCAGTACAAGAGACTGCGCAACGAGTTCACCGGTGTCTTGACCGGTAAGGGCAGACCCTACGGCGGCTCTCTCATCCGTCCCGAGGCTACCGGCTTCGGTGCCGTTTATTACACCGTTGAAATGCTCAAGACCCTTGGCGAAGACATCAAGGGCAAGACCTTTGCCGTATCCGGCTTCGGTAACGTTGCATGGGGTGCCGTACAGAAGATCACCGAGCTCGGCGGCAAGGTTCTGACCATCTCGGGTCCCGACGGCTACATCTACGATAAGGACGGCGTTTCCACCCCCGAAAAGATCGCATACATGCTTGAAATGCGCGCTTCCTGCCGCAACCGCGTAGAGGATTACGCAGATAAGTTCGGCGTTCCCTTCTTCAAGGGCGAGAAGCCTTGGGGCATCAAGGCTGACATCATGATGCCCTGCGCAACCCAGAACGAGGTTGGCATCAAGGAAGCCGAGGCGATGGTCGCAAACGGTCTGAAGTACTACGTTGAGGTGGCTAACATGCCTACCACCAACGAAGCTGTTGCATACCTCAAGGCAAACGGCGTTGTCGTTGCTCCCTCTAAGGCAGTAAACGCGGGCGGCGTTGCCGTTTCGGGTCTTGAAATGTCTCAGAACTCCATGCGTTACAGCTGGGAGGCTGAGGAGGTCGACGCAAAGCTCAAGATGATCATGAAGAACATCTATGCCGCTTCCTACGATGCCGCAAAGAAGTACGGCATGGAGGGCGACCTCGTTGCCGGCGCAAACATCGCGGGCTTCATCAAGGTTGCTGAGGCAATGCTGGCACAGGGTTGCGTGTAAAAATCACTCCGCGATTTTTACAGCTATGATCGCCTTGCGGCGAGTTATGAGCTATGATTGGCTACGCCAAGTGATGATGCCCTACGGGCAGCTTGGAGAATCCGGGCAATCATATCATAACGCGAGGCTTTGCCTCGCTCATAACGGCGGATCCCTCCGTCTCATCACGGCACGCTTTGCGTGCCTCATAACAAAGAGGGCAGACGGCTTCCGTCTGCCCTTTTCCTTTGCCAAACATTTCTCCCTCTCGCTTCTTGACGAAGCGCTTTTTTTATGCTACAATATACTTAAAAGCAAGATAAAAGGAGGGAAGCGGATGCTTGACAAAACCGAAAAAGAATACGAAAGCGTCGGCGGCATCCCCATCTATGTCTTCCCCTCGGAGCAGCTGCACAGCTTTGCCCTCTCCCTTTACGTGCGCGGCGGCGCACTTTTTGAAGCGGCGGAGCGCGTAGGCATCTCCCATCTTATCGAGCATCTTGTGTTCCGCAGCATCAACCGCCATATGGACGGCACGCTCTACAAAACGCTTGACCGTCTCGGACTTTCGGTGGAGGGTGTGACCTACCGTGAATTTTTGCAGTTTACCGTTACGGGCGCGCCGCAGCACTTTGCCACAGCGGCACATATCCTTTCTCTTGCCCTTGCCCCCCTGTCGCTTTCGCAAGACGACCTAAAGACCGAACGCTCCCGCGTCAAGGCGGAGATCCGCGAGGAAGGGGAACGAAGCTCGCTTGATTTCTTTACAGACCGCATCCTTTATGGGGAAAGCCACCCCCTCGCCCGCACCATCACAGGCACGGGGAGAATGCTTGACCGCATGACCCTTTCCCTTTTGAAAAAGGAAAAAGAATTGCTTTTTTCAAAGGAAAACATCTTTTTCTATCTTTCGGGCAGACTGCCAGAAAACGCGGTCAGCACCCTGCTTAGCGAAACGAAGAACTATTTTCCCCTGTCGGCGGAAAAGCGTGAAAATACCGTTCCCTTCCCCGACGGCTATTTTAAAAGAAACGCCGCCGTCTTTCAAAAGGGCGGTGACAAAACACTCCTGCGTCTTTCCTTCGACATTGACACCGCGCGCTATACCGATGCCGAGCTGACCCTGCTCTACGACATTCTGTTTGGCGACGGCGAGGAATGCTTCTTTCACCAAGCCCTCTCCGAGAAAACCGGCATGATATACAGCTTCCGCGGATATATGGACCTTTACCGAGGCATCGGCTCGATCGGGGTATCCTACGAAATTTCGGCAAAAAATCTGCTCCCCTCGCTCCGTCTCGCCCTTGATGCCATCGGACGCGCAAAAGCAGAGGCGGGCGAGGCACTCCCCTACGTGCGCGCCTCGTATACCGACAATGCCGCATTTCTCTTTGACGACGCGCAGGCGCTCGGCTTCAACCGCGCTTACGAAAGATATGTCCTCTCGCTTCCCTATCCCACCGTCCGCGACCGCATCGCGGCATACGAGGGGGTCACGGGAGAACGGCTCTCGCGTGTGGCACGGGAGATCTTCCGCCCCGAAAACGCCACGCTCACCCTCAAATGCCGCCGCGCCGACACCACCGCCTTGCGCGAGATACTCCTCGGTTTGTAATCAGTTCTTTACATTCTCTATAAGCTTTTGACAGAAAACCCTTGGGAAAGGAGACACCATGACCGAAACCAAAACCTTTAAATGTCCCTCCTGCGGCGCGCCTCTCGCCTATGAAGGAGAGAAGGAAAAGCTGCTTTGTGCCCATTGCGGCGCGGAGATCGAGCCCGACGCCTTCCTTGAAGACGAGGACCTTGACGCGGACGCCCCACGCTCGTGGGACAAATACGGCGACGGCAAGGCGGATTGGTCGGATTCGGACGTCACCCTCTACACCTGCCCCTCCTGCGGCGGTGAGATCATCTGCGAGGGCAATACCGCCTCCACCGTCTGCCCCTATTGTGACAACCCCGCGCTCATCGAAGGACGTCTTTCGGGTGCCTTCCGCCCCGACGTCGTGCTTCCCTTCACCGTCAAGGAAAAGGAAGCCAAGGCGGCGCTGAAAAAGTTTTGCAAGCGCAAATGGCTGTTGCCGCGCGCCTTCCATAAGGAGAACAAGACCGAGTCCTTAAAGGGCATCTACATTCCCTTCTGGCTCTACGACTGTGACACCAATTCCCGCTTTACCTACTCCGCCATCCGAAAGACCTCTTGGCGCTCGGGCGATTACCGCTATACCCGCACCAGCTACTATAAGCTCATCCGCCGCGGTCTGCTTGACTTTGTGAACATCCCCGTCGACGGCTCGGTTGCCGCCGATAACACGCTGCTTGAATCGGTCGAGCCCTTCCGATTTGAGGAAGCTGTCCCCTATACGGACGCCCTTCTTGCGGGCTATCTTGCGCAAAGATACGACGACAGCGCCGAAAGCTGCGGCGTGCGCGCCCGTGAGAGAGTCGCGGCAAGCGTAGACACCGCCCTGCGCCGTACCGTTTTCGGCTATCTTTCGGTCAGAAAGACCTCCGAGGACATCATGTTTACCAAAAACGAGGTGCGCTACGCGCTCATCCCTCTGTGGTTTATGAATACCCGCTACCGAGACAAGAGCTACACCTTCGTTATCAACGGGCAAACGGGTAAGATGTCGGGGACGCTCCCCGTCTCGTGGGGCAAGTTCTTCGCCTTTCTCGGCGGCATTTCCGCCCTCGTCGCGGGACTTTGCATGCTTGCCGCATTTTTTGCCATTTAAGGAGGTTATGAGATGAAAAAATTATTTGCTTTCCTCCTCACGCTCCTTTTGTCCGCGGTCGCGGCGTTTCCCGCTTACGCCACGGATGGCACGCAAGCCGCGGCGGACGATACCCTCTTAAAAATCATCGTCTGTCTCGTTATCGGGCTTGCCGTCGGACTCACCGTTACGCTTCTTATGAAGCGGAGCATGTCGACCGTCCGCAAGCAGAAGCGCGCCGACGTGTACGTGGAAAAGGACAGCTTCTCGCTCACCGAGTCGCGCGACATCTTCCTTTACAGCACCGTCACCCGCGTGCGTGTGAACAACAGCAATAACCGCAAATAAATGAAAACAATTCTTTACAAAGGAGAAAAGATATGGGATTAATTCGTGCAGCACTTGTCGCTACGGGCACGACCCTCGGCGACCAATGGAAGGAATACTTTTACGCGGACGCGCTTGACGCGGACGTGCTTGTCGTCAAAGGACAAAAGCGTGTCTCCCGCCGTTCCTCGAACAAAAAGGGCGCGGAGAACATCATCTCAAACGGTGCGGTGATCGCCGTCAACGAGGGACAGTGTATGATGATCGTGGAGCAAGGCAAGATTGTCGAGGTCTGTGCCGAGCCGGGCGAGTTTATCTACGATACCTCTACCGAGCCGAGCATCTTTGAGGGCTCCTTGGGCGAGGGCATCAAGGCGGTCTTTGCCACCATCGGCAAGCGCTTCACCTTTGGCGGCGACGCACCCAAGGATCAGAGAATTTACTATTTCAACACCAAGGAGCTGGTCGACAATAAATTCGGCACGCGTGAGCCCGTTCCCTTCCGCGTGGTCGACCACGCCATCGGGCTTGACATCGACATCGCCATCCGTCTGTTCGGCGTTTACTCCTACCGTATCGCAAACCCCCTGCTCTTCTATACCAACGTTTCGGGCAACGTCACGGAGAGCTACACCCGTGAGGAGCTGGACACCCAGCTCAAAACCGAATTTCTCACCCACCTCGGTCCTGCCCTTGCCCGCATCTCAGCGCAGGGCATTCGTTACAGCATGCTTCCCGCACACTCCATCGCCATCCGCGACGCGCTCAAAGAGGAGCTTTCGAAGGAATGGACGGAAAAGCGCGGTCTTGAGGTCGTCTCGGTCGGCATTGGCTCTGCCACCGCCTCGGACGAGGATGAGGAGATGATCAAGGAGCTGCAAAGAAAGGCAGTCTACCGTAACGCCTCCATGGGCGCCGCCGCTTTGGTGGACGCGCAGGCAGAGGCAATGAAGACGGCGGCAGGCAACGACGGCGGCGCTATGGTCGGCTTTATGGGCATGAACATGGCAAGCGTTGCGGGGGGTGCTTCGGCACAAAACCTCTACGACCGTGCGCAGGCAGAAGCGGCAAAGCCCGTCGAGGGCGGCTGGAAATGCGCCTGCGGCAAAGAGAACACGGGCAAGTTCTGCTCCGAGTGCGGTACGCCCAAGCCGGCTCCCGCGGGTGCTTGGAAATGCGCTTGCGGCAAGGAAAACACGGGCAAATTCTGCTCCGAATGCGGCGCAAAGCGTCCCGAATCGGGCAAATGGACTTGCGCCTGCGGTGCGGAAAACGAAGGCAAATTCTGTGCCGAGTGCGGAAAGCCGAGAGCGTAAACCGCACCAAGATAAACACAAAGGAAGCTGTGAGACCACGGCTTCCTTTTTTATTTCCACGGACGCGCCGAGACCCTTATCCTGCTCGTTGCATATACTTGGTAACAGGCGGCTGTGTGCCGTCAAACCCGAAAGGATGTACTTATTTTGACTATCGGACTTTTGGGCGGCGACCGCCGTATGGAGATCGCCGCCGACTTTTTAAGAAACGCGGGGCATACGGTCACGTTTCCCACAGGCGGCTCGCCCACGGAAGCCTTTTTCTCTGCCCTTGACCTGCTCGTTCTTCCCTACCCCGCCACACGGGACGGAAAGCATATCTCCTTAACGCCCCTTCCCTTTGCCACGCTCTCTCTTGCGCCTCACACCGCCCTGTTCGGCGGAAGACTCCCACTCGCGTGGCGAGAAGGACGTCCCTCAGGCGACGCCGAGGAAAACGAGGAATATCTGCGCGGCAACGCCTATCTCACCGCCGCCGCCGGCGTGGCAACCGCCCTTAGGGCAGGTGAGCGCGCTTTCTTCCGTGTGAGGGCGGCGGTACTCGGTTACGGACGCATCGGCAAGGAAACGGCAAAAATGCTCCGCGCCTTAGGGGCGGACACGACCGTTTACGTTCGCCGCGCGGAAGCAAAAGAGGAAGCGGCGAAGGACGGCTTCTCCGCCTGTCTGCTAAGTGATACCCGCCACCTTTCCGAAGCGCTCATCTTTGGCACAGTGCCCGCCCCTGCCGAAAATCTTGCGCCGCTTACGGTGGAAGAGGATGCGCTCATCTATGACCTTGGCGGCGGACTCCCCGAAGCCATGAAAACCGAAGCGGAAGGCTTAGTCCGCACCCTTCCCTTGCGCGGCGCGCCGGGTGTGTTCGCGCCGAAGGCGGCAGGTGAGCTTTACGCAGGCGCAATTCTTGATTATATTGAAAAAAGCATCGCCCCCGAAAGGAAGCATGACCCATGATTGGCTACGCATTTACAGGCTCCTTCTGCACCCTCTCTCATTCGCTCGCCGCCCTAAGACGGCTACGAGCCGACGGCGCGGACGTTTTGCCCATCTTTTCAAACAGCGTTTTCTCCACCGACACCCGCTTTTGGCGCGCCGAGGAATTTGCCACCGCGGTGCGCGCGCTCTGCGACCGCGAGATCATACATTCCATCGTGGACGCCGAGCCGCTTGGTCCCGCGACACCGCTCGAAGCACTTGTCATTGCCCCCTGTACGGGCAACACCCTCGCCAAGATCGCGGGGGGCATCACCGACACTCCCGTGACGATGGCGGCAAAGGCGCATTTAAGAGAGGACAGACCCCTCCTTCTCGCCCTCTCCTCCAACGATTCCATGTCGGCAAATCTCGCAAACATCTCCAAGCTTCTTTTGCGCAAGCAGGTCTTCTTTGTCCCCATGCGGCAAGACGACCCCGAACGAAAGCCCCATTCCCTCGTCGCCGACTTCACCTTCATCTCGGACTGCCTTACCGCCGCCCTCTGCGGAAAGCAGTTAAGACCCTTGTTCCTATAATATAAAAAAACAGGGGGCAAAAGGCCCCCTGTACATATTCTCGCCGCAAAAATCAAGCAAGCGCTTTCATGAACGCCGCAATGGCGCGTGAGGACGTTTCCGACACCTTGACGCAATAGGCGGGGAAATCGTCGGGCGAATTTCCGTTCGCGTCGTCCGAGAGGGCGCGAAGCACGAGGAAAGGCACGCCCAGCGCATAACAAGCCTGTCCGACGGCGGCACCCTCCATTTCACAGCACAGCGCGCCAAAGGTATCCCGGATAAAATCGCGCCGCGCCGCCGTCGCGACGAACTGATCGCCCGACGCGACAACGCCATAAGCGTGACGAACATTCATTTCCTTCAAAACACCGCGCATGAGCGCGGCGGCATCGCCGTCGCTTTCCAAAAGGACCTTGTTTATCCCCGAAATGAGCCCCACCGGGTCACCGAGCGGAGAGGTGTCCATATCGTGCTGAACGACCGCCGAGGACACCACCACGTCACCGATGGAAAGGTCGTCCGAAAGGTTGCCCGCCACCCCCGTGTTAATGATGAGGTCGGGACGAAAGCCAAGGATCATCGCCTGCGCCGCAAGCGCCGCAAAGACCTTGCCCACGCCGCATTTGACCGCCACACAAGGGTGTCCTGAAATTTGTCCCTCGTAAAAATCCATGCCTGCGTAGGTAACCTCTTTTTTTTCATCAAACAAGCAGGTAACCGCATTAAGCTCGCAATCCATCGGGCAAACAAAGCCCACCGTACGGACGTCGCGGCAAAGCACCTTCTCACTCATAGCAAAAGCTCCATTCCTTCTTTTCTTCCAAAACGGCAAGATAGCGTCCTGCCTCTTTTTTCGCCTTCTCTAAGGAAAGGCTTTTGTAATTGCCGCACTCCTTCGCCGAATTTCCAAACATCTCACCCGCATGCGAGATTGTTTTTTGCAACGCTTCCTTTACATAAGAAAGGGTTTCCGCATGGTCGGCGGTGCGAACGAGCAGATAAAAGCCCGTCTGACAGCCCATCGGACCAAAATAAACGACGCGGTCGCCGAGCTGTGAATTTCTTAAATAGGTCGCCATCATATGTTCAAGGCTGTGCATGGTTTCGTTGTCCATCAAATCGCCCGTGTTGGGCGTGCGGGTGCGAAGATCGTAGGTCGAAACGTCCCCATCGACGCGCGAGAGGTAGATGCCGGGCAAAAGGGTCGTATGATCGACCTCAAAGCTTGCGATCCTTTTTACATTTTCCATAAGCATTCTCCGTGTTTGATAGGAAGACGGCCTCCCCGACGGGAGACCGTTTTTTTATTTTTCTGTTGCATTCCTTTTGGCTAAGATCAGCTTTTTGCGCTCACGCAAGAAGCCACCCTTTAAGTCGCCCTTTGCGGGGTCAAAGCCTGCCTGCGAGGCACGGGTATACCATGCGCCTGCCTTCACTCTGTCCGCGGGCAAGCCGTCACCAAATTCAAGATGACACCCTAATACGTACATGGCACGCGCCGAGCCGAGCTTGGCGGCAATGTTGCGGAATTTCACCGCCTCCGCGACATTACCCTTGCGGTAAAGCACCGAGGAAATGGAGTAGAAGCGGCGCGCCGCACGGCGGTACTTTCTCGCCTTCAAGGCATCTAATTCCTCTTTTGCACCCTCGTAATTTCTCTTGGCGGCAATACCGAGAAGACTGTTCGCGGCGGAATAGTTGCGCTCTACGCCATAGCCACGGCTATAACACAGACCCAAGCGAAAAATACCGCCGATATGACCGCCCTCCGCGGCGGTGCGATAATATGTAAAGACTTCTTTGCGTTCCGAAGGCTTTGCTGCCGTTTTTTCCAAGAAAACGCCCATCGCATAGGCACTGCCCGCATGCCCCATCTCGGCGGCAGCACGGTAAGCGGCAAGAGCGGCGTTCATCTCTCCGCGTTCTTCAAGCACGCACGCCTTTTCGTAAACGGCGTCGGCATCTCCCTTTAAAGCCTCCAAGGCGCGTGCCGCGCCCTCATGCCCTAACTTCGCCGCCGTCTTATAGTGACGAATGGCGAGCGGAACGTCGATAGCGACACCCTTGCCCTCGCGGTACATCTCACCGAGGCGGTACGCGCCCTCGGCAACACCCGCGTTCTCCAATTCTCCGTAACACTTTACGGCAAGCTGTGGGTCGGCGTCTCCGCCGATCGCGTTCAAAAGAAAGTCCGCCAAGCGAAGCGTTGCCTGTATGTGTCCTGCCTTTGCGGCAATGCCGTAGCGGCGGCGCGCCTCCGTGGGGCTGTGCGGTACACCGCGCCCCTCCTCATAAAACACACCGAGGCGGTAGGTCGCGTCTGCGTTTCCCGTACGCGCCGCATGGAAGTAAAGAGCGGAAGCGATACCATATTCCCCCGCTGTCTCCGCCTCGTTTCCGAGGGAAAGACGCTCCTCCTCCCGCGCGGGAAGGACGATCTCGGCAGGCTCTTCGCATTCACCCGCGCCGAGACGGCGGGAAAAGAGCTTCATGCGGAGTCCCGAAACAGGGACGTTTTTCATAAAATAGCGAGCGGCGGCAAGGTTCTTCTCCACGCCGTCCCCTTCAAAATAGCTCCTTGCCAACAGAAGCCGCGCCTCTCCGTGACCCGCCTTCGCGGCACGTGTCAGCCAAAAGAGGGCGTGACGGTGCGACGGCGCGACGAGCTCTCCGTCCTCATAAGCGCGTGCAAGGGCAAACGAAGCCTCGGCATCGCCAAGTTCAGCAGCGACACGCAACCAAAACAAGGCTTGCTTCTTGCTGTCGCCAAAGCGACTGTCCTCGGCGAGGGCAATGGAAAGGCGGTAAGCGGCGGCAGGATACATCCGTCCCGCAGAGGCACGATACCAAAAAACAGCCTCTCCCGCATTCGGCTCGACGCCCACACCGCGGCGAAGACACTCGGCATAAGCATATGCCGCCTTTTCGTCTCCCTGCTCGGCAAGCGCGTGGTAACAACGCGCGCGCAGGGCGGTATCCTTTATCTTTTCCGCCTCGTAGGCCTCTTCCCACAAGGTCTGTTTTTCACTTTGCGTCAAAGCGGCGTGTGCGCCGCAGCCGGGGCAGGTAAGGGCTTCACCGTAGGACTGCCACTCATAGCCGCATTTTTTACACTTCATACCTGTCTCCTTCTTCAAAATCTCGTACGGTGTAACTTATAGTATAATTATATATGTTATTGGGGTTTTTGTCAAGACGTCTTGTTATTTTCCGTTTCTTTCCTCAAAAAAGTTTTTCTTGCCAAAGGGGTGGATTTTTAAAAAGAAATATGCTAGAATAGAAGGAGACTGATCGCGAAAAGAGGAAATTTTATGACTGACGCATTCAAAAAGCGCTACTTAGATGCCAAAAGAGCGCTTTTTCGCAAATATTACGGAGAAAGGCTCAACCCCGAGCAATGTGACGCGGTGCTCTCTGCCAAAGGACCGCTTCTCATCCTCGCAGGCGCGGGCAGCGGAAAGACCACCGTCCTCGTCAACCGCATCTGCCATATCATCAAATACGGCACCGCCTATGAGACCGATTACGTCCCCGCCCACGTAACGGAGGAGGACGTTATGACGATGGAGATGGCGTCCGCCCTCTCGGCGCGCGAAATAGAACCGCTTCTTTCCGCCTTCATCCACAACGCTTGTCCCCCCTGGGCGATGCTCGCCATTACCTTTACGAACAAGGCGGCGGGAGAGATCCGAGAGCGTCTGCTTTCCGCGCTCGGCGAGGAAGAGGCGGCAAGGGAGATCTGGGCAGGCACCTTCCACGCCGTATGTATGCGTATGCTCCGCCGCTATCACGAGCGCGCGGGACTGCCCGAGGGCTTCTCTATCTACGATACACAGGACAAAAAGCGCCTCATTGCCGAGGTGATGAAGGAATTAAACATCGACGATAAGATCTTACCCCTGCGCGCCGTCATGGCGGCGATCTCGGCGGAAAAGGACAACCTGCGCACGCCGCGTGAGATGGCAGAGGGGAGAGATCTGCGCTCGAAGCACATCCATCGCATTTACGAGGCGTATCAAGCACGCCTCGAAAAAAACGGTGCGCTTGACTTTGACGATATCATCATGAAAACGGTCAAGCTGCTCGAAAAGGATGAAGAGGTGCGCACCTATTACCAAGGCAGATTCTCTTACATCTGCGTCGATGAGTATCAGGACACCAACCCCGCCCAATTCCGCCTCGTCTCGCTCCTTGCCGCCCAGCACCGCAATATCATGGTGGTGGGCGACGACGACCAAAGCATTTACAAGTTCCGCGGCGCGACCATCGAGAACATTTTGCAGTTTGACTCCGTTTACCCCGACGCAAAGGTCGTCAAGCTGGAGCAAAACTACCGTTCCACCAAAACCATCCTCGCCGCCGCCAATGCCGTAATTGCCAAGAACGCCGACCGTCACGAAAAGCAGCTTTGGTGTGAAGGAGCGGAGGGCGATAAGATCACCGTCCACACGGCAGAAACAGGGGATCGCGAGTGCCGCTACATTGTCGATACCATATTGCGCCTTGTCGTTACCCAAAGAAGAAAGTACAGCGACTTTGCCATTCTCTACCGCGTCAACGAAATCTCCCGCCACTTAGAAGCAACCTTCGCGAAAAGCGGTGTTCCTCACCGTATCCTCGGCGGTATGCGCTTCTATGACCGCAAGGAGATCAAGGATATCCTCGCTTATCTTTATTTAATTCTTAACCATAACGATGATGGCAGACTTATGCGTATCGTCAACGAGCCGAAGCGCAAGATCGGCGACAAAACCATGGAAACTGTCGCCGCCATCGCCGAGGAGGAGGGGCTGTCCTGCTTTGCCATCATGAAGCGCGCCGACGAATATCCCGCCATCGCGCGCTCCGCCGATAAGCTGAAAGCGTTTGTCTCACTCATAGAGAGCTTTGACGCCGATGTGCTCCGCCCCTCGGTGCTTCTTCCCCTCGTAATGGAAAAGACGGGCTATATGGATATGCTCAAAGCAGGCGGCGAAGCCATGAAGAGCGATATTGACAACCTCGGCGAGCTTGTCTCCGCCGCCGTCGAATACGAGAGCAAAACAGAGGATCCCTCCCTCGTCGGCTTTCTCGAAGAAGCGGCGCTGGTCTCGGACGTCGATAAATATGACGAGGACGCCGAGGCGGTTGTCTTGATGACCATTCACTCCGCCAAGGGTCTTGAATTCCCCATTGTCTTTTTAGCCGGCGCGGAGGAGGGCATCTTCCCGGGGAACGCATCCATCTCAAACCCCGAAGAAATGTCGGAGGAAAGACGCTTAGCCTACGTCGCCATCACGCGTGCCAAGGAAAAGCTCTTCGTGACAAGCGCCACCGAGCGCCTGATGTACGGCGCGACCCAATATCACCGTCCCTCTCGCTTTATCGCCGAGGAGATCCCCGCATCCCTCAAAGAAAAAACAGCCCCCGAGCGCCCCGCCTTCGCCGCCCCCTCGTCTACCTCTTCGCCCATCCGTCGCGAGACGGTACCCACGGTGGGAAGCGGAGAGTTCGCAAGGCGCACGACCGTCACCCAGCCACGCCGTCCGTCGGCAGCCGCCTTCACGGAGGGCGACCGCGTCAAGCATCTGCTCTTCGGACTTGGCACGGTGCTCTCCGTCCGCCCGATGGGCGCCGACACGCTCTACGAGATCCGCTTTGATAACGGCACCACAAAGAAGCTCATGGCAACCTACGCGAAGCTGACCAAGGTTTAACCTCCTTTTTCGCAAAACAAAAAACCGCCGAAAGGCGGTTTTTTATCTATACGGCGTATTTTCGTGTCCGAGCCGACCGACAACGATGCTCACGGAGATTTATGCAAGCGAGCTTTCTTTTATAGCGCCGCTTATACAAAATCTTTGCGGGAGCGTAGCAGAAATTTTCGTGGGCTAGGCAAAGCGAGCGACCGAAGCGACGGCGTATTTTCATACGTCGAGCAAGGGAGTCGATGCTTTAACGACGCATACGGGGATTTTTGTAAACGCTCAAACTTCGACGGAAAACTCTCGCACATCCTCGTTCTCGTTGAGGAACAAAAGAAGGTCGTTAAGTGCTGTGTTCTTCGGAATGCGAACGACGATGTTCGCCTTGATATAGCCGTCACCCTTGCGCTTGACATCCATTCTTTGTACTTGCATTTTATGGTCGGCAAGCTGTACGCGCAAACGGTCCATCACTTCGGGCGTATCATTCATCGTTACCGTAAAAACGGTCGTCGCCAGCGATTCGAGACTAACCAGCCACTTGTGCAAACAGATGTTGATCAAAAGAACAAGCACAGCGGTCGCGACGCCAAGAAGATACAGCCCCGCGCCAACGCAAAGTCCAATGGCTGCCGTTGCCCAAACACCCGCCGCTGTCGTCAACCCCTTGATCACATTACCGTGACGGTAGATGACACCTGCGCCAAGAAAGGCGATCGCCGTGATCGCTTGGGACGCCACGCGCGTAGGATCGGCACCCTTGGTGCCCAGAAAGAACACGTCACCCGCACCCATATCCGCAAAGCCATACTTGGAAATGATCATGAGAAGCGCCGCCCCTATCGCCACGATGCAGTGCGTCCGAATGCCCGCTTCCTTTTGACGGAGGCCACGTTCAAGACCGATCAACGCGCCGCAAACGCCGGCGACAACAATGCGTACGAGCAGCTCCCACGCCGTTCCTATTAAATTGATTTGTGAAAAAGAGATCACCTGCGACGGATTAAACATTTTTCTCCCCCCTCCGCATTTTCTTTTGCGCCGTTTTTACGCATTTTTAACGCAGAATTAACATTGAAGAAATTATAGCACACCGTCCGCTCTTTGTCAAGGGCTTTTCGCGTTTTCGTTTTGTTTTCTTTCTATCCTATTGATTTCGACAGCCTTTTATGCTAAAATAGATGTGTAAATAAAAAAAAGCGAGGTCACCATGAAAAAAGCTCTTGCCATACTTCTTGCTCTTCTGCTCTCTTTGTCCTGCCTTTTCGCGTGTAGCGCCGCGCCTAAGATCAACAAAGAAAGCTGGGCGCTTGTCTCCGTCACGAAGAATGAGGACTTTTTATACATAGCAAGCAGCTATGCCGACGCAGCCCCGGGTGTTCCCACGCTGGACTGCACCTTGACCGCTAATCGCGGCAGCTTCACCATTACCGAGCTTGCAAGCGGCAAGACCTATACGGGCACCTACGGAGAGAGAGAGGAATTGGGCATCGTCGCCGAATACACGATCACCGTCGAAAATCGGCAAGGCAACGCGCTCGTCTCCCACTCCGAGGATGAGGACGGCAACCTTCTCACCACGCTTGTACTGCATCTCGGCGATTACGCCCTCCTCTTTGTGGCACAATAAGACGACGAAAAAATCCGATTTTCGATGAGAAAATCGGATTTTTTATGATGAAAACAACGAAACGATATAGGTGACAACTCCCAAAACAACACCTGCCGCCGTACCGAAAACCAGCACGGGTCCGGCGACAACAAACATTTTCGCGCCCACGCCCATCACAAAACCCTCGCTCTTGTTGTCCATTGCAGGCGAAACGACTGCATTGGAAAAGCCCGTCACGGGCAAAAGCGTGCCCGCGCCCGCAATCCGCGCAAGGCGGTCGAAAACGCCGACGGCGGTAAGGATCGCCGAAAGAAAGATCAGGGTCACGGTCACGGTCATGCCGGATACGCGTTCGGAGAGTCCCAAATAAGCGTAGAGAGAAAACAACAGCTCTCCCAAAAGACAAATGCCCCCGCCAATGAAGAAGGCAAACAAAAAATTTTTCAATACGGGGGAGCGCCCCGCCCTCGCGTTTGCGTATGCCGCATATTTTTCCTTATCAAACCGTTGCATGCTTCGTTGCCATCCTTTTCTTTATTTATATAGATTTTTCCCCTTTTTTTCAAAAAATACCCCTTCCCCCCCTTTCTTTTTTTTTGGTAATGTTGTATAATGGAAGAAACAAGGCTTTCACGCCAAACAAAAAGGAAAAGGAAGAACACCATGGAAAACAACACGCTCGCTCTTGTCGAAGAGGCATATGGCATTAAGATCATTCCCGAGCTTTACGGCAACGGTCATATTAACAAAACCTACGTTACCGAAACCTACCCCCGCCTTATCGTGCAGGAGATCAATACGAACATCTTTAAAGACCCTGTCTCTATGATGAAAAACATCATTGGTGTCACAGAGCATCTCGGAAAAAAGCTCCGCGCCTGCGGCAAGGATTCCGACCGCTACACCCTCACCGTCGTTCCTGCCAAGGACGGTGATATGTACAAAAGCTTTGACGGAAAATTTTACCGTGCTTACCTCTTTATCGAAGAGTCGCAATGCTTTGACATGGTGACGCCCGAAACGCTCCGCCTTGCGGGACTTGCCTTCGGTGAGTTTGGAAAACAGCTTGCCGACTTCCCCGCCGAGATCCTCTCGGAGACCATTCCCCACTTCCACGACACCCCCTCGCGCTACGCCGATCTGCTTACCGCCATTGAAAAGGATGCCGTCGGAAGAGCCGCCGAGGACGAAGCGGAGATCAACTTCTTCAAGGAATACGCCATCTTCTACGGAACGGTGACAGAGCGCCTCGCCGACGGAAGACTCCCCCTCGCCGTCACCCATAACGATACCAAGATCAACAACATTCTTTTTGACGCCGACGACGGACACCCCCTCGCTGTCATTGACCTCGATACCGTCATGCCCGGCTCCCGCCTTTACGATTTTGGCGACGCGCTCCGCACAGGTGCCGCCACCGCCGCCGAGGACGAGACCGACCTCTCGCTCGTTTCCTTTGATAAGGAAAAGTTCGCCGCCTTTACAAAGGGCTACCTCGAAGCTACGGGAGACGCCATCACCGAGGAGGAGCTCGACCTGCTCCCCGAAAGCGCTTTGCTTCTCACGCTTGAATGCGGTATGCGCTTCCTCACCGACGATCTGAACGGCGACGTCTATTTCCGCACCCATCGTCCCCGTCACAATCTTGACCGCGCCCGCAACCAGATCAAGCAGGCGCAGGAGATTGAAAAAATGCTCCCCGAGCTACACGAGATTGTAAATAACTGTTTGCAAAAATAAGAACCAAATAAAAAAGGCTTTTCGCATCGCGAAAAGCCTTTTTCTTTTTTAAACTTGCAGATAAGGAATCTCTGCGTCTTCAAGTCTTTTGAGGTCGAGATAAAAGTTCACCTCGGCGGCACGCATATAGGGGACGACCCAGAGCATACCGACACCGAAGCTCAAAGCACCGACGATGATCCAGCCGAGGAAGGAGAAGTTGAGGCAGAAAAGCTGCCACTTGTGCCCGTCCATCATACGGCGACTCTCGGTAATGGCGGTGCGCCAGTCGTATTCGGGGTGGTCATACTTCACATGGTAGGTCATCGCATAGGAAAAATATTTTACAATGCCGACAACGGGAACAAACGCCCAAAGAAGGAGAAAAATATTTTTGATCAAGGAAAGCACCACAAGCTCGGCTATCATGTTCTTACCCGCCAAAAGATCGGAAAGGTCATAGGTGCTTCTTCTTCCGCGTGCCACGGAAAGAAAAACATGAGCAAGACCGACCGAGCAAATGCCCTCGATCAAGAATGCGCCAAAGATGACCGACGCGGCAAAGGAAAGCACAATCGACACAAGAAGACAAGCCACAAGTGCCGTGAGCCAGTTGTTTGCAAAAATATTTCCGCCCAGCTGTTCTCTCGCTGTGGCGCGGTATGTCGCTGCGTTTTGCATAAATCAAATTCCTCCCAAATTAAATATGTTCAAGAAGCTCTAAGGGGTGCGAAAGAAGGGCTGTCGCGCCTGCCTTTTCAAGCTCTTCGGCGGTACGAAAGCCCCATGCCGCGCCAAAGCCGCGCACACCTGCCGCGCACGCGGTCAGCATATCGACGTCGCTGTCACCAATGAAGGCGGCTTCCTCGGGAGAAATCCCATGCTTTGCAAGAAGGGACAAAACACCGTCGGGCGCAGGCTTCAGCGCCATGCCGTCCACGGCACCGATCACATCATCAAATGTCCCCTCGTCAAAGAAGCCGGCAACCGACTTCTGTGCCGCCGCGTTCGGCTTGTTGGTACAAACGGCAAGGCGGATGCCTCTTTCTTTGAGCGCCGAAAGAAGCGTTTCAATCTCATCGTAAACAGTGACCCCTCTGTCCGGCACCGCCTCATAGATAGCGAAAAAGTGAGGATAAAACTCCTCGAAAAATTCGGGCGTCAATTTCCCCCTTGCCGCGAGAGCACGTTCGGTCAGATTGCGCGAGCCGTTGCCGACAAAGTAGCGGTATTGCTCGAGGGGAAACGGCTCGATGCCGAAATCTTCCAGCGCGCGATTCATGTTGCCTCCAATATTGCCGAGGGTGTTGAGCAATGTACCGTCCAGGTCAAAAACACAAAATTTAGTCATTACGAAAGCCTTTCTTTACATTTTGAGGGCACTGCATGTAGCGGTGCGCTTTGATTTTAAAATTTCGGGGGATTTTCGAAGCGCGCAAGCTTCCCCTCCGCAGCGTCAAGAAGCTGTCGGAACACGCCGTTTCCGGCGGCGAGGGTATCGTAGTTTCCTTCCTCGACGATCTCACCGTGATCAAAAACGAGAATGCGGTTAACGTTGCGAATAGTGGAGAGCCTGTGCGCCACGAAGATGACCGTGTGCGACTGCATCAGCTCCTCCATTGCCTCTTGAATGAGGCGCTCGGAAACGTTGTCGAGGGCGCTTGTCGCCTCGTCAAAGATGAAGATATCGGGATTTTTCAGAATAGCGCGCGCGATGGCAATTCTCTGCTTTTGTCCGCCCGAAAGCCCCAGTGCGCCGTCACCGATCAGGGTGCTCCAGCCGCGCGGCAGGTCGTTGACAAATTCATGCACGCGGGCGACCTCCATCGCCTTGATGATCTCAAGGTTTGAGGCATCGGGACGCACGATACGGATATTATCCCACACCGTACCGTGGAAAATGTAAGGGTTTTGCGGTACGACACCGAAGGAAAGGCGCAAGTCATGCGTGGCATAGTCCTTCACGTTACGGTCATGGAGCAAAACCTCACCGCCGTTTACCTCGTAAAGGCGCATCACGAGCTTGGTAAAGGTGGATTTACCCGACCCGGAGCCGCCGACAAGCGCAAGGCTCTCTCCGTATTTCAGCTCGCAGGAAAGATTTTCAAAAACGAGCTTGTCGCCGTAGGCAAAATCGACGTTGTGGAAGGCGATACAGGGCTTGCCGTGTCTGATCGCCGAAGCCTTCTCGATCTCAACGGAACGGCGCGAATCCGCCGCAACCTCGGGAGTCGTGCTATGCTCGGCAATGATCGCATCAATGCGTTCGAGCGCGACTGCCGCCGTGGATTGCGCAAAGAAAAGATTCAGCCATGCAATAATGACGCTGAAAATGGTGCCCATAGTGGAGATGAAGAGGTAAAGCTCACCCACTTGGATCTCACCGCGCAGGCAAAAGAGACCGCCGACGAAGTAAACAAGAGCGGTGCAGACGTACTGCACGATTTCCGGCTTTGCCGCCTCCACGATATTGGTAAAGGGGGCGCGAATGCCCGTCATGCGCAGTGTGTTGAGCCTTTGGTCAAAGGCGGCGATGGAGGCGTCCTCAATGGCGTACATTTTAGTCGCTTCTCCGCCCTGCAAGGCATCCGACACATAATGCGAGGTTTGCTTTTCCGCGTCAAGATAGCTGCGACTGACCTCGCGGATCTTCTTGCGCGAGCGACGGTTGAAGAACGCCATCACGAAGGCAGCGCCAACCACGATAAGGGTTAAGTAAAGGTTATAGCTGATAAGAAGCACGAGCGAAATGACGAGCGAGATCGCTTGATAAGGAACACTTTGGAAGATCGATGCCAAAAAGGATTTGATGTTCGCCATGGGCGCGCCCATGATGTAATTATACAGTTCACCCGAGGAATTTTTATCGCGGAAGTGCATGCACATTCTCTGTACGTGACCGAAAAAAGTGCTGCGCAGATTGAAAAGCGTTCCCTCTTGCAGCTTCAAAATGTTTTTATAGCCGTAGCGCCAGGTATAAATGCGCCCGAGAGAAAAGAGAACGTACGCGCCCGCCAAAATGGCGATAAATATAATGGGATCGCCGATGGGAACGGTCTTGCCGAAAAGCACAAAGGGTGCGCCCGAAATACCCGAGTCCACGACGTACTTGATCACAAGCGGCTGAAGCGAAACGCACACGCCCGTAATCAAAGAAAGGAACACTGCTACGATAATGTTTTTGCGAAAGGGCTTCATGTACGGAAAAAGTGTCCGCCAAAAGCCTGCCGTCTTATCCTCTTTTTTAAAGGGCTTGTGTTTTTCCTGCGTCACGATCTTTTTTTCTTCCGCAGTTTTTACGGTTTCCTTTTCGAGCGTCTTCATCGCGTGTGCCTCCGCTACCGTCTTTTTGAAAGGGAGTTCCCTTCACCCAAACTATACTACATCAAAATCAAAAAGTCAACCCTTTTCCCGAAATTTTCCGAAACAAAAAATTTTCCCCAAAAAGTCCCAATTTCAGGGGCTTTTTGGGGGTGAACCGAAAAGCCTTTTCGGTTACATTTATATAATATACGCTATATTACTTCAACGCTGCCTTGACTGCCGCAAGCGCCTCGTCGATCTTGGCGAGATCCTTACCGCCTGCCTGCGCGCTGTCGGGGCGTCCGCCGCCCTTACCGCCCGTTACGGATGCGGCGAGGGATGCAAGCTTGCCCGCGTGCGCGCCCGCCTTCACAGCGTCACCGCCCGCACAAGCCACGAAGCTGAGCTTCTCCCCATCGCGAACGGCGATGACAGCGACTACGTCGGCATACCTTTCCTTGATGGCATCGCAAAGGGTACGCGCAGCATCTACCGTACCGTCAATAGCGGTGGTGAGCACGCGCACGTTGCCAACCGTCTCCGCTTCTCCGATGAGGGAAGCAAGCTGTGCCACAGCAAGCTTGCTCTCCGCCGCGGCAAGCGCGTTCTTCGCTTCCTTCAGCTCAGCGGTCAAAGCCAAAGCGCGTCGGGAGAGATCGGAAACAGACCCCGCCTTTAAATCCTTCGCGAGAGAAGAGAGCGACGCATCGCGCTCAGCAAGCAGGGAAAGCACGCCAAGTCCCGTCGTGCCCTCGATACGGCGAACTCCTGCCGCCACCGAGCTCTCGGAAAGGATGTGGAAAAGTCCGATATTACCTGTATTCGAAACGTGCGTACCGCCGCAAAGCTCGGTCGAGCCTTCGCCAATCTTAACCACGCGCACGGTGTCACCGTACTTCTCGCCGAAGAGCGCCATCGCGCCCATAGCACGTGCCGTTTCGATATCGGTCACGGCGGTGGAGCAACCCTCTGCGCGAAGGATGCTCGCGTTCACAAGAGACTCTACGCGAGAAAGCTCCTCGCCGGTCATGGCAGCGAAGTGAGAAAAGTCAAAGCGCACGCGCTCAGCGTCCACGTAAGAGCCCGCCTGCTCAACGTGCGTGCCAAGCACCGCGCGAAGCGCCGCTTGGAGAAGGTGGCAGGCAGAGTGGTTGCGCCGGATGGCGTCGCGGCGTGCGGTATCGACCGCAAGGGAAAGGGTATCGCCGACCGAGAGCTTGCCCGTGTCCAGCGTCACCATATGCAAATATACACCGTCGGTCTTCTTGGTGTCGGTCACGGAAAGAGACATGCCCTCGGCACGCATCACACCCGTGTCACCGACCTGACCGCCGCCCTCGCCGTAGAAGACAGTGGCGTCAAGCACAAGCGTCGCCTCTCCTTCCGTAAGGGTCTCGACCGAGCCCTCCTCGGTGAGAATGGCTAAGACCTTGCCCTCGCCCTCGGTTGCATCATAGCCTATAAATTCGGTTGTGGGAAGCCCCGAAAGTGCATTACCCTCGGCAGAAGCCCAGCCGGAAATATTGGCGCGCGCCTCACGGGCACGGCGGCGCTGCTCCTCCATCAAAGCACGGAAGCCCGCTTCGTCCACGGAAAGCCCCTCCTCCTCCGCCATCTCGCGAGTGAGGTCAAAGGGGAAGCCATAGGTATCGTAAAGCTTAAAGACGTCGGCATCGGCAAGCGCCGTTCTGCCGTTTTTCTTTGCCTCGTCCATGAGAGAGGAAAGAATAGCGATACCGCCGTTAATGGTAGCGGCAAAGCTCTCCTCCTCGCGGGCGATGACCTTTAAGATATAGTCGCGCTTTTCCGCAAGCTCAGGGTACGCTGCGTCGCTCTCCCCGATGGCGGTCACACAGACCTCAGGGAGGAAGGGGCGGTCGATGCCGAGCAGCTTGCCGTGACGGCAGGCGCGGCGCAAAATGCGGCGAAGCACGTAGCCTCTGCCCTCGTTGGAGGGGATAACGCCGTCCGCGATCATAAACATTGCCGAGCGCGTGTGGTCGGTGATGACGCGGATGGAAACATCGTCGTCCTTATCTTCGCCGTACTTCTTGCCCGAGATCGCCACGACGTGATCAAGGATCTTGCGCACCGAATCCACCTCGAACATATTGTCAACGCCCTGCATCACGCAAGCGAGACGCTCAAGCCCCATGCCTGTGTCGATGTTCTTGTTTTCAAGCTCGGTATAGGTGCCGTCGCCCATGTTGTTGAACTGGGAGAAAACGTTGTTCCATATTTCCATATAACGGTCGCAATCACAGCCCGGCTTACAGTCGGGCTTGCCGCAGCCGTACTTCTCGCCGCGGTCGAAATAGATCTCGGAGCAAGGACCGCAGGGACCCGTACCGTGCTCCCAAAAGTTGTCCGCCTTGCCGAGACGCACGATGTGCTCAGGGGGAACACCGATCTTTTCCGCCCAGATGGCGTATGCCTCATCGTCCTCCTCGTAAATGGAGGGCCAAAGAAGGTCGGCGGGAATGGCAAGCGTTTCGGTCAAAAACTCCCACGCCCACGGAATCGCCTCCTCCTTAAAGTAGTCTCCAAAGGAGAAGTTGCCGAGCATCTCAAAGAAGGTGCCGTGACGGGCAGTGTGACCGACACGCTCAAGGTCGGGGGTGCGGATGCACTTCTGACAGGTGGTCACACGGCGACGGGGAGGAATCTCCTCTCCCGTAAAATATTTTTTCATCGGAGCCATGCCCGAGTTGATCAGGAGCAAGGATTTGTCTCCCATCGGCACGAGCGGGAAGCTCTTTAAGCGCAAATGCCCTTTTCCCTCAAAAAAAGAAAGGTACGCTTCACGCAGATCGTTCAAAGAGGTCCATTTCATAACGCTTTGTTCCTTTCGTACACCTGCCGCAAGCTTTCGCTTGCGGCATAAGAGATGATCACGACGGTAAAAGCCGCCGTTTTTTAGTTTTTCTCAGGGCTTCTCATTTCCCAATCGATGGTATTGTTTTCGACCAGGTAGTCGCACACGACGGTGTTTATCATATCCTGGCGAAGCAGCGTCCAATAATCGTCACCGTAGTTTTCCTTAAAGCCATCAAGAATCTCTTGACGGGTAACGGGCTGACCGGCAGCGGCAGCAAGCGCGATCTCTTCCGCAAGATACTCCTCGATCGCAGCGTCTAACTTGGTTACGTCGTTGATAAAGGTGTTGTAGATCGCGGGCAAGAGCAAGGACGCCTTGATCTCGTAGGGCGCGAGGTAGGTCTCGATGTAATGCTCGTAGCCCTCATACTCCTTTTCGTCGTAGCCGAAGTAGGAGGCGGCAAACTGCTCGATGTCTCGGTAATTCCGCTTGCTTGCGGCATCCATGGCGGCATAGTCCGCCTCTACCGACTGCTTGGCATACTCCTCCATCGCGGCGACCTCGTCGGCAGGGAGATTGGTAAAGACGAGATTTTCCAAGAGGTAATTATATACGAGCTGTTCCGCCGTCATCTTGACCGTCTCGTCGTAAGCTCCTCCCAGCTCCTTTTTGAGGAAATCAAAGCATTCCCCGCGCGCAACGGCGAGTGCCGCGTCAAGTGCCGTCTCTTTTTCTTTGAGTTTGCTCTCTTTCTCGGCAAGCGCCGGTTCCTTTTCCGCAAGGCTTGCGTTGTTTTTCTCGATGTCTGCCGTCTTATCCTCGCTCGATGCTTCAAAGTCAGCAATTTGACCCTTTAACGTCTCGATCTCTCCCTTTAATTTCTTGATCTCGCTCTTGAGGGTAGAGACGTCGGTCGTGAGCGTGGTAAGCTCACCCTTCTGCTCCTTGCTGTTTACGACCGTTGATTTGTCGTTTGAGGCAGTGAAGGTGGAAAAGCCGTTTTCACTCAAAAAGGTGTTGACGGTCTCAATGTCCGCCTTCGTCATCGTCTCAAAGGTGTTTGCCTCGTGCGGTACGGTGTGGTCGATTACGATATGGAATTTTAAGGTCGCGCCGTTGAGCGCCGCATATTTTTCGTCGGTGGGGTTCGCGCCGAAGAACTTTTCGGGAAGCGTTGCGGTCAAAACGTCCGTCTTTTCTTCCGTCACAACGGCATCGATCATGCCCTCGTACTTCACCTTTTCTTTCTCGCCGTCCTCGTCGATATCCTCCTCGTATTCAAAGAAGAAATACTGTCCGACGGCGCCGTAGCTTGCGAGAAGCTGATCGCGCCAAGCGGTGTCCTCGACCTCAGCGAGATCTAAGCGGAGCGCGGTATAGTTCTTATGATTCTTTACCGTGTCCCCCTTGCCTTCCTCGGTCGCCTTTACCGTTTCGGTCGCCGTATAGGAGAAAATGATCACGTCATCGGGGGCAACGGTACCGTAGGTGCGCGTTTCGGTCCAAGTGTTCGAGGGAACCATTCCGATCAGCTTATCGTCAAAATCCTTGCCGAAATATTCCATGCCGATCTGTACGCGGCCCGCCTCCATGTAAGCGTTTTCAAAGAAATCCACACCAATGGGCGCGCCGTCCTCGGTCGTTACGTCGAGGATGTAGAAAAACACGTCGTCCGCATAGTCAATCGCCTGCGTGCGTTTCGCCGCGAAAAAATAGTTTTTTTCGCTGATCTGGTCATCCTTCAGCGCAACGTTGCTCAGCAAGATATTGTTGATATATTTTTTAACGTTTTCGTCTGTGATCTCGTCAACGCGGCTCTCAAAGCCGGGAATGGTGAGGCCGGTGATCATGCTCTCCTTGAGTCCCTCTACGTAGTCCGAAAGCAGGGCTGCATAATAATCAAAGCCGCTGTCCTGCGTTCCTCCGCCCGTATTCTTTTTCGAAAAGTCCACGAAGGTAAATACAGCAAGCGCGCTCGTTAAAAGGCAAAGCGCCACGAAGACGGCAAGAAGCACAATAAGCGGACGGCGAAGCGGCGACTTTACTGCCACCGCCGTGTCCGTCGTTTGAAGTTCGTTTTTTTGTGTATTTTTCATGCGTTATATCCTTCCGTTTGCAGACTTATTTCGTCTGTTGGCGGTTCGCGCCGAGCAGGAACTCGCCTACCATCGCGTACACAAGATCGCGGCGCACCTGGGACTTGAGGGTCGCCTCTCCGTACAACTGAACGAAATATTCCGCGTTGTGCGTCTCGGGATCCGACATGGCTCCGACCAAAGAGTCCAGATAGTCCGTACAAGCCTTATCCAGTGCCGCGTCGGTGATCTTCATGCCCTCCGCGCGGAAGATATGATAGACCAAAAGCTCCCTTTGAAGCATCGTCTTTCCTTCGCTCGAAAGAACGGCGGAAATGTATTCCGAAGCGTCCGCGATCGTTGCTCCCTGCGTGTTCGCGATCATGACGGTATACTCGTCAAGCTCCGCTTGCGTGGGGGGATGCCCATAGGCTCTCAGACAACGTTCCAGAAGGGTGCGGGTCACAAGAGCTTCGATCGTAGCCGCGATCTGGGAGGTGTTCGAGGTCGTTTCAAGAAAGGCTTCTGACGACTGTGCCTTTTTAACGAGCTCGTTTAACGCCGCAAGGATCTTCGCGTTTTCCTTCTCCACGGCGATCTGCTCGTTGAGCTCGGCAAGCTTCTTTTCCTTGTACTCGGCAACAGCACCCGCGTCATCGGTTGCCGTAATCTCCATTTTCAAGGTGTCGGTGATAAAGGCACGGTCAAAGGTGGGAAGCTCGTAATCGTCCACGTACAAGAAGGTCACGCGCATGGTGGCGGTTTTTCCGTTCAGTGCGTAAAAATCGCCGTCACTTTCGGTGAAAATCTCGGGAACGGTAAAAGTGATATCCTTCGTGGTCTCCTCGGTCAAAGCGTATACGACCCGCGCCGTAACCTTATAATCATCCTTGGACGAAGCGCCCTTGCCCGTGATATCATAATCTTCAAGAACAAAACTAAAAAATTCGCCGATGGTGGGGCAGTTATCGACAAGCGCCTGCGAAAGCCGTGCGTCAAGCTGCTCGTCAAGGTCAACGCGCACCATGTCCTTATAGACCGACGCGTTTTGTACATCCCATACGTAGCGATCGGCAATCTCCTCCGCATAAGGGGTCGAAGAGGCTTTCTTGCTCTTGTTCATGTAGTAGGTAATGCAAACGGTATCGGAAAGCGAGATCTTACCGTTCTCGCGCGTTTCTCTGACAGTGTCCTCCGGCTTCGCGCCAAGCGCGATGAGCTTTTGGTCAAAGTCTTTGCCGAAGAATTCATCCCCCACAACAATGGTGGCAGGACTTGTATAAGTACCAAAGTAATCTTGCATCGTGGAAGGGATCACAAGGCGGTTCGCCTTCTCCTCCTCCTTGGTCTCGGGCGCGCCCTTGAACAGATCGGTAATGTAAAAGGCAACCGTATCGCCAAGCCCGATCACCGCCTGCTTTTGCAGCTCCTTTGAAAGGGTGCGATGGTTGATGCGCACACGGTCGATGACGGCATCCATATCCGCCATCGTCATAGGCTGATACGAGTCGGAGGCTTCAAAGTCCGCGAAATTGAAAATATTGCCGGTGTAAAAATCCTCGTCTAACTCCTTTGTGTTGAGATGCTTTCCCATTTTCAAAGTATCAAACACGGAAGCGTAAGGGTCGTACATTGCCTTTTCAATGGCACGGGCAAGCAAGATCGCACCAAAGGAGGCGCAGGCGATCGCCAAGACGCAAATGGCGGCAATGAGGGAAATGAGCCATTTCTTCTCGCGCGGCATCCTCTCTCTCTCTGCGCGCGTCTTAATAACGACACCGCGCTTTTCAAGCTTTTTGCGCTGCTTCTTGGAGAGGGGCGCCTTCGCGTTATACTTCCCTCTCTTTTGCTGTTTCTTTTTCATAGAAAGTTCCTTTCCCTTTGGTTTATTCCATGCCCTCTTTGCTATCCGCCTTCAAGGAATCCGCAAAGGCGGTGGCAAGCGCGTCGCATCGGCAGTTGTAGGGGTTATCGGCGTGTCCCTTCACCCAGATAAAAGTCACGGTGTGCCGCGAAAGAAGTGTGTAGAGCCGCTCCCACAGATCGGGGTTTTTGACCTCGTCGTTTCTTCCGCGCCGCCAACCGCGCGCACGCCAAGCCGTAAGCCAGCCGAGCGAAACGGCATCGGAAAGATATTTGGAATCGGTATAAAGGGTCACCTCGCACGGCTCTTTGAGTGCTTCAAGCGCCGAGATCGCCGCCAAAAGCTCCATGCGGTTGTTGGTGGTCTCGCGCTCACCGCCCGAGATCTCCTTCTCCACACCCGCATAGGAAAGAATGGCGCCCCATCCTCCCACACCGGGATTGCCGCGGCAGGCGCCGTCGGTATATACGGTCACTTTTTTCACAGATCTTCCTCTTTCGCGCAAAGGGTGCGTTCCCGATGGCGCTCAAAAATTCTCTCCTTATAGAAGCCTTTTGCCCCGACCTTCGTCGGAGCAAAAGGAGCACCTGCCCGCAAAGCGGGCGGCTAAAAGTCAATTCTTATTCCGCAAAAGCGGTGCTGTCGTACGGGATCTCCTCGTATACGAGATTGCCTGCGTTCAAGCGATAGATCTCTTCGATGACCCTCTCGTAGTGGTAGGTGCCGTAGAGGTTATCCTCTCCCTGCATATATTCAACGTAGTCCTCCCAATCGTAGGCATCGTCGGGATATGCCGCCTTTGCGTAGTCGTCCCACGTTTTAAGCTCACCCTTTTTGTAGCTCTTGTTGAAGCTTTCAAGCATCTTCGCGAGGCAGTCATCGTAGTTGGTTGCGCCGTACTGCTCGAAAAGGCTGTTCTTCGCGCTATCGGTGGCATACAGCGTTTTGAGGTTTTCTACGGTGTAGTATTTGAGAATTTCTTCTCTACCCAGCTTGATCTGCTCCTTCGCCCAAGCGGTGCCTCTTTCCTTTGCCATGGCAAGCAGCTCGTCGTCGGTGTAGCGGCAATCAAGCTGATCCGCGACATAATAGGTCAAAAGGTTCAGCTTCACGATCTCTCTGCCCATTGCGTAAAGGATGTTCTCGACCTCTTTTTGGGTTTTGGGATTGTTGGTTTTGCCTTGCTCATCTACCTGCGGATAGTAGGTGGGGAAATAAACGTCGACGAGATATTCCTCAAAATCGTCGTACACGTACTCGCCTGCCGTGTTCTTTTTGGTATCATATCCGTTTCCGTAGTAGATCGCCTTCGCGTCGCTGATCACCTCTTTGACGTAGTTCTTGATGTTTCGAACAGGCTCCTTGTCCTCAAACATCTCAGCCTTTGCCAAAAGCGCTTCGCGAAGTGCTTCCTTAGCGTCCTGCTTTGCCTTCGCGTCGCATTTCTCCTGCAGCTCGCTCTTGATGCTTGCCTCGTATGCGGCAATCACGTCGGCATCCTCGGTCTTGTCGGTCTCAAAGTTCAGCTTGGTCTTTACAGTCTCGGCGTTATAGTCGGGGCGCGTATAGGGCGCTCTTTCGATCACGTAAACGTAAACGGAGCACTCGGTGCCCTTGAGATCCTTCTTCACCTCTTTGAGGGCGCCGTTTTCATCAAGCTCCTTTGCCGTGTAGGTGCCGCTGGCATCCTCGGGATAGGTGTACTTGGTCACAAAGGCGCCGGGGGTCTCGGCATCCAAAGTAAAGTCAAGCGCGCCGCGGAGCTTCAAAACGATGGTTCCTTCATCCGGATCGCTCGATCCGCCAAAGTCGAGGTCATAAGCGATCGCCGTAGCGTCCGCCTCAAACTTCGCGTCGGCAGGGACACCCTTCGCGGTGGGGTACACCTTGATGGTCAGATCCTTGGTCGCGGAAACCGTCAGCAGGTTCTCGGTATCAGCCAAGCGGGTAATGAGCTCTTTAAGACCGAGATAGATCGCTTCCTCGTAGCTGTCCTTGCTCTCTGCATTCTTTGCGAGATCGGCGGCGATCTTTTCAAAGTGCAAAGGAGTCGCCGTGCTCGCCTTGCCGCTGCCCGTAACAGCTGAGGTGCTGTTCGCGGGGAGATAGCTGGAGCTATACGTCACGTAGCCGATCGCGGGCACTACCGAAATCTTGTCACCCTTTATGCCGCCGATGTTATTGTAAACAACGCGGTGATTTTGGAACAAGAGGTCTCCCTCGGGAGAAAGATACATTGCCTTTTCAAGCGCCGCCATGAGGTCGGTGTTGATGCCGTCGCCATAGCCGAGATAAAGGGCTTTTTCGCTGTTCAGCGTCAGGGTGTTATCCTCAGCCGTGGGGCTCTTGGTGTCGAGAGCGAAATCGTGGGTCACACGGTTGCCGGCGTTATCGTAGAGAATGGTACGAATGGTAAGAATATCGTACTTGTTGTACGCGCCGGGCTGATTGACGTCAGCCGTGCCGTCGCTCTTCTTCACTGCCTCGCGAAGCGCGAAGAGAAGCTGGTTCACCTGCTTGGTCACGTCCTCGTCCGTCACCACCATCTTATTGATTTTGCCGCTCATGGTGAAATTCTTAAAATCAAAGCCTTCCTTGAACTGCACATACTTTGCGGGATCTACGTTCTTGTAAGAGATGGCGCAAGAGGAGAACAGCATCAACGCCGCAAGCAAAAGCGCCAGAACGGAGAGAAGTCTTTTCGTTTTTTTCATAGCATGGGTTCCTTTTCGAAGTATATATTTTAAAACAGAGATATTATAACATAATTTTGTCTCGAAATCAAGTATTTATAATAAATTTAAGGTAATCTTCAACGAAAAATCACACCGCGCACAAAGCGGTATCACTCATAACGCTCCTCGTAATTAAATTCCTCGCCCTCCATCATGTGCATATAGGCGTTGGCAATATCGGAAAGCGCCGTTGCGTAGATATAGAAGCGTGCGCCGGGCTTTGCGTAGCTGCCGTTCTTAACCTGTACGATCACACGGTTGGCGGATACGGGATAGAACTCCCAATAATTCACCGTGTCGTCGGTGAGTATCTGCTCCATGCGAAGCACGCACTTCGAGGGGTCGGAAAGAAGTTCCGCAAGCGCCTCGTCGTCAAGACCGTGCTCGCCCTTATAGCGCGTATAGGTCAATCGGGCGTAGAACTGATGATACGGCTCGTACCCTTGCTTCTTTCCGTCCTTGTCGGGAAGCGCGAGCACGATCGGCGTACCGCCCGAAACAGGGGTCGCGACCAGCTTCGTCACAGTATCGGTCTTTTGGAAAATAGGCGCTCCCATCTCGTCATACTGTCCCGTGAAGCCCGTTTCCACCTGTTCCACCACCACGTCAAAGCGGTAGGCGGTGTTTAACCATTTACTGTCGCCAAAGTTCCAATACATACGGAAGCTTTGAAGGTCGGTCGCAGGCGTGGTCGCAAGGTAATCGTCCACCATATCCAAGGGAGACTTGTCAAGGAAATCGAGCGCCGCCGCGTCCACCTCCACCACAAGGTCGTAAAAGATAGAAGCCACGTAGCGCGTACCCCTTTCGGTAACGTCGCTCACATACAAACGTCCTTCAAGGAAGTTTGCGTCCTCCTCAAAGAACTTCTCCTCCGCGATCGCGTCGGCGTCCTCCACCGAGGAATCTATGGAGCCCGCGGCGGGAATGGACGCACCGCCCGGATAGCGAAGCCAAAGCTGATGACGATAGAGACCGTACTCCGTCACCACGTTATCGTCGATGCCCAGCTTCACGACGGTGCCGGAAAGCCCAAGCAAGCCTTCCAGCATAGTAAGGATCGCGTCCGAATCGGGAACGTAGGAGGTGATGTCGGAGGGCGCCGTGAAGGCGTAAATCGAAAGCTTTTGTGACAGCTCTCTTTGCCGCGCGGGCAGATATTTTAAGGAAAGACGCAAATCGCGCTCGGTCACGTAGTCGATGGTCGCCACGTCAATGGTAACCGTCGTGCCGCGCACGGATTCGGTGATGTTTTCGGTGTTCGGATAGGTAAACGTAAACTTTTCGTTACATTCACCAATGGTTTTTCCAACAAAGAAATCGATGACCGCTTCTCGGAAAAGGCGCGACGCCTCATCCGTTCCCTCGTATTTTTCCAGCGGAAGGTCACCCTTCAAATAATTGCCGTCCTTGTCCTTCAGGGTATAGCCTACCGAATAGAAGTCTTTCGTTACGGTCAAGCCCGCGGTATTCACGCGCGTAAAATCGTACATGGAATAGCTTTGCGGATAGGCGTAAGCATATTGATTTTGGGAAGAGATGAAGAGGGTGGGATCGATCAAGGATTCGGGACCCGTTTCTCGGAGAAGATCACCGATAAAGGCGCTCTTGGTCGCGTAGATGGTCTCCTCACCGTCAAGGCGTACGTAGTAGCCGTCGCCCGTGACGTCCTTGATGCCGTAATACACGCGAAAGACCTCGCCCTCCGTCGTGGTCAGCTCGTAGTAGGGACTGTCGTCCGAAAAGCCGAGCTCACGCTTCTTTGCCTCGTAAACGGAGAGAAGCTCACCGTAGTTGTCCGCACCCGACACGGGGGCGCTCACCACGGGGGAAAACACGTAGTTTTTGCCCGTTCCCACTACGAAATAGGAAAGCTTGGTCGCGTTGAGCGTCAAAAGCTCGTGCGCGTAGCCCTCCTCCGTGCCGTCAGGCGTCACGATATAAAAGCGCTTGCTCGTCTGCGGGTCGCCGTTGGCGTCGGTATAGGTGTAAAACGCCCCCTCGACGGTATATTCGTTGCCGCTTTCGGTATGGCAAAGCACAGAGGCGATGCCGTTACGGTCCACGCCGGGGAAAAGGGTTCGGGTCGCCGCATCCGTCGCGTCCGACGGGCGGACAAGCAGATAGATCCCAAAGCCCACCAAAAGGAGTGCCGTGGCGAGAAGAAGAACAGCCGCCGCGCGCATCCGCCCCGTAAGTCCGCGCCAAAAGCGCTTGATTGGTCTAAGAAATTTTATTCTCATATTTTTTTCTTTGTCCTCAACGATTTTTTCTCTTGCGAAGCACCGCCGTGCCCACAAGCGGCACGATGATGAGAGGGGTGATAAAGATGGCGATCACCACCGCGAGGACGCGTCCCGCCGTCATTTGCGCGTACTCGCTCCACGAATCCTGGCTGTGGAAGACGGTGTTCTTCTCCTCTGTCGAAAGATGCGTCTCGTCAAACCATTTACCGCCGTACATCGAGGAATTGAGGTCGAAGCCGCCCACGTCGCCCGAGGCGTACACGTCGGTACGGGAAATGGAACGAAGCACCGACGCCATCACGTCGGCGTTTCCGAAGGCACCGTCTGTAAGATACTCGTTAGAGATCACTTGGGTCGAGCCCGACGCAAAAACGTAGGCGTGGCGGTATTCACCCGCCGACAGCGTCGCCTCCATGCCCATCATGGCAAGGATATACCGCTCGCCGTCCTTCGCCTTTCCGCCAAAGCCGTCCTTATCTCGCTTTTCCGCCTTCTCTCCCGCATAAAAAACGGGGCAGACCGAGCGGCTGGTGGATTCGGAGATATAAACAGGGGAATTGTCGCGCGTTTGTTCGAGCGCCATAGCGTTCGCGAACACCGTTTTCGGCGGTGTCATGAGCGACGCGATATCCTTGACGAGCTCGTAGCCGGGCGCGTCGTAATCCTTGTCGGGATACGCGGCGATCAATCGGTCGCCGTTCTTCTCGCCCGTCAGATTGTCGGCAAGCGATTCCTCGGGAGAACTTAAACGGGTGGGCGTAAAGCCGATGCCCCACTCGGCAAGATAATCCTCCAAATTGGGAAGCGGCGCACCAAGCGCGTCGCGGAAGAACATGACGGACTTCTTGCGGAAAAGAAATTCGTCCAGCTTTTTGAGGGCGGAGGGAGAATTATAGTCGTAAATATCCCCCGCCGAGTAGTCGGTCTCGGTGCCGACAAAGATCAGAAGCACACAGTCGTCGGGCACGGCATCCACCTCGTCGAGGTTGAGCTTTCCGACCCGCAATCCCGTGTCGCCGAGAAGCTCCGCGAAGGCGGAAAGGGTAGGATCGCTTCCCGCATCTCCCTCCACGTAGTAACGCTCCCCATGTCCCGTCACGAAGTAGGCATAGGGACCGCTCGGATAGGTCGTCACAGAGAGAATGGCGGTGGCAAGACGGTATTCGCCGTTGTAGGAGACGTATTCGTTCTCCTCCGTAGCAAAGAAGGAATCCGCGGAAAGGATCTTGTGCCGTCCGCCGCTGTGCACGATGACGTCGGTGGAGGTAACGACGGTGCCCTGCGCCGTTTTAAACGCGTCGGCGGCGGTGGGGTCCTCCAAAATATCCACGGTGCGAACCGATATATGCTCGCTCTCCTCCGCAAGCTTTCGGCTCATGATATACACGTAACGCAAAAGCCCGTGATCGAGCAGTCTGTCCTCGTCCGCGAGAAAGAGGATCTCTACGTCGCTCTCAAGCTCCGCGATCTCTTTTTCCATCGCCTCCGTAACGGTATAAAGCCCCTCGGAGGTGATGTCGATATAAACGTTCGCGCGGCGAAGCGCGTAGGGCAAAAGAAGATTTCCGACAAGAAGCACCGCGGCAAGAGCCGTGACGAGAAGAAGGGTCACGGTATTACGGCGCCGCCCCTTGGGCAAGCATAGCTTTTTCAAAACGTTCCCTTCCTTTCGTTATTTGTGAGAGCGGCGGCGCAAGACGAAGAAGCCGGTGACCGCCACGGCAAGCGGAATCGCTCCGCCAAAAATGGCAAGATACACGTTCGCTGTACCGCGCGTCATATCTTCAAGGGGATAGGTGTTGATCTGAACGACACCGCAGCCAATGGGCGACGCGGCGCCCGTCGTCTCGCGTAACAAAGAGAAAAGAAACTCCTTGTTTCCATAGCCGTCCGTCTCCATAGAATCAATGTCGGCAAACGCCTCGGTAGCGATCATCGCCACGTGCCCTCGCTTACCGTGATACTCCTCGGTCGTGGCAAGAGCCGCCACCGTGTAGCCCTCGGCAGGGGCAAGCGAAACGGTATCACCCGACACGCGGGTGTAGGCAGTATCGTGGGTACGCAAAGCGGAACGGCGGTAGCGCCCGTTACCGTCTCCACGCGAATGGGAGAAGCGCCTGCCGCCACAAGGCGAGAGGCGTTATAGGAGAGCGCGTAGTCGCGCAGGGCGGAAGCCCCCTCTCCCGCATCGTAGCGGAGAAGCACCGATTTGCCCGTCGTATCCACGGAATGCGTGGAGTCGGTGATCATACCGCCCTCGGCAACAATGCCATAGCGGCTGTAAAAGCTCTCCAAGCGGGGGAGCGAGCCCGCGCCCGTGCTTCGCAAATAGATCACCGTGCCGCCCGCACGAACAAAGTCGGCAAGGCGCGAGATCTCACACGCGATGGTCTTGTCCGCGTATTCCTCAAAATCGTATTTCGGAGAAGCGATAACCACGATCTCGGTGCCCTCGGGAATGTCCTCGGCGGTAAGATCGCCCGTGACAACGTCGTAGCCCGCCGAATAAAAGGCGTTCATAAAGGAAGCGGTCGGCGATTCACCGTGTCCCGTGGTAAAGAGCGCATCGGGGCGGTCCTTTTCCAAGGCAGCACCAACGAGGGAGGCAACGATCTCCTCACCGTTGAAGATCATGTCATCGTTGGTGGTGTCCTCGGTATCGTAGTAGTAGAAGGTGGAAAGGGAGCGCACGAGCGCAGGCGCGCCCGATTCGGGGGAATATACGATGACCGATTGCGAATTGATATCGATCTCGTTCCCCGCCTCGTCCTTTGAGAAGCGCTCAAGGATCTCGTAGTCATAATAGGTGTCAAGGTGCTTGACCGTGAAGAAGTCGTACCTTTCGTCGAACTGCTCCACCGTGTCGAGAATGCGTCCGAAGGTGTTGTTTTCGGTGAGGGCGGCGCGGCTCATGCAAAAATAAAACTCCACGCGCTTCCCCTCGGGATTGACCTTTTCAAAATATTCGTCCGTTACGCCCGAGATGTCGTAAAACATCGGATCAACGGCGAGGAAATACCAGCCGTAGGTGTTGGCGAGAAAGGCAAGCAAAAGGTTTAGAACGATAAAGAGCAGAATGACCGCCGTGATGAGCAGTCGGCTCTCCTTTTCCTTCCCCGCGCCTCGCTTTGAAAGCTTGTTCATCTTCCCCATTACCTCCAACGGCGGCGATCCACCGAGCGCACGGTCAAGGCAAGGAAGAGTGCCGTGATGGAAAGATAGTAAACCAGCGCGGCGATATCAAAGATGCCGTGGCTGAAATTCTGATAACGGTAAAAGACCGAGAGGGCGGAAACGGTAAAGCGAAGCCACTCGGCGGGAAGGTAATCGGAAAGCGAGGAAACGACCATAAAGCCGAGCAAAATTCCAATGGTCAAAATGGCGGAGGAAAGCTGGCTCTCGGTCACGGCGGAAACGAAAACGCCCACCGCGATAAACGCCATGCCGATCAGCAGAATGGCAAGCAGGTTGCCAAACAAAAGTCCGATACGCACATTGCCGAAGAAGGAAAGAAAAATAAAATACAGTCCCGAAAAAACGGTCGCGCCCGCAAACATGGTATACGCCGCGAGAAATTTCGCGAACACCACCGAAAAGACCGACACGGGCGAGGTCAAAAGCAGCTGCTCGGTGCGTGCGCGCTTTTCCTCTGTAAACAGCTTCATGGTGAGAAGCGGCAAAAGGATGACGAAGCAAAAGAGCATGGTGGCAAAATACTCGGTCAGATCAGAGGTCATCTCGTACAGTGTCGAGAAGCAGAAGACCGCGCCCGAAACGAGCAGAAACACCCCAAGGAAAACGTAGCCGAGGGGGGTGATGAAGTACGCCTTCATCTCGCGCTTATAAATAGCAAGCATGGCAAATTACCTCTTTTTCTTTTCGCTTTGCAGGGGCGCGTCCGGATTTGAGTCCATCAAGCGCACAAAAACGTCTTCCAAGGCAAGACCGCGGCGTTCAAGACCGTACAGCACCCACCCTCTCGACACGCACATCTGGAAAACGGCACGGCGGATATCCGCGCCGCCCTTCGTTTCAACGCTGAAAGGATAGCTCTCCCCGTCTCTGCCGCCGATCTGCTCCACGTGGGAGACGTCGCGGATGGCGCGGAGCGCTTCCTTGATCTCACCTGCGGAGGCACCCGCGATCTTCACGCAGAAGCGAGCCTCCGTTTCAAGGCGGCGGGTGATATCCTCGGTGCGCTCACACGCGACGATCCTGCCCTCCTTGATCACGACGATGCGCTCACACACCGCCTGTACCTCGGAAAGAATATGGGTGGAAAGCACCACCGTGTGCTTTTTGCCGAGCGTACGGAGAAGGTTGCGGACCTCAATGATCTGCTTGGGGTCAAGACCGACCGTCGGCTCGTCAAAGATCAAAAGCGGCGGATCGCCCACGAGCGCCGAAGCGATCCCGACACGCTGGCGGTAGCCCTTGGAAAGATGCCCGATCAGGCGATCGCGCACGTCGGTGATCTTCACAACGTTCATGATCTCACCAAGGTGCGCCTCTCTCGGAAATTCGCACCCCTTCAATTCATATACGAAATCGAGATACTCCCTCACCGTCATATCAAAATAAAGCGGCGGCTGCTCGGGCAGGTATCCGATCTTGCGCTTCGCCGCCATCGGCTCGTCAAGAACGTTCACGCCGTCCACGTACACCTCGCCCTCGGTGGCGGAAAGATATCCCGTCAAAATATTCATGGTCGTGCTTTTTCCCGCGCCGTTCGCGCCGAGAAGACCGACGATCTCACCCTTTTCGATCTCGAAGCTGACGTCGTCAAGCGCGTAGCGGTTGCCGTAACGCTTTGAAAGATGCTCTACACGGATCATCTTATTACTTCCTTTCATTTCCGCCGGTCACCGAAACGGTGCCTAACGGAGCTTTTCCTCTGTTGATTTTTTAGAAGTTTCGTACCATTCCGAAAAAGAAACGATACACTTTGAAATTATAACATAAATTTGTAGCAAAAATGTGAATATCACGCTGCTTTGATGCCGTTTTTTTCTTCTTTTGAAGCATTTTTTTGATTTTTGCGTGTCCTTCCTGTGAAAGGGGAAGAGGAGCGCGCATAGGACGGGCGCCGCCGCGCATACTATAAAGCAAAAAAGAGACCGAAAGGAGAAGCCATGTCTCTCTTCCAAAAAATCAAGCCCTATCTTATCGCTATCCCGATTCCGCTCGCCGTCGGCGGACTTTCCGCCTGGCTTTCGGGCGGCGGCATGGATTTTTACGATACGATAAACGTCCCGCCCTTCGCGCCCCCCGCCATTCTCTTCCCCATCGTTTGGGGCATTCTTTACGTCCTCATGGGAGTATCCTCCGCCATCGTTTACACGAAAAGAGAAAGAAACCCAATGAAAGCAAGAGACGGACTTGCACTCTACGGCGCGAGCCTTGTCGTCAATTTCTTTTATTCCATCTTTTTGTTCCGCTTGCGTCTCTTCCTTTTCACCTCGCTTTGGATATTGCTTCTCCTCGCGCTCATCGCCGCGTATATGTGGAAATACGCCCGCGTGTCCCGCCCCGCCGCCTATCTGCAAATCCCCTATCTCATCTGGACGGCGTTCGCCACCTATCTCACCTTCGCCATCTATCTTTTGAACAAATAAAAAAAGCGGCACTTGCCGCTTTTTTTATGCCGACGGGGTCGGCATATGGCGCTTCCGAAGGAAGCATATCACTGCGCCGCAGGCGCACCGACCAATTCCTCGTATTTGCCCGAGAAATCGTGAATGCCGGTTTCCTTCAAGGTAATGATGCGGTTTGCCACCGTATTCATCATCTCGTAGTCATGGGTATAAAGAAGCACGTTGCCCTTGAAGTCCGAAAGACCGTGGTTGACGGCGGTGATGGATTCGAGGTCAAGGTGGTCGGTGGGCTGGTCGAGCACGAGGGCATTGGAGCCGAAGAGCATCATGCGCGAGAACATACAGCGCACCTTCTCGCCGCCCGAAAGAACCTTTACGGGCTTGAAAACGGCATCGCCCGAGAAGAGCATTCTGCCGAGGAAGCCGCGCAGATAGGTCTCGGTCTGGTCCTTGGAATAACGGCGCATCCAATCGAGGATGGACTCGTCGCAGCCGTCAAAATAGGGGGTGTTATCGTGGGGAAAATAGGAGGTCGTGATGCTGACGCCCCATTTGTATTCGCCCGCGTCGGGCGTGTCCTCTCCCATCAGGATACGGAAAAGGGCGGTCACGGCAAGCTCGTTGCCGAGGAAGGCAACCTTGTCGCCCTTGGCGAGAGTAAAGGTCACGTTTTCAAAGAAGGGTCTTTTCGTAAGCCCTTCCACGCGTAAAATATCCTTACCCGCTTCTCTGTCCATATCAAAGCCGATAAAGGGATAGCGGCGGGAGGATGCGGGCATCTCCTCTACCGTCAGCTTATCGAGCAGCTTGCGGCGAGAGGTTGCCTGACGGGATTTGGACTTGTTTGCCGCAAAGCGGGCAATAAAGCTTTCCAGCTCGCGGATCTTTTCCTCGGCGCGCTTGTTTTGCTGCTTGATGAGTCTTTGGACGAGCTGGCTGGATTCATACCAGAACTCGTAGTTACCGACGTACATCTTGATGCCGCCGTAGTCGATGTCGACGATGCCGGTGCAGACGTCGTTCAAGAAGTGGCGGTCGTGCGAGACGACGAGCACCGTGCCGAAGTAGTCGGCAAGGAAGTCTTCCAGCCAGCGCACGGCGTCAATGTCAAGACCGTTGGTCGGCTCGTCAAGCAGAATGATCTCGGGCTGACCGAAGAGGGCGCGCGCGAGAAGCACCTTGATCTTGGCGGACTCTTCAAGCGTTCCCATCGTGTCGTACAGCATATCCTCGGGAAGACCGAGGCCCTGCACAAGACGCGAGGCATCGCTCTCCGCCTCCCAGCCGTTCATCTCGGCAAATTCCGCCTCCAGCTCAGCGGCGCGGATGCCGTCCTCGTCCGAAAAATCCTCTTTGAGGTAAAGGGCGTCCTTCTCCTTCATCACGCTAAAAAGACGCTCGTTGCCGCCAATGACGGTATCCAGCACCGTTTCTCCGTCAAAGGCAAAGTGGTCCTGACGAAGCACCGACATACGGGTGTCGGAGGGAATGGAGATGCTTCCCGTCGAAGGCGAAAGCTCGCCGCAGAGAAGCTTCAAAAAGGTACTCTTTCCCGCGCCGTTGGCACCGATGATGCCGTAGCAGTTGCCGGGGGTGAATTTGAGGTCAACGTTCTTGAAAAGAAGCTGTCCTCCGAAATGAAAGCTGAGATCGGATACGGTAATCAATTTGTTTCTCCTTGCGTTTTCTTTTTTACATAGCATTGCCCTCGCGGCGTGCGCCGCGAGGGCTGAATTTTATCCGGAATTATTCGCCCTTGGCGGGAGCGTCCTTGACCGAAAGCCCCACCGTCTGTTCGACGGGCATGGTAAAGGCGATACCGCGCGCGTCCGTGCCTGTGCCCACCGCGTCGTAAAGCGCCTTCAACACGGCATCCTTGATCTTCCCTGCCACAAGGATCATCACGATCTCCTTTTCGGGCTGAATGGTAATACCGAACAGCTTTTCCGCGTCGGGAGATGCCGTACCTCTTCCGTGGAGAATGGTCCCACCCTTTGCGCCTGCGGCGCGCGCCGCATCCATTGCACGGTCGGCAAAGCCCTTATTTACAATACAGAGGATGACCTCAAATTCCTTCATGAAACGCTCCTTTCGACGGCGCAAAAGGCAAACCGTCCATTGTCAAAACTCTTATTTTTGCAAATTATTATTTGCTTTTTGTGGAACTGTTACTTAAAAAGCAATAGTTTTGCACACCTATTACGCTACCGAACGGCACGGTAAAGGCGATTCCCTTTCCGTTCTTCACTCGGGCAAACTTCTCTTCCAGCATGTGAAGAGCAGGTGCGACCATATCCTCGCGCACGACCGAAAGCAAGAGCGCCTTGTCGCTCTCCACCGCGCCGAAGCGTGCCGCCTCTGCCGTTCCCGAGCCGTAAATGACGGTCTGGAAATTCACCTCGTACTGCTCTAACATATCGAGATAAAAGTTCGCCTTGCTTCTGTCCACCACGGTAAAGAGAAGCTTCAGCCTGCGAATGCCCTCGTCGCGGAGCTTGGGAACGCGCGGGGCGCGGGGTGTGCCGACGGGCAGGGAAAAGCCCTCGGACGCGATTTCTTGCGCGTCCTTTGCATCGGACGCCTTTGCTTGCTTTTTCACGGCTTTTCCTCCTTAAATCAGTTAGATAAATTCGATGATCTGCGCGTCGGACGCCGTCAAGATGCGGCGCAAGGCGATCTTTTCCTGTCTTCTGCGCTTAACGACGGCGCGGAAGCCGAGCATTTGAATGGTAATGAGGGGGGTCATGGCAACCATCGCCACGATGCCGAAGCCGTTGGCGAGTACGCTCTCACCCGAGGGATCAAGCGCCATGCAAGCGCCGATGGCAAAGGGGAGAATAAAGCTTGACGTCAACGGACCGCTTGCTACACCGCCCGAATCGAAGGCGATGGCGGTATACATTCTCGGCACGAAGAAGGAAAGCCCCAAGGAGATAAGATAGCCGGGAATGAGGTAGTAAAGCAACGAGAAATCAAAAACGATACGAATCGCGGAAAGCAAAAGCGATACGCCGACACCGATGGAAAGCGCAAGCAGCATGGAGTGTGCCGAAACGGTACCGTCGGTAATATCCTCCACCTGCTTTTTCAAGACGTGCACGGCAGGCTCGGCAAGTACGACGACGAGACCGAGGATAAAGGCGGCACCAAGAAGCAGGCTCTTGCTTTCCGTCGCGAGAGAGGCGCCGAGCTTATAGCCAATGGGCATAAAGCCGATATGCACCGAGGAGAGAAACACGACGAGTCCCACGTAGGTAAAGAGGGCGCCGATGAGGATCTGCTCAATGCGTTTTTTCGGCAAACGCAGGAAAATAATATCGATGATAAAGAAAAAGCAAACCACGAGCCCAAGGGCGAGAAAGACCTCCCAAGCGACGGAGCCGAGCGTCTCGCCTGCGGCGGAAAGAAGCTCCTCTGCCACCGCATACGACGAGGGATCGATGGGGTTTTCAAGATTGCCCTCGGAGAAAACGGAGAGAAAAAGCACCGCAAGAATCGGGCCGACCGAGCAAAGGGCAATAAGACCGAAGCTGTTTTCCCCCGCATGCTTGCCGCCGACGCTTGCCGCGATACCGACACCGAGCGCCATGATAAAGGGAACAGTGATGGGCCCCGTCGTTACACCGCCCGAATCGAAGCCCATAGACAGCATGGGCGCTTTTCCCGTTGAGATCACGAGGGCGGCGACCGCGAAGAGGGTCATATAAAAGAACATGAGCATGGAAGAAAGCGAAACGGAAAAGACGATCTTCAAAACGCCGAGCAAAAGGAAGAGACCAACGCCGACCCCCACCGCAACGGTAAGAAGCGTCGGGTCAATGACTGCCGAAACCTGCTCGGCAAGCACCGTAAGATCCGGCTCCGCCACGGTGATCAGCACACCAAGCATAAAGCAGACCGAAAGCAAAAGCGAAAGGCGAGCGGATTTCGTCAATCCCGCGCCCACGTGCTCACCCATCGGCGTCATGGCAAGGTCGGCGCCAAGATTGAAAAGCGCGATACCGAGGACGAGAAGCAGGGAGGAAACGGAAAAGAGAAGCACCTCCCGCATGCTGAAATGAACGAGTGGTGTCAGGTTCAAAAGGACGACCAGCACCGAAAGCGGCATTACCGAAAGAAGCGACTCCCTCAATTTATGTATAAACATTCTGTTCATAGAGACTCCCCCTTTCGTGCGCGCTCGGCATATAGACGATTTCTATGCCGTATAAATAAATACTATGCCTATTGTATCGTATTTTTCCTTCCGTGTCAAGGGGAAGCGAAGATTTTCCGCCCCTTTTCCAAGTTTTTATAGGGGAAGGGTTGATTTTGCGGGAGGCTTATGATATAATATGATATAATAAATAAAACAAAACGGCAAGGACTTTGTCCTTGCCGCCGCACGTGCGGCAAAAAACGAAAAATTCGAGGTTGTTATGGAAAAGATTATATTCGCCTCCGACCTGCACGGTGCGCGTGAGGACGCTGCAAGACTTATCACGTGGTTCACATTAGAGAAAGCAGACCGCATCGTTTTGCTCGGTGATATTCTCTACCACGGCGCGCGCAATCCTCTCCCCCCGGATTACTCGCCAAGGGAGACGATTGCCATTCTTGAGCCGTACGCCGACCGCATTCTCTGCGTGCGCGGCAACTGTGACTCCGACGTCGACAAAATGGTGCTTCCCTTCCCCGTCTTCGACTACGCCGTCATCGCCATTGAGGACAGATTTATCCATCTCACCCACGGGGATAAATACGGCGAGGACGCCCCCCCGCCCATGAAAAAGGGCGACATTTTGATGTCGGGCCATACCCACGTCGCCAAGCTGTCGGTCAAAGAGGATTACGTCTATATGAATCCCGGCTCGGTCGGTATTCCCAAGGAAAAGACACCGCCGTCTTATATCCTTTTCGACGGCAAGACCTTCCATCTCAAAAGTCTCCTCAACGGACAAGCCTACGACACCTTTGCGCTGTAATATCATAATTTGAAAATAAAGAAGCAAGCAAAGATCTTCTCTGCCTGCTTCTTTTTTTATTACACAGTCTCTACCTTGATGGTGTTGGTGTTACCGACCGCGCCGTTCACGCGGCCGCCCGTCAAGACCACGTTGTCGCCCTTTTCAAGCTTAAATACGCGCTTGGCGTGGAGAAGTCCCTGATAATACATGACCTCCGCCGAATCGTATTCCTCGCTGAGCACGGGGGTAACGCCCCAGCTTAAATTAAGCTGCCGCCACGCTCTCTCCGAGGTGGTAACACCCAGGATATCGGCAGGAGAGCGGAAACGGCTGACCATGCGCGCCGTGACACCCGACATGGAGTTGACGACGATGCACCTCGCGTCTACGTCGATCGCCATCGCGCAGGTAGCGTGAGAGATGGCGTCGAGATTGTTGCGGATCTTATATTCTGTGGTCACGAACCAACGCCTATAATTAATGTGCTTCTCGGTGTACTCGGCGATTTGTGCCATGTTTTTGACCGCCTCAACGGGGTATTTTCCCGCCGCCGTTTCGCCCGAAAGCATCACGGCGGAGGAGCCGTCGTACACGGCGTTCGCCACGTCGGAGATCTCCGCACGGGTCGGACGGGGGTTTGTTATCATGCTTTCCAGCATCTCGGTCGCCGTAATAACACGCTTGCCGAGCAAGCGACATTCCTTGATGATCTGCTTTTGCACCGAGGGCACCTCGACGTAAGGAATTTCCACACCGAGGTCGCCTCTCGCGACCATAATGCCGTCCGCGACCTCGCAGATCTCGTCGATGTTCTCCACGCCCGCGCGGTTTTCGATCTTGGCGATAAGCCCGATCTCGCGTCCGCCGTTCTCGTTGAGAAAATCACGTATCGCACGCGCGTCGGCACGGGAGGAAACGAAGGAGGCGGCAACGAAGTCGATCTCCTCACGGATGCCGAACAAAAGGTCTGCCTTGTCCTGCTCCGAGAGATAGTCGTGACGAAGCACCTTGTTCGGGAAATTCATGCTCTTGCGGTCGGAAAGCACGCCGCCGACAAGCACGCGGGTGTAAACGCAATAGCCCTCGATCTTCTCTACACGGAAGGAGACCAGCCCGTTGTTGACGAGCACCGTGTCTCCCACAGAGAGGTCGTCGGTCAAGTGGTCGTAATTCACGGATACGCGCGTCTCGTCTCCCAAAACGTCCTCGGTGGTGAAGATAAAGGGTGCGCCCTCTTTGAGCGTCACGCTGCCCTTCGCGAAGGTCTTGATGCGGTATTCGGGGCCCTTGGTGTCAAGCATGACCGCCAAGGGGCACGCAAGCCGTTCGCGCACGCGGCGGATGCGCTCCATGATCTTATGATAGCCCTCGTGCGTGCCGTGGGAGAAATTGAGGCGCGCCACGCTCATGCCGTTTTTACAAAGGGCTTCCAGCATCTCCTCGCTCTCCGAGGCGGGACCGATCGTACAGATGATCTTGGTTTTTCTCATGTTTGTTTTCCTTTCGTAAAAAAAGGGGAAGCGAAAATCGATTCCCCAAAACCGATTACGATCAAATAAAGGGATTTATTGCGCCCATCACGAAGAGAACGCCGATGATCACGGGAAGCACGTATTTCATATAACCGTACATCCACTTCTTCACCTTCATGCCCTCGCCCGTGTTTGCCTCTGCCATAAAGCGATCAAAGCCCCAGCCACGCTTCCACGTACAGAAGATGGTGAAGATGAACGCGCCAAGCGGCAAAAGAATGTTGGACACGAGATAGTCCTCTACGTCAAGCACCGACGTAAGCTTGCCGAGGTTAAGCCCCGAAAGCCCGCCGAACACGCAAGGAAGGGTGAGGAAAAACACGCCGATGCCGCAGACAAGGGCGGCCTTTCCCTTGGACCAACCGATAAGATCCTGCACGCAGGAAAGGATGTTTTGGAAAACGGCGAAGACGGTCGAAAGTGCCGCAAACGCCATAAAGACGAAGAAGAGCGTACCGAAAACAACACCGCCCCACATATCGTGGAAGATACGGGGAAGGGCGATGAAGATCAGCGGCGGTCCTGCCGACACCTCAACGTCAAAGGTCGCGCAAGCGGGGAAAATGATGAGACCCGCAAGAAGAGCGACGAGCGTATCCAGCGCCGTAACACGGACGCTCTCGCCGAGAAGCGCGTGCTCCTTGCCGATAAAGCTGCCGAAGATCGCCATCGAGCCGATGCCGATGGAAAGCGTGAAGAAGGCTTGGTTCATCGCGGCGGTAATAACGCCGATGATGCCGTTATGGGAAGGGTCAAGGAAGTTGTCCAGGTTGGGAAGCAGGTAGAAGGAAAGACCCTCGCCCGCGCCGTCGAGCGTAAAGGAATTGATGGCAAGAGCGATCATGATCGCAAAAAGTGCCACCATCATGATCTTGGTCACACGCTCAAGACCGCCCTGTAAGGAGCGAGAGCAGATGAAGAAGCCAAGCGCCGTCACGCCCAGAACGACGAGAGTAAGCGCCCAAGGGTTGCCGATCATGCCGTCAAAGAGCGCGCCGAAGTCGGCGGTCGCCGTCGTCTGGAATTTACCCGTCAGAGCATACCAAAAATAAATGATCGTCCAAGAGCAAACGGGCACGTAGAACATCATCAAAATGACGTTGCCCGCCAAAGCGGCGTAGCCGTGCGCGCGGAAGGGACTGCCCTTGGGCGTCAGGGCATGATAAAGACGGACGGGGCTCTTTTGCGCGGCTCTGCCGAGCGCGAACTCCATCGTCATCAGGGGCACGCCAAGAAGCACGAGGAACAGAAGGTAGAACAAAACGAAGAACGCGCCGCCGTTTTGTCCCGTAATGGTCGGGAACTTCCATACGTTGCCCATGCCCACGGCACAGCCGACCGAAAGAAGAATAAAGCCAAGGCGAGAGCCTAAGCGTTCGCGGGGTTGATTATCCATCGAAGTGACCTCTCTTTGTAAATCTTTGTTTTCATTTTAGAGCTGTGCGCCGCGAAGCGCAAAGCTCTTTTTACATTTTTTTGCCGTTTGGCGGAGGATTATTCGTAGAGGGGGAAGCGACGGCAGATCTCGGCAACGCCTGCCTTGATCGCCTCTTTGTCGCTCTCAAAGGAGCGAATGGTGCGAGTAATATAGTCCGCGATAAGATCCATCTCAGCCACACCGAGACCGCGCGTGGTAACAGCGGGCGTACCGATACGGACACCGCTCGTGACCATGGGCTTTTCGGGGTCGCCGGGGATGGCGTTCTTGTTGAGGGTGATATGCACCTCGTCAAGGCGGGCTTCCAGCTCCTTGCCCGTCACGCCCGTACCGCGAAGGTCGAGAAGCATGAGGTGGTTGTCCGTGCCGCCCGTTACCATATTGACGCCTCTCTTGCGGAAGCCCTCGGCAAGTGCCGCGGCGTTTTCTACAATGCGTCTCTGGTAATCCTTAAATTCCTCGGTGAGCGCTTCGCCCAGCGCAACTGCCTTTGCGGCGATCACGTGCATGAGAGGACCGCCCTGCGTGCCGGGAAAGATCGCCTTATCGACTGCCTTAGCGTACTCCTCACGGCAAAGGATCATACCGCCACGGGGACCGCGGAGCGTCTTGTGGGTGGTGGTGGTGACGATGTCGGCATACGGCACGGGGCTCTGATGGAGTCCTGCGGCAACGAGACCCGCGATGTGCGCCATGTCGACCATGAAATAAGCGCCGACCTCCTTGGCGATCTCGGAAAGAACGTCAAACTTGATGGCGCGGGGATAAGCCGACGCGCCCGCGACGATCAGAGCAGGCTTGCATTCGCGCGCCTTCGCGCGCACGTCCTCGTAATCGATATAGCCGTCAACACCGACGCCATAGGGAACGAAGTTGTAAAGCTTGCCCGATTGGTTGACGGGCGAGCCGTGGGTCAAGTGTCCGCCCGCGTCCAGCGACATACCCATCACGGTGTCACCGGGCTTAATGAGCGCGGCGTACGCCGCCATGTTTGCCTGCGCGCCCGAGTGAGGCTGTACGTTTGCGTGCTCCGCGCCGAAAAGCGCACACGCGCGCTTTCTTGCGATCTCCTCTACCTCGTCCACATACACACAACCGCCGTAATAACGGTGTGCGGGATAGCCCTCGGCGTACTTGTTGGTAAGCACCGAGCCCATCGCCATAAGCACGGCGGGGGAGACGATGTTCTCCGAGGCGATCAATTCAAGATTTTCTCTTTGTCTGCCGAGCTCTCTTCCCATTGCGGCGGCAACGTCGGCATCATATGCGGCAAGCGTGGGAATATTATCTTTGTAATCGTTGTACATAAGCTTCCTCCAAAGCAAAATTTTACCAATATATATTATAACCAAAAGCGTGTCCCATGTCAATAGACTTTCTCCTTTTTGAGCAAAGAAAAAGAGAGCAAAGCGCGCACGGCCTTGCTCCCTCAAAAAGACTTATTTCACGCGATTTCTTTTCCTCGTAACAAGCTCCTCAAAATATTCCCGCGGCACGCCCGTTGAGCGCGGGGGAATATAATGCGGCGACGCCTTCAAGGTCTCTTCATCGGGGTACGAGGAATACAGACCGCCGAGAAGACCGCTGTGGTCACTGCCGCCCGACACGTAAAGGTCCTTTTCCAGCGCGATGTTGAGCGCTCTTTCCCTTTGTGCTTCGTCGAGGTCGGAATGCCAGACCTCAATGCCCTCAACACCGATGGCGATATATTCGTCGATACGGTCCATCTGCGCGTCCGAGGGGTGCGCGAGCACCACGAAGCCACCCGCCGCCTTGACCCCGACACGGCCAACAAGGCGCAAATAAAGGAGCTGATCTCGGTGCTTGCAAGCGAGGAGCGCGTCGTAATCGTGGGTGACTTCAACTGCCATCGCTTTGAAGATTTTGATATTTTCAAGGACGCGGGCTACACGCTCGGCAACGACGGCTCGTTTGCGACCTTCCCCACGGGCAAAAACAACCGCGCGCCGGATAACATCATCGTCAAGGGCTTGAAGGTAAGCGACGTTTGCGTCCACCCCACCTCTCTTTCCGACCACAACGCGCTCTCGGCAGACGTTTCTCTGCTGTAATACCCAATTGTACGGAAAAAGGCTTCCGCTGCGGCGGAAGCCTTTTTGTTATTTTACGTAATATTTCGGCGGAATGGCAAGCTCTCCGACGAAAGGGTCATACCCCTCGCCGCCTCTCTCGTAGATGAGCTTCATCACGTCGAACAGCCCCTTCGTCGAGCAAAGCTGAGCAGGAGCCTCGCCGACAAAGCCGTTCGTCACACAGCCGTGATAGCGGAAGGGCAGGTCAAGCTTGCAAAAGCGTTGGGAAACGTCCTCAATATCCTTGCCCTCATAAATGAGGACACTCGTGCGATAGATCTCTCCGCTTTCTCTTTTGACCGACACGGCGTATTCCTTGGTTCCCATGCGGTCGGGCGTGTCTAGGATCTCATCCACCGTATGCAAAAAGGTGTTGGAGGTCTGCGACGTGCCCGCGAGAAGCACGTATCCGCCCGCATCATACAGTCTTCCGTAAAAGCTGTCAGCGGGCGCGGGGGTCTTTAAATACATATCCCCCGCAACCATGGCGCGCGCCCGCGCCTTATCTCCAAAGACCACGACGGAATGGGTGGGATGCTCGGAGCGAACGCCCCGCCCGTCCGCAAGGGCAACGCGGGCAAGCGCGCCGAGGTTGCTCTCGCATTTCGTCATGTCAAGCGTGATCTCATCGGGAAAGGAAAGCTTGTCCCAGGTGTGCGTGGGCAGAGCAAGAAGACCGCCCCCTCCGGTAAAATATTCGATCAGCGCGTCAAGAAGTCCCCGCGCGCCGCCCTCGGTGGCGCCGATAAGCCTTAAAGAGGAATGCATCAAAACGACGCCGTCGCGCGGCGCGCCCATGGCTTTGAGCTGTGAAAACAGCTCTTCCCTCGTCGTCATGTGCTTACAAAATCTCCTTCAAAAGCTCGTTCATGCCCCCAACCATAATATCGTCCGAGCCTGCCTTCAAGCGGGAGGATGCCGCCTCGTAGCCGCCCTCGCTGTATGCCTTTGCCGTGGGGATGTACGCACCCTCGGCGTTGGAGAGACAGCAAATGACGGTGTTTTCAAAGGGAGACTCTTCCGCGATGCGGTTGCCGATATCGGTAAAGGGCTCTCCGGGCAGACCCGCAAAAACGAGCGAGCCGAGGCGAAGTGCCGACAGCTTATAGGTGTAAAAATCGGGGCCGTGCTCAAGCTCCACGATACGGCGCGCGCGCGCGATCTCGGTGGTAAGCGCCATTTCGGTATACGGAATAAGATCAAGCCTGCCCTCATCGTAATGGCGGCAGATCTCGCGCGCCGCTTCAAGCTTGTCGTTTTCGGCGTTGGTGGGAAGCTTTACGAGCTTTTCCCCGAAAGCGATCCCTTCGGTATCGATCTCACGGCACAGCGAATAGACGGCGATCGCAGCGCCCGCGATCACTCTGCCCATGTGCTTCGTATATTCAATGCCGCGCGGCACACTGTCAAAATCAACGAAGGTCAAGGCGCATGCCTCCTCCGAGGGGTTGGGGTTGATATGGTTAACGTCACCCTGCGGTGCTTGCAAAAACACACAGTCAACGCCGTCAAGCGCACCCTCCACGGTGTCGCAAACGTAGCCGGGATAGTCGGCGCTGATATACTCACCGCCCACCGAGTCGGGATGCGTACCGAAGCTTACAAGACAAACCTCGCGTCCGCCCTCACGCACAAGGCGAAGCACCTTCACCGTCTCGTTGGGCTCGGAGAGCGCGTGGTCGATATTCGGGTTGCCGACGCCGGGGTTGGTCGCCACCGAGCCGTCCTTCATGCGATAGCGGCGGCAGAAGGAGATGCCCTTTGCCTCCGTCGTCGCGATCTTGACACAGGTAGGTTTAAGATCAAGGACGGCATAGAGCGCCGCGTCGCGCACGGCAAGCTTCAGCGTCGCCAAATACTCAGGAGAGCTTTGGAGCTCCGACGCGAAATCCTTGCCAACAAGGGGGCCTGTGTGGGTGTGAGAGCAGGTGATAAACACCGCCTCGGGCGACGCACCCGTCTCGGCGGCGATCATGCTCTTGTATTCGTCGTAGAAGGTTTGGGAAAAAAAGCAAAGATCAAGGGTGATCAAAAAAGCAAGCTTTTCGCCGTCGTCAAAGGCAACCGCACGGACGTAAAGCTCGTCTAACACGCCCTTCACACGGCGTTCGTTGTAATATCCGACGATCGGCGCGCCGAGCGGCGGGGTAATGCTTTTTTTGGAAAATCCTGTCTTCATATTAATATCCTTTCTTTTTTAAACAATTATTTATTTTTATCGCTTGGGAGAAAACAAATGATATTTGGGATAGGGCTTAGTCGTGACCTCGCCGTCCATCACCTCTATGTCACAATAGAGGAAGGGGGCACGCGAGGTGTCCACTCTTCCCTTTCGTTCGGGAAGCTTAAATTTCTCGGGCGAATAGCCGGGGTCAAGGAAGCAAAACTCTTTGCCGTCCGTGGAAATGAGGGTCATATAGTATGATAGGGAACGTGCGGATAGTCTAATTGATTTACGTATCTCATATTGCGCTCCTCAGCCGCTTTTCGATTGTATCATAAATTCGCTTCAAAATCGGAGATTTTGTACGGAAGCAGAGCTTCCGCGAGCGCATATCGCGCAAGCGAATTTCAGATGTAGTAAAACGAACTTTGCCTTACGGCAAAGTGTGCGTGCCTTCGCACGCGGCGGCAAGGACTTTGTCCTTGCCATTTTGTTTTATTTTATCATAAATTCGCTTCAAAATCGAAGATTTTGCACGGAAGCTCTGCTTCCGCGAGCGCATATCGCGCAAGCGAATTTCAGATGTAGTAAAACGAACTTTGCCTTACGGCAAAG